>CAXTME010000012.1:0-60994 GCA_964245215.1 uncultured Lichenihabitans sp.
ACGAGTTCGCGGCCGACGCCAAGACCATCGCGAAACTCCCCGGCAAGTCCGGCTATTGCCTGCGCGGCGGCCCCGGCGGCCTCAACGGCTGGATGATGTTCGACGCCACCACGGCCGGCTCCGACGCGTTCTTCAAGGACGACGGCAGCTCGACCCTGAGCGAGCCCGATTGGATCAAGGGATCGCAGTTCCTGGTCGACCTCTACAAGAGCGGTGCCGCCCCGAAGGACAGCGTCAACTGGGGCTTCAACGAGATCGTGGCGGGCTTCTACTCCGGCACCTGCGCCATGCTCGACCAGGATCCCGACGCGTTGATCGCCATCGCGGAGCGGATGAAGCCCGACGAGTTCGGCGTCACCACCATGCCGAAGGGGCCTTCGGGCCGCGCCTATCCGACGCTCGGCTACGCGGGCTGGTCGATGTTCGCCAACTCGAAGTCGAAGGACCTCGATTGGCAGCTCATCGCGGCGCTCGACAGCCCCGAGGGCAACATCGCCTGGAACAAGCGCACCGGCGCCCTGCCGATCTACAAGGCGGCCGAGACCGACCCCTTCTACAAGGGCGACCAGTTCAAGGGATGGTTCGATGAGCTCTCCGACAAGGACGTGGTTCCGCTCGTGATGCCGACCTATGTGCCTGGTTTCGCGTATTTCGCCGATTCGGTGGCGGTGAAGACCAGCCAGCAGGCGCTGCTCGGCCAGATCACGCCCGAGGACATGAACAAGCAATGGGCCGGCATCCTGACGAAGGACAAGCAGAAGGCCATGGCGAAGCCGTGAGCAAAGGCCTGCGACAGCCCCCTCCACCACGCTTCGCGTGGTTCTCCTCCCCGGCTGCGCAGGGGAGGATAGATCCGGGCCGCTGCATGTCCTCCCCTGCGAAGCGGGGGAGAGGGACCGTGCGGAGCACGGTGCAGGGGGCTCCCGGCACTAGACCCACGGCGAGCCCGTGACGGCCACCGCGACACTCGCGCGCCCTGCCCCTCGCCGGTCGGCACGCCGACGCCTGACTCTGGCGCTCGAGCCCTACCTCTACACCGTGCCGTCGGTGTTCCTCATCGCGATCATCATGCTGGTCCCGCTCATCGTCGGGCTGTCCTTCGCGTTCCGCGACCTCACGCTGCTCGATCCTGACAGCGGCGGCTTCGTGGGTCTCGACAATTTCCGCGAGCTTTGGGCCGATGCGAGCTTCTGGAACGCCCTGCGCAACACCGTCACCTGGACGGTCTCCTCGGTCGTGCTCCAGTTCGCGCTGGGGCTCACGCTGGCGCTGCTGCTCGACAGGCCCTTCCCCGGGCGCGGGATCATCCAGGCCCTGGTGTTCCTGCCCTGGGCGGTGCCGAGCTTCCTGTCCGGGCTGAACTGGGCCTGGCTGTTCAACCCGGTGGTCGGCCCCCTGCCCACTTGGTTCGTCAGGCTCGGGCTGATGGCGACCCCGGATAATCTGCTGTCGAGCCCCGACCACGCGATCTGGGGTCCGGTGATCGCCAATGTCTGGTGGGGCATCCCGTTCTTCGCCATCACGCTCCTGGCGGCCCTGCAGTCGATCCCGAAGGACATCTACGAGGCCGCGGCCATCGACGGCGCCGGCTCCCTGCAGCGGTTCCGCAGCATCACCCTGCCGTTCCTGGCCCCGACCATCGCCATCACGGTGCTGCTGCGCACCGTCTGGATCGCCAATTTCGCCGATCTCATCGTCGTCATGACCAAAGGCGGCCCGGCCGATTCGACCCAGATCCTCTCGAGCTACATCTTCACGATCGCGTTCCAGCGGCTCGATTTCGGCTACGCATCGGCGGTCGCGGCCGTGCTGCTCGTGCTGCTCCTCGCCTATGCGATGGCGCTCGTCGTGCTGCGGCAGGCCCTGATGGCGAGGAGCTAGATGCGACGCCCGAGGCTCGGACGCACGCTCTACTGGCTCTTCCACTACGGGCTGCTGGCCTGTTTCGTCGCGTTCGCGCTCTTCCCGCTGTTCTGGCTGCTGAAAGTGTCGGTGACGCCGAACGACCTTCTCTATAGCGAGGGCGTGCGGTTCTGGCCGTCGCGCGTGACGCTCGACCACTACTGGTCGGTGATCGGCCACACGCAGTTCCCGCTCTTCTTCCGCAACAGCGTGATCGTCTCGACCGCGACCGCCCTCGTTTCGACGCTGGTGGCGGCCGGCGCGGGCTACGGGTTCTCGCGCTTTGCCTTCCGGGGGAAGTTCTGGATCGTGGGCCTCATGCTGGTGAGCCAGATGTTCCCGCTCGTCATGATCGTGGCGCCGATCTTCCGGCTGCTCTCGCCGCTCGGACTCACCGACAGCCTGACCGGGCTCATCATCGTCTATACGGCTTTCAACGTGCCCTTCGCGAGCTTCCTCATGCAGTCCTTCTTCGACGGCATTCCGAAAGACCTCGAGGAGGCCGCCATGATGGACGGGGCGACGCGGTTCCAGGCGCTCGTCCGCGTGATCCTGCCGCTGACGCTGCCAGGCCTCGCGGCGACGCTGGGCTTCGTGTTCACGGCCGCCTGGAGCGAACTGCTGTTCGCGCTGATGCTGAACTCGTCGACCGCCGCCAGCACGTTCCCGGTCGGATTGCTGGCCTTCGTGTCGAAATTCTCCGTCGATTTCGGGCAGATGATGGCGGCCGGCATCCTGGCCTTGATCCCGGTGTGCGGCTTCTTCTTCTTCATCCAACGCTATCTCGTGCAGGGCCTGACGGCCGGCGCCGTGAAGGGCTGATCACACGATGGCGGCGATCGACATCGCGGGCGTTCACAAGGCCTACGGCAACGTGCCGGTGCTCAAGGGCATCGACCTCGCGATCCCCAACGGCGAGTTCGTCGTTCTGGTAGGGCCGTCGGGCTGCGGGAAGTCGACCCTGTTGCGGCTCATCGCGGGGCTCGAAGAGATCACGTCGGGCGAGATCCGGATCGGCGACCGGTTGGTCAACGACCTTCCGCCGAAGGACCGCGACCTCGCCATGGTGTTCCAGTCCTACGCGCTCTATCCCCACATGAGCGTGCGCGACAATATGAGCTTCAGCCTGAAACTGAAGCGCGTCGCGACCGAGCGGATCGCGGCCGCCGTGGCCGGCGCCAGCCGCAAGCTCGGGCTCGACCCGCTGATCGAGCGCAAGCCCCGGGCGCTCTCGGGCGGGCAGCGTCAGCGCGTCGCCATGGGGCGCGCCATCGTGCGCGAGCCCAAGGCCTTCCTGTTCGACGAGCCGCTCTCGAACCTCGACGCCCGCCTGCGCGAGCAGATGCGCTACGAGATCCGCAAGCTGCATCGCGACCTCGGCGCGACTTCGATCTACGTCACGCACGACCAGATCGAGGCCATGACCATGGCGGACCGGATCGTCGCCATGAACGAAGGCGTGGCCCAGCAGGTAGGACCGCCGGCAGAGCTCTATGACGACCCGGCCAACACTTTCGTGGCCGGCTTCATCGGCTCACCGGCCATGAACTTCCTCGACGGGACCCTGACGCACGAAGGCGGCGCCGCGGCGGTCAGGGTCGGCGATATCGTCCTGGCCGAGGTCCGGCCTCCGGCCGGCGTGGCTTCGGGGTCCCGCATCACCCTGGGCCTGCGTCCCGAGCGGGTCCGGCTGGGTCCACCCGGCACGGGAGCCGCGGCACTCGTCGACCTCGTCGAGCCGACCGGCCTCGGTGCCGTGGTCCATCTCCTGCTCGGAGGTCAGGCCCTGAAGCTGTTCACGACGGAACGGCTGGTTCTCGAGGTCGGCGAACCGGTGGGTCTTGCGGTGGCGCCGTCGGATCTCCTGCTGTTCGATCCCGCGTCGGGGGTCCGCTTGCGCGCGCAACCGTCCTGACGGCGGACCTCGAGAGCCCGCTTCCGGTCGTGACGTGACAAGTCGGTCGACCATCCAGCAGATGTCGATCAGCTGTCGTCGACATCGGCCTTGAATCGATGGCGTTCGGGCTCGGCGCTCTCGACGAAGCGTCGGGCGTCAGCACGCGTGGCGCATGTCCGCGTCCGATATTGCAGATTGTGTAAGTTGTCGAAGAGGTATTGGCGCCGGGGATCCACATTTCCGCTGTGCGGCCTGTCGGTCAACGATACGATGGTGGCGAGCCGGGCGGCGACGTTGCTCGTGCACCCGAGGAGAAGAGGCTCTCCGGAGTTCAGCTGCAACTCGTAGAGTCCCGCCCCGATCGGCGCTATCAGGGCCTCCCCGGTTCGGGGGTTCGGCACTCGACGCCATCTCGTCCAATGCTCGAGGGGGGCTGCCAGAACCGGCACCGCTGGCTCGGCAGGATGCATGCCACCCAGCAGAAGCTCGAGCTGAGAATGGAGCAACTGCTCGGAGTCGACCCCGCGCCGGTCCTGGAAGAGAAGGGACATGATCATATAGGCGAGCGGAGGCGAGGCGATCGCCTCGGCGCCATAAGGCACGTCCTGGCGGATCTGGCCCGAGGCCGTCGCCTGGGCTAGCCGCGATCGCAGCCGCCCGATGACGGGATCCATGAAGGCGGCAAAGTATGTATCGACGGCCCGCGGAAACCGCTGTGCCTCCGCAACGAGAAGCCGCAACGTCTCACGGGCCCGCGGGTTAGAATCGATGAAATCGTAGAGATCACGTAGAAAGACACGGAGATCTTCCGCAATGTCGTCGGTAAACGGGGTCGGGTTCCTGTTGAACACCGCCAGCGGCAACGAGCCGATCGTCTGAATAGACTCTTCGAAAACTCGCTCCTTGCTTCCGAAGTAAAAGTAGATCGTGCCCTTGGCGATGCCTAGGCGCTTGGCGACATCCTCGAGCCGGGCGGCGGCATAGCCCCTGGACACGAATTCGTCGAAAGCAGCTTCGAGGATCTCTCCCGGCCGCTCAGCTTTCCGGCGCGCCCGAATGCCAACCATTGCCCCCGTATACCGCTTGAAGGCTCCAGCGCGAACGACATTTCATTGACCGTCGAGTTAGTCAAGGATACAACCTCGTGACTCGACTGGAGGGCGATATTTCGATGCTGTGTGATCCCGATCAAATCATCGAAGAGCGTCTCGGTTACGTCTGCAACCCACGCTCACCGGTGATGGGCAGTTCTCGGTGACATTCGATACTGCGTTGGTGCAACGGCATGGCCGCGGTTGTTACGCAAAATGCTTCGCGGCGTTCCTGATAGGCAGCGCGTCCGCCTGGCCGACGGCCGGATGGGCGGAGGGCACGACAGATCTGGTTCCGGTCCGCGCGATCACGCCGCATCAGACCCAGACATCGCCGGACATCGCGTTGTCGGGTCAGATCCAGGCCCGCGTCCAGTCGAACATCTCGTTCCGTCTCAACGGCAAAGTCGTCGAGCGGCGGGTGGACACGGGTGACCACGTCACCAAGGGCCAGGTGCTCGCCGTCCTCGACCCCGTCGAGCAGAAGGCTGACGTGGTCAATGCCAAGGCGGCGCTGAATTCGGCCGAGGCTCTCCTGCAACAGGCCAAGACGACTTACGACCGTCAGAGGACCTTGCTCGATTCGGGTTACACGACGCGGGCGAGCTTCGACTCGGCCGAAGCGAGCCTCAAGACGAATCAGGCGCTGGTCGACTCGGCGCGGGCGTCCTTGGCGACCACGACCGAACAGCTGTCCTACACGGACCTCAAGGCGACCAGCGACGGCATTGTCGTCTCGCGAAGCGTCGAGGGCGGCGAAGTCGTGCAGACGGGAGAGACGGTGTTGGTCATCGCCGAAGACGGGCCCCGCGATGCCGTCTTCAACATCTTCGAGTCGCTGCTGACACGGCCCCCGAAAAACAACACGGTCGACGTGGTTCTGCAATCCGATCCCTCCGTCCATGCTTCGGGCGAGGTGCGGGAAGTCTCGCCGACGATCGACCCGGCCACCAATACGGTCAAGGTCAAGATCGGTCTCACGTCGACGCCTCCGGCGATGACGCTCGGCGCTGCCATCGTCGGGCGTGCGCGGTGGGACGAGACGCCTGCGATCGTCCTGCCGTGGAGCGCCTTGTTCGAGTGGCAGGGCAAGCCCGCTGTCTGGCTGGTCGATGACAAAGGGCTGGTATCGCCCAAGATCGTTTCGGTCGCGCGCTTCGCGACCGGGACCTTCACGGTCAGCGATGGGCTCGACGGCTCGGAGCGTGTGGTTACGGCGGGGATCCAGTTCCTGTTTCCCGGCCAGAAGGTCGTCGTGACGGAGTCCCCGGCACCATGACCGTGGCCCGTCCTCTTCGTGGCGTTCCGTTGTCCACAATGCTGTTGTGTTCGCTCGTCACCGCGTCGTGCGACCGACCGAAGGACGAGCCGCCACCTGTCCGGCCCGTGCTGAGCCGCGTGGTCGAGCCCGTCTCCGACCAGCTCTTCGGGCCATTCGCCGGCACCGTGCAACCCCGCTACAAGACCGACCTCGGGTTCCGGGCGTCGGGACGAATGATCGCGCGGAATGCCAACGTCGGCGACCAGATCGCCAAAGACTCCATCCTGGCGTCGCTCGACCCTCGCATCGCGGCGCTGGCCCTGGCCGCTTCGCGCGCCGATCTCGCGAACGCGCAGGCGCAACTCGTGAATGCGGCCGGTACCGAACAGCGCCAGAGTACGTTGCTGCAAACCGGAAGCACGGCCCAGTCGCAAGTGGATTCGGCGGTCGCCAACAGAGATACGGCCAAGGCCAAGGTGAATCAGGCCGAAGCCGCTTTGACGAAGGCGCAGGAGCAACTCGACTTTATGACGCTACGCTCCGACTTCGATGGCGTGATCACAACCTGGAGTGCCGAAGTCGGCCAATTGGTGTCGAGTGGGCAGTCGGTGGTGACCGTGGCCCGGCCGGATCAGCGCGATGCGGTGTTCGATGTTCCCGACAACCTGATCGGCAAGGTCAAGCCCGGCGGCTCCTTCACGGTCTCGCTGCAGGCCGATCTCGACGTGACGACGGAAGGGGTGGTCCGCGAGATCGCGCCGGAGGCCGACGCCGCAACCCGGACCCGACGGATCAAGATGACCCTGCCGAACGCGCCGAATGTCTTCCGCCTCGGCACAACCGTCACGATCACGCTGAAGTCCGCGACTCCGCCGATCATCACGCTGCCGACCAGCGCGATCCTGGAGAAGGATGGCAAGTCCAGCGTTTGGCTCGCAGGCCAGGACGGCAAGGCCCTCCCGAAGGACGTGGTGGTCGGGACGCGCGAGGGGGACACGGTGACGGTCACCGAAGGCTTGGCAAAGGGCGACCGCGTGATCGTCGCAGGCGTGCATTCGTTGTCCGCCGGGCAACCCATCAAGCTGCTCGGGCAATGACATGACAAGCTTCAACATCTCAGAATGGGCGCTCAAGCACCGCTCGTTCGTCTGGTTCCTGATGCTCGTCTCGTGCATCGCCGGCGTCCTCGCCTATCGGGGCCTGGGCCGCGAGGAGGATCCGAAGTTCACCATCAAGACCATGATCGTGCAGCAGCGCTGGCCCGGCGCGACGGTCAACGACATGCTTAATCAGGTCACCGAGCGGATAGAGAAGGAGCTGAAACAGATCGATGCCCTCGATTACACGAAGAGCTACACGACTCCCGGTCAGACGACCGTCTTCGTCAACCTGAAGGACACGACGGCCGCCAAGGACGTGCCTTGGCTGTTCTATCAGGTGCGCAAGCACGTCGGGGACATCCAATACGCCATGCCGTCGGGTGTCCAGCAGCCCGCGTTCAACGACGAGTTCGGCGACGTCTACGGCAACATCTACGGCTTCACGGCCGACGGCCTCAGCCAGCGCCAGTTGCGGGACTATGTGGAGCAGGTTCGGTCGGAGGTCCTGAGCGTGCCGAGCATCGGCAAGGTTCAGGTGATCGGCGCGCAGGACGAGGTGATCTACCTCGGCATCTCGATCCGCAAGCTGGCGGCGCTCGGCCTCAACGTCCAGTCGCTGATCGACACGCTGAAGAACCAGAACGCCGTGCAGCCATCGGGGGTCGTCCAGGCGGGCCCCGAGGAGGTGTCATTGCGTGTCAGCGGCCAGTTCGCGTCCGAGGAGAGCTTGCGGGCCATCAACCTGCGGGTGAACGACCGCTTCTTCAGACTGAGCGACGTCGCGACCATCACGCGCGGCTACAAGGATCCTCCCGATCCGCTGTTCCGGATCGATGGCCAGCCGGCGATCGGCCTCGGCATCGCCATGACGGCGAGCGGCAACCTGTTGCAGTTCGGCGAGGCGCTGAAGGCGAAGATGCGGGAGATCGAGGGCACGCTGCCGGTCGGCGTCGGCGTGCATCTCGTGTCCGACCAGCCGAAGGTCGTGGACGAGGCGGTCAAGGGCTTCGTCAAGGCGCTGGTCGAGGCCGTCGTCATCGTGCTGGCGGTCAGCTTCCTGAGTCTCGGCGTCCGGGCCGGCCTGGTGGTGAGCTTCTCGATTCCCCTGGTGCTGGCCGTCACCTTCGTGGCCATGGAGATCGAGGGGATCTCGCTTCAGCGCATCTCGCTCGGGGCTCTGATCATCGCGCTCGGGCTCCTGGTGGACGATGCCATGATCACCGTCGAGATGATGGTGTCCCGCCTCGAGGTCGGCGAGAAGCTGGAGAGCGCGGCCACCTACGCCTTCAAGCACACCGCTATGCCGATGCTGACCGGCACCCTGGTCACCGTTTCCGGATTTATTCCGATCGGCTTCAATTCTTCGTCGGCGGGCGAATATACCCACAGCCTTTTCATCGTCATTGCCGCGTCTCTGCTTGTGAGTTGGATCGTTGCGGTGCTGTTCGCGCCGCTTCTCGGCGTCAAGATCCTGCCCAAGACGATGAAGCATCACTCCGGGCAACCGGGGCGGCTGATGCGGATGTTCTCCGCGGTCCTCCTCGGTGCCATGCGCTGGCGGTGGGCCACGATCCTGTTCTCCTTCGCCATGCTGGCCGTCTCGGTCTACGGCCTGCGTTTTGTCCAGCAACAGTTCTTCCCGAGTTCGGACCGGGTCGAACTGCTGGTCGACATGACGCTGCCGCAGAACGCCTCGATCGGCGAGACCAGGGCCCAGATGGACCGTTTCGAGCAGAAGCTCGCGGGACAGGAGGATATCGAGAGCTGGAGCTCCTACGTAGGCCAGGGCGCCATCCGCTTCTACCTCCCGCTCGACCAGCAGCTCGCCAACGATTTCTTCGGCCAGACGGTCGTCGTGACCAAGTCGATCGAGGCGCGCGAACGGGTCCAGGCCCGACTGAGGCAAGTGGCGCACGACGAATTCGCCGGGATCGACGTCTTCGTGCACTCGCTCGACCTCGGGCCGCCGGTCGGGCGGCCGGTCCAGTACCGGATCAGCGGTCCCGATACGGGTGGGGTACGGACGCAGGCGTTCAAGATCGCCAAGCTGTTGAGCGACAGCCCCCATCTGACGCCGCCTACCTTGGACTGGAACGAGCCGGGCAAGGCCGTCCGTGTCGAGATCAACCAGGACAAAGCGCGCCAACTCGGCATCAACTCGTCCGATGTCGCCAGCATCCTCAACGGGGTGGTCGGCGGATCGTCGATCACGCAGGTGCGCGACGACATCTACCTTGTCGACGTCGTGGGTCGCGCGGTCGAGGCCGAGCGCAACAATGTCGAAACCTTGGAAAGCCTCCAGCTATCGACGAGCAACGGATCCGTTGTCCCGCTGCTCGCCTTCGCGACCCTCCGGTACGAGCTCGAACAGCCGATCGTGTGGCGACGCGATCGCCTCCCGACCATCACGCTCCGGTCGAACATGCGGGACGACACTCAGCCCGCCACCGTCGTGCAGCAACTCGCTCCCGAGATCCAGGCGATACAGCGAGACCTCCCGACGGGCTACACCTTGGCGACCGGCGGCACGGTCGAGGAAAGCGCGAAGGGCCAGGGTCCGATCGTGGCCATTGCGCCCATCATGCTGCTGGCCATGGCGTTTTTCATCATGGTCCAGCTCCAGAGCTTCCAGAAGATGATCCTCGTCACCAGCGTGGCGCCGCTGGGCCTCATCGGGGTGGTCGCGGCCATGCTCCTCTCCGGCAAGCCGCTCGGCTTCGTGGCGATCCTCGGCATTCTCGCCCTCATCGGCATCATCATTCGGAACTCGATCATCCTGATGACGCAGATCGACGAGGTCTTGAGAGAGGGTAAAGACCGCTGGACCGCGGTGCACGAAGCCACCATGCACCGCGCCCGTCCCATCCTGCTGACCTCCGCGGCAGCGAGCCTCGCCATGATCCCGATCGCCCGCGAGATCTTCTGGGGGCCCATGGCCTATGCGATGATCGGCGGCATCCTCGCGGCGACGCTGCTGACGCTGCTGTTCCTGCCGGCGCTCTACGTCGCCTGGTACCGCGTGAAAGAGCCGCCGCGGAGCACCGCGAAGGCAGCCGAAACCAGAGGGACGGAAAGCTCGTCGAGAGACGCAGCATCGAAGCCTGCGGTCGCGGCATGATGGGCCGGTCGATGGAGCGGGCGGCTCGCGATGTGCGCCCGATCTGCAGCGTCGGCACTGCTCTGGACAGCGCCACGTCCGCCCGGAGAGGGCTTTCTGAGCTTCGTCCTACTGACGGCGGATTGCTGCATCGCTCTCGGGGCCGCCGGGAACGCGGGTTCCTCGGACGTCACGAGCACTGATCGGAGTCGCTAGCCATAGGGGTCCGGCGTTCCCGCTTCGGCGACTGTCACGCGGCGCTTGGCACCCTTCGAGGAGAGGACCATGAACGACCCAATCATCGACCTTCATTGCCACCCTTTGATCCCCGCCGTGGTGGAGGCGCTCGACGAGAGCCAGATCGGCAACATGGCGATGCCAGCGTGGTCGATCGACGAGCAGATCGCGATGATGGATCGGCACGGCATCGAGACCTCGATGCTGTCGGTCAACAGCGTTGCTCAGACCATGCTGGGCAGCAAGGGGCGCGGGCAGGCGCGGGCCATCAACGAGGCGCTCGCCACGATCGTCGGGCGACATCCTACCCGCTTCGGCGCTTTCGCGAGCGTACCGATGGACGACATGGAGGCCGCCAACGGGGAGCTGGCCTACGCGCTCGACGTTCTCAAGCTCGACGGCATCGGCATCGAGACGCAGTGCGGTGGACGGCATCTCGGCGATCCGCATTACGACGCATTCCTCGAGGAGATGAATCGGCGCGGGACGACCCTGTTCGTCCATCCGGCCATCCCGCCGCATTTCGACGCCCAGCAGAGCAGGACCAACGTCTCCGTGATCGAGTTCATGTTCGAAACGACCCGCATGATCACCACCATGGTGCTGTCCGGGGCGAAGCAGCGCTTCGATCGGATCAACGTCATCGCGACGCACGGCGGCGGCACGATCCCCTACCTCGCGCATCGGATCAGCTTGGCGGGATCAATGCCCTGGGCCTATCGCGACGGCCCGAAGCTCGAATCGAAGGACGTTCTGGCGTCGCTCGCGTCCTTCTATTTCGATTTAACGGCCGCCACGTCGGCCACCGCGCTGGACGCGCTGCGCGCCCTCGTTCCGGCCGATCGACTTCTCATGGGCTTCGACTACCCGCTCATGCCGGAGGCGACGATCGCTCCCGGGCAACAGGCGTTCGAGCGTTACCCCGGCTTCGACGACGACGAGAAACGTAAGATCGCTTCCGCGAACGCGCGCCGCCTGCTTCCCAGGTTCCGAGGTGCTGCCTGACGCGAGAGCCACCTCGGCGGCAGGTCTGCGCCGAGGCTGGAGGTGGTCGCCCTGTCGTTGCCACGGACGGCCAAGCTCCGTAGCGAGTCGCCATCGAGGGAAGGCGTTACAAAGCCGTTACAATCTCGACTTCTGCATTGTTGAGCGAACGTGCGCACGCGCTTACGTTGTGCACTGAGCGTTGAGATCGGACCATTGATCAATAGCCTCTATCTCTTCGGACGACCCAGGCTCGTGGTCGAGACAGGTGCTCAGGTGCATTTGAGCCCGAGCGCCTGGCGTTTGGTCGCGGTCGCGGCCGCGACAGACGGCAGTGTTTCACGGGCTGCGTTGGTGGACCTCGTCTGGCCTACTGCGAAACTCGGGACGTTGCGGAAACTCGTCTGGGATATTCGCAAGATCGAGAAGGATCACCGCATCGCGATCATCGAGTGCGAGGACGATCTGGTCAGCCTCTCGTCGGATCTCTACTGCGACGTGCGCGACCTGCAGGCTCTACGGCAAGAGCACGATCCTGCCCGGATCTATCGGGGCATCTTCGCCGACGGGATCGATGCGGATCACCCGTCTTGGGTCGCATGGATCGACGCGCAACGCGATCGGACGAGGACACTCTACGTCCAGCGGGCCACCGCCCGTTTGCAGGATCCCTCGCTCGGCAGATCCGACGAGGTGTTCGAGGCTCAGCGCCTCCTCGAGATCGATCCGACCAACGAGACCGCGGTGCGCTCCAGGATGCTCGGCAACGCGATGAGCGGCGATGCCGGAGGCGTGGAGCGAGCCTACTACGATCTGCGGGCGCGCCTCGACCAATCCGGGACCGTCCCTCAGAGCAATACGACGGAGCTGTTTTTCCGCCTGACGACACCGCAGCGCGCCGCGGAGCGCCCGCTCGAACCGGTTCGCGATCCGGAGATCCCGACGATCTGCATTCTCAGGCCGTTCGAGAGCAGGCGATCGAGGATGTCCCAGATCGTCGACTCGCTGGTCATCGACGTGTCCATCGGCTTGTGCCGCGTTTCTCTCCTCCGGGTGATCGCACCGCATACCGCGTGGCAGGTCTCGGGTCCCGATGGACAGGAACGCTTGCGTGCCATCCACGCCGATTACGTCGTCGAATTGCGCAGTCTAGAGCATTTTTCGGGAAAGAACCAGATTTCCGTCAACCTATACTCTCGAACGACCCGTGAGATTATCTGGTGCGACAAATTCGAGATCAGTGAGACGTTTACGATCGAATTCTACAATATCTTGACCGCAGGTGTCCTTCGATCCTTGATCAAAAGCGTCGAGAGACGCGAGCTCGACTCCTTCGCGTTGAGGACTGATCCCAGCGCCTACGTCTTGTTTCTGCGGGGACAGACGTCGCTGTCGAGCCTCGACCTCCGGGATTTGCGCAAAGGCCGGAAGTACCTTGCCGCTGCTGCGAAGCGGTCACCGAAGTTTGCGCCGGCGTCGAGCGCTCTGGCGCGCAGCTATCAACTGGAATGGTTGCTGACCGCAAGGGGAGACCCGGATCTGCTCAGCCAAGCCGAACATCATGCGCAAAGTGCGGTGGACGTCGATCCCTATGAAGCACGCGGTTTCCGTGAGCTCGGATTCTGTTCCCTATACCGTAAGGATTTCGACCTAAGCATCAAGAACTACGAAAAAGCAGAATTCTTGAATCCGCACTACGCCGATGTGATCGCCGACTATGCAGACGCTCTCGTACACGATGGGCAAATCAAACCAGCGCTCGACAAGATTAATTTGGCCATCGATCTGAACCCATTGTGTCAGGATACCTACTTTTGGACACTTGGCTCGGCCTGCTTCTTCTTGGGCCGGTATGAAGACGCAATAGCGGCGCTGGAGCGCATGCAGGACACGGTGCCCGTGTCTCGCCTCCTCGCCGTGGCCAATGCCCTGGCGGGCCGCTTGGAAGAGGCGGGACGACGCCGGGCCAAGGCCATGGAGATCTATCCCGACATGACTATCGAGGGATGGCTCCGGATCGTGTCGCTTCGAGACCCGCAACACGTCCGGCACTACCAAGAGGGTCTCAAGGCAGCAGGCTTCAGTTGAGGACTTTCCCCATGATCATCGCAGATAACCACGTGACCTCGGATCAGAACCAGACTGCCGACGCAGAACATCTCCAGCAGGGCCGGTCACGCGCCGCCTCGCATTTCACCTTCGAGGACTGAGAGCGGGCCCCATGCTGGGCACCCTAGCCAAGCAGGCGGCATTCGTGAGCCAGTTGAATCCCATGACCGGGCGTCTGCGCTCTCCGGGCGACCTCGTCGCCCGGATGCGGCCACGCTTCGTCGAAGTCGGCATCACCCGGCTCGCCGAGATGACCGGCCTCGACACCGTCGGATGGCCCGTCTGGGCGGCCGTCCGCCCGAACGCGCCGACGCTCTCGGTGTGTCAGGGCAAGGGGTCTTCGGTCGAGGCGGCCCAGGCATCGGCCATCATGGAAGCGGTCGAGATCTCGGTCGCAGAGCGGGTTCAGCCCACCTTGATCGCCAGCCCTGCGACCATGCAGGCGCGTCACGAAGCCTTCGACCTCCTGCCCGGCTTCATCCGGCGCGGGCGCGCCTTGCCGGCGCCCCAACAAGCGATCGGGTGGATGCGCGGTCACGATCTCATGACGGATCACGACGTCTGGGTTCCGGCCCAGGCCGTCCAGATCGATCCGACGGACCCGGATCGCCTCTACTGGCAATCGAGCGACGGCCTGGGATCTGGCAATCTCATGATCGAGGCCGTGTTGCACGGATTGTCCGAGCGCATCGAGCGGGACGCCGGCGAGTTCTGGCATCTGCGATCGGACCAGGAGGTGGCGGACGCCTGCGTCGATCCCGCGGCTTTGTGTTCCGAGGAAGTCTCGCGTCAGGCTTCGGCGGTCGCACGGGCCGACCTGCACCTGCGCCTCTTCGACATCACGAGCGACGTCGGAGTACCCACCTTCTTTGCGACGATCTCGCCGGCTCCGGACGGCCGGGAAGCGCGGTGGTGTCATTTCGACCTCGCCAGCGGCATGGGCTGCCGCCTAGACCCCGGACGGGCTGCCGCGGCCGCCATCGGCGAGGCCCTGCAGACGCGATTGACCACGATTTCCGGCGCTCGCGACGACTTCCAACCGGGCCTCTACGGGCGACCGATCGCGTCCGACATCCTGGTCTATCCGCGATGCCAAGCCGCCAGGCCCCCATCACCCATCGCCGAAGTCGAGGTGCCGCTTGCGGAGGCACTCGGGGTCATGATGAACCGCCTGAGGGCCGCGGAGGTGGGACGCCTCGTCGTCGTGTGCTTGCACGAGGATGGCGACTTCGCGGTCGCCAAGGTCCTCGTGCCCGATCTCGAATTGCCGCCCGGTGCCAGGGCCGTGATGCAGGGGGCGCGGCTGCGGAGAGCGGCGGAGCGGCGCTCTTGAAATTCCTGTTCGCCGGGCCGACGCTCTACGGAACCGTCATGCCCGGCTGCCCGGTGGCCGGCACCGAGATCGTCTGCCTGCCCCCCGCCCAGCAAGGCGACATCGCCCGCGCCGTCCTGCAGGGGGCAACCGTCATCGGGCTGGTCGACGGACGCTACGAGGATGTCGCGGCACCCTGGCACAAGGAAATCCTCTATGCCATCGATCAGGGTGTCCGCATGCTGGGTGCCGCCAGCATGGGCGCCCTGCGGGCGGCCGAATGTGCGCCTTTCGGGATGGTGGCGGTCGGCGTGGTGGCGGCGCGCTACATCAGCGGCGAGATCACAGACGATGCCGACGTCGCGCAGATCCACGGCCCTTTCGAGCTCGGCTGTCCTCCCCTTTCCGAAGCCCTCGTGAACATCGAAGCCACACGGAAAGCGGCGCTGCACGCGGGAGCGCTCTCGGCGGCCGACGCTCGGATGCTGAGGTTTAGCGCCAAGCGCATCTTCTTCAAGGATCGGACGCTGCGGCGGGTGGTCGAGCAGGCCGGCTTCTCGGGATCGAAGGCTGACGCGCTGCTCGACGTGTTCAAGACGCACTGGCGAGACATCAAGCGCGAGGACGCGACAGCTCTCGTCAGAGAGATGCTGCAGGAACCTACGGGTGTCGGGGCGCTGCCTCAGGCCTGGACCTTCCGCCGACCCACGGCATGGCGGCGCTTTATTGCCGATCTACAGGCTTCAATGCAGGAGACGAGATGAGCGAAGCATCGACACGCCTACTAGCCTTGCCAGAGAAACAAACATCCACCGAGGATGAAAGACTTGCTTTCATCGCCGATACGATAACTCGTCTGTCTGAACTGGCGGATGAGCACCCCATCATCGTGCATCTCCTCAGCATGGTCCAAGAAGAAGCAAACCACGTGCGCAATTTAGGCAAATCGAACGCAAGCGGCGGTGTCTCGTCTTCCGTCGGTGGCTAAACGTCGTCCTCGTCGATGTCCGTGGCAACTTCTATGATTTCGAACTTGCTATGCTCGGCGGCTACGCGCTCAGCATACTCTATCAGCCTTTCTCGCTCCATTGCGCATGTAATCAATAAGAATGCCTTGACCAGCCTGATGGTCTCGGACGGGTGCGGAACCGTCGGAATGTTTCTTCGCGCCTGCATGACGAACCCGAGCACTGATAATCCATCAAGCTCTAGCACGCTGCAGCCGCAGAATACCATCGCGAGAGCACATCGAGCGGTTCAGCGAAGACTCGCGTATTTGTGGCTTCGAGCCTGAAGCCGGAACACGATGAGGCTTCCAATGCTGGCGCGCAGGTTGCCCGCGCCAATGAGGGTCGCGATGCACTATTTTGCTTATGGGTCCAACCTGTCGGTCGCCGCCATGAAGGCGCGGTGCCCGGCCGCCGTCCCGATCTCGAAAGCCACTCTTCCCGACCACCGCTTGGTGTTTCGCATCTGGGCCGACGTCGAGCCTTGCCTGGGGCAAAGTGTACCGGGCGTGCTCTGGACCATCACGTCGGCCTGCGAGTCCGCGTTGGATCTTTACGAAGATATCGCGGGAGGTCTCTACCGGCGCCTGACGGTCTCGGTGAAGCGGGACGGCGTCACGGGACCGGTCCTAGCCCTGATATACAGGATGAACCGCACGGGGTACGAACCGCCGGATCGAGACTCTCTGTCCCTCATCGCAGCGGGCTACGCGGATTTCGGGATGGATCCCCGATGGATCGCCGATGCCGAACAGCGGTCGCGCAGCTGAAGCCGGGTGTCCCGAGGGAGGACGAAGCGTTCGATAGCGTCGGCATCATTCTTCTCCTCGGAACGAGGGAACGCGATCCAAGACACGACGCTTGACGTGTGAGTCTGGCAGCGGTTCCAGTTCGATCCCGCGAGGCGTGTCGTGAAGCTTCTTGCCACGTTCATTCTTGTCTTAGCCAGCGCATCTCCGTCGCGCGCCCATCAGACATGGGATAACGGACTACCGGTTCCCGAATGGGTGTCCAAGGCGTGCTGCGGACCTGCCGATGCTCATCGGCTCAAGCCCGACCAGGTGCGCCGCGTCGAACATGGCTACGTGATCCAGGGCTATCCCAATGTCGTCTACGACGCGCAAGTGCTTCCCAGCGAGGACGGGGAGTACTGGGCCTTCTACTCCACGTTCACGGATGCCGACGGCGTGAAAGCCTATAGCAGCGTATTCTGCTTCTTCGCTCCGTCGGCGGGTTGATCCCAGGCGACCGCTCCTTAACAGGTTCGCCCGCCGCTGCTGCCCATATCGTCTACGCCCAGGTCCGCTGGAGCACCGACAGCCAGTTGGCGTGCGCGACCTTGACCAGCAGGCCTTCGGAGTAACCTGCCCGCCTCAAGTGCCCGATCAGCGCCGGCAGACCGGCCACACTTCCGATGCCGGCCGGCACCACGGCACCATCGAAATCGGATCCGAACGCTACGCCATCTTCGCCGAGCCGTTCGATCAGCGCGTCGAGGTGGCGCCGCATCAGGTCGAGATCGGTATCGGCCCGCATGGCGCCGTCGGGGCGGATAAAGCAGGTCGCGAAATTGAGCCCTACGACGCCGCGGCTCTCCCGGATGGCGTCGAGCTGTCGTTCGGTGAGGTTGCGAGACGACGGGCACAGGGCGTGAACGTTGGAATGGGTCGCCACGAGGGGCGCCGTCGTCAGGGCCGCGACATCCCAGAAACCCTGCTCATTGAGGTGCGACAGGTCGATCATGATCTTGAGGTCGTTGCAGGCCCGAACCAGAGCGCGTCCGGCGTCGGTCAACCCCGGCCCCGTATCGGGCGAACTGGGGAAGCGGAACGGAACACCATGGGCGAAGGCGTTCGAGCGGCTCCAAACGAGTCCGAGCGAGCGCAAGCCTGCGGCATGGAGCACGTCCAGCATGTTGAGGCCCGGGTCGATCGCCTCGGCACCCTCGATATGCATCACGGCCGAGAGGCGGCCGCTCTCCATGGCGGCGCGAATGTCGGCAACACTCCGGCAGATCGCCAGATCCGACGGAAAGGCGCGTTCGAGCCGAAGCAGGATGGAAAACATGTGTGCGGTCGAGGCCTGGGCGGCATCGAGCGCCAAAAGGGCTGGCAGGGGTACGTCATAGCCGGGCCCCTTCAGAGTTTCATCGAGCTTCGCCATCACCACGGGGGGCGGAAAGGCTGCGAAGAGTCCTCCCGCGAAGCCGCCTGCCCTGGCTCTCGGCAGATCGAGGTGGCCACCACCGTCGCCCTCCGCGAACAGCAGTTCGGGCGCATGTTTCTTGTGCAAGGCGAACCGGAGCAGCGTATCGTTGTGGCCATCGAAGACCGGGATCAGAGGAGTGTCAGTCATGTCTGTCTTGCCGGCTCTTGGAACGCGAATCATGTCGCATGTGTCGTCCCCGTCTTAGATCATGATGCGCTCAGCGCGAATCGAGCCAAAGGCATCGTGACCGAGTCCAACGCGGCGAAGCATGATGGTGTCCCCAAACCCGTGCCGACCTTCTGGTTTGATGTTCAAGCGCCGGTCCCGCCCGAAAACAACCCTCGTGGCCTCCGATCGCCCGGACGACGAAACGGACGCTCGAACGCTGCAAGCCGACCCGGACAAGCCGCCCGAGTCGGCGGGCAACGCACCTCTTTACGCCGACAACACGGCTTCGGCACGCTGGTTGCAGGTCTTCTCATTTGCGGAGCACCGAGACAGGCGCCGGAAACGTTCCGTCACCTGATCGTTACGGCGACCCTCCGACCGGTGAGCGACGCGCTTTGGCAGCAATAACGGCGCCCGGATCTGCAATGCGACTGCTTCGCGCTGTCGCCGGGTTTGCGTCGTCGGCCGGTCTCAGCCTTCTTGGCCTCACCTGCGTCACCTTCGTGATCGGTCGGTTCATTCCGGTCGACCCCGTGATCGCCATCGTGGGCGATCATGCCAGCCGGAGCACCTACGACCGGACGCGCCTGGCGCTCGGCCTCGATCGGTCGGTGCCGGAGCAATATCTGATCTACCTCCGCAAGCTGCTGCATGGCGATCTCGGCACGTCCGTCATCACCTCGAACCCCGTCCTGTCGGACCTGATCCACTTCTTTCCGGCGACGTTCGAACTCGCCACCGTGGCGATCGTCTTCGGCGTCGTGGTCGGCGTCCCGGCAGGGGTCGTGGCCGGAGCCTGCAAGGGCCGTTGGCCGGATCACCTGGTGCGGGTCGTCGGGCTTTTCGGCTATTCGATGCCGGTCTTCTGGATGGGGCTCGTCGGCTTGTTCATATTCTACGGCAAGCTCGGCTGGGTTGCGGGACCGGGCCGGGTCGATGCGGGATTCGAGGATGTTCTCGAGCCGACGACCGGGGTCATCCTGCTCGACAGTGCCATGGCGGGCGAGTGGGACGTGTTCCGCAGCGCCGCCGCCCACCTGATCCTGCCGGCCGCGATCCTCGGCTATCTGTCGCTGGCCTACATCGCCCGGATGACCCGAAGCTTCATGATCGCACAGATCGGCCAGGACTACGTGACGACAGCCCTGATCAAGGGCCGATCCTATGGCAGCGTCGTCCGGCGCCACGTCCTTCCGAACATCCTGGTCCCGTTGATCACCGTGATCGGGCTGAGCTACGCGACGCTCCTCGAAGGCGCCGTCTTGACCGAAACGGTCTTCGCCTGGCCGGGTCTCGGCCTCTACATCACGCAGTCGCTGTTCAACGCCGATATGAATGCCGTCTTGGGCGGCACGATCGTGGTCGGGACGGTGTTCATCGGCATCAATCTTTTCAGTGACTTTCTCTACCGGGTCGCCGATCCGAGGCTGCAGGCTCCATGACGGCCGCGCGGCCCATCGACGACCCCCCGAGCGTGGTTGCGCCGTCCGTGCCGGGCTTCCGCCATTGGCTCACCGATCCGGTTCCGACTTCCCTGTCGCAGGCGCGGCTGAAGCTCGTGGTCGGCGGCGTCCTGCGGCTCCTGCGCAACCCGCTGGCGGCATTGGGTTGCGCGATCGTGGCCGTCCTGGTCCTGAGCGCAATCCTGGCTCCCGCGCTGACGGCCGGGACCTCGCCCCTGGTGCAGGACCTCGCGGGCCGGCTCCGGCCGCCGAACGCCGCGCATTGGTTCGGCACGGACGAACTCGGCCGCGACATCTTCGCCCGCACGGTCTATGGCGGGCGCGCCACGCTCGCCATCGTGGCCCTGGTCGGCGTGATCGTGGTCCCGATCGGCCTCGCGGTGGGAACCGCCGCGGGATACCGGGGCGGCTGGACCGACGCGGTGCTGATGCGGATCACGGATATCTTCCTCGCCTTCCCGAGCCTCGTGCTGGCGCTCGCCTTCGCCGCAGCCCTCGGCCCCGGTATCGTCAATGCCGTGATCGCGATCTCTTTGACCGCGTGGCCCCCCTATGCGCGCCTGGCACGCGCCGAAACGGCATCCATCGCGCGGAGCGACTTCATCGCGGCGGTGGTGCTGCAGGGCGCATCCACCCCGCGCATCCTGCTACGCCACATCGTGCCGCTGTGCCTGTCGTCCGTCATCGTCCGGCTCACGCTCGACATGGCCGGCATCATCCTGATCGCGGCCGGTCTCGGCTTCCTCGGGCTCGGGGCACAGCCGCCGACGCCCGAGTGGGGCGCCATGGTGGCGGCCGGCCGCAGCGTGGTGCTCGACCAATGGTGGGTCTCGACCATCCCGGGTCTCGCCATCTTCACGGTCAGCCTCGCGTTCAACATCCTGGGCGACGGGCTGCGCGACGTGTTCGATCCGAGGGACGCGTGAGCGGGTCGCTCCTCGAGGTCCGCGATCTGTCGGTCGCCTATACGGTCGGCGGAACCACGACCCATGCGGTCCGGGGCGTCTCCTTCGACCTCGGCCGCGAGCGGCTCGGCGTGGTCGGGGAGTCGGGGTCGGGCAAGTCGACGACAGGGCGGGCCATCCTCGGCCTGGTACCTCGCCCCGGGGTCGTCACGGCGACGCGCCTCGCTTTCGACGGGCAGGATCTCCGTGGGCTTTCGCCCCGCCAGTGGAGCCGCATACGGGGCCGGCGCATGGCGATGATCCTGCAGGACCCGAAATTCGCGCTGAACCCCGTGATGACGGTCGAAACGCAGGTGACGGAGGCCTATCGGCTGCACCATGGCGGCGGCTCCGCCGAGGCCCGCCGACGCGCCCTCGCCATGCTGGACGCGGTCAGCATCCGCGACCCCGAGGCCGTACTGCGCCTGTACCCGCATCAGCTCTCGGGCGGCATGGGTCAGCGGGTCATGATCGCCGCCATGCTGATCGCAGAACCCGACCTCCTGATCGCGGACGAAGCCATCTCGGCCCTCGACGTCACGGTGGGCAACGAGGTGCTCGGCATCCTCGACCGGCTCGTGACGCAGCGCGGCATGGGGCTCGTCTTCGTCAGCCATAACCTCACCGCTGTCGCGAGCTTCTGCGACCGGGTGCTCGTCATGTACGGCGGTCGGATCATGGAGGACTGTGCGGCCTCGGCCCTGCGCGATGCACGCCATCCCTATACGCGGGCGCTTCTGGCCGCCGCACCCGACATCGATCGCCCTCGGGCGGAGCTCAGCGTCGTCGAGCGCGACCCCGCGTGGCTGGAATGAAGGAAGCCGATCGGGCCGACGCCCTGATCGACGTCCGCCACCTGTCGGTGACGTTCCGCATCCCCGGCGGTCTCGTGGACGCGGTGCGTGACGTCTCCTTTGCGATTTCTCCCGGCGAAAGCTTCGGCATCGTGGGCGAATCGGGGTCGGGCAAGTCGACCGTGCTGCGCACCGTCGCGGGCCTCGTCCAACCGAGCCAAGGCACGATCCGGATCGCGGGCGAACCCCTGGGACGGCGGCGTTCGAAGCCGCAGCGCCGGGCGATGCAGTTCGTCTTCCAGGACCCCTACGGTTCGCTGCACCCGCGCCAGACCGTGGATCGCGCGTTGCGCGAGCCGCTCGCCATTCATCGGGTCGCGGAGCCCGACCGCGTGATCCGGGACGTCATGGCCAGCGTCGATCTCGCCGAGGCCTTCCGGTTCCGTTACCCGCACCAGCTGTCCGGCGGGCAACGGCAGCGCGTCGCCATCGCGCGTGCCCTGATCCTCGAACCACAGATCCTGCTCCTCGACGAACCCACCTCGGCGCTCGACGTCTCGGTTCAGGCCGAGATCCTGAACCTGCTGGCCCGGATCCGCGCGAGCCGCGGCCTGACCAGCATCCTGGTCAGCCACGATCTCGCCGTCGTGGCGCATCTTTGCGATCGCATCGCGGTGATGCGCGGCGGCCGGATCGTCGAAGTCACGACGGTCGGGTCCCTCCGCGGCGGGGTGGTGCAAAGCGCCTACACACGCGAACTACTGGCGGCAAGCCGCGGCTTTCGTCGGGACGCCGTTCCAATCCAGTAATTCCAACGGCGGAAAGCATGACTCGTGTTTGATAAGCGCCTCAACCTGAGCGGAGCCGGGTTGAGGCTCCAGCGCGCAGGCGCGTTGGAGAAGCTGGCGCAACGCGGTCGTGTCGAAGGGATGCTCCAGAGCCCTCGGTGCCGGCTCTGCGTGCTTCGACACGGCCCTAAGGGCCGGCTGAGCATGAAGATGGGTAAGAACTTTCCGCCGTTGGTACAAGCCATCGCGTAGCCGATCACGCGCGGCCGACCGCACACTGCGGCAGGCTCCTTGCATCCTCATCGCAATCCCTCTTTGCTGAAGAGCTGGACCAGGCGCGAGCGCCACCAA
Source organism: uncultured Lichenihabitans sp. (assembly GCA_964245215.1). Lineage (GTDB taxonomy): Bacteria > Pseudomonadota > Alphaproteobacteria > Rhizobiales > Beijerinckiaceae > Lichenihabitans. The sequence goes on from CAXTME010000012.1 coordinate 22,714, forward strand.
TGCGGAGAACGTCAATGTCGGATCGGACGAAGGCACGTCTTCTGCTGGGTCTCTCGCTCGGCGCATGGCTGCCTCTGGCGGCCCCGGCGTCGGCCGCAACCCCAGCCGATACGCTGGTCATGGCCAAGAACATCGACGACATGATCAGCCTCGATCCGGCCGAATGCTACGAGCTCACCGGCGTCGAGGTCGACAGCAACATCTACGATCGCCTGATCCGCAACGACCCGAAGGACGTCACGAAGCTCGTCGGCGGCGTCGCCGAAAGCTGGACCGTGAGCCAGGACGGCAAGACCATGACGTTCAAGCTCCGGTCGGGACTGACGTTCGTGTCGGGCAAACCCGTGACGGCCGAAGACGCCGCCTTCTCGCTGAGCCGCGTCATCAAGCTCGACAAGTCGCCCGCCTTTCTCATCTCGCAGCTCGGCTGGACCAAGGACAACGTCGACACGATGGTCAAAGCCGTCGACCCGTCGACCCTGCAGATCACGATCGGACCCGATTACGCGCCCTCGCTCGTGCTGGCGCTGATGTCGTCGATCGTCGGCTCCGTGGTGGAGAAGGCTGCCGTGATGGAGCACGATCAGGGCGGCGATCTCGGCAACGGCTGGCTGAAGGCCCATTCGGCCGGGTCCGGCCCGTTCTCGCTCCGGTCCTGGAAGGCCAACGAGAGCGTCGTGCTCGACGCCAACCCGACCTACCGGGAGGGCGCGCCACCCATGAAGCGCGTCGTCATCCGCCATGTCCCGGAGCCCGCCGCCCAGCGCCTCCTGATCGAAAAAGGCGACGCCGACATCGCCCGCGACCTCACGCCCGACCAGGTCGCCAGCATCGCGGGCAACAAGGACGTCAAGATCGTCGCCTCGCCACAGGCCGCCCTGCATTACGTCGGGATCAACGTCAAGGCGGCACCGCTGAACGACCCGAAGGTGCGCGAAGCCCTGCACGACCTCGTCGATTACGACGGCATGGCGAACTCGTTCCTGAAGGGACAGTACCAGGTCCACCAGACGTTCTGGCCGTCGGGCTTCTGGGCTGCGCTCGACAAGAACCCGTATCGGTTCGACCCTGCCAAGGCGAAGCAGCTGCTCGCCGAGGCCGGGTATCCGAACGGCTTCGACATCACGCTCGATGCCTCGAATTCGGCGCCCTACACCACGATGGCGCAATCGATCCAGTCCAGCATGGCGCAGGGCGGCGTGCGGGTCACCATCATTCCGGGCGAGCAGAAATCCGTCATCACCAAGTATCGGGCGCGCCAGCACCAATTGCTGCTGATCTATTGGGGACCGGATTACATGGATCCGCATACGAACGCCGACAGCTTCGCCCGCAATACCGACAACTCAGACAATCCTCCGACGAAACCCCTGGCGTGGCGCAACTCCTGGCTGATCCCGGACATCAGCAAGAGTACCGAAGCCGCCGTCGAGGAGCGCGACATGGGCAAGCGCGAGCAGATGTACAAGGATCTTCAACAAACCTTGCTCGCCGACAGTCCCTTCATCATCATGTTCCAGGAGGTCAAACAGACGGCGGAACGCGCTGACGTCCAGGATTTCGTCGTCGGCCCGACCCAGGACGTCGTCCTGTATGGATTGACGAAAAAGTAGAGCTGACGTTCCAGCAGCTTGTCCAAACGGAGCCTGCAGGCTTGCCGCGGAATGATGCACGTTGCTCCAGCAGTTTGCCAGCTCAGGCATTTTGGAAAGCACGCCGCACCGATGGCAGGTTAGGCCATCACAGCAAAGGAACGTAAGCTCCGACAGGCTTTCGGATAGAGCAAGCCACTTTAGGTGGGCCACACAGCTACTTTCCTAGGCTGTGCTTCGGCGCTGCACAAAACCGCAACTCGATCGTACAAGATAAGATATCCAGGAATTTGATCGTAACGCTCAGTAACGGCAACCTCGCAGACCCACACTGTCGATTGCAAAGTGCCATACCCGATGGTTTGTGTATTGTGCCTCTTCTAACGTTTAAGACGTTGTTAGTTTCTCCCTGCATGTACTCGCAAACCATGCGAGGCGCACATGCCGAAATTTCAACCTAATTTTATTCAATCTAAACGTGGGTCTATTTCTGTAGAATTCGCGTTTATAGCTCCTGTCCTGATTTTGATGCTGTTCGGCATCATTGGATTCGGCACAGTCATCAGCGTCAACAATGGGCTTCAGCAGATCGTGGCAGAAGCCGCGCGATCCTCGGTCGGCGGTTTGAGCGACACCGAGCGCGACCAGTTGGCGCGAGCCTATGTGTCGTCCAGCACCGGATCCTACGTTTTCATCGATCCGACGAAGATCACGATCACGACCGACGATCCTTCGAGCACCGCTTTTCGCGTCTCCGCACGCTACGACATGTCGGATCTGTTCCCCTATAAGCTGCTCGCGGGGCTGCCATTGCCAAACCCGGTCATAACGCGCTCGGCCGTCGTGCAACGCGGAGGGTTCTGACATGATGAGCACTCTCGGGAACAGGCTGCGCAGCTTCCGGGCCGATGCGCGCGGGTCCGTGGCGATCATCACGGTTCTGTCGGCCGGCGTCATTTTCGGAATGGCGGCGGTGACCATCGACGTGTCGCGCTTCTATCTGCTCAAGCGTCAGCAGCAGATGGCCGGCGACCTCGCGGCGGTGGCGGCCGCCGCCAGCATCGGCAACGCTCAGGCTGCGGCTCTGGCGAGCCTGGCCGCCAACGGCCGCTCTGCTAACGACCTCGTCTCGGTCGAACTCGGGACCTATACGGCCGATCCGGCGCTGGCGGCCAGCCAGCGGTTTGCGGTGGGCACCGGCACGATCACCAATGCCGCGCGCGTCACGCTGCGCACGACGGCGTCGTCCTTCTTCGGCGCTCTGTTGTCGCCCGTCTCTCCGGCCGTTGCCGCGACGACGCCCCCATCGCCGACGGGAGGCGCGTCTCAGACCACCGGTGCCGTCATCGTCACACGTTCGGTCGCCGCGAACCAGAACACGGTCAGTTTCGCCGTCGGCTCCCGGCTTGCCTCTCTGGACGGTGGCCTCGCCAACGCCATCCTGGGCGGCATCATCGGCACGGGGGTTTCGCTGTCGGTCCTCGACTATCAGGGTCTCGCTTCGGCCAACGTCGACGTGTTCGGCTTCGCTAACGCCCTCGCCCTGCGCATCGGAGCGCGGAACGCCACCTACGGGTCGCTGGCCACCATGACGGTCCGATTGGCGGACGTTCTCTCGGCTGCGGCCGATGCGGGATCGACGGCCGGCTTGCCGGCATCAAGCGTGCAGGCGCTTCGAACGCTGGCACTGGCGGCCGGACCGTCCGGACCGACGTTCACGCTCGGCAACCTCGTGTCCTTCGCGGCCTATGGCGGGCTCGCCGTGGGCTCTTCCGCCCCCATTTCGGCCAACCTGCCATTGCTGCCCTTCGTGACGGCCGCAGCCCGGCTTGGTGGCAGCGCGCATGAAGTGGTGGCCAACACCAGCGTGGCTCCTTCGGGTATCCTGGCCGTGAACCTCAAGCTCTCGGTCGGGACGTCGCCGATCGGGTCGAGCTTCGCGTCGGTCGGCCCGGTCGGCACGTCGCTGCATACGGCGCAAACGCGCGTCTTGCTCGGCCTACAGCTCTCCGGGCTCGGCTCGATCGCGGGGCTGAACCTGCCGCTCTATGTCGAGGTCGCACCGGCAACGGCCCGGGTTGCGGCAGTGTCCTGCACCTCGGGCGTACCTGTCGATCCGCCCGTCACATTAGGCGTCACGCCAGGCGTGGTGGATGGCTGGATCGGTTCCGTTTCAGACGCCGACTTCATCAACATGACGACCAAGCCGGCCCCCGGCGCAGCCACGCTCACGAACGTCCTTTCGATGCAGGTTATCGGCCGTGCCCACGCCACGATCTCGAACCTGTCCGAGACGCCGGTTTCCTTCTCCCTGGCCAACATCTCAGCCGGAACGATGAAGACCACGGCCACGACCGACTACACGTCCTCGCTGCTGTCGCAATTGTTCGGGTCGCTGCAGCTCACGGCGGTGATCTCGGGTGCGAGCGTGTCTTTGCCACCCGCGACCATGAGCGCGATCGCTCAAATCCTGCAGGCAGACCTGCAGCCGATCGACACGGAACTGTCCAACACCTTCGCTCTGCTCGGATTGACGATCGGCGATGCCGATACCTGGGTTGCGGGCGTGCGGTGCGGACAGGGCGTCCTGGTCAACTGACCTGACCGGTCCGCCGACACCGTCCCCGTGTCCGCCCTTTGAAGGCTCGGAACGGGTCTTGAACGGAGCAGCGCTCGCCCCGTTTTCCATGAATGTCGAACCGGCTTGAGCCGTGGCGAAGACTGACGCGATGCTGCCGGCAGGCGCGCCCGCGTCTTCCGTTCTCAGGTGAGCCGTGAAGCGTTCGATAAGCCGCGTTGCCGCGCTGGTGATCAGCTTGCCGCTGCTCGGATGCGCGACCGCGCAGCACGAAGCGACACTCCAGGGTGGCTGCGACGCCATCGCGGTGAAGCGCCGCGCCCTGGTGGCCCGCCGGGCGGCCGTCGTGGCCGACATGAACCGGGACGCTGCCTTGGGCCGGGATGGCGGTGTTCCGGGCCGGTCGTTCGATGATCGGAGCACGGCGAACGCGGACGCCTATGTGAGACGCGTCGAGGAGACCTGGTCCACGACGGACAGGGCCTTGCGTGATACGTTGCGCGATCTCGAACGGGAGCGCCAGGTTGCGGGGTGCTCGGCTTCTTGAACGTCTCTCGCATCACGGCATCGCGGAAGCATGACTAGGACGAGAACACCAGGTTCCGGCTTCCGAAACCACCTCACCCCGCGCCGACGATGACGCAGCCTTCCTCGACCCCGCGCCTGCCGCGCAGCCTTTACGCCGATACCGCACGAGAACCCGCCGCCACACCGCCGCTCGCGGGGGATCGGCGCGTCGGAACGGTGGTGATCGGTGGGGGTTTCACGGGCCTGTCGACCGCGCTCCATCTCGCGCAGCGCGGCGGCGACGTCGCAGTGCTCGAAGCCGGCGAGCCCGGGTGGGGCGCATCGGGACGCAATGGCGGCCAAGTCAATACCGGCTTGAAGAGCGAGCCCGACGTCATCGAGCGCGATTTCGGGATCGCCCTCGGGGCCCGCATGGTGGCGTTCTCGGGCGGTGCGCCCCAGCGGGTCTTCGATCTGATCCGCGAGCACCAGATCCAATGCGAAGCCGACCAGTCAGGCACCATCCGGGCCGCCTATTCGGAAGCCACGGCCATTTTCCTGCGCAACGCCACGGATGGCCTGCAGGGGCGTGGCGCCCCGGTCGAACCGCTCGATGCCGCGCGTATGGCGCATCTGACGGGGAGCACCCGTTATCGCGCGGGGGCGCTCGACCGCCGCGGCGGCTCCGTCAATCCTCTCGGCTACGCCCGCGGGCTTGCCGATGCCGCGATCCGGGCCGGGGCCGCGATCCATGGGCAGACCGCCGCGACCGCGCTCGCGCAGGAGGGTAATGGCTGGCGGGTCGAGACCTCGCAGGGCATAGTCACGGCCGATTGGGTGGTGATCGCCACCAACGGCTACACGGGGGACCTCTGGCCGGGCCTGAAGCGCAGCATCGTTCCGGTCTTTAGCGGCATCGTGGCGAGCGAGCCGCTGCCGGACGAGGTCGCCCGACAGATCCTGCCCGGCCGCTCGGTGCTCTACGAGCACGAACCGATCACGACCTATTGCCGCGTCGACCGGTCGAACCGCCTGCTGATGGGCGGACGCAGCCGGCTGAAGCCGCTCGATGGCCCGGAGGGTTTCGGCGACCTCGTCGCCTATGCCCATCGCCTCTGGCCTTTCATCGGCAAGCCGCGCTGGTCGCATGGCTGGAACGGCCAGCTGGCCATCACGACCGACCATTATCCGCATCTGCACGAACCGGCTCGCAACCTCATCGCGTGCCTCGGCTACAATGGCCGCGGCATCGCCATGGGGACCGCCATGGGGGCCGAGATCGCCCGCCGCATCACCGGCACGCCGGCGGCCGAGCTCGACATGCCGGTCTCGCCCATCCGCCCGATCCCGTTCCATCGCTTCTGGCGTGTCGGCGCCGCGGCCCGCATCGCCTATGGGCGAGCCCGCAACGCCCTGCAGATCTGACGTGAGGCGCTGTCCGGCAGGCTCTGCCGCAAGCGCTGCCCAGTCAGGCGAAGTTCCGCCAACTGCTCTTCCTTGACATTGTCGAGATCGCTCTTTGCAAAGCCGAACAGGATCACGGCCCGATTGCCCTGCTTATAACCGACCAGCATGCGATACCCGCCGCGTCGTCCCTTGTTCGGTCGCGCCACCCTCTGCTTGATCAGGCCTCCCCCGAGGTCGGCATCGATCAGCCGGCGTTCCGCCCGATGGATTGCCTCCCGCAGAGCGGCGTCCGCAAGCCCCTCGCGCCGTGTGAAGCGCGCGGTCCACCGTGTCTCACTACGATTTCAAGTAAATCCCGTGGAGGATTGTTGTGGACGTTCCGTTGCCGTGACCGACGTTGCCGCGGCCTCGCAGAGCGCGGATGCGGGCCTCTCTTCCGTCACGATCGCGCCGCGCGGGACCGACCTCGCGTCACCCGCGCCACGCGACCGGCCACCAGGGAGGCACGAAGCTGGTGCCCCCAATAAGCCATCTGCGCCGGGACCTTGCCGAGCTTGCCGCCCGCATAGGGCAGACCGAAGGCTTCGAACAATCGCCACGTCTCGTCACCTTCGACGATGGCCTTGGCGATCAGGTGGCCGACCGTGGCGGTCATCGTGACGCCGAGGCCGCCGAAGCCCGTCGCGTACCAGACGTCGGGTTCCGCTTGGCCGATCACCGGCAGCTTGTGCCGGGTGAAGGGCATCATGCCGCCCCAGGCCACCTCGACCCGCGCGTCCCGCAGCGCGGGATAGAAGCTCACCATGTCGCGCTTCAACAACGCCGCGATGCGCTCGGGGCTCGGCTGCCAGGCCAGCACCCGTCCCCCCCAGAGCAGGCGCGTATCGTGGAGAGGCCGGTAGTAGTTGGTGGCGACCTGGTTGTCATAGATCGCGTAGGGGACCCGGATGGCATCCTCGAGATGAGCCCCGAGCGGCTCGGTCGTCATCACGAAGGTGGCGATCGGAATCGTGCCGCCCGATACCGCGGATTGCAGACCTTCGACGTAGCCGCCGCAGGCCAGGACGACGCGATCGGCGCGGATCCGGCCGCGCGCGGTCGCGACCTCGCGCCGGCCCTGCACGGCGGCGAGGCCGGTCGCTGGCGTGGTCTCGAACACCCGCACGCCAGCCTCGGCGCAAGCCCGCGCCAGACCGCCGTTCAGGTTCAACGGATGGACGGCCAGCGTCGTCGGCGTGAAAAGCGCGTCGGCGTAGCGCGTGGTCGAGAGGGCCTGGCGCAACCGCGCTTCGGGCCAGTGGTCGTAGTGAAGATCGAAGTGACGAGCCGCGAAATCCCGGTAGGCCACGAGATCGTCCTCGGCGCCCGCGATGTTGCAGCGGAGCGCTCCCGCCTGCAGGGGACCGCAATCGATGCGGTAGGTGTCGATGCGTTGGCGCACCAGCGACAGGCCGAGCCGTGCGAGCCGCTGGAACTCCCGCGCCCGGTCGAGACCGACGCGGGCCGCGAGCTTGTCCCAGCCGATCGGAAAGGCCTCCGACGCGAAACCGCCGTTGCGCCCCGACGCACCCCAGCCGATGCGCCGCGCCTCGATCAACGCCACCTTGACGCCCTTGAGGGCGAGGTCCAGCGCCGTTCCGCAGCCCGCGAGCCCGCCGCCGATCACCGCGACGTCGACGTCGAGGTCGTGATCGAGCTGTGGAAATATCTGCGTCTCGGTGCGGGTCCGCGCATAGTAGGAATCGATGTGAGGGTTCACGCCCTTTTCCTCCCGGATCGACCTGTCCTATCCTGTGGCACGACGGCGAAGTGAGGTCTAACCCGTGATCGAGGACGAAGCGGCGGCCTGGCGCATGCCGGCCGAATGGGAGCCTCACGAGCGCTGTTGGATGGCGTGGCCGAGCCGGCCCGAGACGTGGCAGAACGGACTCGGATCCGCCCGCGAGGCCCTGGCGCGCGTCGTGCTGGCCATCGCGGACCTTGAGCCCGTGAGCCTCGTGGTGCGGGCCGAGGACGCCGACGAGGCGCGGCAGCTGACGGGAGGCGCCGCCGAAATCCTGGTCGGCGATCTCGACGATGGTTGGACGCGCGATACCGGTCCGACGTTCCTGGTCGACGGTGCGGGCGGGCTCGCCGGGGTGGACTGGGGCTTCAACGCCTGGGGTCTCGCGTTCGAGGGCTTCGAGCGCGACGCCAGGTTGGCGCGCTTCATCCTCGAGCAGGCCGGTGCGCGACGCATCGTCGGGCCGCAGATCCTCGAAGGCGGCTCGATCCACGTCGATGGCCAGGGAACGCTGCTGACCACCGCGCAATGCCTGCTCGATCCCAACCGCAACCCGCATCTCACGAAGCCGGACATCGAGACACATCTCGGCGCCCTGCTCGGGGTGGACCGCGTGATCTGGCTTCCGCGCGGCCTCACCAACGACGAGACGCTCGGCCACGTCGACAACCTCTGTTGCTTCGCCGAACCGGGCCATGTCCTGCTCGCCTCGGCACTCGATCCCGAGGACCCCGACTTTGCCGTCTCGACCGAGGCCCGGGCCGTGTTGGAGACTTGTCGCGACGCCCGCGGCCGTGGCCTCCGGATCACCGACCTGCCGTTGCCGCCACGGCGGCTCGACCGGAAGGGTCGGCTCATGCCGCGCTCCTACGTCAACTTCTACCTTGCCAACGGAGCCGTCGTCATGCCGGGCTTCGACACCGCGGGCGACGCCGTGGCGGCCGGGATCCTCGCCGCGGCTTTCCCGGGCCGCGAGGTCGTCGTGGTGCCGGGCGACGGGATCTCGGACGGCGGCGGCAATATCCACTGCATCACGCAGCAGCAGCCGAAAGCCTGATCGAGTCCGGCCCTGACTATGCCGCGAACCGTTTCTGCAGGAAGAAGCGCTGTTCTCCCGGTGGGTGGTCGTCGACCTGGCCGAAGACCGTGAAGCCGAGCTTTTCGTAAAAGCCGCGGGCCTGGAAACTATAGGTGTCGAGCCACATGCCGATGCAATCGCGCTGCCGCGCGATCTCTTCCGCACGCCTCATGAGGGTGGTGCCGGTGCCGGCGCCCCGCCATCGCTCCGGGACGTAGACGGATTCGATGATCAGCCAGCGGAACATGACCCAACCGTAGAGACCGCCGATCGTCGCTCCCGCCTCGTCCTTGATCAGAATGGCGACCGGCTTGAAGCCGAGCGACCCGGCCTTTTCGGCCTCGAACGCCGCAAGGAGCTTCAGCAGCGCGTCCCGGTCGGCCCGCTCGGGCACCTCGGGCTCGACGATAACGGGAGTTGTGCCGGCCATCAGCCGCGCTCGACGGTCGGAGAGGGTGTGGACGTTCCGGTGGCGCTGCGGTCGAGCCGGTGGAGCCATCGTCGCATCATCGAATGGTCGGCACGGGACTGCATCTTGCTCATGACCGCTCCTGATGGTGGTCGGCGACGTCGGCGCGACAGTTCGATCGGAGATTATGTCGTCAGCAGGTGCCGGTCAAAGCGCGCCGGTGGGGGGACAAAGGTTCGGACCGGAGGTGGTGGTGCGGATTGCGAGCACTGAACGCCCCGGATATGTGTGGAGTTTACCCAGAGAAGCCACCTCATGAGGACGAGTCTTCCGATCGACGACGCCTTGATGGAGGAAGCGATGCGCGCATCCGGCGTCAAAACACAGCGTGAGGCCGTTGAACTCGGTTTGGAGACACTCGTCCGCCTCGGTCGGCAAGCGGAGGTTCGTTTTTCCCGAGGCAAGCTCCATTGGATCGGTGATCTCGGGACAATGAGAACCGACAAGTGATTGTCGTCGATCAATCGTCTGCATCGACAACGCGAGGGCGCCGAATTCTGCAGGTGCGACACTGGACGTTCTAAACGCGCTACGCCGCGGGGACCTCGCCGGGGCGCGGGAACTGCGCCTGCCGGGCGGGCTCGACGAGTTTCCTCACGAAATCTTCGGCTTGGCCGACACGCTGGAAGTGCTCGACCTCGGCGCCGGCCAGTTGACCGCCCTGCCCGACGACATGGGCCGCCTCGGCAAGCTCCGCGTCCTGTTCTGCTCCAACAACCGCTTCGAGCGGCTGCCGCCTTCACTTGGTGATTGCGTCTCGCTCAGTCAGCTCGGCTTCCGCGGGACGGGCCTGCGCGAGGTCCCGGGCGAGGCGCTTCCGCCTGCGCTGCGCTGGCTGACGCTCACGGATAACCGGATCGAGCACCTTCCGGACGCGCTGAGCGAGAGGCCGCTCCTGCAAAAGCTGATGCTGTCGGGCAATCGGCTGCGGCAGCTCCCGGCAGGCTTGGCCAGGGCGGAAAATCTCGAATTGGTTCGGCTCGCCTCCAACGGCTTCGAGCATCTTGCGCCCTGGCTCCTCGACCTGCCTCGGCTCGCCTGGATCTCATGGGCCGGCAATCCCTTCGAGCGCGGTTCGGCACGCTCGGACGTTGTCTTCGTCCCCTGGGCGCATCTCGAACCCGCCGAACTGCTCGGCGAAGGCGCATCCGGGCGGGTGCTTCGCGCGCTCTGGCGCAGGCCCGTCGGCCACCCCCTACCGGTTGCGGTGAAGCTGTTCAAAGGCGCCATGACCAGCGATGGCCTTCCCGAACGCGAGATGGCGGCGTGCCTCGCGGCCGGCGACCACCCGCACCTCACGGGCGCGCTGGGCCAGCTGGTCGACCATCCCGAGCGCCTGCAAGGCCTGCTGATGCCGCTTCTCCCGGCGCACTGGCGGGTGCTCGCGGGGCCGCCGAGCCTCGCGAGTTGCAGCCGCGACGTCTACGATCCCGCGCTGCGCTTCGACCCCGAGGCCGCGTTGCGCATCGCGACCGCCGCGGCCGCGGCCGCCGGCCACCTCCATGCGCTGGGACTTCTGCACGGCGACCTCTACGGCCACAATATCCTGTGTGATCCCGAAACGGGCGACGCTGTGCTCGGCGACTTCGGCGCGGCTTCGCTCTTGCCCGCCACCCGCGAGAGCGAAGCCCTGCAAAGGATCGAGGTGCGGGCCTGGGGGCTGCTCTTCGGCGAAGTGCTCGAACGCTGCGCAGAGGAGCCACCGGGGCTGGCCGGCCTTCGCGCGCTGCAGAGCGCCTGCGTGGATCCCGACCCGGGAGCGCGTCCCCTCATGCATGACGTGTTGACTGTCTTGCGCGACGCGCCACGCCGCGGCGTCTGAGGACCCGGTCCGGCGGTGCAGGAGCGGTCGGGGTGCCCGGCTGCATAAGGGACAGGCCGGGTGCCGCGCGAACGCGCCGCCATAGGTCTTTCGACGCTCAGAAGCGGCTAAAAATTGGCCTTTGCAGATGCCTCGAAATTGTCGACACTATCACTGATTGAACGGCTAAGCGAGGCCGAGTGGAGGTACCGGAGCATGCAGGCTCTGAGGTTCGGTCGGCGACCCATGCCGCATTTCCGTGACGCCTTCCGCGATCCCACGACCACAACCGCCCACCCGACGCGTCAGCTTTCCTCATCGGCCCGCTTGGTGGCTCCCGTCGAGACAGCTGCCGCAAAGCTCGTGCGGGTTGAATGCGTCTCGAAGACCTTCGGTTCGGGGGCCGGCACCGTCAAGGCGCTCGACGATGTGTCGCTGTCTCTCCTGTCGAACGAGTTCTTCACCCTGCTCGGCCCTTCGGGCTGCGGTAAGACCACCTTGTTGCGTTTGCTGGCCGGTTTCGAACACCCCGACACGGGCGCCATCCTGCTCGACGACAAGCATATCGTCGACGATCCGCCGAACCGGCGCCCCGTCAATACCGTGTTCCAGTCCTACGCGCTGTTTCCGCATCTGACGGTTGAAGAGAACGTGGCCTTCGGGTTGGAGCGCCAGGGCCGGCGAAGCGCGGAAGTGAAGGCGCGCGTCGCCGCCATGCTGCATCTCGTCCGGCTCGACGCGCTCGCCAAGCGGCGACCCGATCAATTGTCGGGCGGACAGCAGCAACGCGTCGCCCTGGCCCGGGCCCTCGCACCGGCACCGCGGCTGCTGCTGCTCGACGAACCGCTCTCCGCCCTCGACCTCAAGCTCAGGCGCGGCATGCAGGCGGAGCTGAAACGCATCCAGCGCGAGACCGGCATCACCTTCGTGCTCGTGACCCACGACCAGGAAGAAGCCCTGTCCATGTCGGACCGCATCGCCGTCATGGAGAACGGACGCGTGCTGCAACTCGGCGCGCCCGACGACATCTACGAGCGGCCGAACTGCCGCTTCGTCGCCGATTTCATCGGCGAGGCCAATGTCCTCCCCGGGAACCTCGTGGGCCTCGACGCTCCTTTCGCGGCCATCCGTCCCGAACGCGTGGAACTCGGGCCTGGGCCGGACGGCGGAGCGGACTCCGGGACCCAAGCGGGCTTGCCGGGGCGCATCACCGACGTCACTTACCTCGGTGCCACGACGTCCTGCGTGGTGGCGCTCGAGAGTGGTCCGACCGTCAAGGTCGAACGGTCCGATCTGCCGAAGGGCATCAAGCCCGGCCAGACCGTACGATGCCTGTTCCCGGCCGACGCGCTGCTGGCGCTGGAAGGCTGAAGGATGGCGTCGCGGCCCGGCCCACGCGACAGAGCTCTACTGCTGGCAGGCCCTGCCCTGCTGACCATCGCGGTCTTCATGCTGCTCCCCATGGGCATCGCCGCGGTCTACAGCTTCATGACCCCGAGCCCCTATGGCGGGGTCGAACACCCGTTCACGGCACAGTCCTACGTCCGCTTCGTCTACGACCGCGATCTCGACGACGCCCTCGTCTTCGACACGACCTACCTGCAGATCTTCGCCCGATCGGTGATCCAGGCCGTGCTGACGACGGCGCTGTGCCTCGTGCTCGGGCTGCCGCTCGCCTGGTACATGGCGACGCGGACGCCGCGATGGCGGGAGATGCTGGTGCTGCTCGTCACCGTGCCGTTCTGGACCAATCTCCTGATCCGCACCTATTGCTGGGTTCTGCTGCTACGCGACCAGGGCCTCGTCAACCTCGTGCTCGAGCGGTTCGGAGTGATCAAGGAGCCGATCACCTTCCTGTACTCGGACGGCGCGGTCCTGCTCGGCCTCGTCTACTCGAGCCTCCCCTTCATGGTGTTGCCGATCTACGGGGCGCTCGAGAAGGTGGATCCGCGCGTCGTCGAAGCGGCCTACGATCTTTACGCCGACCGCCCGGCCATCATGCGCCGCATCGTCTGGCCGTTGGCTCGGCCCGGCGTGGCGTCCGGCATCCTCCTCGTCTTCGTGCCGACGCTCGGCTCGTTCCTGTCGCCCGACATCCTCGGAGGCGGCAAGAAGCTGATGATCGCAACCCTGATCGAACAGCAGTTCACGACCGGACGGGATTGGTCGTTCGGGGCAGCCATGTCGATGATCCTGATGGTCTTCGTCTTGGGTTCGCTCCTGTGGGCGGCGCGGCGTCGCGTCAGGGGCGGGGTCGTGGCATGACGGGCCTCGTCGCCGGATCCGCCTCCGCGTCTCGCAAGAAGGGCTTCGATTGGCGGCGCATGCCCGAATACGCGGCGGCCAGCTGGTTCGCCCTGGTGTTTCTCTACGCGCCGCTGGTCGTGCTGGTCGTCTACGCGTTCAACGCCAATCGGATCGCCCTCATCTGGTCTGGCTTCAGCACGCAATGGTTCGTGAAGGCGGTCACCAATGAAGACCTGCGTCGCGCCGCTCTCAACAGCATCATCGTGGCGGCGGTCGCGACACCGGTCTCGACCCTCTTCGCCATCCCGGCGGCCCTGGCGTTCGAACGGGGACGCTTCTTCCCGGGCCGCGCGACCGGCGAGGCCCTGGTGGCCATGCCGCTGGTGGCGCCCGAGATCGTCACGGCCATCGCCACCCTCATCTTCTTCGAAGCCGTGAAGCTGAGGGCGGGGCTCGGCAACGTCGTTGTGGCCCATATCGTGTTCTGCATCCCGTTCGCGCTGCTGCCGATCCGGGCGCGCCTGCGGGAGATGCCGCGCGAGATCGAGGACGCGGCGCGCGACCTCTATGCCGGACGCTGGCAGGTCTTCCGCCGGGTGACGCTGCCGCTCATCATGCCGGCCGTCATCGCCGGAGCCACGCTCGCCTTCGTGGTGTCGCTCGACGATTTCCTGATCACCCTGATGGTGGCCCCGGCCGGCGCCACGACCCTGCCGGTCTATCTCTACGGCATGCTGCGGGTCGGCGTGACGCCTGAGGCCAATGCGGCCGCCACCATCCTGCTCCTCGTGTCGATCGCAGCCGTCACCCTGTCGTTCGTCATCGCCGATCGGCGCAGCCGAAAAGCCTGAACCCCGACCGAAGAAGGAACCCAAACCATGTCGCAAACAGCTCCGAGAATACTCGCCGCGACCGCCACCATGGCGCTGATGCTCGGCGGAGCGGGCGCCGCACGCGCCGCCGGCGACCTCTTCATCTACAACTGGACCGACTACACGTCGCCCGACGTCATCAAGAAGTTCGAGGCCGAGACCGGCGTCAAGGTCACGCTCGATACCTACGATTCGAACGAGACTCTTCTCGCCAAGCTGAAATCGGGCTCGGCAGGTTACGACATCGTCGTGGTGTCGTCCGATTTCGTGCCGATCTTCGCCAAGGAAGGCCTGATCCAGAAGATCGACGCGTCCAAGCTGCCCGAATACAAGAACATCGAGGCCCGCTGGAAGGATCCGACCTGGGATCCGAACCGCGAATACTCGGTTCCCTACGATTGGGGCATCACGGCCTTTACGGTGAATACGAAGTTCGTGAAGGAGCCCGCGGATTCCTTGAAGATGCTGTTCGATCCGCCGCCGGAAGCGAAGGGCAAGGTCGGCATGATGGGGTCGCCCAGCGAAGTCATGTCGCTCGCCGAGGTTTATCTCGGCATGACGCCGTGCCAGACCGACACTGCCAATATGAAGAAGGTCTCCGACCTGCTCGAAGCCCAGGCCCCGTCCGTGAAGGTCTACAACTCGGACGGTATCATCGACCGACAGGGTTCGGGCGAGACCTGGATTCATCAGGCCTGGAATGGCGACGCCGCCCGTACCCGCGCTGTCAACCCGGATGTGAAGTTCGTCTTCCCGAAAGAGGGCGTAGTCGGCTGGATGGACAATATCGCGATCCCGACCGGCGCCAAGGATCCGGACAACGCCAAGCTCTTCGTCGAATTCATGATGAAACCCGAGAACAGCGCCATGTCGTCGAACTTCACGCACTACGCCAGTGCCGTCGAGGGCGCTTCGGCCGACTACGATCCAGCAATGAAGGACGCGCCCGAGTTGAAGGTGCCGGCCGACATCAAGATGGCCTTTACGCCCTCCTGTCCCGAAGCCGCCACCCAGCTGATGGACCGCGTCTGGACCAAGCTCAAGAAGTGAACAGACGGCCGAAGCGGCCGGTCCAGCCGGATACCGCCTTGCAGCCGGCCGCCCTCTGGCGCGACGCTCTCATCGACGATGCCGAAACCATCAGCGGCATCGAGCATCGGGTTCATACGCTGGCGCCCGAGCGGATCGAGGTGCACCGTGAGAAGATCACGCTCTTCGGTGCCGGGTGCAGAGTGTTGTTGAAAGGCGTGCGCATCGTCGGCTACGGCATCGCCTACCCGTGGCGGGTCGACGATGTTCCGCCGCTCGATCGCCTACTGGGTGCGATCCTGCCGGACGCCGCCTGCCTCTTCCTGCACGACGTGGCGATCCTGCCCGAGGCGCGCGCCTCGGGCGCGTCCCGGGCCTTCGTGGATCACGCGGCTCTGGTCGCGGCGCAACACGGGCTTTCGTCTCTCGCCCTGGTTTCCGTCTACGGTACGGACGACCTTTGGCAACGCCACGGTTTTGTCCCGAGCCCTTCGGCCGTGACGTCCATGCAGCTCGGTTCTTACGGCAACACTGCCGTTTATATGGTGCGGCAATTGACGTGAGCGCTCAACGCAGACGTAGCCGACATCGGAGCGTCCCTCGATACGGGCGCGTTACGCCCGGCTCTGGACGAGGCACGTGGGTGTCATCAGACGTCCTTCATCAAGAGACTGGTCTCATCCGCCTTCGTGCCGAGCAAAATCGAGATGATCGCTTGGTGAATGCGGATGAGAGATGCGATCGAAGCTATCATCCGTTGTCGAGGCTATCGACGGCCGTCGTAACCTCCAGTCTTCCTACTCGTCCGCGGCGCTTTCTGCGACATGGCTCAACGCCTCGCCGAGCGCCTTGATCCTGTCCGCGTCCTTGCCCTCGGTCTTGCCGCCGATCGCGGCGGTCTCCTTGCCGAGCTTCATGACGAGCTTCTTGATCTGGCCGCCGTTCGTCTTGTCGGCTTGGAGTTGCTGTTTCAGGCTCTCGAGATCCTTGATGATCGTCTTGGCGGCAGGAGTATCCAGCTTCTCGAGTGTCGCTTCCCAGCCTTCGATGTTCTTGACCGCGGCCGATACCGTGAAGCCTTTGACTCCCTCTTTGAGGTGCTTGATGGTGGCATCTAACTGAGGCATCTGGTTCTCCTTCGCTGGCTGCGCGTCGGCAGCTGCGGCGGACAACGCGCTTCACGGGCGCAAATGTTGCGGACTAGAATGTCGCGCGGTTAGACGACGCTTCCGGCCCGCGCCGTCCGGCTCGCCGCAATCGCTGAACTGAAGGGGTGCTCGCGATGGGTCGATCCGCTTCGATGACGTGGCTTCGCCGGATCCTCGTCGGCCTGGCTGTGCTGGCGGGCATCGGCCAGCCGCATCATGCTTCGGCTCAGCGGGCCGATACCACCAGTCTGCGCAATCTGGTCGACGGACCGCAACGGAGCCCGTCGAACCGCGCTCGCGATCCGTTCCGGCATCCCCTGGACGATTTGGAGTTCCTGCAGATCGCGCCGACCGACACGGTCGTGGAGATCCTGCCGGGTGGCGCAGGGTACTGGACCGAGATCCTCGCTCCTTACCTGCGCGACCGCGGACACTACATCGCCGCGAACCCTCCGCTGACCGACACCGCGGACGAGGCCGTGAAGGGCAATGCCGCCTTCGCGGCCAAAGTCGCGGCCGCCCCGGCCGATCTGGGCAAGACCGAAAGCGTCGCGTTCACGACGAGCGGCGACATCGTCCCGCCAGGGACGGCGGATGCCGTGATCACCTTCCGCAACGTGCACAACTGGATGGCCGACGGGACCGCGGCGGCCGTGTTCGCAACCTTCTACCGCGCCCTGAAGCACGGCGGCACGCTGGGCATCGAAGAGCACCGCGGCCGCGCCGACGAGCCGCAGGATCCCATCGCCAAGAGCGGCTACGTGCGTCAGGACGTCGTGATCGCGATGGCCGAGCAGGCCGGCTTCCGGCTGTCTGGGACGTCGGAGATCAATGCCAACCCCAAGGACACGAAAGACTACGCGGCCGGCGTCTGGACGCTCCCGCCGACCTACCGGTTGAAGGACGTCGATCGCGCCAAATACGCCGCCATCGGCGAGAGCGACCGCATGCTGCTCCGCTTCAGCAAACCTTGAGGGGGCGACCGGAGCCGAGATCGGCGGCTGAACCCAACCGGGGAGGCGAGCCGCGCTGACGTGAGCTTTGACGCCGGTACACCGCGGTCATCCGACCCGGCAAGCGGCCAAGCGGGCCAGGATCCGGTCCTGCGGCAAGCGACGCCCTATGAATACGAGTTTCGACGTCCGCGGCTCGTCCTGCGTCCAGGGTTGGCCGATATCGGAGCTCATCATCATGTGGACGCCCTGGAAGACGAGCCTGTGGTCGAGGCCGGCTATCGACACGATGCCCTTGTAACGCATCAGGTCCTGCGCGTGCTCCGCGATGAAGTCGCGAAAGGCCTCCTGCAGACGCGTCTGGTTGAGCGGATCCGCGCTCGTGAAAACGAAGGATTGGACGTCGTCGTCGTGCTCGTGATGGTCCTCGTCGAGGAATCCCGGCTCGATCTCGAGGATGCTGTCGAGCGAAAAGCCTTTGATGTCGAGGATGTCGGCGATCGGCGTCTGGCCGAAATGCATGGCCTTGATCGGCGCGCGCGGGTTCATCCGGATCAGGCGCTCGCGAAGGCGCTCGACCGCTTCCGTGGACACGAGATCGGCCTTGCTGATCAGGATCCGATCCGCGAAGCCGACCTGTTCCTGGGCCTCGTGCTCGGCGAGTTGCACGTCGGCGTGCCTCGCGTCGACCACCGTGACGATGGCATCGAGCGCGTAGGCGGACGCGACATCGTCATCGATGAAGAAGGTCTGGGCGACGGGTGCCGGGTCCGCCAGCCCTGTGGTCTCGATGATGATCCGGGAGAAGTCGGCTTCCCCCGTCTCGCGCCGCCGCCGGAGTTCCCCGAGGATGCGGACGAGATCGCCCCTGACGGTGCAGCAGATGCAGCCGTTGTTCATCTCGATGATCTGCTCGTCCCCACCCGTGACCAGCAGTTCGTTGTCGATCCCCGCTTCGCCGAACTCGTTCTCGATGACCGCGATCCGCTCGCCATGCTGTTCCCGCAGGATGCGGTTGAGCAGCGTCGTCTTCCCGGCCCCGAGAAAGCCGGTCAGGATCGTCACCGGAACCTTGTCCTTGGCGCTCGTTGCCATGATGGTCATTTCAGCAGATGCGACGGACCCACGGAGCCGATCGCGAAACGCTTCGCCACCAGTTGCGCGCGCGATGTCACGCCTTTCTCGACGAGCAGCGTTTCGGCGGCATCGAGCCATTGCTCGTAATAGGTCTTGGCTTTCCCGCCGGATGACTCGGCGGCCGTCGCCGACGCGACTTCCCGAGAAAAGCAATCGACCCAATCGGACCAGCTGAAATGACCGGCATCCGCCAGGGAAACGATCAACGCGAAGGCCTTGGCTTCCCACGGCTCGGCGAAGACCGGGCCCGATCCGTCGCGCCCCGGAAGCGACCTGTCGAGCAAGGGAGAGAAGGCGACCGTCCTGTCGGCTGGAAGCACTCAGGCCGGGTCCATGTAATCGTCGAACACGTCGACCCGCATCGTATCGCGCTCGGACGCCGTCGCTCCCCAGACTTCGCGTGCCGTGAACTTGACGCTGTAGCAGTGCTGAGGCTTCTCGCCTCGACCATGCGCCAGCGTATCCGGAAAGGCGAATACGCCGTGGTCATGCTCGACCACCCCGAGCTTGCTCCGGAGATAGCCGGGGAGTCGGGTGTGGGTCGTCGGGTTGTAGTTGCGGATCCGCACCTCGTCGCCGGCCCGGAAGCGCGGCTCGACATCGGCCGCGATCCGCGCCGACGCGCCGGTCGCCACCAAGCCGGGAACGATGTCTGGCGTCAGCAACATCAGTGATCTCCGTTCCGCAACTGAGCCACGCGCGCGTCGAGTTCCTCGCGGGTCACGAAGCCGCGTTTCAGAAGCGCCGCCTCGAAGGCGAACATCCAATGCTCGTAGTAGGACGATTCGAGGTAATGCGCGGGTTCGATCTTCTCGATCGCATGGCGGAACTCGTCAACGCTGTAACCGGCGAAGACAAAAGTCGAGGCGAAAAGCCCGAAGGCTCGGCGTTCCCAGGGCTCGTGAAACACGGGCTCGTCGGCCTCCGGCACGATGGGACCGAGGCCATGCATGCCCCCTAGATCATGGATGCCGTTCATGGGCGCGTCCTTTCGTCAGAGGGTCTTCGCCTTGGCCACGCCGATCATCGAGTCCCGGCTCACAAGGTCGGCCAGGGCGTCCTCACCGAGGCCCTCCGTCCCGGCCGGACGCTCGGGCAGCACGAGATAGCGGACCTCGGCCGTCGTGTCCCAGACCCGAACCTCGACGGTTTCGGGCACTTCGGTCCCGAATTCCTTCAGCACCCCGCGCGGATCGTTGACGACGCGGGCCCGATAAGGCGCCGATTTGTACCAGACCGGCGGCAAGCCGAGTGTCGGCCAGGGGTAGCAGGAGCATAGCGTGCAGACGACGACGTTGTGGACGTCCGGCGTATTCTCGACCACGACCATGTCCTCGCCCTGCAGCCCGGAAAACTCGAGTTCCTTGATGGCGCTGGTCGCATCGCTGAGAAGGCGGGCCTTGTAGGCGGGGTCGGTCCAGGCCTTGGCGACGACTTTGGCGCCGTTGCGCGGCCCGATCTTGTTCTCGTAGGTGTCGACCAGAGCGTCCAGCGCTTTCGGGTCGATCAGTCCCTTTTCGGTCAGGATCGACTCCAACGCACGCACCCTAATGGCCTGCTCGGACTCTAGATTAGCCGTGTGAGCGTTCGGCATGTCCACCTCGCGACGTTTAAGACTAAACATCCACCGTGCATATCGGAATATTTGAAGTATTCGTCCGCCTTCTAACCAAGTCAAGCAGGATCGATATAAGTTGAAGCTGAAAAAAGAGCCATCTGCCAGTCAAAAAATCATCACGCGTTCTCACCTGCCACGGCCGAGCTCAAGGCTTTGGTCTTTTCAGTTCGGTCGGTCAGCGGGCTTCGTAAAGGCCGTGCTTCGGAACGCCGGAGCGTTCGACCAGCATGCTCGACCTGATGCCGGTGTGCAGGACAAAGCTGCTTTCGAGCCATCAGGTCCTCCGTGATCCGAGTCACGGGGCCTGCGGCGCCATCTACAAGTCGAAGGCCTGTCAGGTTCGCCGCGAGTCTGCGTCGAGGTCCGGCCCGGGCGTGGGCGAACGAACCTTTGCCGGCATCGCCAACGCTCCGGCGGGTCTGCCTTCAAGCCGGACGACGCCACCTCTCGTGCTCATGGACGAGGAATAGCAGGACTTGGTCCGCCTCGGGACCGGCACGACCAAGCAGCGGCGCGTCCCGGCGGCCGTCGGCGTGATACGTTCAAACCATCCCCGGGCTGATCGCGCCGAAGGGGACTACATGATAGGCTTCGGACAAGACAGTCCGACGCTCTGCCGTACTCTCCTCCGCCAAGTGTTTTTCGAGCATGACGATCACGCGGGCCAGGGCAAAACGAGCCAGCGCTTCGTAGCGACTGTCGCGTTCGGCAGCGGCAGCGACGGTTCGTAGAGCGTGTTCCACGCTCGACCGCGCGGCGTCTCCAACATCGTCGGGCAAGGCCTTGAGCATCGTCATGGTACTCTCGATGTCGAGGCGGCGTCGGTTGATCAGGTCCTTCGCGACATCGAGCTGTTGCGTGATCGTGGCCTGTGCGTCTCTCATCGTAAGCTCCTTCCGTTCGCGCGCGAGAAGCTACGGACGCGACCTCCTGAGGTTTCAGATCTGTCGATCGGCTCGCGTGCAACGGGCAGAGTTCGGGGCGGCCTCCCGGCGATCGTGCGGCGCTTTGATGTTGTCGTCGCGTCGAACGCCGAAGTTCGCTCCCCCGTCCGCAATCAGCCTCGCGTCTCAACCTTCGATGAGACTGCGGATCCGGTTCGCGAGGTCGTCCATGTTGAACGGTTTTGTCAGCACCGCCATGCCCGGATCGAGGTGGCCATTGCCGATCACGGCGTTCTCGGCATAGCCGGTGATGAACAGCACCTTGAGCTCAGGTCGCAGGACGCGCGCAGCATCCGCGACCTGTCGGCCGTTCATGCCGCCCGGCAAGCCCACATCCGTGATGAGGAGGTCGACGCGGCCGCTTCCCTGCAGCACCCGGAGCCCCGATGGACCGTCCTCGCATTCGATGGCGGCATAGCCGAGATCGAACAGCACGTCGGCGACGAGCATCCGCACGGTCGGCTCGTCGTCCACCACCAGAACGGTTTCCCCGTCGAGGGCTCGGGGTGCCTCGCGGCCAGTCCCCGTCTCGTCGCCGGCGGTGTCGCCGTCGCCATAATGGCGCGGCAAGTAGATGCACACCATCGAGCCCTGGCCGACCTCGCTGTAGATGCGAACCTGCCCACCCGACTGCCGCGCGAAGCCGTAGATCATCGACAAGCCGAGGCCCGTCCCCTGGCCCAATGGCTTCGTGGTGAAGAAGGGGTCGAAGGCGCGCGCGACGACGTCGGGCGGCATGCCGG
This sequence comes from uncultured Lichenihabitans sp., assembly GCA_964245215.1. Lineage (GTDB taxonomy): Bacteria > Pseudomonadota > Alphaproteobacteria > Rhizobiales > Beijerinckiaceae > Lichenihabitans. The sequence continues at coordinate 44,620 of CAXTME010000012.1, forward strand.
TGCCGCTATCGGAGACGCAGAGCGACAGATATTGGCCCGCAGGCAGGTCGCGCTCCCGGGCGGTGCGTTCGTCCATCCAACGGTTGGCCGTTTCGATCGTGATGCGTCCGCCGTCCGGCATCGCGTCCCGGGCGTTGATGCAAAGGTTGAGGAGCGCGTTCTCGAGCTGGCTCTGATCCACCAAGGCCGTCCACAACCCGGCCATATCGACGGTTTCGACCGTGATCTCCGGCCCGACGGTGCGGCGGATCAGGTCCGCCATGCCGATCACCAGCTTATGGACGTCGGTGGGCTTCGGATCGAGCGTCTGACGGCGCGAGAAGGCGAGGAGGCGATGCGTGAGCGCTGCGGCACGCTTGGACGCACCGAGAGCCGCGATGATGTATCGCTCGAGGTCGTTGACCCGGCCCTGGGCCACGCGCTTGCTCAGGAGATCCAGGCTGCCCGCGATGCCGGTGAGAAGGTTGTTGAAGTCGTGCGCCAACCCGCCCGTGAGCTGTCCCACCGCTTCCATCTTCTGGGATTGGCGGAGCTGCTCTTCCAACCTCGCCTGGCTTTCCGCCGACTCCTTTTCCGCCGTGACGTCACGCCCCACCGCATTGATGAGGCGATGGTCCGGCTCCGGGACCAGCACCCAGGCAATCCAGCACCATGACCCGTCAGCCCGGGCGAAGCGGTTTTCGTACCGGGTCGATTGACCCGTTTCGCGCATCCTGCCGATGTTCGCGGCCACCGGCGCCGCATCGTCGGGATGCACGAAATCCATGTAGGACGTGGTCAGCAACGTCGTCTCGTCATGACCAAGACGACGTACCCACGATGGACTGATCCGGAACAGCTCACCGTCGTAGCCCGCGATGGCCAGCAGGTCTTCGCTCGCTTCCCACAGCCGGTCGCGCTCGCGCGTGCGTTCCTCCACCTGCTGCTCGAGCGAGGCCGCGAGGACGCGGAGGTCCCGTTCCGCTCGGCGGCGCTGGAGAGCGCTTTGCGTCCTGTCGGCGACCTCCCGCACGAAGGTGATCTCGTCGTCGGTCCACTCGCGCGCCGCCGCATCGTTGAGGTAGAGCAATGCCACGAGCCCGTTCGTTTCGGTCACGGGCAGGTTCAGCACCGCACGCGCGCTGATCTCCTCCAGGGCTGCCGCCGTAGCCGCTGTCCGGGGGTCGATGCGGGCGTCGGCGAAGGTCACGAGGACACCGCGCTTCAGGTCCTCGATGTAGGATCCGTAATCGCGGAACTGCAGAACGCCCGCGAGGCTCCCGATGCCTGGTGCGTTCCAGTCCCGCTCGATCATGATGGTTTCCGCCGCGAGATCGACCGTGCCGTAACCGGCTCGGCTGACCCCGAGGGTCCGGCCCGTGATCTCGGCAGCCGCGAAGGCGAGGTCGGCCGGGTCGTCGAGATCGCGGATGCGGTCGCCGAGCTCGACCAGCGCCAGACGGCGGCTTTCACCGGCTTTGCGGGCTGTGACGTCGAGCGAGATCCCCGACATCCGCAAGGCTGTTCCATCGGGGCCGCGCACCACCTGGGCACGTTTGTGCACCCAACGCACCGCGCCATCGGGAACGATGATGCGATACTCGACGTCGAATCCGCCTCCCGTCGCGATGCTCCGATCCAATGCAGCCTTCCGGAGAACGCGATCGTCGGGGTGAACGGCGTCCTCCAGATCGGCGTAGGTCAGCACCTCGTTCCGGCCGCGACCAAAATTCTCCTTGCAGACGGCCGAACAGGTGAGGGCTCCCGTTCGCAGATCATGTTCCCAGATGCCGAGCCGGCCCGCTTCGGCCGCGAACCGGAAGCGCGCAGCGTTGTCTTCCTGCTCGTGCAGCCGGTCGGCGACCTCGGCCATGAGAGCGGCGTTGTGGCTCTCGAGCCCTGCCAGCCGCTCGCGCTCCAAGGTCACGTCGACCTGGCTCGCGAAGAAATAGGCCAGCTGTCCTTCGGCATCGCGCACCGGAGCCATCAGCAAGCGGTTCCAGAACGTCTCGCCTGTTTTCCGGTAGTTGAGAATGTCGATCCTGACCGATCGGGTCGCCTGAATGGCTGCCCTTATCGTGGCGACCGTGTCGGGGGCGGTCTCAGGTCCTTGGAGGAACCGGCAGTTCCGTCCGACGATCTCCTCACGGGGATAGCCGCACAAGCGGCAGAACGCGTCGTTGACGAAGACGATCGGATTGTCCGGAAGCCGCGGATTCGAAATGACCATCGGCATGCGGGTCGCCCGAACGGCGGCCGCGAACGGGTCGGTTCCGTTGTCGACACCGGTGATTTCGTCGACGATGCGGGCGGCGTCGCGCGCATGCTTGATGGCCGCCTCTCCGGCCCGCCATTGGACGAGTTCAGCCTCGGCTTCCGCCAGGCGACGACTGAGAGCCTCGACGTCTATGTCCATCATGACGGGCCGGTCTGGCTATCGATCTCGCGTCGACATGGTCCGAAGGCCTGTCGTCCCGATCGATCCTCGTGCCGCAAGGCCTCGCGACGAACATGAGCCGCCCCCCGGCAACCTCCGGCCGCGACCCTGTCGCGGGCAGGCTGGACGAGGCGTTCGGTCGGTACGAGACGAAGGGTGTGTTCGACAGGCATGCGCTGCCATACCAGACGCAATCTCAGGGTGTCACCCCGCCGTGATGACGCGAAATTCTGCCGCTGCGATCCTGATCCGCCGGCGCCTGCCGCAATCCGTAGCATTCCGCTTCATCGGCTGTCCGCGTCAGCCGGCACCGAACCTGCTCGAGACGCTACAGAAGCTTGCTTTTGGGGGTCTTGTGTCATGGATTGGTACGTCGCCTGGGTCAAAACGCAACAGGAGCTCTCCGAAGCCTCCAAAGCTGACCATTATTGGAAGACCCTACCGAGCGATCTACGATCCCGCATGCCGGCGACGCTCTATCGGGAGAAACGGGCCGCCGCTCTTACGCGTCTTCGACACGCCGACGCCGCCTGCCGTGACATGATGCGGGCAAGACGGCGTGACGCGGCAAGCTATGTACCGTCGCTCGGTCCCGCTAGCGACCCCGGCAACGCCCTCTACGCCTAGCACGCGAGGGGCGATATCCGTCTCCGTGCCATCGTAGATCCCGTGGCTGCCGGCGTCGCTTCGCGGATGGCCTATGGCTATGCCGAGTGGCTGCCGAGATAAGCGTGGACGAAGCTCGGGAGATGCCCGCCGAGCCAGTCACCCATCTCCTGCTCTTCCTTCATGGACTGCTCCAAAACCGGTGCATCCCCGGCAGCGCCGGCCGCGTCGGCCAATGTGATCAGGACCTTGTAGGACCCGATTTCGTAGGCTTTGAAGCCGACGGCCGCCAAAACATTCTTCAGGACCTCGTCGCCCGCCCCGATATGGGTGAACCCGGCCACGGTGGCGACCGCCCCCGTCACGGCTTCCTTGGCCAGGGACTTGCTCGTGTCGTGCTTGGCTAGCAAATCGTCGAGCCGGGCTGCCTGCAAGGTCGACCGCTCCTTATCTTCCTGCATCTTGGCATGCAGGTCCGGGTATTTGGTCATCCGACCCAATTGGTTCTGTATAGTCCCTATCGCCTGGGTCTCGACGGCGTGCTGATTGCGCAAGCCGGTAAGATAAGCATCCATCGCATGGTTCACATCGTTCATGATCGTACCCCGAATAGTTTAGTTGCGCCCGTCGTCAAACGGTGTTCCGGCATATGGGGCAGCTTGATTTAATTGAAGTGACGTTTAGTCCCATGTTGGGGCGTGTTGAGCTTGGATGGACAAAAGGTCGCGTGGTTAGACTGCCGCTTCGCCGAATGCGCGGTGGACTGGTGGCGATGGCTTTGGCGAATCCAGTGTCGTCGATGCAGCGAAATGGAGCGCAAGAGATACTCCCGTGAGGATGTCGAAGGCGATGATCGCCTTGCACCTGACGAGGTCTGGAGACGTGTCGTGTCTGGAAGATCGGCGAAACCGTTGGCGGCGGTCATCCGGTATCAGGATCTTAGCGCCTGCAGCAGTTGGGTTTTATCCATCTTGGAACGGCCCGCGATACTCTTTTCCTTTGCACGCGCATAGAGTTCTGCCTTGCTCTCGTGGCGGTCGAGTTCGTGGTGGCGCACTGCGGCCGTTTTCTCGGCGATGTCCTTCGGCTGGGCCGAGTGTTGCTGACCTTGCCTGCTGTCACGGCGCTTCTTGTCGGACGTGCGCTTGTAGTCCTGCGCTGTCAGTTGGTCGCGGGCGGCCTTGGGCAGATAGCGCTCACCCGTCTCGCCGCTGGGCTGACCGGACTTCGTTCCCCAATCCTCTTCCTGCCACTGGACGAGATGATTGTCCTCCGACTTCTTTCCCTCGTAGCCGCCGCCTTCGTGTTTATACTCCTGCACGGCCATTTGAGCCTTGCGGGCGGACCACTGACCGGGTTTACCACCCTTGTCGCCCTGGGTGACGTCCGTTTTTACTTTTTCCCAAAGTTCTGGATCGGTCTTCTTCGCTGAGGTGGACATGGCGTGGATCTCCCAACAAGGCCGTCAACGCATCATGTGGTGAACGGTTGAGTGGGCGCGATCATGTCGCAGACCGCGCGTCGCACGGTTCCGAGACGGCAGCGGTTTCACGGCTAAACCGCCCGTGTGACGGCCGAACCGGTCGGCGTACGAGCTGAACTTCAGGGTTCCTGCGTCGATGCTTGTACGCCGGGCGGTGGTTTTCTCTTTCATCAAGCCTCGACATTCGCTTCGATGTCCTTGCCTCGCGTTTCGCGCATCAGGTAGGCAGCGACCGTGCCCACAACGCTGAAGGCCAAAAGGTAGTAGGCGGGCGAAAGCTTGTCGCCCGTGATCGCGATGAGCTTGTTGATCACATAGTTCGTGCTGCCGCCGAAGATCGAGACCGACAGGGCATAGACGATCGAAAGCCCGGCACTGCGCACGTTGCGCGGCAAAGCCTCGGGGATCGCCACGATGACGGCCGCGGCATTGATCGACGACAATGCCGACATCAGGAACGTCACGATGTAGACCGTGGTCGCGGTCGGATCGTGGGCCAGCCAGTAAAATGCCGGCACCGCCAGGACCACGATGACGGCGCGCGGCCAGATCATCACCGGCCGGCGGCCCACGCGGTCGGCGAGCCAGCCTCCGAGCAGCGGGAAGAGGATGGACGCGAGGCCGAGCGCGATCGGCACGGCGGTCGAGACGGTTTCGGTCAAGCCCAGCGTCGACTCGGCATAGACCGGCATGTTGGTGCCGACGGAGTTCGACACGGTCGAGGCCGCGACGACCAGGAAAGTGAGTAGCAGCAGGCGCCCATGGTCTCGCACGAGGCGAGCCACCACCGCGAAGGTCGACCCCGAGGCCGAGGGATCCTTCTCTGCACCGGCCGTTTCGGGCAAGTGGCTGCGGATGACGAGTCCGACCGGCACCACCCCGATGCCGAGCAGGAACATCACCCGCCAGCCCCAGTCGCTCATCGCATGGGCGCCGACGAAAAAGGTGAGCGCCGACGCCACGACCCCCGCGACCAGTGCGGCGCAGCCCTGACTCGCGATCTGCCAGCTGGCCACGAAGCCCCGGCTCTTCTGCGGTGCGGCTTCGAGGAGATAGGCGGTCGAAGGTCCGACCTCGCCACCGAGCGCCAGTCCCTGGATGAGCCGTCCGACGATGACGATCACCTGGGCGCTCGTTCCCCAGGTTGCGACGCCGGGCGTGGCGGCCAGCATGAGCATGCCGATCGCCATCAGCGCGATGGTGATCAGCATGGCGGGCTTGCGTCCCGCCCGATCAGCGAAAGCCCCGATCAGGACACCCCCGATCGGGCGCATGACGTAGCCGATCCCGAAGAGTGCCAGCGAGGCGAGCAGGCTGTCGACCGCGTTCTTCGATGGAAAAAAGGCCTCTCCGATCGGCTTGGCGAAGAACGCATAGATGGTGAAATCGTAGAATTCGAGCGCATTGCCGAGCACGACGGCCGCCACGGCCTTGCGCTCGAGTTTCGGCCGTTTCGCATCGGGATCCTTCAGAGCCATCGTTTTCCTTTCGTCGGCCGCTCTGCCAAACCAGTGGCTCCCGACCCTTCTCCGGTCTCAAACGACAGGCTGCATTCGGTTGTCGTCCTGAAGACGCCAAACGTACCAGCACAGGATGGCCACCGGCGCGCCGATCAGCGACGTCGCGATGAAGAACCATTCGAAGCCGAGGCGCTCGATGATGAAGCCCGATGACCCCGCCACGACACTGCCCGGCAGCGCGCAGAGCGAGGTCATGAGCGCATATTGGCTGGCCGCGTATTCCGTCGACGAGAGCGACGACATGTAGGTGATGAGGATGATGGACGCGAACGCATAGGCGAAGTCGTCGGTGCTGACCGCGACCGCGAAGGTCCAGAACTCACCCCCGCCATGGTCGCCGTGGATCGCCAGATAGGCAAGGCTGAGATGCGACGCCGACGCGAAGACGGTGCCGACGAGCAGGCTCGCCATCAGGCCGATCCGCTTCACGACAAAGGTGGCCAGGAACGTGCCTGCGAGCGCGATGGGAAAGCCGAACAGCTTGGTGACCGTCGCGATATCGGAGTTCGAATAATGCAGGCTCTTGAAGAGCGGCACCGCCATGGCGCTCGAGATATAGCCCGGCATGCGGAACCCGGCGACGAGCAGCAGCGTGGGGATCGCCAGAGGGCCGAGCCGCGCGACGAGGTCCCTGATCGGCTCCACGACCGTCGCGACGAGGCTGAACGGCGCGGGCTGCGACGTCTTGTCGGACTCGGGCTCGGGCGCGAGAAAGGCTGCGACCATGCCCGGTGCCATGAAGGCCGCCATGCACAGATAGGCGGCCCGCCAGCCGAAGGCATCCGCGAGGTAGAGCGCGCCGGCGCCGGCGACGAGATTGCCGATACGCCACCCCACTTCGGCCCAGGACGACATCAGGGCCTGCCGCTCGACCGGCGCCACCGTTATGCGCCAGCCGTCGATCACGACGTCCTGCGTCGCGCCCGCGAACCCGAGTGCCAGGGAGAAGACGATCGTCCAGGCGAGCCAATGCGCGGGATCGCCGAACGCCACCCCGGCGAGCGTCAGCATCACCCCCACCTGCGAGAGTACGATCCAGCCGCGTCGCCGCCCGAGCAGCCGGCTGAAGAGGGGCGCGTCGTAGCGATCGAGGAACGGCGCCCACACGAATTTGAGCTTGTAGGCGAGCGTCAGCTCGCTCATCAGGCCGAGAATGCCGATCGGCACCTTGGCCTCGGAAAGCCACGCCGATTGCGTGACGTAGACGAGCAGGAACGGAATGCCCGAGCTGAACCCGAGGCCGACCATCACGCCGAGGCGACGATCGGAGAACAGGCTTCGCAGGGAGGGCGTCTTCCCCTCTTTCAACGGCGCGGCATGGCTCGTCATCGGGTGCGACCGGCGCGCGCGTCGCCAGCGCCGGCCGGCGCTGTCCGGGTGAGACTGACCTCTGCCGCCATGGCGACATCTCCGGTTCGGAATGGAACCGACGGACTCGGCTCACCGCAGGTGCAGCATGACGATATTGTGCGCCCGGCGAAAGACGGGGAACTGCCGACGCCACGCGGACGCCGAGACCCCGGTTTCAGGATGCGTCGCGCCTGAGCGCCTCAACGAGGACGCAAATCCGAAGCGCGGGACGCAACTCTCTCGATGAGACCAGCAGCGGCTGCGCCCGACAAACGGTCGTAGTTGAGGCGAAACAGCCAGATGGCGTGCTCTGCATCCGCTTCGGTCCGGATCGACATCTCGACCCACCCGGCATAGCTGCCGCCATAGGGGAACCGGCGGGCCAACCCGGCCTCGATCAAGGGCACGCTCAGCTCGAGGTTCGTGGCCAGGTGGACCTCGCCATCGAGGTGAAGATGGCCCAACTCCTCATCGCCGACGTAGAAGTCCGCGCCATCCACCTGGCGGTTGCGCGACAGATGCCAGTGCGTCGCCGCCACGATGCCGGGCCATGCCTGAAGGGCCTGCGACACACGCTCGAACGGTTCGGCGAGGACCGGCGGTGGCCGGAACGCGCCTTTCTGCTTCAAGCTCATCTTCATCGGCGTGTCTCCGCTTCGCTTCGCAAGACCATGTTCTTCAAGGCTTCGAGGGGCGTCGTCGGACCGCGACGGGTCTCGTGCCTGCCCTCGAACACGATCAGGCCGCTGTTGAACCCCTGGAACATCTCGCAGAACCCGGCGACGCTCCGCTCCGGCATCGACTGTGCGCGGAACCTCGACGCCCACTCGGCTTCCGGCACCGCGACCGCTGCAACAGGCCGCCCGAGGATGGCCGTCAGTGCCGCCGCAGCGTCGTCAGGAGAAACGTCCTCGGGCCCGTGGAGTTCGACGAGCCGACGGTCCGGGCCACCCTCGGTCATCAAAGCCGCCGCTGCCGCACCGACGTCCCGCGCGGCCTGCATGGGGAGCTTGCGATCGAGCGGCAGGAACATGCTGGGCAGCACGCCCTTCTCCATCGCCGGCTTGAGCCCCCATCCCCAATTGTCCATGAAGTTCGCGGCCCGCAGGATCGTGGTCGGGCGCGAACAGGACGCGAGCCTCGTTTCGAGGTCGTAGGTCGTGAGGATGTTGCCCGTGCCGGCCGCATGCTGGCCGCCGACCGATGACAACGCCACGATGCGTTTCACCTTGGCCCGCTCGGCCGCAGCGATCAGGCTCGCATGAACCTGCGCGGCTCGAGCAAAGAGGTCGGGCTCTGCATAGGCCGGCGGGTTCATCAGGTAGACCGCCTCCGCGCCCTCGAAGGCGACCGTCAAGGCCTCGGCATCATCGACGGCCGCCACCGCGGCTTCGGCGCCCCGCGCCCGCAGCGCCTCCGCTGTCTCGGCTCGCCGGACGATGCCACGAACCGGATGGCCGGCTTGCAGCAAGGCGTCGATGGCGGCACTTCCTGTGTTTCCCGTGGCTCCCACAACAACGAACATTCCGGTCTCCTCGCTTCGGACCTGCGATAGACGGTGTTCTGTCCATGCGCGCTACGACGCAGACAGGATGATGCTCATGCACAATACGGATGGCGGCCTCGGCTCCCTCGACCTCCGCGCGTTGCGTCTTCTCGGCTCGATTCTCGAAACGCGGAGCGTGACGCGGACCGCCGAAGCCTTCGGCCTGAGCCAACCGGCGACGAGCCGGGCTCTCGAGCAGTTGCGCCGCGCGCTCGGTGACCGCCTCGTCGTGCGCGGCTCGACCGGCGGAGCGCTGACGCCGCGGGCCCAGGCGCTCGTGCCGCTCGTGAAAGACGCCATCGAGGCCGTCGGCCGGGTGTTCGCATTGCCGACGTTCGACCCGGCAACGGCCGAAGCCCTGGTGCGCGTGGCGACGACGGACTACGGCGCCGCCGTCGTCCTGGCGCCCTTGGCGGGGCATCTCGCGCGGGCGGCGCCCGGCGTCTCCATCGATGTGGTGCCCTGGAGTGCCGACACGCTGGCGGGTCTCGAGCAAGGCCAGCTGTCCTTCGCGCTCTACGCCGATAGCGGCCTTCCGAACGACTTCCACACGCGCGACCTCTTCGAGGAGGGCTACTCCTGCCTGCTGCGGTCGGGGCACCCGGCTTTGGCTCGGCTCGAAGGACGCGAGAGCACCGCGGCGGAGGTCCTCGGCGGCTATGCCCGGGCCGTGATGATGTTTCCCGACGGGCGGCGGATCCTCGTCGACGATGTCGTGTCTCGGCTCACCGCGACGTCCGAGGGCAGAGCGACGCTCCGGACGCCCTACTTCCTGTCGGGTCCACTCGCCCTCCAGCATTCGGACTTGATCATGTGCGTCCCATCGCGCGCGGCACGCCTTCTGGCCCGCATGGGCGGTCTCGCCCGCGTCGACCTCCCCAACGTGCCTGGTTTCACGTATCGGCTCGTCTGGCACGAACGCTCGCACATGGACCCGCTTCACGTCTGGATGCGGAAGATCGTTTCGACGTTGGAGCGGCGACACGGCGGCCAAGCCGCCGAAGCTTGAACATGCGATCGGCTTGGCCCATCGATGAAACGCTTGATGATCGCAGGAGCCCATGCATACGATCGCCAGGCCACGCCCCTGAAGGATCGATGCCCATGTCGAGCCGTCCGCCGCTGCCGCCGTTCACGGCCGAAACCGCCGCTCAGAAAGCCCGCATGGCCGAGGATGCCTGGAACGCCCGGGAGCCGGACCGCGTGGCGCTCGCCTATACCGAAGACAGCCGCTGGCGCAACCGGGCGGAGTTCTTGAGCGGGCGAGACGAGATCGTGGCTTTCCTGCGCCGCAAGTGGGCCCGCGAGCTCGACTACCGGCTGATCAAGGAGGTCTGGGCGTATCGGGACGACCGGATCGCGGTACGCTTCGCCTACGAGTGGCACGACGAGACCGGCCAGTGGTATCGCTCCTACGGCAACGAGAACTGGGCTTTCGACGCGCATGGCCTGATGCGCCGCCGCATCGCCAGCATCAACGACCTCGCGATCGCCGAGGCCGACCGCCTGTACCGGTGGCCCCTGGGCCGTCGCCCCGACGACCATCCCGGCCTGAGTGATCTCGATCTCTAGTTGACGACGCCTCTGGCGCGACCCGGCGACGCCCGCCTCGGCACAACCTCACAACTGCTGGCTCTCTCATCCTCATCTTAACGTAACGTCAGGCTTCCGGAGTGCAATCTTCCGCCGGACCGTTCCGGAGAGAAATCCTTGCGTTGGCTGTTGAGCGTTGTCCATGCCCGCCTGAGGACGATTCTTCGCACCCGGATCATGGCCTGCATGACCTTCCTTCTCCTCGGGGTATGTGCGACCTGCGGCAGCCTGCTGATCGACGCGCACCAACAAGCCAGGCGGGATGCAGGCCGGGCGGTCGACAATGTCGCGGCGGCGCTCGGCTTCGACCTCTTCCGCAACGTCGAGCTGCTGGACCTCTCCATTCATGCCGTCGTCGAGGGGTGGAGTAACGACGAGGTCAGGGCGTTGAAGCCTTCGCTGCGGCGGCAGGTCCTCTTCGATCATTCCGCCGCGGCGCGTCATTTCGGACCCATCCTGGTGCTCGATCGCTACGGAAGCTTGCTGGAGAGCTCCGACGGTAGCGCTTCGGTGGCGGGAAGTTACGCCACCCGGGAAGGGTTCCAGGCGCATGCCGCAAGCGCGACCTTGGGCCTCTTCATCAGCAAGCCGTTCCGGGACGGACCGGACGGACCCTGGAGTCTCGCCTTCAGCCGCAGGCTCAACGATCCGGACGGGAGCTTCGCCGGGATCGTCACCGGAACGCTTCGCCTCTCCTACATGCAGGACGCCTACGGACGAATGCAGCTTGGGAAAGACGCGCTGATGACGCTCTACAACATCGATGGAACACTTCTGGCCCGCGAACCCCGCGCCGATTCGAAGCTCGGGACGGTCGTCCTCAATGCCGAAACGATAGCCCGGGTCAACGGCAACCAGTCCGATCCCGACGACACGTTCGAGGCGACATCGCCGATCGACGGCGTCACGCGCGTCTTCGGATACCGACGAGTCGGTCAGCTGCCGCTCGTCCAGTTCGCAGCGGAATCGACCGAGGACGTCTACGCCGCCTTCTGGACGCGCGCCGCCGAGATCGGCACCCTGCTGGCCACTCTCTCGACCGGAATCGCATTGCTCCTCGTCCTCGCCAAACGAGAGATCGATCACCGGGTGGTCGCCGAAACGCGGCTTCAGGAGCTCGCCACGACCGATGACCTCACCGGGCTGATGAACCGCCGCGCGTTCAAGGCCGTCCTCGATCGCGAGCGTCGATTCGGCGACGGGCGCGAGGGATCGGTCGGCCTGCTGATGATCGACGTCGACCACTTCAAATCCTACAACGACACCTATGGCCATGGAGCGGGCGATGTCGCCCTCTGCCGCATCGCGGAAGCCATTGCGTCCGCCGCCTCTCTTCATGGGGGGCTCGCGTCGCGCTATGGAGGGGAGGAGTTCGCCGTGGTCCTGCCGGCACCCCAAGGGGCGCACGCCGCCAAAGCGGCAGAAGACATCCGGAAGGCGATCATCGATCTCCGGGAGCCGCATGCCGGTTCAGCCTTCAAGATCGTCACGATCACGGTCGGCGCGTCCTCGATCGCATTGGGGGACCCACGGCCGAACGCGACCTTGCTGAAGGCAGCCGACCAGGAACTCTACCGCGCCAAGGCGCTGGGTCGCAACCGCTCGTGCACGGGAGAGCCCCTGGCGCAGGCCGCCTGACAGGTGGACCACAAGCGTGTTTGCGCTGGTTTCGGGCCGCCCTCGGTCCGTTGCTTCTGATCCATCAACGAACCGGCTGCCGCCGGATCGCGCCAGGGATCTCGGCGCGTCGGCAAAGGTCCTGTAGGGCACGGCAGAATTGAACGGGTCGGGCCTCGCGCGTTTGAAAGGCTGTTGGCAATGAATGTCGGTTTCATGGGGATCGGCGGCATGGGCGCCGCCATGGTGCCTCACCTCGTCGGAGCCGGCCATCGGGTCAGCGTCTGGAATCGCGATCCGAAAGCCGCCGAGGCGCTCGAAGGCGTCACGCTGCTGGCATCACCCGCCGCGGCCTTCGAGAACGAAGCCGTTGTGACGATGCTGTCCGACGACAACGCCGTGCGCAGTGTCGTCATCGATTCGGGGGCTCTCGCCTCGGCGCGTCAAGGTTGCATCCACGTGATGATGTCGACGATTTCGGTCGCGCTCGTCGAAGAGCTTCAGGCGCTACACCGGAGCGCCGGTATCGCCTATGTGGCGGCGCCGGTCTTCGGTGTGCCGGCCGCTGCCGCGAAGGCGCAGCTGAACATCATGGTGGCCGGCGATCCGCAGGCTATCGCGACCGTTCAACCTTTATTCGATGCACTGGGCCAGAAGACCTGGTCCCTCGGGAACGACCCCAAACACGCCAATATCGCAAAAATCGCCGGCAACTTGATGATTACGTTGGCCATCGAAGCGATGGGCGAGGCAACGGCTCTGACCGAGAGCTATGGTCTGAAGGCAGCGGATTTCCTCGACGTCATCACCAACACGATCCTGGCCAGCCCGAGCTACAAGCGCTATGGCGGCTTCATCGCGACCAACAGCTACGAACCGGGGTTCAAGCTGACCTTGGGTCTCAAGGATGTCGATCTGGCGCTCGAGGCAGCCCGGACGAAGAACGCCATTCTGCCGGCCGCGACCATCGTCCGAGAGAACATGATCGATGCCGTCGATCGAGGATTGGGTGCCAAGGACTGGTCGATCCTGGCCAAGATGACACGGCGGCGAGCGGGCCTGCCGGACGGAGAGGCCTAGCCGCCTCCGCAACTTATCCGGGCGTTCACCTCCGATCTTCTCGGCTGGGTCGAGCCGCTTGCCGGACATGTGCCGGCCTCTCCCATTCCTCCTGCCGAAGGATCCGAGAGATCTCCGATCGCGGCTGCGCCTCCCGACGACGCGCATCGCATGCACAATGCATAGTTGCTGGCGCACGCTCGCCAAGTCGATCTTGCCAGTTGCGTCGAAGCTGCCCATAGACCGGACGCAATTGGGGATTGCGATGACTGCGTCGAAGCGCGAACCACCTGATTCAACGCCGCCGGCAGCCAGCCTGTCCGGGTGGGCGAGAGCCGTACTGGTCGCCGTCGGCGTCGTTCTTCTGTTTCCTCTCGTGGCCATGAACGGTCAGACCGACGATCGGTTGGAGGCCTTCCACAATCGCGTTCTCACGCCATGGCCTCGGCGCGATAAGTTCTGGCACAGCCCCTCGGCCTATTTCTCGACCATCAACGCGTGGCTCGCGGATCGCGCCTACCCGATCGTCGCGGTGACCTACCTCAAGAACAGCTTTCTCTACTTCGGCCTCAATACTGCGCCCATGCCGCACATCACGATCGCCCGGGATCGTTTCGTATTTCTCAACGGGAATGACGACACGTCCATCAACGACATGATCGAGGGGACGTGCCTGGGCCTGTCGGATCCGAGCGAAATGGCGCGTCTCCAAGGAGCAGTCGACGAGATCGCTGACTTCGCCCGGCATATTGCCTTGGAGATCGATGTCGTGCTCGTCCCCACGATCCCGACGTTGTACGGCGATCGTCTTCCGAGATCGATCCCTTCGGCAGATCGGGCGGCTTGTTCCAGACTCAGCCGGGGCGGTTCGCCTCTCGCTCACATCGCCTCGTCGCGCGGGACCCAGTTCTCATATTCGTTCTCGGCGATGTACGACCACAGAGACGACAAGGCCTTCTTTCCCATCGGCAACTTTCATCCCGGTGGTTGGAGTGTCAAAGTCGCCAGGGATGCGTTCCTGAACGACATCGGCGTGAGCGCTCCGACCGGGGAGCTCGTCGAACTCACCGAGGGTCCATCCGAGTTGCTCCTCGATCACGGTGTCGTGGCCCCGTTTCCCGTCTACAAGGTTTCGGCTTCCGGGATCACGGTGGACGGTCGGCTCGAAGCCGCCATCCTCGCCGATACGGTGCGTTTCTACGACAATCCGCTGGATTCGCTTCACGCTTATCGCAATCCGTCGGCGACGGATCCGGACAGCCTCCTGATGCTGTCCGACTCGTTCGGCGAAGGCGCGGGTCTGAGTTACGCCGCCGCGTTCCAGCATGTCGTCCAGATCGCAGGGCCTGTGAGAGACGTCGCAGATCTCTTGGCCACGATCGCCAAACTGACCCGCGTCGATCGTGTCGTCCTCCTGTTCAACGAAGGCAACTACGGCAGCGTGATCGAGATCGGCCGCATGCTGCGGTCCGACACGTCCACCGCGGCGTCAAAGTGACGACGAGGCGCAAGGTCCTCACGGGCGCATGAAGGTGGTGCGGTCCTCGGCCACGGCGCCTACCAGGAAATCATTCACCGCGCGGATGCGGCCGATGCCGCGCGTGTCTTCGTGCTCGACGATCCAGTAGGAGCGCCAGACCCAGTGCTCGGGCAGCACGCGGACGAGATCGGGATGACGCCGCGCGATGAAATCGTGCAGCACGCCGATACCGATGCCGGCCCGCACCGCTTCGAGTTGCCCGATGGCGTTGGCGCATTGGAACGCGATGGGTGCGCCGCCGTAGAGTTCCTCCACGTAGTTCAGCGCCGGTGAATAGTTGAACTCTTCGACGTAGCCGACGAGCCGGTGGTCGGCGAGGCGCACGAGAGTCTCGGGTGCCGGATGGCGTGCGAGATAATCAGCCGATGCGAAGAGCCCCAGCGAATAGTCGGTCAGCTTGCGGGCGATGAAGCGCCCCGCTTCGGGCTTCTCCAGGACGATCGCGATGTCGACTTCGCGCCGACCCACCATGCCGGCCTGAGGTGTCGGTACGAGTTGGATCGCGATGGCCGGGTAGCGCTCCGCCAGGGCCGCGAAGCGCGCCGCGAGATAGTAGGTCGAGAGCCCGTCCGGCGCGCCGATCCGCACCGTGCCCGAGAGTTCCACGTCGCGGTCGCCGAGTTCCGCCTGGGCCTGAAGGAAAGCGGTCTCCATGCGCTCGGCAGCCGACACGAACCGCTCGCCTGATTCCGTCAGCAGGACCCCGGTGGTGCGGCGGTCGAGCAGGCGCGCGTTCAATGCCCGTTCCAACGCCGTCACCCGCCGCGCGGCGGTCGCATGGTCGACCTTGAGGCTGCGGGCTGCGGCAACGAACTGACCGGCGCGCGCCACCGCCAGGAACACCCGCACGTCGTCCCAGTTCACGGTAGAGTCTGCCTATTAATGCACAGCAATTGCGCGATCTCTTCGCTTGCTGCGCGAAATTATCGATTTATAGTGGCGACAGTCAAGAGCTTTGGGAGGGACATCATGACAGACTACGGGCATTTTATCGGCGGCAAGCACGTCGCCGGCACATCGGGACGCACGGCCGACGTGTTCTGGCCCATGACGGGCGAAGTCGCCGGGAAGGTCTCGCTGGCCTCGGCCGAAGAGGTTCGCGCCGCCGTCGAGAACGCGCGCGCCGCCCAAGTCGGTTGGGCCGCCGTGAACCCGCAGCGACGGGCGCGCGTGTTCATCAAGTTCCTCGACCTCATCCATCGGAACATGGACGAACTCGCCACATTGCTGGCACGCGAACACGGCAAGACCATCCCGGACGCCAAGGGTGACATCCAACGCGGCTACGAGGTCGTGGAATTCGTGCTCGGCGTCCCGCACCTCATGAAGGGCGAGTTCACCGACGGCGCCGGCCCGGACATCGACGCCTACTCGTTGCGCCAGCCGCTCGGCGTCACGGCCGGCATCACGCCGTTCAACTTCCCGGCCATGATCCCGATGTGGAAGTTCGCGCCCGCCATCGCGTGCGGCAACAGCTTTATCCTGAAACCCTCCGAACGAGACCCCGGCGTGCCGATGCGCCTGGCCGAACTGATGATCGAGGCGGGCCTGCCGGCCGGCGTGCTCAATGTCGTCAACGGCGACAAGGTCGCGGTCGACGCGCTGCTCGACGACCCGGACGTGAAGGCCATCGGCTTCGTCGGCT
>CAXTME010000013.1:0-60736 GCA_964245215.1 uncultured Lichenihabitans sp.
TCCGCCTGCATCTCCTGCTGCTGCTTCGCGATCACTTCGGGCGGGATCGCGGGCCCGTCGAACGCCGGTCCGAAGCCGGTGAGCGGAAGGACGAAGGTGACTTCGTTGTTGGCGAGGCCCTTGGCGACGATGTTGAGCTGCTTGCCCTTTTTCATCTGATCGAGCACCGGGCCCTTGATCCTCGTCTCGGCGAAGCAGCCGTTCGGCATGCAGAATTCAAAGGCGCCTTCCTGAACCGCGCCTTTGTCGACCGCAAGATGCACGCCGGGCTTCAGCAGCAAGCCGATCGGCATCAGGACACGGATCACGCGCGTGTCGTCACCCTTGACGTCGTAGATGGCAAGCGCGACCGGCGGCGGCTGATCGGGGGCGGTCGTGAAGTCACGGGTCGTGAAGCAAAGATCCTTCTGGCCGGCTTGCGGCTTGCTGCAGACTTTGGTCCACTCGGTTTTGGGAACCGTCTGCATGTCGATCCTGACCGGCGCATTGGGGTTCTGCTGCTGGCCCTGCGCGGGCTGTCCTGCCGGTGCAGGCTGTCCGGCTGGTGCAGCGGTTTGCGCAAGGGCCTGACCGCCCAGGAGCGCGGTTGCCAGAAGGGCGGCGAGTCCGAAATTCATGGGTTGGGACGGCATGTTGTACCTCGTTGTCTGGACCATGCGGGCGTGATGAAGGATCGCGTCGAAACTCTGCAGCGAGAGCCTGTCGGTATCGACCCGACATGCTCCGCGTTGGGGTGCCGGCGCAGCCGCCGCTCTCCAGCCCAACGCTGGCCGCCCTCGCGCCGGAACGCTCGCGTCAATGAGCTGTCCCGCCAAGTGGCGATGTGGTCATTGCCGCCGATTGCGGCGACACGTTGTCGAGCCTCCGAGCCGTCTGACGGCGATTCGCGACCGGCGCCTTACTCCATGATCTCCGCTGCGATTGCAAGGCGGATGGCCACGCCGGCACCAGCAGCGTAGAGCAAGCTCGTGTATCGAGACCAAAGAACCGGGGTTCAATGACACCCAAGCTTCGCGCCCTCCTGACTGCGGCGCTGGCCATCGTGATCGTGATCCCGCCCCTTGCGGCTCGAGCCGGCGGGGCCATCGCCATGCATGGTGCGCCGGCGCTCGCGCCCGGCTTCACGCACTTCCCCTACGCCGACCCGGACGCGCCGAAGGGCGGCCGATTGCGACTGTGCCTGCTCGGCACCTTCGACAGTCTCAACCCCTATAACCTCAAGGCAGGTTCGACAGCCCAGGGGCTCGGCACCATGGTGTTCGAGACCCTGATGGCTCGCTCGCAGGACGAGCCTTTCACGCTCTACGGCCTGATCGCCAAGGGCATGGACACCGATGCCGACCGCACCTTCGCGACCTTTCATCTCGATCCCGGAGCGCGGTTCTCGGACGGCAGCCCGATCACGTCGTCGGACGTCCGCTTCACCTTCGATCTCCTGAAGGGCAAGGGACGGCCGCAGCAGCGGGCCGCTTTCGCGCAGATCAAGGACGTCACCACCCCGGATCCCGAGACCATCCGGTTCGATCTCCAAGGATCCGGCGACCGCGAACTGCCGCTCTTTCTGGGGCTCATGCCGGTCCTGTCGAGCAAGGCCACGGATGCTGCCCATTTCGACGAGACGACGCTGAAGCCGCCGTTGGCCAGCGGTCCCTACCGGGTCGGCGCGGTCGACCCCGGACAAAAGCTCGTGCTCGAGCGAAACCCGGAATACTGGGGCCGCGACCTCCCGACGCGGCGCGGCATGTTCAATTTCGACCGCGTCGACATCGACTATTACCGCGACGCCAACGCCCTGTTCGAGGTGTTCAAGGCGGGCCAGTGCGACTTTCGCATCGAAACGGACCCGGCACGTTGGTTGACCGCCTATCACTTTCCAGGCCTCAGCGACGGCCGGGACGTCAAGGCCGTGGTTCCCCTGCGCCTGCCGAAGGGCATGGACGGTTTCGCGTTCAACACGCGGCGCGCGATCTTCGCCGATGCGAGGGTCCGAGAAGCGCTCGGCGACATGTTCGACTTCGGCTGGGTCAACCGGAACCTCTATGGTGGGCTCTACCGTCGCACGCCCAGCTTCTTCGCGGAGAGCCCGCTCGCTTCGACCGGGCAGGCGGCCTCGCCGGCCGAGACGGCGCTGCTGGCGCCCTATCCCGGCGCGGTGCGGGCCGACATCCTGGACGGGACGTGGCGTCCGCCCGGAGGCGATGTCTCGGGGCGCGACCGCGACAGTGCGAAGCGTGCCCTGGCGCTCCTGGCTGCGGCGGGCGATCATCTGAACGGCACGGTCATGACCGGGCCGGACGGCCAGCCGTTCCGCTTCGAGATCATGGTCCAGGACCGCCGTCAGGAGCGGCTCGCCCTGAGCTTCGCCGATAGCCTGAAATCGATCGGGATCGAGGCCACGGTGAGGCTCGTCGACGAGGTGCAGTACCAGCGCCGCCGACAAAGCTTCGATTTCGACATGATGCTCGGTTCGTGGTCGGCGTCACCCTCGCCCGGTGCCGAACAGCGCTCGCGCTGGAGTTCTGCGAGCGCCCGGCAGCCCGCCTCCTTCAACCTGCCCGGTGCCGCATCTCCGGCCATCGATGCTGCCATCTCGGCCATCCTGGCGGCCCGATCGGAGGAGGACTTCATGGCGGCCTCGCGGGCCCTCGATCGGCTGCTGCTGTCGGGCTTCTACATCATCCCGCTCTTCCACACCGAAGACCAGTGGATCAGCTACTCCGCGAGCCTGGGGCGGCCGACGGAAGTCCCGCTCTTCGGCATCACCAACGTCACGCCGATCGAGCTCTGGTGGCGGAAGCCTGGGGGCTGACGGCCGATTGTCCTTCTCCCGCTCGCGGGAGAAGTTGGTCGAAGGCCGGTGGAGGGATGGCGCGTCGCTGAGGGGGTCCTGATCCGGCGCCACGCGCCACTTCCCCGAGGGAGAAGGGATTCCCCTCACGCGTGAGGGGCGAAGGGACGTCTCACGCGGCCTTGCGCTCGCCGATCTCGACGAGACGCTTCAGGATCTGCCGGGTGCCTTCGAGCCGATCCTCCGGCCGGTCGAAATCGCGGGCGAAAGCGACCCGCATATCGGGGCGTACCTTGGCGGATTCCCGCGGATCCTGGATGAGCCGGACGAGGGCCTTCGGGTTCATGAAGCTGTTGTCGCGGAACCCGACGATCACACCCTTCGGCCCGGCGTCGACCCGTTCGACATGGGCGCGCCGGCAGAGCCCCTTGACGGCCATCAGCTTCAGGAGCTGGCGCACCTCGTCCGGCATGTCGCCGAAGCGGTCGATCATCTCGGCCCCGAACGCCTCGATGTCGTCTTCCCGCTCGAGGTTCGAGAGCCGGCGGTAGAGGCTCATGCGCAACGCGATGTCCGGCACATAATGCTCCGGGATCGTTACAGGAATGCCGATCGAGATCGTCGGCGACCAGGCCTCCTCCACGACCTCCGTGGTCCCGGCCTTCAGCGCCTCGATCGCGTCGCGGAGCATCTGCTGGTAGAGCTCGAAGCCGACCTCCTTGATGTGGCCCGATTGTTCGTCGCCGAGCAGGTTGCCGGCGCCGCGGATATCGAGATCGTGGCTCGCGAGTTCGAAGCCGGCTCCCAGCGTGTCGAGGGACTGCAGGACCTTGAGCCGCTTCTCCGCCTGCGCGGTCGGTGGTTTGTTGGCCGGAAGCGTGAACAGCGCATAGGCGCGGGTCTTCGAGCGGCCGACGCGTCCCCGCAGTTGATAGAGCTGCGCCAGGCCGAACATGTCTGCGCGATGCACGATCAGCGTATTGGCTCTCGGAATGTCGAGCCCCGCTTCGACGATGGCAGTGGCCAGCAATACGTCGTACTGGCCCTCGTAGAAGGCCGACATCTTGTCTTCGAGCTCGCCAGCAGACATCTGGCCATGCGCCACGACGAATTTGACCTCGGGAATGCTGCGCGACAGGAAGGCGCCAGCCTCCTCCAGGTCCTCGATCCGCGGGCAAACGAAGAACGACTGGCCGCCGCGATAGCGCTCGCGCAGCAGCGCCTCGCGCACCATGAGTTCGTCGAAGGGAAAGATCGACGTCCGGACCGCGAGCCGGTCGACCGGCGGTGTCGCGATGATCGACAGGTCTCGAACGCCCGTCATGGCGAGCTGGAGCGTGCGGGGGATCGGCGTCGCCGAGAGGGTCAGGATATGCACCTCGGCCCGCATGTCCTTCAACCGCTCCTTGTGAGCCACGCCGAAGCGCTGTTCCTCGTCGACGACGACGAGCCCGAGATCCTTGAACTGGATGGCCTTGCCCAGCACCGCGTGCGTCCCGACCACGATATCGATGGTTCCGTCGGCGAGCCCGGCCTTGACGCGCTTCTGTTCGGCGGCCGGCACCATGCGGGACACCTGGCCGACCGTGATCGGCAGCCCGGAGAATCGCTCGGCGAAAGTCTTGTAGTGCTGGCGCGCCAGCAGCGTGGTCGGGACCACGATTGCGACCTGGCGACCGTTGATGGCCGACGCGAAGGCGCCGCGCAACGCCACTTCCGTCTTGCCGAAGCCGACATCGCCGCACACCAGCCGATCCATCGGATGGCCGGAGGCGAGATCGCTCAGCACGGCCTCGATGCTGCTCGACTGATCGTCCGTCTCGTCATAGGGGAACAGGGCGCAGAATTCGTCGTAGAGCCCGTCCGGAGGAACGAGTCTGACGGCAGGTTTGAGCGCCCTTTCCGCCGCGATCTTGATCAGCCCGTGGGCGATCTCGCGAATGCGGTTCTTCATCCGGGCCTTGCGGCCCTGCCACCCTGCCCCGCCGAGCCGGTCGAGCGGCGCCTCCGTGTCCTCCGAGCCGTACCGCGACAGGAGCTCGAGGTTCTCGACCGGCAGGAACAGCTTGTCGCCCCCGGCGTAGTGGAGCTCCAGACAATCGTGCGGAGCCTGTCCGACGTCGATGGTCCGGAGGCCCACGAAGCGGCCGATGCCGTGGTCGACATGGACCACAAAATCTCCGGGGGCCAGGGAAGCCACCTCCTGCAGGAAGTTCTGGGCGCGACGCTGCTTCTTGCGGCTGCGCACAAGACGGTCGCCTAGGATGTCCTGTTCGCCGATGATCGCGAGGTCGCCGGCCGAAAACCCCTCTTCGAGACCGAGGACCGCCAACGCCACGGTGCCGGACGGGAGTCCGAGCGCCTGCCCCAACGACCCGACCGGCTCGGTCTTCTTCAAGCCATGCTCGTTCAGGACGCCGCGCAACCGGTCCCGCGAGCCCTCGCTCCAGGCCGCCACGATGACGCGTCGCCCGTCGCCGAGAAGGGCCCGGATGTGCTCGACCGCGACGTCGAAGACGTTCACGCCCTCCTGGGCACGCTCCGGCGCGAACGAGCGGCTCGGCCGTCCCCGGCAATCCACCACGGTGGTCTTGCCCGGCACGACCGCGTCGGCGTTCGTCGCCCGAACGACGGGCGCGTGTTCGAGTTCGAGGATCCACTCGTCCTTGGTCAGGTAGAGGGCATCCGGCGGCAGCGGCTTGAAGGTCGAGGAGCCGGGCTGCTTGCGGGCTTCGGCCCGGGCCTCGTAGTGGTCCGCGATATTGGCGAAACGTTCTTCGGCCGCCTGGTCGTCGAGCGGGTCGAGCAGGATCGGGCAATGCCCGACATAGTCGAATAGCGTTCCGGTCTTGGCGTAGAACAGCGGCAGCCAATGTTCCACGCCAGGATGCCGCCGGCCCTCGCTGACCGCCGTGTAGAGCGGGTCGTTGTGCGTCTGGCCGCCGAAGGCCGCGACATAGTTCTGGCGAAAGCGGCGGATCGTGTCGGTCGTGAGCTGCACCTCGCTCATGGGAACGAGATCGAGCGCCCGGAGCTGTCCCACCGAGCGCTGCGTCTCAGGATCGAACGAGCGGATCGACTCCAGCGTATGACCGAAGAAGTCGAGCCGCACCGGAAGCGGCATGCCGGGTGCGAAAAGGTCGACGATACCGCCCCGCACCGCATATTCGCCCGTGTCGCGGACGACGTCGGAGCGAAGGAACCCGTTGGCTTCGAGCCAGGCCGCGAGTTCGTCAGTGGAAACGGAGTTCCCCGGCGCCGCCGAGAAACTGTCGGCCGCGACACTGTCGCGCGGCGGCACGCGCTGAAGAATGGCGCTCACGGTCGTCGACAGGATACGCGGCCTATCGGCCGAGGAGCGGGAACGCGCCAGGCGAGACAGCACCGTCATGCGCCGCGCCGCAACCGCCGCATTGGGTGAGACGCGGTCGTAAGCCTGGCAATCCCAGGCCGGGAAATCGAGCACCTCGATATCGGGCGCCGCAAACGCCACGGCGTCGCGGAACATCTGCGCCCGCTGGCTTTCCCGCGCCACATGGACCAGCACGGCCGGACGCTCGGCGCCGGCCCGGGCCAGAGCCCGCGTCAGATCCGCGACCACGAACCCGTCGAAGCCATCGGGCAGGTGGCTCAGCGTGACGTGGGAGTCCTGCTGCAGGAGCTTGATGACCTGGGAGAGCTCGGTCAGCGGTGCAGGCGCTTTGATGGCCGGCGTTGAGATCTGCTGCGGCTGGACGACGCGTCCGGCAATGGCCTTAGCCATGCATGTCATCCGTTCTGCTGTGAAAAGCTCGGATCCGGGCCAGAAAAGCGGTGTCGACGTCGCCCGGTGGGAGAGCCTCGCCCGACACCCATTTGTAGAGGTCGGGATCCGGCTGCTCCATGAGAGCCTCGAAGCTGTCGAGGGCGGCCGCGTCGAGCGTCGCCAGCTTCGCGTCGGCGAAGCGGCCCATGATGAGATCCATCTCGCGGGTGCCGCGGTGCCAGGCGCGGAAGCTGATCTTGCGGCGGCGCACCGCGTCCTCGTCGTCTTCGCTCATCTTCCGCGGTCCGCGCCTACTCTTCTCGCCCTCTGGGCAACTCCCGGGTATATAGGGGGAAGCGCCCGGAGGCACCAGTCGCCGGACGGCTGCGGCGACGACGGTGCAGACGGGGTCAAGCGCAATCGGCGCCATAGAACGCGGTGCCAGACCCCGAGACCGCGGATCCGGGTCGACCGCGAAGGCAGCGTGATGCGCCGTCCCGATCGACCGGTCTCGATCTTTGGGCCCGGGTCCCATAAATCAGGAAGAATGCGTCCCGCCGACCTCAACCCGCTGTTTGTCGACTCCACCAAGCTGCGCGGCGTCGGCCCGAAGGTCGCGACAGTCCTCGACCGACTGCTCGGTTCGGCGACCCGCCCGGCCCGGGTGCTCGACCTCGTGCTCCACCTGCCGATCTCGGTCGTCGACCGATCGACGCGGGCCAGGATCCGTGAGGCTCCCCGCGACCAGATCGTGACGCTCGAAGGCCGGGTCCGCGAGCATCTCGCCCCCGCCAAGGTCAATGCGCCGTTCAAGGCCGTCATCGAGGACGAGACGGGCGACGTGACGCTCGTGTTCTTCCGCAACAACGCCTCCTGGGTCGAAAAGGCGCTGCCGATCGGCTCCACGCGCTGGGTTTCAGGCCGGCTCGAACTCTGGGACGGGCGGCTCCAGATGGTGCATCCGGACCGGGTCATGGACGCTGACGGGCTCCGCGACATGCCGCTGATCGAGCCTGTCTACCCCTTGACCGAGGGGCTGTTTCCGCGGGTTCTCGGCCGCGCGATCGAGGCGGCGCTGGAACGCCTGCCGCGATTGCCGGAGTGGCTAGACCCGAACACCTCGGTTCTGCGGGGATGGCCTGGGTTCGACGAGGCGATCCGCGCCCTGCATCACCCCGAGAGCGCCGCAGCCGTCGATGCGAACGCGCCGGCCCGGCAGCGGGTGGCCTATGACGAGTTGCTGGCAAGCCAATTGGCATTGGCGCTGCTGCGCAACCGCGCGAAGGTCGACAACGGACGGCCCCATCTCGGCAATGGCCGCATCGTCGCCCGGATCGAAGCGGCGCTCCCGTTCGACCTCACCGGAAGCCAGAAGCGGGCGCTGGAAGACATCCGGGCCGATATGGCGTCGCCTCGTCGCATGCTGAGGCTGCTCCAGGGTGACGTCGGTTCAGGCAAGACGATCGTGGCGCTGCTCGCAGCCGCCAGCATGGTCGAAGCCGGGTGCCAGGCCGCCCTGATGGCCCCGACCGAGATCCTGGCTCGCCAGCACTACGCCCGCATCGCGCCTCTCGCCGAAGCGGCCGGCCTGCGCCTTGCCGTGCTGACCGGGCGCGACCGTGCCGGCGAAAGGGCCATCACCCTGGCCGGCCTCGCAGACGGCACGATCGACCTTGTGATCGGGACGCATGCCCTCTTCAGCGACGGCGTCGGTTTCCGCGACCTCGGCCTCGTGATCGTCGACGAGCAGCACCGGTTCGGCGTCGCGCAACGCCTGACGCTGGCCGAGAAGGGCCGCGCGGCCGAGCTTCTGGTCATGACCGCGACGCCCATCCCGCGGACTCTGGTGCTGACCATCTTCGGCGACCTCGACGTTTCCATCCTCGACGAAAAGCCGGCCGGTCGGCTGCCGATCGACACGGTGGCCAAACCCGTCGAGCAGATGCACGACGTCGTCACCGCAATCGGTCGGGCCCTGGCTGGCGGCGCCAGGGTCTATTGGGTATGCCCGCTCGTAACCGAAAGCGAGCATATCGACCTCGTGGCGGCCGAGGACCGTTTTGCGGCGCTCCGGGAGGCTTTCGGCGATCGGGTCGGACTCGTCCATGGGCAGATGAAGGCCGCCGATCGGGATGCCGCCATGGAGGCCTTCGCGCTCGGCCGCACGGCCATTCTGGTGGCCACCACCGTGATCGAGGTCGGGGTGGACATCCCCGAGGCCAGCATCATGGTGATCGAGCACGCGGAACGCTTCGGCTTGGCGCAGCTGCATCAGTTGCGCGGCCGGGTAGGGCGCGGCCAAGCCAAATCGGTCTGCCTGCTGCTCTACAAAGGTCCGTTGGGAGAGAGCGCCAAGGCCCGCATCGAGACCATGCGCGAAACCGAGGACGGGTTCCGCATCGCCGACGAAGACCTGCGGCTGCGCGGCGAGGGCGAGTTGATCGGCACCAAGCAATCCGGCCTGCCCGACTTCAAGCTGGCGTTACTCGACCAGCACGGCAGGCTGCTCGAAGAGGCGCGGCGCGAAGCCGCTGGCCTCGTGGCCGACGACCCGCAGCTCCGCGGGCCCCGCGGACCGGCGCTGCGCACCCTGCTGTATCTTTTCGAGCGGGATGCTGCAGCGAGACTGCTAGCCGGGGGGTAGCGTCCGAGGTTCCCCGCTCGGCTGACGTGAAAGCGGCATCCGGACACGCCGCAAGGGCTCGTGTTCCACGAAAATCATCCGCTATCGAACGCAAGAGGACCTTGCGCCAGCAGCACGGCCTTGCGGGCTTCGATGCCTCCGGCACATACCGGCGCTCGCGGTGTGCTCCGTGGGTCCGCTGACCAAATGGCACGGAAAGTCCCATCGGGCCGCCAGATGTTCACCGACGGCCCCGAGATAGGCATCGGTGACGGCCACCCCGGTCAGCGGCGGCTCTGCGTCGATCGTGGTCTGACGCGATGCCGGCTTCACGTAGAAGGTGTCGAGAAGACCCGCGAGCGCGACGCGGTACGGGTCTTCACCCACCCTCGCGGCCTCGACCAAGGTAGCTGGGCGTGAAATGGTCACGCTCTGTCCATTCCGTTTCGGCGAGAAGAGCGTCCGCGGCGAGAAGCAGTTTGGCACTGACTCTCGCTTCCGGGTGACAGGCCGACGCCGCTGCAATCAACTCACGCAAGCCTCGATGCTGCTACCTTGCACCGCATTCAAGCTGGAACCGCGCTCGAGGAAGGAATACATCTTCGACATGGTCGTTCGAGCCCCACAATCCATCGCTCCAGCGGCTTTTCGCGGGCTACGCAACATCACGTGGAATCGCGATCCCCTTCGCCCGATCCCCGCAGCCGAGGTTTTCGCCCTCTACGAGCGGAACTGGCGACATATCGATCCTCGAGATCTCGACGAAGCCGAAAAAGAACTCGTTGCCGACCTGACCCATCGGTTTGGCGGCGGCAATCTGCTGATCTGAGCGACGCGGACCTCGCGATGCCATCTCCTGCCTACGAAAGGCCGCAGCACGAGATCGTAGCGCGAGCCCTCGGCATGCTGCGTACCGATTTTCTGCTGCAAAACCGGTGCTGGTTTGCCGGAGGTACGGCTATCGTGATGAAAAACGGAGAATACAGGCTGTCGCTCGACGTCGATTTCCTGTGTTCTTCGCAGGCCGGCTATCGCGAGTTGCGCGAGGCGGT
Source organism: uncultured Lichenihabitans sp. (assembly GCA_964245215.1). GTDB lineage: Bacteria > Pseudomonadota > Alphaproteobacteria > Rhizobiales > Beijerinckiaceae > Lichenihabitans. The sequence continues at coordinate 10,209 of CAXTME010000013.1, forward strand.
CCGATCGAGAGGTGCAGCAGGCCTTTTCTCGCAGCCAGTCAAAACCCTCAAGGACTTCCGGTACGATCAATACGGCATCCGGACGCTGTTGGAGATCGACGGTCAGCCTTTGAAATTCGAGATCGTTCGAGAAGCTCGGATCGAGGTCGACGGAGCCTATGATCCCGAACTCGCATGTCCGTTGCTCTCACTCGATGATCAATTCGCCGAGAAGATGCTCGCGAACTCAGACCGCGGCAAGGACCCTGCGGCCAGCTACCGCGATGTTTTCGATCTCGGGATACTGATAGTGGCCAACGGAGGTCGGATCCCCGCGGCCGCCTCAGAGAAGGCTGTCATGGCCTATGGGCCCACAACTTGGCGAGACCTGAAATGGGTGGTCGAGCATCTGCGTGCGCGGCCGTCCGCGCTGACTCGAGCTGCAGAGGACCTTCGCATGGATCCTGCGCTCGCTCGCACGGCGGTCCGGGCGGTTTGCCGTGCCTACAAGGGTAAGCTTCCGCCGGATCGCGAGGATCTCGAACGGCCCGTCGCGGAGCGCTGAACGAAAGCGAACTTTTTGGCTTCGGTTACGGAAAACTTCGAGGATCTCATTCCACGGTCACGGACTTCGCGAGGTTGCGCGGCTGGTCGGCGTCTTTCCCCATGAACACCGCCGTGTGATAGGCCAGGAGCTGGATCGGAACCGCATAGACGATGGGCGCGAAAGTTGGCGGCATGTCGGGCATGACGATGGAGGCCTGGAGCTTCACGGCCGCGGCTTCGGCGCCGCCCTTGGCCCCGATCAGCACGAGCCGACCGCCCCGGGCCGCCACCTCCTGCATGTTCGACACCGTCTTTTCGAAGACGCTGTCGGGCGGCGCGATCACGATGACCGGCAGGTCTTCGTCGACCAGCGCGATCGGGCCGTGCTTGAGTTCACCTGCCGCATAACCTTCCGCGTGGATGTAGCTCAATTCCTTGAGTTTCAACGCGCCTTCCAGCGCTAGTGGAAAGGCGGTGCCGCGGCCGAGATAGAGCACGTCCCTCGCTCTCGCGAGGTCGTGGGCGACATGCTCGATGTCGCGTTCATGCTTCAGGGCTTCTGCCATCAGTCCGGGCAGCGCCAGGAACTCGTCGACGTAGCGCTTCTCGTCTTCGCGCGTCAGCGTCCCCTTGGCTCGGGCGAAGGCCAGCGCCAGACAGGCCAGTACGGCGAGTTGGCAGCTGAAGGCCTTGGTCGATGCGACGCCGATCTCCGGACCGGCCAGCGTCATCGCTTTCACGTCGCTTTCGCGCGCCATGGTCGACGTGGCGACGTTGACGACGCCGATGATCTTCTGGCCCTGGCTCTTGGCGTAGCGGAGGGAGGCCAGCGTATCGGCGGTTTCACCCGATTGCGAGATGACCAGCGTCACGCCGTTCGGGCTCATCGGCGGTTCGCGATAGCGGAACTCGGACGCCACATCGATGTCGACCGACAGGCGCGCGATCCGCTCGAACCAGTATTTGGCCGTCAGACCCGCGATATACGCAGTACCGCAGGCCACGATGGTGAGCCGGTCGATCTTCGCCGGGTCGAAGGGAAGATCGAACGGCAAGGCCACGGCGCCGGCCAGCAGGTCCGTGTAATGGGCGATCGTACGTCCGACGACTTCCGGCTGTTCGTGGATCTCCTTGGCCATGAAGTGGCGGTAGTTGCCCTTGTCGATCGTATAGGCGCTGGCCAAGCTCTTCTGACGGGGTCGCGCAACGCGGCGGTCGGTCTCGTCGTAGAATTCGGCACTGGTGCGGGTCAGCACGACCCAGTCGCCATCCTCGAGATAGGTGATCTCGTCGGTGAAGGGCGCGAGCGCGAGCGCGTCCGAGCCGAGGTACATCTCGCCGTCGCCGTAGCCAACCGCCAGCGGGGCGCCGCGGCGGGCGCCGATGAGAAGGTCGGTCTCGCCGCTGAACAGGAACGCCAGCGCGAAAGCGCCGTGCAGACGCGGCAACGCCGCCGCAACCGCTTCGGCCGGGGTCTTGCCGCTGTCGATTTCGGCCGTGACGAGATGCGCTACGACCTCCGTATCGGTCTCGGTTTCGAAGTGGTAACCGCGCCCCGTCAACTCCTCACGCAGCGCGCGGAAGTTCTCGATGATACCGTTGTGCACTACCGCAAGGCGCTCGCTCGCGTGCGGATGGGCGTTGACCTCAGTCGGCTTGCCGTGCGTCGCCCACCGCGTGTGGCCGATCCCGACGGCGCCCTGAAGAGGGTGATTCGAGAGCCGCAGTTCCAGGTTTTTCAGCTTGCCGGAGGCTCTTCGCCGCGTGAGTTCCCCCTTCTCGAGCGTCGCGATGCCGGCGGAGTCGTAGCCACGATATTCCAACCGTTTCAGGGCCTCGACGATCTGCTCGGCCACGGGACCGACGCCCAGGATGCCCACGATTCCGCACATCGGTTTTCTCCTCGCCGCCGGTCGTCTCCCGGCACTCTAGCCCTGACCCATCTGCAACGGCAAAGAATGCCGAATCAGCCTTTCCGGTCGGTTTGCGCCTTGCGGTAGGCCCGCTCGGCCCGCAGCACGGCGGCCCGTCCTTCCTTCGTGGTCTGGCGGGCCCTGCCCAGGGCCAGCGCATCGGCCGGCACATCCTCGGTTATGGTCGATCCCGAGGCCACATAGGCTCCCGGCCCGATCGTCACGGGTGCCACCAAAGCGGCATTGGAGCCGATAAAGGCGCCTGCGCCGATCTCCGTCCGGAATTTGCCATAGCCGTCGTAATTGCACGTGATGGTGCCGGCACCGACATTGGCGCCTGCGCCGACGCTCGCATCACCGATATAGCTGAGATGGCTGACCTTGGCGCCCGCCTCGATCGTGGCGCTCTTCACTTCCACGAAATTGCCCACCTTGCTATCGCGCCCCAGTATCGCACCGGGGCGAAGCCGCGCGTAAGGCCCGACACTGGCCTTTGCGCCCACATGCGCGCCTTCGAGGTGCGAGAAGGCGTGGATCACGGCGCCGTCGTCCACCACGACGCCCGGGCCGAACACCACGTGCGGCTCCACGGTGACGTCGCGACCGAGCCTCGTGTCGAAGGCGAAGAAGACCGTTCCAGGAGCCTGCAGGGTCGCGCCGTCGTGCATTGCGGCGTCGCGCAGACGATCCTGCAGGACCGCTTCGGCCGACGCCAGTTGGATCCGGTCGTTCACCCCCAAGGTTTCCCGCTCATCGGCCGATAGCGCAGCGCAGCGCAGGCCCGCAGCACGTGTCAGCTCCACCGCGTCGGTCAGGTAGTGTTCGCCCTGGACGTTGTCACGTCCGATCCGGTGCAGCAGGTCGAGCGCCGTTCTCCCATCCAGCGCCATCAGGCCGGAGTTGCAGAGCGTGACGGCGCGCTCGACATCCGTCGCGTCCTTGTGCTCGCGGATCGCCACGAGTTCGCCGGCCGCCGTGAGCAGGCGGCCGTAGCCGAGCGGATCGCTCGCCTCGAAGCCGAGAGCCACGAGCCCGGCCCCGTCCGCGAGAGCCCGCCGCATCGCCGTCAGCGTTTTACTGGCGATGAGAGGGACGTCGGCATAGAGGATCAGCAGGTCGTCGAAGCCCCGGCCGATCGCCGCCGCGGCCGCCAGCACGGCGTGCGCCGTCCCGAGCCGCTCCGCCTGGACGAAGATCTCGACACCCGGAACTGCACGCCGGGCTTCGGTCGCCACGTCGTCGCGGCCCGGTCCGACCACGACCGCAACCGCATCGGCCTCCGCGGCAGTCGCGAGGACATGCGCCAGCATGGTGCGACCGGCGAGGCGATGCAGCACCTTCGGGAGGGTGGACTTCATCCGCGTCCCCTCGCCCGCCGCCAGAACAACGGCGAGGCACCGTCTCGCTTCCTTCATCGCTCCACCGCCTTACTCCGCTTTGATCCGGCACCTTGCGCTTACGATTGATCGATAGACTTAACACGAACTTTCGGACCCGCAGGCCAGCACGTCGTCCGTCATGATGCAGTGCAGTCGGAAGGCCAAAAATCGCCTCGCAGCCCCGAGGAATTCGGTTATAGGAAGGCGAGCGGCCCGCGGCGTCCGAGCTCAGGTCGTCGCAGCCACTCCGTGTTCTCAGCATAGATGGCCGATGATCCTACGCCGGGACCTTCTGAAATGGGCCGCCTCCGGGTTGGGCGTCGGTCTGACGCCAGCGGTCGCCGACACGGCGCCTGTCACGACGATCGTTCCGGCCACCACTGAGGGAACGGCGCCGCAGGGATCGACCCCGGCGACCCCCGCTTTCGACTTCAATATGGTGGTCGACACGGCGCGGAAGTTGGCCAAGAAGGCGCATGACGCGGTCAATGCCCCGTTGCCGGGTCCCTTCGGCAGTCTCACCTACGATCAATACGTGTCCATTCGGCCGAAAACCGGCACGGCGGTTTGGGCCGGAGACAATGTCGGTTTTGCGATCGAGCCTCTGCATCGCGGTTTTCTGTTCACGGCCCCGATGGTCATCAACGTCGTCGAGAACGGCACGGTCCGGCGGCTCAGCTACTCGGCGAGCGAGTTCGATTTCGGAAAAACTCAACCTCCTCCCAACCTGCCGGACATCGGCTTTTCGGGTTTCCGCGTGCTGCACGCCCACGCCGATCAGGGGCTCGTCGACATGGCGATCTTCCAGGGCGCGAGCTTCTTTCGCGCACTCGCCAACGGACAGAATTTCGGTCTGACCGCGCGGGCTCTGATGATCCGGACCGCGGATCCGCGCGGTGAAGAGTTCCCCGCCATCCGCGAAGTCTGGATCGAGCGTCCGAGTCTCGCCAGCGACGTGCTGGTGATCAACGCTCTGGTCGATTCGGATTCGATGACGGGCGCCTACAGGCTCACCTTGCGTCCCGGCGACATCACCATCATCGACACGGAATGCACGTTGTTCACCCGCAGCGCCGAGGATTTCTACGGTCTCGGCGGAATGACCGCGATCTTCCTGTTCGGACCGATCAACCGGAGGGGGATCGACGACATCCGCGAGGACGTGTCCGAGATCGCGGGCCTGCAGATCCTCAACGGCAACAACGAATGGCTGTGGCGGCCTGTCACCAATCCCTCGACGCTGCAGATCTCCGCGTTCGTCGACTCCAATCCGCGCGGCTTCGGGCTATTGCAGCGCGATCGCAGTTTCAACCGTTTCGAAGACGACGAGCAACACTGGGAACTGAGGCCGTCTCTCTGGATAGAGCCGATCAGCGACTGGGGGGAAGGCAGCGTTCAGCTCGTCGAAATTCCCACCGACACCGAGAACAACGACAATATCATCTGCTTTTGGCGACCGAAGGCCGTGCTCGAACCCTCGGCGGAGACGTCCTTCGCCTATCGGCAGTTCTGGTGCTGGTCCCCACCGGACCGGCCGCCCCTGCCCGTCGTAACGGATACGCGCTCGGGTCATGGATCCTCGGCTAAGCGCCGGAAGTTCCTGGTCGAGTTCAGCGGCGATCCTTTTGCGAACACGCAACGCAACCAGGACGTGAAGGCGATGTTGACCGCCTCCGTGGGAACGGTCGTCTCACTCCGTCCTTTTTTCTCGCGGGAGCGAAAAACCTGCCGCATTCTGTTCGAACTGGATTTTGGAAGCGAAACCCTGTCGGAGCTGAGACTGTTGCTTGAAGTGGCCGGCAAGCCCGCCAGCGAAACGTGGCTCTATCGATGGACGGCGTAATGAGCGACGCCACGCTCGAGGCCGAGCGCTCGGTGATCGACCTGTCTTCGATCCTCTCCATGCCGGCGATGCCGGCGGAGAGCCACCTCGACATGCCCACCCAGTCGTTGTCGCGGTTCGACCGCCGCCGCCGCCGCAGCTGGTCGAACCCGATCCATCGTTCGACGCCCTGGCTGGCGCGCCTCGTCGTCTTCGGCGTGGCACTCGTGCTGCTCGCCTACGGCACGGAAGAGATGTACCGGGTCGTCAATATCGGCGTGGTCACTTTGCTCGAATGGATCCTGGTGGCGCTATTCGTCGCCAATTTCTCCTGGATCGCATTGGCGTTTTCGAGCTCCATCGTGGGTTTCGTGTGGCTCCTGTTCTTCGCCCCGAAGCCATTGCCGATGCCCAGTGCTCTCGTCGGCAAGACGGCAGTGGTCATGCCGATCTACAACGAAGCGCCGAGCCGCATCTTCGGCGCGCTCCAAGCCATCTGCGAGGACGTCGCCGCGACCGGGCTTGGCGCTCATTTCGACTATTTCTTCCTGTCCGACACGACCGATCCGGATGTCTGGGTCGCGGAGGAGCGCGCCCTCGTGGCATTGCGCGACCGGTTGCGCAACAAGGCCACCGTCTACTATCGGCACCGGCCGAAGAACATCAATCGCAAGGCCGGCAATATCGCGGACTTCGTCACCCGGTGGGGCGGCGCCTACCCCTCCATGGTGGTGCTCGATGCCGATAGCCTCATGACGGCGCACAGCATCGTCAATCTCGCGGCCGCCATGGAGGCGGACCCGGACGCCGGCATCATCCAGACACTGCCGCTGATCATCAATCGCAACACGCTCTTCGCCCGGCTGCAACAATTCGCGGCCAGGATCCACGGACCGGTCATCGCGGCCGGCCTCGCGGTCTGGATGGGCCGCGACGGCAATTATTGGGGCCACAACGCCATCATCCGGACCCGGGCCTTCGCGGACCATTGCGGGTTGCCGCATCTGCGCGGCAAACCTCCACTCGGCGGCCATATCCTGAGCCACGATTTCGTCGAAGCCGCGCTGATCCGACGGGCCGGCTGGGCCGTCACCATGCTCCCGGTTCTCGGCGGCAGCTTCGAGGAAAGCCCGCCTTCGCTGATCGACCTCGCGGCGCGGGACCGGCGCTGGTGCCAGGGCAATCTGCAGCATGCGCGCGTTCTGGGGGCCAGAGGCTTCCATTTGGCGTCGCGCCAGCACTTCATCACCGGCATCATGGGATACGTGGCCTCGCCCTTGTGGATGGCGCAATTGCTGGTCGGCATCGTGCTGGTCCTTCAGGCCACCTACATCCGGCCGGAATATTTCACGCAGGACTTCTCCCTGTTCCCCGCCTGGCCTCGCTTCGACGCGCAACGCGCCCTGGATCTGTTCGGCGTCACGATGGCGGTTTTACTGGCCCCGAAACTCTTCGGGTTGCTGATCGCTCTTTCCCAACCCGCGACCCGCAAGGGCAGCGGGGGCGCCTTGGGGCTGATCCTTTCGACGATCGTCGAAATCGTGATGTCGTCGCTGCTCGCGCCCATCATGATGGTGATCCAATCCGGGTCGGTCATGCAGATCCTGCTCGGGCGGGATACCGGCTGGAGCCCGCAACGGCGCGACGACGGCTCGATCCCTCTGGCCGACATCGTCCGGCGGCATCGCTCGCACACCGCGCTTGGCTTCGTCACCCTGGTGGCGGGGCTTCTTATCTCGCCCTCGCTCGTGGCCTGGATGTCGCCGACGATCGCCGGCTTGATCCTGGCCATCCTGTTTTCTTGGGCCAGCGGTCAACGCTCGATCGGGTTGTTCCTGAAGCGCCTTGGCCTGTTGCGGACGCCCGAGGAAACCACGCCGCCCCCGATCGCGGTCCGGGCCAACACCTTGGCCCGCGAGCTGGCGCAGGCGGGCTATGACGGGACGGACGGCATCTCGGCGCTGCACGCGAGCCACGAGCTCCGCCTGCTGCACGAGGCTTTTCTTCCCACCGCCGAACCTCGGCGGCGCGGCCGGCTCGACCCCGATGCCGTCATGGCCGGCGCCAAGCTCGCCGATGCCGAAACGGTGGAAGAGGCGGGCACGTGGCTGAACCGCAAGGAGCGCACTGCCGTGCTGAACGACCCGGCCTTGATCCGCCGCGTCGCCGGCCTTCCGACGGCCGAGATGCGGGCCACGGCGTCGCCCTAGGCGACAGGCGCGATCAGGGCTCGACATCGACAGCAAAGCCCCTTTCAATGCGGCTCCGCATCAAGACGGATCGGGGGACGCGATGGGCGACGAGACGGTGGCGGAGGACGCTTTCCTGGCGCGTCGGCCCGCCAACCACGTTCCGCTGTCGCCCGTCTCCTTCCTGAATCGCGCTGCTCTCGCACATCCCGGACGAACCGCGACCGTCTACGGCGACCGTCGCCGCAGTTGGGCCGAAACCCTCGACCGCTGCAGACGGCTCGCCTCGGCGCTTCGCCGCCTCGGCGTCGAGCCGGGCCAAACGGTGTCGGTCGTGGCGGCGAACACGCCGGAGCTCTTCGAAGCGCATTTCGCCATTCCGATGGCCGGTGGGGTCCTCAATGCCATCAACACCCGGCTCGATGCGCCGACCATCGCCTATATCCTGGAGCATGGCGGCGCCAAGGTGCTGCTGACCGACACGGAATTCGCACCGGTCGTGAAGGAGGCATTGGCGGCGCTCGTCGAGCCGCCCGTCGTCGTCGACATCCGCGATCCTGCGGCCCCGGGCGAGGAGCTCGGCCGCGTGGACTACGAGGCCCTGCTCGCTTCGGGCGATCCCGCGTTCCGGGGCGAAGGTCCCGCCGACGAATGGGACTCGATCACGCTCAACTACACGTCGGGCACGACGGGGCGCCCCAAGGGCGTGCTCTATCATCACCGCGGCGCCTATCTCCTGGCGCTGGGCAACATCCTCGAATGGCACATGGGCGAAGCGCCGGTCTATCTCTGGACCTTGCCGATGTTCCACTGCAACGGCTGGTGCTTCCCCTGGACGCTGGCCGCCAAGGCGGGCACCAGCGTCTGTCTGCGCAAGGTGACCGCGAAGGGGATCTACGACGCCCTGGCCGAGGATTCGGTCGGCTATCTCTGCGGCGCCCCGATCGTGCTCAAGATCATGCTCGACGCCAAACCCGGCGAGCTCCGTTCGTTTCCGCAGCGCTGCAAGATCATGACGGCTGCGGCACCACCGCCACCTTCCGTTTTGGAGCAGATGAGCCAGCGCGGCTTCGACGTGACGCATGTCTACGGCCTGACCGAGACCTATGGTCCCGCGGTCGTATGCGACTGGCGGCCGGAATGGGACGCGCTCTCCCCCGCCGATCAGGCCGCTAAGCGTGCCCGCCAAGGCTTGGCTTACGTCGTCTGCGAGGAGGTGATCGTGGCGGACCCGACGACGAGCGTGCCGGTCGCCGGCGACGGCGAGACGTTGGGCGAGATCCTGTTCCGCGGCAACGTCGTCATGAAGGGGTACCATCGCGACGCCGCCTCCACCGAGGCCGCTTTCGCGGGCGGCTGGTTCCATTCGGGCGACCTCGCGGTGCGTCACCCCGACGGCCATCTCCAGATCCGCGACCGCCTGAAGGACATTATCATCTCGGGCGGCGAGAACATCTCGTCCATCGAGGTCGAGGATGCCCTCCACCACCACCCGGCCGTGGCGGCCGCGGCCGTGGTGGGGTGGCCGGACGAGAAATGGGGCGAGGTGCCGGCCGCCTTCATCGAACTCGGGGACGGCGTCGCGGCACCTTCGGCCGAAGAGTTGATCGCCTTCTGCCGGGCCCGGCTCGCCCACTACAAGATCCCGAAGAGGATCGTCTTCACCACCCTGCCCCGCACGTCGACGGGCAAGATCCAGAAGCGGCTGCTGCGGCAGTCGGCGCTGCGGGAGGATGCTTCATGCTGAACGAGATCGAGGCGTCCGGCGCCGCGCCCGAGGCGCCGCCGGCGGGAGAGCCGGTGCTCCTCCACAGGCGAGACGGTGGCATCGTCACGCTCACGCTAAATCGTCCGGGCCAGTCCAATGCGCTTTCGGAGGAGCTATTGTCGGCCCTGCAGGCGGAGCTCGACCGGCTGGCGCAGGATGCGGAGCTCCGCTGTCTGGTGCTGGCGGCCTCGGGCAAAGCCTTCTCGGCCGGGCATGATCTGAAACAGATGCGCCGCACTCCCGAGCAGGACCATTACCGTGACCTCTTTGGCCGCTGTGGCAGGATGATGCAGAGCATCCGGGCCCTGCCGGTTCCGGTGATCGCGCAGGTGCAGGGGATCGCGACGGCGGCGGGCTGCCAGCTCGTCGCGACCTGCGACCTTGCGGTCGCGGCGAAGAGCGCCCGTTTCGCGGTCTCGGGGATCAATGTCGGCCTCTTTTGCTCGACGCCCGCCGTGGCCCTCACGCGGAACATTCCGCCCAAGGCCGCCTTCGACATGCTGATGACGGGCAGGTTCATCGATGCCGACACGGCTTTGCGCCACGGTCTCGTCAACGACGTCGTGCCGGACGAACAGCTCCCGGCGGCCGTCGCGGCCTATGCGGCCGAGATCGCCGCGAAAAGTCCCGCAGCGGTGCGGCTCGGCAAGCGGCTCTTCTACGAGCAGGGCGCCCTGTCGCTCGCCGAAGCCTATCGCACCGCCGGCGACGCCATGGCGTGCAACATGATGGAGCCTGACGCCATCGCGGGGATCGACGCCTTCATCACGAAGAAGGGGCGGTAATACTTTCTTCTCCCAACAGCGAGTCACTACCCGTTCTCGTTGCTGAGCGGAGCCGGCTTGGGACTCCAGCGGGCGTAGCGGGTTGGAGAAGCCGGCGGAAATCGGCCCGCAGGGCCGAGTCGAAGCACGCAGGGCCAGCAGCGAGGGCTATGGAGCATCCCTCGACACGACCGCGTGCCGCGGTCGGCTCGGGATGAGGCCTGTGTAGAATGCGAATCAGCGCCAAACGCCCCGGGTAGGAGGCGGGGAAAACGATCAGGCAGCGGTCCGCTCGCGCCGCGCCGCCTGGAGCCGACGGAAGTCATCTCCGGCGTGATGGGACGAGCGCGTCAGGGGTGAGGCCGAGACTACCAGAAAGCCCTTGGCGTTGGCGACCGTCTCGTACGCCTTGAAAGCCTCCGGCGTGACGAAGCTCTTTACCGGATGATGCTTCCGGGTCGGCTGGAGGTACTGGCCGATCGTCAGGAAATCGATCTCGGCCGAGCGCATGTCATCCATCACCTGGAGCACCTCGGTGCGCTCCTCGCCCAACCCCACCATCAGCCCCGACTTCGTGAAGATCTCGGGATCGAGATCCTTGACGCGCTGCAACAACCGCAGCGAATGGAAATAGCGAGCGCCGGGACGAACCGAGAGGTAGAGCGACGGTACCGTTTCGAGGTTGTGGTTGAAGACGTCGGGTTTGGCCTTGACGACGATCTCCAACGCCCCGGGTTTGCGCAGGAAGTCCGGCGTCAGGACCTCGATCGTCGTGCCGGGCGCGAAGCGCCGAATGGCCCGGATGGTAGCGGCGAAATGCTCGGCGCCACCGTCGGGAAGATCGTCGCGATCGACCGAGGTCACCACCACGTGATGCAGGCCGAGCTTCGCGACCGCGTCCCCCACGTGCTCGGGTTCCGCTGTGTCGAGAGCACCGGGGAGGCCGGTCCTGACGTTGCAGAACGCGCAAGCGCGCGTGCAGGTGTCCCCCATGATCATGAAGGTGGCGTGCTTCTTGTCCCAGCACTCGCCGATGTTGGGGCAGCCTGCCTCTTCGCAGACCGTGACGAGCCCGTGTTCGCGCACGATATCGCGCGTCTTCGTAAATCCCGGCGAACCCGGCGCCCTGACGCGAATCCAATCGGGCTTCTTCAGCACCGGTTGGTCGGGCCGGTGCGCCTTCTCGGGGTGGCGAGGCGCATCGTCCGGACGAGGCGCTACTTTCGTGCGCGGATCGCTGTTGAGCAGGTCGAGAACCAGCATGGTCGTGCCTCCACGCCCTATCTAGGCGACGGCGCGCGCCACCACCACCACGATGACGGCGCCGAGCGTCGACATGACGATATCGCTCACCAGGGGATCGTGGAACGGCAGCACGATCCCGAAGGCGTGCAGGATGAAGGCCCCCACGACCGCGCCGACGAGGCCCGTGATGAGATCGCGCAGGAGGCCACCACCTCCGACGAGCAAGCTCGCGAGCCAGCCGGCCACGAGGCCGATCAGCAGGATGGCCAGGACATTGGTGGTATGCAGCGTTCCGATCATGACGTCCGTATCACGTGTGGATGACGCGGCCGTAAGCGTCGAGCACCGCCTCGTGCATGGTTTCCGACAAGGTCGGATGCGGGAAGACCGCGTTGATCAGCTCTTCTTCGGTGGTTTCGCAGTTCATGGCAACCACGAAGCCCTGGATCAGCTCGGTGACCTCCGCCCCCACCATATGGGCGCCGAGCAGCTGGCCGGTCTTGGCGTCGAAGATCGTCTTGACGAGGCCCTCGGGCTCGCCGAGCGCGATCGCCTTGCCGTTGCCGATGAACGGAAAACGCCCGATCTTCAGCGTGTGTCCCGCCTCCTTGGCCTTGGCCTCGGTCAAACCGACCGAGGCGATCTGCGGCAGGCAATAGGTGCAGCCCGGGATCATGCCGCGCTCGAGCGCGTGAGTCTTAAGACCCTTGATGGTCTCGACGCAGATGACGCCTTCGTGCTCGGCCTTGTGGGCCAGCATCGGCGGCCCCGCGACATCGCCGATGGCGTAGATCCCCGCCACATTGGTGCGGCCGTAACCGTCCGTCGCGATGATGCCGCGCTCCATCGTCACCCCGAGGGCTTCGAGGCCGAGGTTCTCGCCGTTGCCCATGACGCCGACGGCCGAGATCATCCGGTCGGCCGTGATCTTGGACGTGCCGCCCTTGCCGTCGTCGATCGTGGCGGTGATGGAATCGGCGCCTTTCTCGACGCCCGTCACCTTGGCGCCCGTGAGGATCTTGATTCCCATCTTTTCGAAGCGCTTGCGCGCGAAGGCCGCGATCTCGGCATCCTCGACCGGCAGGATCTGCGGCAGCACCTCGACGATCGTGACCTCGGCCCCCATGGCCCGGTAGAAATACGCGAACTCGACCCCGATGGCGCCCGACCCCATGACGAGCAACGATTTGGGGAAGCTCTTCGGCACCATGGCTTCGTAATAGGTCCAGATCAGCTTGCCGTCGGCCTCCATGCCGGGCAGCGTGCGCGGGCGGGCGCCGGTGGCGACGATGATGTGCTTCGCCGCATAGGTGCCGGCCGCCTTGGCGCCCTTCGGCGGCGCGATCGGCGGTCCTCCCATGGCGGAGCCCTTGGCCGGCGCGACCACGATTTCGCCCGGCTTCGTCACCTTGGCCTCGCCCCAGATGACGTCGACCTTGTTCTTCTTGAGCAGGAAGCCGACGCCGTTCGACAGCTGGGCCGAGACGCCGCGCGACCGCTTGACGACCTTGTCGAGATCGAAGCCGACGCCCTGCGCCGAGAGCCCGTAGGCATCGGCGTGCTGCATCTGGTGATAGACCTCGGCCGAACGCAGCAGCGCCTTCGTAGGGATGCATCCCCAGTTGAGGCAGATGCCGCCGAGATGCTCGCGATCCACCACCGCGGTCTTGAACCCGAGCTGCGCGGCCCTGATGGCCGTCACATAGCCGCCCGGGCCGGCCCCGACCACGATAATGTCGTATGTGTCAGCCACGCGTGTCGCTCCCGCTGGGTAATGGCGCTTTTATCTCGATGTGTCGAAGGCGAGGCTTGCCGGGGTCTGCGCCCGGTCGCACCCTCCACCGCGTTTCACGCGGTCCCCCTCCCCGCTTCGCAGGGGAGGAACGGCGCCGCGCCTGCGTGTTCTCCTCCGCGAGCGGAGGAGGGGGACCGCGCACAGCGCGGTGGAGGAGGCAGCGGGGCCGGGCCTCAGACCAGCATGCTCATCGGATGCTCGATCAATTCGCGGAAGGCGGCCATCAGCTGCGCCCCGAGCGCGCCGTCGACGGCCCGATGATCGGTCGACAGCGTCACCGACATCACGGTCGCGACCGCGGGTTCGCCGTGCTTGACCACCATGCGCTTCTCGCCGGCCCCGACCGCGAGAATGGTCGCATGCGGCGGGTTGACGATGGCCTGGAAATTCTTGACCCCGAACATCCCGAGGTTCGACACCGCCGTCGTGCCGCCCTGGTACTCGTCGGGCTTTAGCTTCTTCACCCGCGCCCGGGCCGCCATATCCTTCATCTCGTTCGAGATCGTCGACAAGGTCTTCAGCTCGGCCGAGCGAATCACCGGCGTGATCAGCCCGCCCGGGATCGACACCGCCACCCCGACATCGGAGTGGGTGTGGTGCAGCATGGTATTCTCGGTCCAGGTGACGTTGGCGTCGGGCACGCGCTTCAACGCCAGCGCCAAGGCCTTGATCACGAAATCGTTGACCGAGACTTTGAAAGCGGGCTTGCCGTCCTTGTCCTTCGGGGCCGCGGCATTGACCTGCTCGCGCAGGGCCATCAAGGCATCGAGTTCGCAGTCGACCGTGAGATAGAAATGAGGGATCGTGGCCTTGGCTTCACTGAGGCGGCGCGCGATGGTCTTGCGCATGCCGTCATGCGGAACCTCGGTGAAGGAGCCGGGCGCGAAGAGCTTCTTCGTAACCTCGTCGGACGAACCCATGGGCTTCGCGGCTACCGGGGCCAGCGCAGTCGGGGGTGCGGCCGGCGTCACGGCGGCTTCCGCCGACTTCGTCGGCACTGCCGCCTTCGGCCCGTCGGCGATCGCGGCCTTGACGTCACGCTCGACGACGCGGCCATGCGGCCCCGACCCCTTGAGCGAGCCGAGGTCGATGCTGCTCTCCTTGGCGATGCGCCGGGCCAGGGGTGACGCGAACACGCGGGCGCCGCTGCCGTTGGCGCCTGCTTTCGCGGCACTTGCCGCCGCGGCGCCCGCAGGTGCAGGCCCGGCCGCCGCGGCGCCCATCGGCTTCATCTCGGGCGTGCGTTCGTACTGGTGGCCTTCGGGCACCGTCAGCGCATCGGCCTTGGCCGCGACCCCGTTCGAGGCAGAAGCATTGCCGGCCGAAGCTGCTCCTGCCTGCGGCGCTGCGGCCTTGGCGCCGCCGTCCGCAACCGCCTTGGCGTCCTCGCCTTCGTTGGCGATGAGACCGATCACGTCGTTGACCGGAACGTCCGCCGTGCCTTCGGGGATCACGATCTTGGCCAGCACGCCTTCATCGACGGCCTCGACCTCCATCGTGGCCTTGTCGGTCTCGATTTCGGCGATGACGTCGCCCGACTTGATCGCATCGCCTTCCTTTTTCAGCCACTTGGCGAGATTGCCCTTCTCCATCGTAGGAGAGAGGGCCGGCATCAGGATGTTGGTGGGCATGAAGGCCTCGACGAAATGCCTAAAACAGCTTCGAACCCGGGAGATCACGCCACCGGGCCAGGAGCCCGGCGACCTGCGCCGGGCGGATCGGATCACCGGTAACAGACGCCCTTGGCGGCCTCGACGACATCGCCGACGTTGGGCAGCGCCAACTTCTCGAGGTTCGCCGCGTAGGGCATCGGCACATCCTTGCCCGTCACCCGCACGACCGGTGCGTCGAGGTAGTCGAAGGCATGTTCCATCAGCCGCGCCATGATCTCGGCGCCGACCCCGCACTGTGCCCAACCCTCTTCCACCGTCACGCAGCGTCCCGTCTTCTTGACCGAGGCCACGATCGTATCGGTGTCCATGGGACGGATGGTCCGGAGATCGACGACCTCGGCCTCGATCCCCTGCTTGGCGAGTTCGTCGGCGGCCTTGAGGGCGAGCGTCATGCCGATCGACCAGGAGACCAGCGTCACGTGCTTGCCGACTCGTGCCACACGCGCCTTGCCGATCGGCACGACGAAGTCATCGATCTCGGGGACTTCGAAACTCTGGCCGTACAGGATCTCGTTCTCGAGGAAGACCACCGGATTCGGGTCGCGGATCGCGGATTTCAGAAGTCCCTTGGCATCGGCCGCCGAATAGGGCGACACGACCTTGAGGCCCGGCACGCTCGAGTACCAGGCGGCGTAATCCTGGCTGTGTTGCGCGCCGACCCGCGCCGCCGCACCGTTGGGGCCGCGAAACACGATGGGCGACCCCATCTGGCCCCCCGACATATACAGCGTCTTGGCGGCCGAGTTGATGATGTGATCGATCGCCTGCATGGCGAAATTGAAGGTCATGAACTCGACGATGGGGCGCAGCCCCGACATGGCGGCCCCGACCCCGATGCCGGCAAAGCCGTGCTCCGTGATGGGGGTGTCGATGACGCGCTTCTCGCCGAACTCCTGCAACAGACCCTGGGTGACCTTGTAGGCCCCCTGGTACTCGGCCACCTCCTCGCCCATCACGAAGATCGAGGGGTCGCGCCGCATCTCCTCGGCCATCGCGTCGCGCAGGGCTTCGCGGACCGTCATGGTCACCATCTTGGTGTCGGCCGGAAACTCCGGCTCGATCCCCATGGGAGCGCCACCCTCGAGGCCATGGTCGGCCGCATCCGCGATCGGTTTGCCGCCTCCGCTTCCCGGTGTCGCGGGTTTCGACGCGATGTCGGCCGCACCGGGCTCGGCGCCTGCAGGCGCCTTACCGCTCGAAGAAGCCCCGGCATCTCCGGACCCGGAGCCATTGGCCGGTTTCGGCGGGGGCGGCGCGGCATCGGCCGATTCGCCGTCGGCCCGAATCACGCCGATCGGCGTGTTGACCGCGACGTTGTCGGTCCCTTCCTCCACCAGGATGGCGCTGAGCGTGCCCTCGTCGACGGCCTCCACCTCCATGGTGGCCTTGTCGGTCTCGATCTCGGCCAGCACGTCGCCGGACTTGATCGCGTCGCCGACCTTCTTGACCCATTTGCTCAGCTTGCCCTGCTCCATCGTGGGCGACAGAGCGGGCATCAATACGTTGGTGGCCATGTTTCGTCCCTAGATTCCCCGGCGTCATCGACGCGCCGTCGCCCCGCCGTCGCTTCTCGTTAGAGCGTGATGTCGGTCCACAGCTCCGACGGGTCGGGCTCCGGGTTCGATTGTGCGAAATCCGCCGCTTCGGCCACGATGCCGCGGATCTTGCCGTCCATGGCCTTGAGCTCGTCCTCGGTCGTGCCGTGCTCCTTCATCAGCCGGGTCCGCACCTGCTCGATCGGGTCCTGCTGGTCGCGCATCTTCTGGACCTCCTCGCGGGTCCGATACTTGGCCGGGTCCGACATGGAATGGCCGCGGTAGCGGTAGGTCTGCATCTCCAGGATGAAAGGCCCCTTGCCGGCGCGGCAATGTTCGGCTGCGCTGAGCCCCGCGGCCCTGACCGCACGCACGTCCATGCCATCGACCTGGGCGCCGGGAATATTGAACGAGATGCCGCGCTTCGAGAAATCGGTCTGGGCCGAGGATCGCGTCACCGACGTGCCCATGGCATAGCGATTGTTCTCGATGACGTAGATCACGGGCAGCTTCCAGAGCTCCGCCATGTTGAAGCTCTCGTAGACCTGACCCTGGTTGGCGGCGCCGTCGCCGAAATACACCATGGCGACCGACCCGTCGCCGCTGTACTGGCTCGCGAACGCGAGGCCGGTGCCGAGCGACACCTGGGCCCCGACGATGCCGTGGCCGCCATAGAACTTCTTCTCCTTGGAGAACATGTGCATGGAGCCGCCCTTCCCCTTGGAATAGCCGCCCCGGCGCCCCGTCAGCTCCGCCATCACGCCCTTCGGGTCCATGCCGCAGGCCAGCATGTGTCCGTGGTCGCGATAGCCCGTAATGACCTTGTCGGCCGGCGTGGACGCCATCTTCATGCCCACCACGACGGCCTCCTGGCCGATGTAGAGGTGGCAGAAGCCGCCGATGAGCCCCATGCCGTACATCTGCCCGGCCTTCTCCTCGAACCGACGGATCAGCAGCATGTCGGCATAGGACGCGAGTTCCTCCTCCCTGGTGAAGGAGGCGAATTCATTTGTTTGCCCGCTGGTCGGCGGAGCAACGCCTTCGGCTTCGGCGCGAGAGAATTGTACGGCGACAGCCATGGGCGCTCCTTGGGACTGACCCCGGCGCTTATGCGTGCGCCGATTGATTTTCGGCCGGTAAACTAGCGGAGCGGTTCACGGAAAGCGAGGGGTCGAGGCACCGTTCCGCGAATGACCAACATGCTGTTTTGCATGGGTTATCGGCTTCTTTTATATGCTGCAGCGCACAAAAGCCGCAAGCACGGCCGAGCGCCGCAAAATCCGCGATGACGACGGATCAGAAAACGCTCGGCGCCAGCGCTTCGCGAAGCGAGGGGCCGTCGCTCAGCGCTTCTTGTTGGCGTCGGTGAAGATCACGAGATCGCGCGGATCCACGAAGCCAAGCTTCAATCGGATCTCTTCGCTGGCGAGGTCGCGGTCGACGGCATCACCATGCATCATCGTGACGCGATGCTGCCACTTGGCGCTTTCCAACTTCAGCGCATCGAGCTGCCCGCGCAGATCTGCGATCTGCAGCTTGTAGTCTTCTTTCGTCTTCAGACCACGTTCGCCGTGAATGGCCGTCTGAATGAAGTAAGCCGACATCGCGCCCGACACGGCGTAAAGCAGGAAGGGGGTCAGAAATGCGCGGAGCCGGGTGCGAACAACCATGCTGCGACCATGCTGCATCGAGGTTGACGGCGTATTAACCCGAACCGCACGGTTCTACTTCAGGGTCGTGCGAGAGCCTTCAGGGCACCGCGGCCGGCGTAGAGCGCCTGGGTGCCGAGCGCCTCTTCGATGCGGATCAGCTGGTTATACTTGGCAAGCCGATCGGAACGGGCGAGCGAGCCCGTCTTGATCTGCCCGCAATTGGTCGCGACCGCGAGATCGGCGATGATCGAGTCCTCGGTCTCGCCCGAACGGTGCGACATGACCGAGGTGTAGCCGGCGGCCTTGGCCATGTCGACGGCGGCCAGGGTCTCGCTGAGCGTTCCGATCTGATTGACCTTCACGAGCAGCGAATTGGCGACGCCGCGTCGGATACCCTCGGCCAAGCGCTCGGTGTTGGTGACGAAGAGGTCGTCGCCGACCACCTGGCACTTGTCGCCCACGAGATCGGTCAGGGTCTTCCAGCCCGCCCAATCGTCCTCGGCCATGCCATCCTCGATGGAGGCGATCGGATAGTCGACCGCGAGCTTCGCCAGATACCGCGCCTGCTGGTCGCTCGAGCGGACCGTCTTCTCGCCCTCGTAATGGTAGGAGCCGTCCTTGAACCAGTCCGTCACGGCGCAATCCAGCGCCAGGACGATGTCGCTGCCGGGCTTGAAGCCCGCTTTGCGGACCGCATCCATGCAGAAATCGAGCGCCGCTTCGGCAGAGGGGAGGTTTGGGGCAAAGCCGCCTTCGTCGCCGACGTTGGTGTTGTGCCCGGCTTTCTTCAGCGAGGATTTCAGCGTCTGGAAGATCTCCGATCCCCACCGCACCGCTTCCTTCAGCGACGACGCGCCGACCGGCATGATCATGAATTCCTGGAAATCGATCGGGTTGTCCGCATGGGCGCCGCCGTTGAGGATGTTCATCATCGGCACCGGCAGGACATGGGCCCCCACGCCGCCGACGTAGCGGTACAGCGGCAGGCCGATCTCCTCGGCGGCGGCGCGGGCCACGGCAAGCGAAACCCCCAGGATGGCATTGGCACCGAGCTTCGATTTCGCGGGCGTGCCGTCGAGCGCGATCATGGCGCTATCGATCGCCATCTGGTTCTCGACCGGGATCGAGCGGATGGCGCCGAGGATCGGTCCCATGGCGGCGATCGCCTTCTGCACGCCCTTGCCGCCGAACCGGCTCTTGTCGCCGTCGCGCAGTTCGACGGCCTCGTGGGCGCCCGTCGACGCCCCTGACGGAACGGCTGCCCTGCCCTTGACTCCGCTTTCGAGCAGGACATCCACTTCGATCGTCGGGTTGCCGCGGCTGTCGAGGATTTCGCGGGCGACGATGTCGACGATGGCGGTCATGAGATCCTCGAGGCGGTATGGTGCTGCGACCGCGACGTTCTAGGCGAGCCCAAGGCGGTTGGAAAGGGCGCAACCGGATCGGACGGCGTGTCGTTCGCGGCTCGGCCGGCGATGTTCTATGGTGCCGGTGCGATGCGATCACGCCAGAGGAGAACGCAATGCGTGCGAACGATGCGAGCGACGCCAAGCTGGTGACGGCGGACTGGCTGGCAGGCGAGATCGACAAGCCCGACATCGTCGTGGTGGACGGGTCCTGGTATCTGCCGACCCAGAACCGCAACCCGCATGGCGAGTTCCTGGCCGGCCATATCCCGGGCGCGGTCTTCTTCGACCACGACGCCATCGTCGATCCCGCGAGCGACCTGCCCCACACGCTCCCGTCGGCGGACGCTTTCGCGCTGGCGGCCGGCAAGCTCGGGATCTCGGCCGACAAGCGGCTCGTCGTCTACGACGGGGTCGGCCTGTTCACGGCGCCGCGCGTCTGGTGGATGCTGCGGCTGTTCGGGGCCGAGGACGTCGCGATCCTCGAGGGCGGCTACCCGGCCTGGATCGCGGGCAACCATCCGGTCGAGACCGGCGAATCGACCCGGCTCGGAACGGTGTTCACCGCGGCCCCCGACCTCGATGCCGTGGCGGACGCGAAAGGCGTGTCGGAGGCGCTCGCGAACGGCAGTGCCCAAGTGGTCGACGTTCGCGCATCAGCCCGCTACCGCGGCCTCGTGGCCGAGCCTCGGGCGGGCCTGAGATCGGGACATATGCCGGGCAGCCTGAACATCCCCTTTACGGACCTGCTCGACGGTGCGCATTTCAAGAGCGACGACGAGATGCGCGCCGTGTTGCGGGACGCCGGCGTCGACCTCGAACGGCCGGTGATCACCAGCTGCGGCTCCGGCGTCACGGCCGCGGTCCTGGCCTTCGGCCTCGCACGGCTCGGCAAGACGGATGTCAAGCTCTACGACGGGTCGTGGTCCGAGTGGGGTGGACGGGCGGATCTGCCGGTCGAGCGGGACGAAGTGTGAGGGTCCACGCGGAACGGACAATCTGATCCGATTGCCGGTGTGGGAAAGCGACGCCTAGAGCACGCCGCCTCGTCGAGCGGCGCGCCAGAGGATCCACTGCCTCCGCCATGCCGGCAGATCGGCCTCGATCGCAAACGGCTCCCGGCGCTCGGCGCGATTCAGCCGAGGCTCCACGAGCGATGCCGTCAGAAAGGCAGGACCGCCGGCGCCGAGCCGTTTCCGCCGAGCCCGGAGCGCCGTCATGCGGGACCGTGCCACGGCCCGGACGTCGGCCAAAGCGAGTTCGACGCCCGGCGTGACCCGGCCCGCGTCTATTTCGTTTTGGGTGGTGCCGTGCCGCGACAGAACGTCGCTCGGCAACAGCACGGCGTGGTGGCCGGCTGCCCGCGGCAGGGCGGTGAAAAGGTCCATGATGCCGAGCGCCACTGCGGCGTCCGCGGCGGCGGCTTCGACGATGTCTCCGGTTGCGCCAAGCACCTGCGCGGCCAGGCGGATGGGACTCCCGCGAAGGAGGACGAGGCTACGTTCCAGGGCCGCCACGTCGGCGGGCGGCTCGTCGTAGAGATCGATCCGATAGGCGTCGATCATGTCGGCGATGACCGCCGACGTCAGCTCTGCGCGCGCCTGTACGTCGAGCAGCGCCGCCGCGACCGGATGGGCTGCGGCCTCCGATGCCCGGCTGCCATCGACGACGTCCTGCCACCACTGCAGGCGGATCTCGCCCGCCATCGGTTGACGAACCCGCCCGCGCACATGCCCGAGCTCGAGGGCGAAGGCGCCGATCGCGTGGAGTCCAGGGCGGGCATCGGCTGGCGCGAACAGGGCAGCAAGCCAAGCGTCGTGATCTTCGCTTTTGAGTTGGGCCTCGCAATGGGCGTAGGAGGCGGCGAGATCGGTCACGGCAGTCCCGCCACACGACCGAGAGTTTGGCTATTCTCTCCCGCGAAGCCTAAGGTTGGAACACATCTTTTACCGGACCAAATATGACGCGTTGATCCTTCCCCGAAGCGGGGAAGGTGGCTCGGCCGTAGGCCGAGACGGATGGGGTAAAGCCTTGGCGGGAGTACTACCCCACCCGTCGCTTCGCGCCACCCTCCCCGTTCCGGGAAGGGACTTTCCGACGACCTGCCCTCTTCAGGGTTGGCCACAAAGATGTGTGCCAACGCTAGGCTTCGCAGGGGAGGATCACGCAACGGCGATGAGTGCGACCGCCACCCGCCGCCGTTCGCCGAGCAGGATGTTGTAGGTGCGGGCCGCGGCACCGGTTCCCATGGGGTCGACCACAATCCCGGCGGCCTTCAGCTGGCGGCGAAGCGGCTCAGGGACCGGAACGAGATCCATTCCGGTCCCGATCAGCAGGAGTTCGATGCTGCCCTTGGGCGACGCGAAGACCCGGTCGAGCGAGTCTGCCGTGATCTCGGACGGGCTCTGCACGGCCCAGGCATAGACGCCGTCCGGCACCGCGAGAATCGAGCCGCGGTGCGACATGCCGCCGAAGCGGAACCCGCCCTCGCCATAACCGTCGATCGTGTGCAGGCCGGGCGCGAAACCGGCCGCGGGTGCGTTCTCGCTCAAGACTTCAGCTTTCCTGACGCATCGTCACTCGGCCGCGACCTGCGGCGACGGCCGGCCCTTGGCGCTGCCGTCTTTCCTGGCGCCGCCGGCGCCCGGCGTGCCGGCCTGGACGTCGGCCCGCTGCTCGGTCCTGACCCCGAGGTAGATCAGGATGGGCGAGCAGATGAAGATCGACGAATAGGTCCCGACGAAGATGCCCCACATCATCGCGAGCGAGAAGCTCTTGATCACCTCGCCCCCGAACAGCACCAGGGCCAGCAGCGCCAGGAACACGGTCGTGGCCGTCATAATGGTGCGCGGCAGGACCGCGTTGATCGACATGTCGATCATCTCGGCCGTGGAGATGCGCTTATATTTGCGCATCACTTCCCGGATGCGGTCGAGCACGATCACGGCCTCGTTGAGCGAATAGCCGACGATGGTCAGGATGGCGGCGATCGAGGTCGTGTTGAATTCGAGATGGGTGACCGAAAAGAAGCCGACCGTCAGCAGCAGATCGTGCATCGTCGCGATGACCGCACCGACCGCGAACTGCCATTCGAAGCGGAACCAGAGATAGAGCAGCACCGCGAAAATCGACACGACAACACCGAGCGTGCCCGACTGGACGAGTTCGCCCGAGACCCGCGGTCCGACCACTTCGACGCGGCGGAAGTCGTACTGGTTGTCGAGCGCCGATTGGACGCGCTTCACCGCGGCTTCCTGCGCCGCATCGCCGCCCGGCTGCACCCCGAACCGCAGGATCGCGTCGGTCTGGTTGCCGAAGCCCTGAACCTCGACATGTCCGAGGCCCGTCTTCTCGCCGAGGTCACGCAGTTGCACGAGGTCGGCCGCGCCGGACTTGGCCCGCAGCTCCATCAGCGTGCCGCCCGCGAAATCGATGCCGAAGTTCATCCCGACGAAGACGAACATCAGGACCGAGATGATCGAAAGGACGGCAGAGAAAGGGTAGCTGTAGCGCCGCAGGCGCATGAAGCCGAGCTTGGTGTTTTCCGGCGCGAGGCGAAGAAGCGGCATCGTCGATCTCTCCCCGGCTCAGATGGGCAATTGCTGAGGCCGCTTGGCCCGATACCAGACGGCGATCATCATCCGGGTCATGGTCACGGCCGTCACGATGGAGGTCAGGATGCCGAGCCCGAGCGACACCGCGAAACCGCGCACCGGCCCGGAGCCGAAGAGATAGAGGATCAGGGCCGCCACGAACAGGGTCACGTTGGAATCGACGATCGTGGCGAAGGCTCGCTTGAAGCCCGAGTCGAGCGACGCGATGATCGAGCGGCCGTTGTGGTGCTCCTCCCGGATGCGCTCGTAGATCAGTACGTTGGCGTCGACCGCCATGCCGATCGTGAGCACGATGCCTGCGATCCCGGGCAGCGTTAGCGTGGCGCCGAGCAGCACCATGGCGGCGAAGATCAGCAGGATATGTACCGCGAGCGCGATGTCGGCGAAGATGCCGAACGTGCCATAGGTGACCAGCATGTAGCCGACCACCAGCACCGCGGCCACGAGCGAGGCTCGCTCGCCGGCATCGATCGAGTCCTGGCCGAGGCCGGGCCCGACCGTGCGTTCCTCGACAACCGTGAGCTTGGCCGGCAGGGCGCCGGCGCGCAGCAGGACCGAGAGATCATTGGCCTGGGTCACCGTGAAATTGCCCGAGATCTGCCCCGAACCGCCCGTGATGGCGCCGAGAATGCGCGGGTCGGACACGATCTGGTTGTCGAGCACGATGGCGAAAGGCTTGCCGACGTTCTCGGCCGTGACCTGACCAAACTGCTGTCCCCCGCGGAGATTGAAGCGAAAATTCACGACCGGCTCGCCCGAGCGCTGATCGAAGCCGGGCTGGGCATCGGTCAGATCCTCGCCCTGAACCATGACGCGCTTTTCGACCGCCTCGGTACCGGGCCGGCTGTTCTTGTAGAACGGCAGTTGCTCGACCTCGGACGGGTTCGCGCCCGGATCTCCGACAAGGCGGAACTCGAGCTTGGCCGTCGTCCCGAGCAGGTCCTTCAAGTGTTGCGTATCCTGCAGGCCGGGCACCTCGACCAGGATGCGGTCGTTGCCCTCGCGCTGGATCGTCGGCTCCTTGGTGCCCGAGGCGTCGATGCGGCGGCGCAGCACCTCGATCGACTGGTCGACCGCGCGATGCACCCGGTTGGCGATGCCGGCATCGGTGAGCTGGACCTGAACGAGGCCATCGTCGGTGGTGGCGACGCTGTAGTCCTGAACGGCCCCCGTCAGGGTCGATCCGAGCGAGTTGGACTGATTGCGGAGCGCCTGCACGATCTTGTCGCGCTGAGTCGCGTCCGGGACACGGAACTGGACGCCGCGCCCCTGGACGCCGACGCCGCCCGTCATCTTGACGTCGTTCTCGCGCATGAGCCGACGTGCGTCGTCACGCAGACTGTCGACCTGGGTGCGGGTGACGGAGGCCGTATCGACTTCGAGCAGCAGATGCGCGCCGCCCTGGAGATCGAGCCCGAGCACGATGGTCTTTGCCGGCGAAGGCAGGATGCGATCGAGCGTCGCGCGGGCATCGGGCGACAGCAAGCTCGGCAGCACGATCAGGGCCGCGATCAGGGGACCGAGGATGATCGTGACGACTTTCCAGGTCGCAAATCGCATCATGGCTTTGTGAACTTCGCTATCTTCGAGGCGGAGGCCGCGATCTCAAGGACCAGGCCGCCCATCAGTCCCATCACGGATGGGCGGAAAGGTGGCGGTCGGCCGAAGCCGCCGACCTCGTGGGTGTCAGACCTTGGCGACCGGCACCGCGTCCTTCACGGGCTCGCCCTTGGCCCGGACTTCGGCGATCATGCCACGGATGAGCCGCACCCGGACGTTGGCCGCGATCTCGAGCTCGATCTCGGCGGCATCGACGGCTTTCGTGACCTTTCCGATCAGGCCCCCGGTGGTCACCACCGTGTCGCCCCGGCGCACGTTGCTGATCAGCTCCTGATGAGCCTTGGCCTTGCGCTGCTGGGGCCGGAGCAAGAGAAAATACATGATGACCAGGATGGCCGCGAACGGGGCCAACTGCATGATCGTATCGGCGCTGACGCCCATGCCACCGGCCGTCTGTGCAAATGCTGGGGTAAACAATCCAAGACTCCCGAGCCGACGCCCGGGTGTCCGGGTCCCGTGGCAAGCAGCCTCATATCCCTAGCCGTCAAGAGAGGCAATGCCGCGGAACAAGGGCAGTCCTTGACACCCGGTACGGAGCGCCCGCCTTCGTGCGGTTCGCTTGACACCTGTCGCCGGGCGCCGGGATAAGCCGGGCCGACGCCATCCTGGTCCGGAGCCCTCGAGTTGACTGAGACCCCGCCACCCTTCGCTTCAAACCTCCTCGAACGCATCGCCCAGGCGCTCGAACGGCTGGCGCCCGCGACGCCGCCGCGACCGGATTACGAGGCCGCCGACGCCTTCGTCTGGTCGCCCACCGGCACGCTAACCCCGGTGCCCCACGTCAACCGCGTGGAAATCGCCCTGCTCAAGGGCATCGACCGGGTGCGCGACCAGTTGCTCGACAATACGAGACGCTTCGCCTCGGGCCTGCCAGCCAACAACGCCCTACTCTGGGGCGCGCGGGGCATGGGCAAGTCCTCCCTCGTCAAGGCGGCTCACGCGGCAGTCAACGCTGACCCGGCGTCGTCGAACCGCCTGAAGCTCATCGAGATCCACCGCGAGGACATCGACGGGTTGCCGGCCCTGATGGGTCTTTTACGCAACGCTCCCCATCCGTTTCTCCTGTTTTGCGACGACCTGTCCTTCGACGCGGACGACACAAGCTACAAGTCCCTGAAGGCGGTTCTCGAAGGCGGCATCGAAGGCCGCCCCCCGAACGTCCTGTTCTACGCGACCTCGAACAGGCGTCATCTGCTGCCGCGCGACATGATGGACAACGAGCGCGCGACCGCGATCAATCCGGGCGAAGCCATTGAGGAGAAAGTCTCTTTATCCGACCGCTTCGGCCTTTGGCTCGGCTTCCACAAATGCTCGCAGGACGAGTATCTCGACATGGTCGAGGGCTACGCCGCCTATTTCGGCCTCGGTCTCAAGCGTGAAACACTGGCGCCCGAAGCGCTCGAATGGGCGACGACACGCGCCAGCCGCTCCGGCCGAACGGCGTGGCAGTTCATTCAGGACCTCGCGGGTCGCCTGGACAAGCGATTGGCTCAAACTTAGAACTCGAACCCGCCACGAATCGAACGCTTTTCGAGACCGGGCAGTGGGGATCTTGGATGATGCGACGTCGTTACGGTCGTGCCCTCGTGGCCGGCCTCCTGCTGTGCGGCTCCGTTGTTCCGGCCGCTGCAGCGGATCTCCCGACGCCCGCCCTGCCGCCGAACTACGTGATGCCGGCACCCCTCGCGCCGTCCAGCCCCTACGGCATCCTGTCCGAAGCTCGCTTCGGCGTCCTGGCGCATAGCATCGACGAACACGAGTTCGGATCGGTCGACGTGAACGGCGAGTTGCTGACCGTCAAGCCCACGCATCTTAACGGCGCCTGGGACTATCTCATCCCGCGGTTCCACCTCGGCGGAAACCTGAACACGGCCGGCGGCACGAGCGACGTCTATGGCGGCGTGACCTGGCAGTTCCCGATCTACGAGCGCATTTTCGGCGAAGTGACCTTTGGCGGCTCGGCCAACGACGGCAACGCCGACCGCGTCATCACCAACACCACGGACGACCGGGTCGGCTGCCACGTCATGTTCCGGGAATCGGGGTCGATCGGCTATCGCCTGACCGAGCATTGGAACGTGATGGCCTTGGCCGAGCACATCTCCAATGCGGGATTCTGCCTGCATAACGAGGGTGTCACCAACATGGGCGCGCGCCTCGGCTACGTGTTCTGAGCAGTACGCTGCCATCTGATTGATCGAAGCGCAGCTGAAGGCATCGAGAGACGGCGGGCCTTTCATTGGACCCGCCGTCTCCGATCGCACGCCCGACTGTGTCTCGCGGTTGGGCGGCTTTCCGGACCGACGCCAAATGGCGGCGGTCGTGTTCCTGGAACTCGTCGAAGTTACGGAAACGCCCGTGTTTCCTCAGCCTTCGAGCGGGCTCGATCTCGAGTCGGGTCGATCAGAGCCCTGCGAGATAGCTCGTCGGATCGACGGGCTGGGATCCCTTGCGAAGCTCGAAGTGCAGTTGTGGCGACGAGACATTGCCGCTCTGGCCTGACTTCGCGATCATCTGCCCGCGCTTCACGGTCTCGCCGCGCTTCACGTCGATCTCGCCATTGTTGGCATAGGCCGTGACGTAGCCGTTGGGATGCCGGATCAGCACGAGATTGCCGTAGCCCTTGAGTTCGCTGCCCGCATAGGCCACGACCCCACCTTCGGCTGCTTTCACCGCCGTTCCTTCCGGCACCGCGATATTGATGCCGTCGTTGCCACCGGCGCCACCTTTGAAGCCCTGAATGATGCGGCCGCGGGCCGGCCAGCGGAACTCGGGCCCACCCGCGTCGGCGACAGTCGCCGCAGGTGCTGCGGCTGCGACCGGCGCCGCCGCAGCGGCCGGCGGAAGGCTCGCGGTCGGGGTCGGATCGATGACCTTTCTGTCGATGGCCTGATCGACCTTCGGGGCCGGGGCAACCGGAGCCTTGACGGCGACTTTCGCGGCCGGCGCAAGCGGCTTCGATGCCACCGCAGCCGCGACCTTCACGGGGACGACCTTGACGACGACCGGCGCCGCAGCCTCGTGGCTCGCGGTTCGGCCCTTCGCGACCGGAACATCGGCCCTCGCCATTTTCAGCGGGGCCTTCGGGGTCCGGGCCGGCGCAGCGGCGGCCAGTTTGGCGGGTGTCGTCGGGACGAGCTTACCCTTGCGGGCCGGGGCCTCGCGCACCGGGGTGGCGACGGGTTCGGCCTTGGCCACGATCACATGCGCCGGGGCGGCCCTGGCCGCCGGGGCCCGAGCCACCTCCGGCTCTGCCTGTACGACGATTCGGGGGGCCGGGGCAGACCGGGGGTGAACCAGGGGAGCTGGCGCCGCAACGGCGACGCGAGGCGCTTGAGCCTGGGGCAAGCTTGCGACCGCATTGTACACCGGTACGACGATGGTGACGCCAGGCTGCACGTCGGAGGCCGACTTCAAGCCGTTCACCTGGAGAAGGATGTTCTGCGGCACACCGTAGCGCTTCGACAGCATCTCGGCGGTGTCGCCTTGAGAAACCTGGACCGCGGCGCCGCCCTGCCCGGTCCAACCGCCGAACGAGGTGTTGGGCACGGAATGCGCCGGGCCGATCGACCCCGTGGTTTCGCGCGACACCATGACGGGAGCCGATGCAGGCGCGGCACTCGCGGTCGACGGAGCGCGCGGCGGCAGTGACGTGGCCACGACAGGGGGCGTGCGTCCGGTACCGACCGGGTGGTTCAGCGTCGAGACCTTGTGCGGCTTCTCGGTCGAGCCCGTCGCGAACGGATTACCGAATGCATCGTTGAATCGGTTGGAATCGGCGGAGCATCCGCTCAACAGGGCCGCCACCGCAGTTGCAGCGCAGAACTGGATGGCGAACCGGCACTGGCCGGGCGACAACAGCTTACTCATCAGCGGACCATCCAACTCACGCGGGCCTAATAAAGCCCATGTAGAACCATGCCGGTTAAGGGACGGTTTAAGATGAATCCCGCTTCCGTAAATTTGCGCCAATCTTAACGAGCCGTCGGCCCCGGCCAGCGCGTTGCACCAGAATTTTCGAAGCAATGCTCGGTGCGAGATCGCCGAACGTCACTGGAAATCGATGGCAGCGTGGATCGACGATTGTGTTGGAGACTCTTATTCTACAATTCCCGGGATGAACCGGGCAGTAAAGGTCGAAGCCTCGACGGCGCAAGCGGCAACTCCACCCAAGCGCCGGATCGATCGCGCTCGGCGCTCACCAGCCACTGGCGAGCCGTCTCGCCGCCCTGCCCCGCCCGGGCATAGACCGCGACACCCTTCTCCGCCAGGACAGCCGAGAGGCTTGCCGGGAAGCCGGGCATCTCGGCATGCACCAGGATACGATCGAAGGAGCCGCGGTCGACCGGGATCGCGAGCCCGTCACCCCAGATAACGGTGACGCCGGTCGACTCGAGCGCCGCGAGCCGCGTCCGTGCTTCGACGACGAGGCTGCGGAAGCGCTCCACGGCCAGCACCTCGCGGCAGAGCCGTGCCAGGATGGCGGTGGCGTAGCCGGAGCCGGGACCGATCTCGAGAACGCGGCACTCGGGGGAGACACGCAGCGCCTCGATGGCTCGGGCCACCGCGAAAGGCTCGGACATGGTCTGGCCGCACGCAAGCGGCAAAGCGATGTCCTTGCCGGCCAGCCCGCGAAAACGGTGCGGCACGAAGTGCTGACGCGGCACGCCTTCGATGGCTCTCAGCACGGCAAGGTCGCGAACACCACGTCCGCGCAAGCGCAGCAGGAATTCGGCAACGGCCTCCCGGCCCCATGGCTCGCTCCGCGAGCGCACAGCGTCGTCCGGCGAGCCCGTATCCGCGTCCGGCGAGCCCGGCTCACCGCTCGGTCGGGGTTGCGGCTCGCCCTGCGAGGGCGCCCGTCCCGTCACGGAGCCCTGATCAGCGGAGAACGCGAGCGTAGCGCTCGCAGGTGGCGTCATCCGTCAGGTCGAGGCGCAGTGGCGTAACCGAGATCTTGCGATGCCGCAGTGCTTCGAGATCCGAGCCGTCGACCGGCGTGAACTTGCCGCGCGCGAAACCGATCCAATAATAGGGGTTGCCGCGTCCGTCTTCCCGCTCCTGCACCTGCATCAGCGCGGTGTCGCGCTTGCCCTGCCGCGCTACCTCGATCCCCATGACCTCTTCGGGCAGGCAATCGGGAAAATTGACGTTGACCAGGGTATCGCGCGGAACGCCTGCGTCGAGCACCTTGCGGATCACGGAAGCGGCATGCTGCTCGGCGCAATCCCAATGCGGGTTCTTGCGGCCGGTCGTTGGTCCATAAGCCTGGCTGAGCGCAAATGACGGAATACCAAGCAGCGTGCCTTCCATGGCGGCCGCGATCGTCCCCGAATAGGTGACGTCCTCGGCCACGTTCTGACCGCGGTTGACGCCCGAGAGGATCAGATCGGGCCGTCGATCCGCGAGCAGCGAGCGCACCGCCATGATGACGCAATCGGTCGGCGTACCCCGGACCGCGAAGTGACGCGGCGAGATCTCGCGCAACCGCAGCGGATCGTTGAGCGACAGCGAATGCGCGACCCCCGATTGGTCTGTCTCGGGCGCAACGATCGTAACATCGTCGCTGAGGCTTGCGGCCACCCGCTCCAGCACGGCAAGGCCTTGGGCATGAACGCCGTCGTCGTTCGTGATCAGGATCCGCATGTCATCCCCTGCCCTTCACGGCTTCGATTCGGGCAAGGCCTCCCATGCGGGGCACGAGGACCTCGGGCACGGTGATCGATCCGTCCGGGTTCTGATAGTTCTCCAGAACTGCGACCAGGGCGCGACCGACCGCGACGCCCGATCCATTGAGCGTGTGTACGAAGCGGGTGTTCTTCGCGCCTGTCGGACGATAGCGCGCCTCCATCCTACGCGCCTGGAAGTCCCCGCAAACCGAGCAGGATGAAATTTCGCGGAAGGCGTTCTGGCCCGGCAGCCACACTTCGAGGTCGAACGTCTTGCGCGATGCGAAACCCATGTCACCCGTGCAGAGCAGCATGCGGCGATAGTGCAGGCCCAATCCCTCCAACACGGCCTCGGCGGCGCGTGTCATTCGCTCGTGCTCTTCGAGCGAGGCTTCGGGCGTGGTGATGGACACGAGTTCCACCTTGGTGAACTGGTGCTGCCGGATCATGCCGCGCGTGTCGCGCCCGGCGGATCCGGCCTCGGCGCGAAAGCTCTGGGTCAGGGCCGTGAAGCGGAACGGAAGCTCGCGCTCCTCGAGCACGCGCTCGCGCACGAGGTTGGTGAGCGGCACCTCGGCCGTCGGAATGAGCCAGAAGTCGTCGCCGACGCGGAACTGGTCGTCCCGGAACTTCGGCAACTGAGCGGTGCCGAACATCGCGGCGTCGCGCACCAGAACCGGCGGGTCGACCTCCTGGTAGCCATGCTGGTCGACGTGAAGATCGAGCATGTACTGGCCGAGCGCGCGATGCAGCCGCGCCAATCCGCCACGAAGAACGACGAAGCGCGCGCCCGACAGTTTCGCGGCCGCCTCGAAATCCATCTGACCCAGGGCCTCACCGAGGGTGAAATGCTCCTTCGGCTCGACGCCGTCCGGAAAAGCGGGGCGTTGCCCGGAACGTTTGACCTCATGATTGCCGTGTTCGTCACGGCCGATCGGAACGTCGTCGAAGGGGATATTGGGAATCTCGGAAAGAGCGACCATCAGGGCTGCACTGCTGTCGCGCTCTTCGGCTTCCCGCGCCGCCGTTTCGGTCTTCAGATGGGCGACTTCGGCCTTCAGTCGCTCCGCCTCGACCGGGTCCTTGCGCGCCATCGCCTGGCCAATTTCCTTGGCGGCCGCATTGCGTCTCTCCTGCACGGCCTGCAACCGCGCGATGGCGATCTTCCGGCGATCGTCCAGTTCCGCCAGAAGGGTGCTGAGCGGGTCGAGGCCGCGCACGCGACGACCCTCGTCGAACGCTTCAGGATGATCGCGTATCCACTTGATATCGTACATAACGGCTCCGCCACACCCGTGCTCGGACCAGCGCGGAGGAGGATCCGAGATGTCGTCTCAGACAGAAGAAGGAGGGGACGCAGCCGCCCGCTTCTTTTCCATCATCCGCACGGCAACGATGGCGCCTTCGTAGAGAAGCAGCATGGGCAGTGCAAGAGAGCACATGGAGATCACGTCGGGCGGCGTCAGGATGGCGGCCGCCACGACCACCACCACGATCGCGTAGCGGCGCTTGGATCGCAGAAACGTGGAGTCGATGATCCCCACCTGGCCCAGCAGCGTCAGGATGACCGGTAGCTGGAACGCGATCCCGAATGCGAAGATCAGTGTCGTGATGAGCGACAAGTACTCGCTCACCTTCGGCAGCAATTCGATCGTAGCTTGTCCCGGAGCCGGCGCCTGCAACTGATGCACCGAGAACTGGATCAGCAGTGGCATCACGACGAAGTAGACCAGCAGTCCGCCCAAAAAGAAGAAGACCGGCGTCGCCACCAGATAGGGCAGGAAGGCCGCACGTTCCTGCTTATACAGCCCGGGCGCCACGAACATGTAAAGTTGCATCGCGATGATCGGGAAGGCCAGAAAGGCGGCGCCGAACATCGAGAGTTTGAGGTTGGTGTAGAATTGCTCGAGAAAATGCGTCGCGATCAGCGTTGCTTTATCCGCCCCGACGACGCCGACATACGGCTCGACCAGGATGTTGTAGATGCCGTGCGAGAAGTAGAAGCAAAAGAGGAACGCCACCAGAAACGCTGCGACAGACTTGATGAGCCTGGCGCGCAGCTCGATCAGATGCTCTATCAGCGGTGCCTTCGAGGCTTCGATGTCGTCGACATGCTGATTCATGAGGTGGGGATTTCACGCCGCGGAGGGCAATAGGATCTGGAGCGCCAAGCTGTGGCGGACCGCTGGAGGGCTGGCGTCACCCGGTCTCCGGGTGGGCGCCGCTTCGGTATTCTGACCTTTCGGCGCGACAGGGTCGTGTCGCTGTCCGTGACTGGCTCACCCATCCACGCGTCGGCGGCCGGTGTCGCCTCGGGCGCGGGAAGAACGAGGTCGTCCTGCGGCTGGGTCAGCACCAAGGAATCCGACGACGGCTCGTTCAGCGGCGCTTCCGCCACAGGCGCGATGCCGGCGCCGACGAGGTTGGTCGAAGACTCCGGAACGGGCGTGAAACCGAAGTCCTTTTTCCCCCGGCTGCTCACCTCGCCGATCGGCGCCGCCACACCCTCCATGGCCTTGCTCAGTTCCGCGGTCGCATCGCGGACCGGGTGAAAGTCGACGTCCAGCGAGGCGGTGTTCTTGAGTTTCGCGACCTCGTCCCGAAGATCCTGCAGGTCGGCTTCCTTCATGGCATCCATGAACTGGCCCTGGAACTCTCCGGCCATCCGGCGCAGCTTCCCGACCATTTGACCTACCTGTCGCAGCACCCGCGGCAGATCCTTCGGTCCAATCACCACCAGCGCCACCATGCCGATGATCAGGAGCTTGCTCGCGTCGAAATCCAGCATGAGGTCAAGATCTTACGTGAAAACTCAAAGGCGGAGGATGAAAGCCGGCATGCGACACCAAGAGGCGCCCGAACCGTAGCGGCTCGGGACGCCCTGCCTCTTCAGTCGAACCGACGCCGTCCGACGAACGACGGGTCTCAGCCGACCCGACGCGTTTCCGTCGTGGTCTCGACCGTCCCATTTGCGCGGTGATCGATGGTGCGAACCGTTTCCGCGGCGGGCCGGACGGGCTCGGCCACGACGGTCGGCCGTGTCTCGGCCACGTCGTCGTCCGCCATCCCCTTCTTGAAGGACTTGATGCCCTTGGCGAAGTCGCCCATCAGGTCGGATACCTTGCCCTTACCGCCGAACAGGAGCAGCAACACGCCCCCGACGATGATCCAGTGCCAGATGCTCATGCTACCCATAACCAACCTCCACGACGATGCGGCCGACGCGCCGACCCCGCGCTCTCGTTGGTTCGGAACCTATGCTTGAGGCTCCCCAAAGACAAGACGTCACGCCGGTTCGTCACCGGCACCCCTGCGCCGCGGGGTCTGGCGTAGCTTTACCGGCTGACGCTCCTCAAAGACGATATTTGATCTGATCGGTCCAGAAGCGCTCCAGCCGGACCAAGGCCTGATTGACGCGGCCGAATTCGTCGCTCGAGATTCCACCGATCTGCTCGACCGTCAGCACGTGCTTCTCGTAGAGGCCGGCCACGATCTCGTGCACGTCCTTGCCCTTTTCGGTGAGGCTGATGCGCACCGAACGGCGGTCGATGCGTGACCGGGCGTGATGCAGGTAACCCGTCTCCACGAGTTTCTTGACGTTGTAGGAGACGTTGGAGCCGAGATAGTAGCCGCGGGTCCGAAGTTCGCCGGCCGTCAGTTCCTTGTCGCCGATGTTGTAGAGCAGCAGAGCCTGAACCCCGTTGACGTCGCTGCGCCCGCGGCGATCGAACTCGTCCTTGATCACGTCGAGCAACCGGCGGTGCAGCCGCTCCACCAGCGTCAAGGACTCGAGGTAGGCCGGACGGACTTCCTTCAGCCGATCATTGCGGTCCTGTGCGGCTTCGATCTTCACGACAGTGCTCATGTGACGCCCCGTTTGCTGCCTGTGGGTCGGTGGTCCGACCGCTTCCCTGTAACACACCTTAGGCACAGCCGATGAAGACGGGTTTAAGCAATAGTCTGAACGGAAGGTTTACTTGTCGCAGTAAATCGAAAGTGAATGCAATATTGCCTTTACCACAGCCGCTCTGACTCGATTAAATTTGTATGGATCGCCAAATAGCAAAAGACATCCACAGAAAGACTGGTAGGGCGCCTGACTAATCTTGGTTGATCACGATTTACGATCAGCTCTGGGGATCGCCCGCCTGCGCGGCAAGCCAAACGAGCATGAGATAACCCGCCATGAGCCCGATATCGGTCAACCCCGTCGCGAGGGGGTAATCGAAAAACCCTGGCATCACCACGAGAACCAGGAGCTGTGCTCCGACCGCGACGAGCCAGATCACGCCACCCCAAGGGGCCGCGAGCCAGAGACCGATCGACGCGATGAAGTCGACCACGGCAAAGAACACGGCCGCCACCATGGCGGGGGTCGCGAGATCCGAAAACAGACTTCCGCCGTCCGACGACGACATCAGGACCGTGCTCCATTGCAGCAGGCCCCGTACGATCCAGATGCCGGCCGTGACCCGCATGAAGGTCACCAAGGCGAACCCGAGCCGCGATCGGCTATCGCCGCCGTTCCCGGTCTTCAGGACGATCGCCGGGATGGGCGCGGCGGTGGCCACCCTCCGCTTGGCCGTCGACCTCTGCATCTGCGCTCCCCATCGACGCGGCGGCCACCATCACGCAAGGCACCCACGCTTCAACCTGCCAACCTTCCGGCCAGCCTTCCGCCGTGATAGCGTTGCCGCATCGACACAGCGAGCATTATTGCGCCATGGCTTCACGCCTTCAGGGCTTCCTCAACGCCGAGACGACCCCCGACCCGATCTCGTCACCAACGCCCAGCCTCGGTCTCATCCACCGGCCGAGACGCAATCGCAAGGCGGATTGGGCACGCCGCCTGGTGCGAGAGAGCGTGGTGACGCTCGACGATCTGATCTGGCCCCTGTTCCTGATCGCCGGCGAGAGCCGGCGCGAAGCCGTGGCGTCCATGCCGGGTGTCGAACGGCTGACCGTTGACGAAGCCGTGCTGGCGGCCGTACGGGCCGCGAGGCTCGGGATTCCGGTTCTGGCCCTGTTTCCCTTCACGGATCCGGACCTGCGCGATCCACACGGCTCCGAGGCCTTGCGGGACGACAACCTCGTATGCCGGGCCTGCCGGGCCATCAAGGCCGAGGTTCCCGAGATCGGCCTTCTGACCGACGTCGCGCTCGACCCCTACACCAGTCACGGCCACGACGGGCTGCTGAACGGCCACCAGATCGTCAACGACGCGACCGTGCGGGTCCTGGTGGCGCAGGCGCTCAATCAGGCGCGCGCCGGAGCCGACATCATCGCCCCGTCCGACATGATGGACGGACGCGTCGGTGCCATCCGCAAGGGCCTCGATGCCGAGGGCTTCGAAGACGTCCAGATCATGAGCTACGCGGCCAAATATGCCTCGGCGTTCTACGGTCCGTTCCGCGACGCGATCGGGACCTCGGCGGCCCTGATCGGCGACAAGCAGACCTACCAGATGGACCCGTCGAACGGGGCCGAAGCCCTGCGCGAGGTCGAGCTCGACCTTATCGAGGGAGCCGACATGGTCATGGTCAAACCGGGCCTGCCCTACCTCGACATCCTGCACCGCGTGAAGGCTCATTTCGCCGTGCCGACCTTCGCCTACCAGGTCTCGGGCGAGTACGCGATGATCATGGCGGCTGCCGCCAATGGCTGGATCGATGGCGACAGGGCCATGATGGAAAGCCTCATCGCGTTCAAACGGGCCGGCGCCGACGGCGTGATGTCCTATTTCGCGCCACGGGTGGCCGAACGCCTCAACAAGGGGCGGTGAGCCCGCCAGGGCCGCGACATCGCGCCATGAAGCAGCGGCTTGTTCTGCCTGCGTGTTCGTACTGAGCCCATGCGCAGCTTCCTATCGAGATTGGCCGTTGCGGCGCTCGCCACCTCCGCCGGACTGCTGTCGGGCTGCTCCCGGACCGCCGACCGGGATCAGGCCGCGATCTGCCGCCAGGCAGCGGCGGGATTGGCTGGCCCGGTGAGGCTTCGGATCACGGCGCAATCGGCGCTCCCGGCCACGCGTGAACTGCCGTCCGGCGTCCGCCTGACGATCGTACCCGAAGATCCGGATCTCCGCTTGTCCTCGCTCGAATGCCGGTTCACGGGAAGCGGCATCCGGCCCAACCTCGTCTCGCTCGTCACGCAGGTCGGCCCCGTCGACGAGACGCACCTCTACTTCTTGAACCGCTTCTGGCTCGGCGACGCTGAGGCGCAGGCCAGCGACCCCGGTCTCGACGACAGCCACGATGCGGCCCTTCCGGTTCTGCCCTTCGAAGCCGCCTTCATGCTGCAGAACCTGTTCGATGCGCTTCCCAACGCGGCCATCTACGGCCTTCTCGCAGCCGCCTATTCGATCGTCTACGGGCTCTATGGGCGTATCAACCTGGCGTTCGGGGAGATCTCGGCCGTGGGAGGCTTGGCGGCCGTGGTCGGAGCCGCCGCCTTCTCCCAGGCCCCCACGGGCGAGATATTGGGCGTGGCTGCCCTCCTGGCGATCTGGGCGGCGGGCCAGCACGGGTTCGTCATGGAGCGACTGGTGCTCTGGCGACTCCGCCGCGCCACGGGCCAGCAAGGTCTCGTGGCGACGATTGGCATCGCGCTGTTCTTGCAGGAGTATCTGCGGCTGGCCACGGGGTCGCAACCCCACTGGGTCGCGTCGCTTCTGGCCGACCCCTACCGGCTCGCACGGGCCGATGGTTTTGTCGTCACCGTGACCCCGATGGCGGTGCTGCTCGCCTGCACGGCGGCCGGAGCCTCCGCGGCGCTTCTCGCCACGTTCCGGTTCAGCCGCTTCGGGCGGGACTGGCGGGCCACCGCCGACGATCCGGGAGCCGCGGCCCTGTTCGGGGTCGACCCGCGTTGGCTGTCGGTCAAAACCTATGTGCTCGCATCCGCGCTCGTCGGCCTGGCTGGAGCCGGAGTCACGCTTTACTATGGCGGGCTGGGCTTCGGCTACACCACCGGGCTCGGGCTCCGGGCGCTCATCGCGGCCATCGTGGGCGGGATCGGATCGGTTCCCGGCGCCTTCCTGGGCGGCATCGGAATCGCTTTGATCGAGGCGGTCTGGTCGGCCTATTTCCCTATCGCGGACCGCGACATCGTCATCGACATCCTGCTCGTCGCCATTCTGGTTCTGAGGCCAGGCGGCTTGTTCGGCTACCGCGAGCTTCTCCCCCGCATCGCGTGACCGAGGACGCACTGCGGTCGTCGCCGTTCAACAAATTGCGTCGGCCCGGCTTGAGACGGCGACGTCGCGACCCCAATCTCATCGGCGGGATCGGGAGCCCTGTCATGGCCTTCACCAGCGCGTCGCAGAATCTGTCACAGACGACCGGGCGGGCCGGGTTGCCCATGCATGCGCTCGATGGTGTCCGCAGGCGGCGGGTGGCTGCCCTCACGGCCGACTTCATCCTCGTGTCGATCATGGCCGTGGTGCTCTGGACGGCGCTCCTCGTGCTGACCTTCGGTTTGTCGCTGGTGCTCCTTCCGCCACTGTTTCCCTTCGTGGCGTTCTTCTACAACGGCCTCAGCGTGTCGGGCCGCGCCATGGCCACGCCGGGCATGCGACTCGCCGGGGTCCAACTTCGCCTGGATGCGACAGGTGATCGCGTGCCGTTCCTGAACGCTGCACTGCATGCCGTGCTGTTCTATTTCAGCTGGATGTTCCCGCCCGTCCTTCTGTTGTCGCTCTTCACAGAGGACAAGCGTTGCCTGCATGATATGTTGTCGGGCGTGATCGTGGTGCGGCGCCTCTAAGATCGCTCTTCCATCGGGACCGGCGCACCATGACCATGAGGCCGATCGGCTACTATCCGGCTGGGAGATGACGGTTTGACGCGAGAGCCGCGCGATGCACCGCAGTTTTACCTTACGGCCCCGTCCGCCTGCCCCTACCTGCCGAACCGGCTCGAGCGGAAGGTGTTCACGCATCTCATCGGCCGTCGTGCCGCGTCGATCAACGACGCCCTGACGCAATCTGGCTTCCGCCGCTCGCAGACGATCGCGTACCGGCCGGCTTGCGAAATGTGTCGGGCCTGCGTTTCGGTCCGGGTCTGCGTCGACGAGTTCCAGCCGGGCAAGAGCTTCCGCCGCGTCCTGCAGCGCAACCAGGATCTGGTGTCGTTTCCGATCGCGGCCAAGCCGACCGCCGACCAGTACGCATTGTTCCGATCCTATCTTGGGGAACGGCACGGCGAAGGCGGCATGGCCGATATGAGCATTCTCGACTTCGCCATGATGGTCGAAGACTCGCATGTCCAAACGAAGCTGATCGAATATCGCCGCCACGGCCCCGACACCGCCATCACCAAACGTGGCCAGGGCCCGCTCGTTGCCATGTGCCTGACCGACATCCTGGCCGACGGGTTGTCGATGGTCTATTCCTTCTACGACCCCGATCAGGCGGACCGCTCGCTCGGCACCTACATGATCCTCGACCACATCGCGCGGGCCAGGGCCATGGGGCTGCCCCACGTCTATCTCGGCTACTGGGTCGAGGGCTCCCGTAAAATGGACTACAAGGCGCGCTTCACGCCACAGCAACGTCTCGGGATGAACGGCTGGGAACGGTTCACCTGAGGCGGATCGCGACGAGCCCTGCGGCGGGCGCAAGGGCAGCGATCCAGACGATCGGCCCGGTGGCGTCGAGGCTGTAGGCCAGCCCCATCAATCCCCGAAGCGATTGTCGCGCCTGAAGCCCTTCGGCGGTTGCCGCCCACGATCGGCCCGCTTGCCGAACCAGGGCAGCAGGTCCTTCTCGGACAGGGTCCTGGGTTTGCCGGACGCATCCTGCCAGCCGAGCCCCTGTTTCAAGGTGAACAGGCGCACGTCCGAGACACCCGCAACCGCCCGCTGCAGCGTCACGCCCTTGCCGCGCGCCATTTCGGTGATCTGCGAGAGGGGGAACACCAGCATATGCCGATCGTTGCTGACCACCGCGACGTGGTCGCCGGCGACCCGCAGCATCAGCTTCGCCTTGACGCCCGCGGCAGGTGAGATCAGCGTCTTGCCTTTCCTCGTGCCGACCACGAGGTCCGTCATCGCGGCCAGGAAGCCGCGCCCATCGCCCGACGCCACGAGGACCTTTCCGCTCTCCTCGAAGGGCAGGACGGCCGCGACATCCTCTCCCTCGCCGAGGTCGACCATGAGGCGGATCGGCTCACCCAAACCCCGGCCACCGGGCAGCTTTCCGACCTCCAGCGTGAAGACCTTGCCATCCGTGGCCAGCACCACGATCCGTGCGGTGGTTTCCGTGAAGAAGGCGAGCGACAACCGGTCGTCTCCCTTGAACGATAGCCCCACCGTCTCGGCCACATGGCCTTTGAGCGTGCGGATCCATCCCTTCTCGGACACGACGACCGTGACGGGCTCGCGCTCGATGAAGCTCTGCGCGGTCGTCGACGCGTCGAGCTCCGGCAGCGCCTCGAACGTCGTGCGCCGGCGGCCGAGCGGCGTGTCGGCGCCATAGCGCTTCCGCACGTCTCGGATCTGGGCCGCGACGCTCTTCCACTGCGCAGCCTCGCTGGTGATCAGCCCCTCGAGCCCCTGCTTCTCGCGGGTGAGCTTCTCGTTCTCCTTTTGAAGTTGCATCTCCTCCAGCCGGCGCAGGCTGCGCAGACGCGTGTCGAGCACATAATCAGCCTGGACGTCGCTGAGCGCGAAGGTGGATTTCAGTGATGCCTTCGGGTCGTCCTCCTCCCGAATGATTCGGATCACCTCGTCGAGGTTGAGGAAGACGATCAGCATGCCGGCCAGGACTTCGAGCCGCCGCTCGATCTCGGCCAGGCGATGTCGGGATCGGCGGACCAGCACCACCCGGCGGTGGTCGAGCCATTGCTTCAGGGCTTCGCCGAGGCCCACGACCCGCGGCACGACCCCGTCGACGAGCACGTTCATGTTGAGCGGCACCCGGGTCTCGAGTTCCGTCAGTCGGAACAGATGCTCCATCATGACCTTGGGATCGACGCTCCGCGACCGAGGTTCGATCACCACGCGGATGTCTTCGGCTGATTCGTCACGGACATCGGCGACAAGCGGGCTCTTTTTCTCGTTGATGACCTCCGCCAGTCTCTCGATGAGCCGGGACTTCTGAACCCCGTAGGGGATCTCGGTCACCACCACGCTCCAGGTGCCGCGCTCGCCCTCCTCCTTGGCCCAGCGCGCCCGCAGGCGGAAACTGCCCCGCCCCGTGCGGTAGTTCTCGGCGATGACGCCCATATCGTCGACGCAGATCCCCCCGGTCGGGAAGTCCGGGCCGATGACGATGCGAGAGAGCTCGGCATGGTTGGCTGCGGGATGGGCGATCAGATGGAGGGCCGCGTCGCAGAGCTCGATGATGTTGTGCGGCGGTATCGAGGTCGCCATGCCGACCGCGATGCCTTGGGCGCCATTGGCGAGCAAGTTGGGGAAGGCTGCCGGCAGAACCACCGGCTCCTGTTTGTCGCCGGAGTAATTGTCCCTGAGGTCGACGGTGTCGTCCTCGATCCCGTCGAGCAGAAGCTTGGCGAAATCCGTCATCCGGGCTTCGGTGTAGCGGTAGGCTGCCGCCGGGTCCCCGTCGATATTGCCGAAATTGCCTTGCCCGTCGACCAGCGGATAGCGGGACGAGAAATCCTGCGCCAGCCGCACCAGCGCGTCGTAGATCGCCTGATCGCCATGAGGGTGGAAGTCGCCCATGACGTCGCCGACGATCTTGGCGCATTTCTTGAACGCCGTGGCGGGGTCGAGCCGCAGCACCTGCATCCCGTACAGAATGCGCCGGTGCACCGGTTTCAAGCCGTCGCGTGCGTCCGGCAGGGCACGCCCCATGATGGTCGACAGCGCATAGGCGAGGTAACGTTCCTCCAGGGCTTCGCGGAGGTTGACCACGATAGGCTCGGAAGGGGGTAGCGGGGGTTTAGGAACGGTCTTGACCATCGTTCGTCATCCTGGTGCGCCGCTCAAGAGGGCGTCCGTCTATCGTTGGGCGGAGCTGTACCTCTTTCGTTCCCACACCGCGACGTCATTCCGCCGCCTGTGAGCCGATCTGCGTCGGCTTCGGCATTCGGGAGGAACAATGGTCGCGGCCAAGCATTCCACCTGTAGCCAGACTGTGGCGGCCCTGCACTAGCCTAAGCTCAGCCATGAGCCTAGTCAGGTCGGCAACAGATTCGGTGTCGAGAATGCCCTTACGCGAGGCCAAGACGCGAATCGGCTGGCCGTTCAAAACGACGTCGTGCTTAGCGAGAACACCATGGACAAGAAAGCCGTCCTCAGCTTGACATCGGGCGTGACCGTCGTGGTCGCAACGCTGATCGGCGTGGCCTTGATGAACCCGCCGCGTGCTGCCGATGCCGCGGTGATCCAGGGTTCGTTAGTTCAATGTCCCCTGGCGGAAGTCCAGATCGACCAAGGCTACGGCGTCAGCAGCAAGGCCCTTCGCCCAATCTGTGGAACCGCGGTGGCGTCAGGTCACTGACGACAGACGTGACGCCAGGTAGCTGCGTCTAGCGTCCGGCGGAGACAGATTGCGAGGCGCGAAGACGTCGCGATTCAGGAAATACTCCGTCAGTCGGAAACCAGCGGCGAGATCTTCCCGGGGTATGGGATCGTAACCTGATTCGGGGCGGAGGAATGCCGGCAGGATCAGCAGACGATCGCGATAGGGGGCTCCCGCGGTGTCGCAGACTGCCCGCCCTGTCTTAGGCGATACGTAAAGGAGGCGCTCGCGACTGTTGGTGGCCGCGCATCGGGTCAGATCGAGCCCAAAGCCGAGTTCGGCCAAGAGTGCGAGTTCGAACTGGATCATCTGTAGCGGAAGTGTGATTCGATCTTCGATGCCTTCCATCATCGCATCGAGCATGTCGTGCAGGACCGCGTGAGGGTCGCGCTCCGGCAGAAGTCGCCCGAGCCCGCACAGGTGGTTGACGGCTTGGAGCGACTCGACACTATCTATGAAACGTCCCGCCCTGAGCGCCAGGGGCTCGATCGCGTAAGTCCCCATGTGGTCGTCGATGCGTGCCCGCCACGTGGCGGCAACCGTGTTTCCGGGCTGCAGGACGGGCCGGAGCCGTCGTGAACGTCCTCCCCGGACGACCCCGAGATGACGCCCATGGTGGGCGGTCAGCAGTTCGACGATGACGCTCGTCTCGCCATAGGCGCGACCTCCGAGAACCACGCCGCGATCCTGCCACTCCACGCCGCTGCTCCGACTGCCGCCCTTGAATCACGACGCCTTCAACTCGGATCGAGCCAAACGCATGGAGGTATCCGATGCCTTGAACCGGAGCGTGCTTCCACCCGGGCGACCATACCGCGTTCGGCATCCTGCTCGTCAGCGTTCCTTGGGAAAATCGAGGCCCATGCCGCGGAAACGCTCCGGATCATCGAGCCAGTTCTCACGCACCTTGACGTGCAGGAAGAGGTGGACGTTGCATTCGGCAGCCTCGCCGATGTCCTTGCGGGCCGCCTTTCCGATGGCCTTGATGGTCTGGCCGTCTTCGCCGATGACGATCTTCTTGTGTCCGGCTCGCGTCACGAAGATCGTTTGCTCGATGCGTGCCGAACCATCGGGCAGCGTTTTCCAATCGTCGGTCTCGACGGTGGTCTGATAGGGCAATTCCTCGTGCAGTCGCTCGAACATCTTCTCGCGCGTGATCTCGGCCGCGAAGGAGCGCAACGGCGCGTCGGTGACCTGGTCTTCCGGATAGAGCCACGGTCCAGGCGGCATGGCGGCCGCCAGCACCTTCAGGAACTTGTCGAGCCCGTGACCACGGAGGGCCGATAGCATGAAGGTGTCGTCGAACTTGAGGCGCGCATTGACGGTTTCGGCCAGTGCGAGGAGCGCCTCGACCTCGACCGTGTCGATCTTGTTCAAGACCAGGAACCGAGCACCCCTGACGGCGGCCATCCGCTCCAGGATCGCCAGGTTCTCGGGGTCGAGCCCCTTGCGGGCATCGATGAGGAGCGCCACCGCATCCGCGTCCCCTGCCCCGCCCCAGGCTGCCGACACCATGGCGCGATCGAGCCGCCGCTTCGGCGCGAAGATCCCGGGTGTGTCGACGAAGATCACCTGGGACGCATCCACGATCGCGATGCCGCGTACCGGCGCCCGCGTGGTCTGGACCTTGCGCGACACGATCGACACCTTGGCGCCCACCAAGGCGTTGATGAGCGTCGACTTGCCGGCGTTGGGGGCTCCGATGAGGGCCGCAAAACCACAGCGCGTCGTCGGCGGGTCACCGGACTCGAGCTCGATCGTCATGGTCCTGATCCTTCGGCGGGTGCGGGCGGGAGGGGCCGAAAGCCTTCACGGTCCATGAAAGCCTCGGCGGCGGCCTGTTCGGCACCGCGCTTCGACGTACCGAGCCCTTCGGCGAAAGCATAGCCGCTGACCGTCACCAAAACGACGAAGCGCGGCGCGTGATCCGGCCCACTCCGCTCCTTCTCCCGATAGAGCGGTGCGGGTTTGCCATGCCCCTGGGCCCATTCCTGCAGCGCGGTCTTCGGGTCCTGCAGGGCGCGTCGCGGCGCCAACATGCGCGCCTCCCAGGCCCGGGCCACAAGGGCCGATGAGGCCTCGAAGCCGCCATCGAGAAAGACCGCGCCGATGATGGCCTCGCAGACGTCCGCCAGGATCGTCGGACGGCCGCGGCTGCCCGACTGCATCTCACCGGCGCCGAGCCGCAGGACCGAGGCGACCTCCCAGGCCTCGGCGACTTCGGCACAGCTCTCCCAGCGCACGAGATCGGCAAGGCGTCGCGAGAGCTCCCCTTCGGCGGCCTGCGGAAACTTGGCGAACAGCATCGCCGAGACCGCAAGCCCCAGGACGCGGTCG
Source organism: uncultured Lichenihabitans sp. (assembly GCA_964245215.1). GTDB lineage: Bacteria > Pseudomonadota > Alphaproteobacteria > Rhizobiales > Beijerinckiaceae > Lichenihabitans. The sequence continues at coordinate 54,600 of CAXTME010000013.1, forward strand.
CCGAGAAACTCGAGGCGCTGGTAGCTGGCGAGGCGCGCATTGCCATGGCCGACAGCACCACTGATGTGGGTCAGCGCCGTCACGATGAGGTCGGGCTGGGTGAAACGATAGCCGATCCGGTCTTGAAGTCCGGACAAATCTGTCGTGGCGCTCCGGCTCATCGCACGAGTTTGAACAGGCGGTTCCACCGCACGGACGTCGGCCAGCGCCAGAACTGCCACAGCGGAGCGTCTTCCTTGATCGAGAAGAAGATCACCTCGGCCCGGCCTACGAAGTTTTCGAACGGCACATAGCCGACCCCGCCTTGCTCCGGCGAGACGCGGGAGTCGGTGGAATTGTCGCGATTGTCGCCCATCATGAAGTAATCGCCTTGCGGCACTTCATAGACGGCCGTGTTGGAATAATAGCCGTTGTCGCCATCGCGCTGGATGATGAGATGCGTGACGCCGCCCGGCAAAGTCTCGTTATAGGTCGGAACCTCGACATCCTGGCCAAACTGATCGGACGTGGTGATCTTCTGGGTCGGCTCGCGCGGGACGATCTGGCCGTTGATGTAGAGACGCGCGTTCAAAAGCTGGATCTTGTCGCCCGGCAGCCCGATCACTCTCTTGATGTAATCTGTAGAATTGTCGAGTGGCAGCTTGAAGACCGCCACGTCGCCGCGTTTCGGCGGCGTTCCGAGAATGCGGCCGGAAAACAGATTCGGACTGAACGGGAAAGAATACTTCGAATAGCCGTAGGAATATTTTGACACGAAAAGATAGTCGCCGATCAGCAAGGTCGGAATCAGCGATCCCGAAGGTATGTTGAAGGGCTGGAACAGGAAGGTCCGGACCACAAGGGCAATGAGCAAAGCCTGAACGATGACCTTGACGGTCTCGCCGATGCCGCCCTCCTTCGAGGTTTTCAACTGGCGTTGTGCCTGCTTGCCCTTAAGGCTCATGGGCTCCGTCATCGCTTCACTGTCCGATCGTCCTGCCCGGCATTGCCGGAATGCGCCTGTTCGGTCCGCCAGCCAGATGATCTGGCGCGAAACTGGTTCGGCTTCGTATGCGGCCCAACAGTGCCACGCCACGGTCCGTCGCAGGCATATAGCGGTCTGTCCGGTTTGCGCCAAGTCCGGCCCTACGACGGCCCTGCAGCCCCGCCGACCACCCCTGCCCTCACTGCCGTCCCGTCCTCGGTACGACCGCCTCGATCACCACGAAAGCTTGAGCATAGGGGTGCTCGTCGGTCAGGCTCAGGTGAATGACCGGCTCGAACCCCTCGGGCACGATGCGGCGCAACCGCTCGGCCGCGCCACCGGTGAGTTCGAGGGTGGGCTGTCCGCTCGGCCGATTGACGACGCCCATGTCGCGCCAGAAGACGCCGTTGCGGATCCCGGTCCCGAGCGCTTTGGCACAAGCTTCCTTGGCCGCGAACCGCTTGGCGTAGGAGGCGGCAGGGTTGGCGCGTCGTTCCGACTTCCGCCGCTCGATCTCGGTGAAGCAGCGAGCCACGAAGCGCGGTCCGTGTCGTTCGAGCACCTGCTCGAGGCGCCGGATATCGCACAGATCGTTGCCGATCCCGACGATCATGACGTCCCGCCCTGCAGAGCCTCATCCATTGACCCGCTCCACCTTGGAGACCGACTTCTGGTGGCGGAGCTGCGCCATGATGGCGTTGAGCTGTTTGACGTCCCAGACCTCGACATCGACCACGACCTCGCGGAAGTCCTTCGATCGCGACATGACGCGGATGTCGTCGATGTTGCCGCCGTGATCGCTGATCGAGCTCGCAATGCCGGCGAGGGCACCGGGCTCGTTGATGGCGGTCACGGACAGCTGGGCCGGAAACAGCTCCTTGCGGGCGGGGTCGATGTCCCAACGGACGTCGAGCCAGCGCTCAGGCTGATCGTCGAAGGCGATCAGCGCCGGCGACTGTATCGGATAGATGGTGATGCCTTCGCCGGCCGTGAGGATCCCGACGATGCGGTCCCCGGGGACCGCGCCGCCATTGGGTGCGAAGCTCACCGGGAGGTCGCCCGACTGACCTCGGATGGGGATCGACCGGTTCGGCTCGGCGGGACTCGACGGAACCTTGAAGCGGAAATTCTCCGCCTTCTCGAGACCGAACCAGCCGGCGTCGCCCTTCTCCGGCCCGGCACCCGACTTTCGCGGTTCGACGATCTCGGGGTGGACGGCCCGGACCACATCGCCCGAGAACATCTCCCCGCGGCCGACCGAGGCCAGCACGTCGTCCGACGAGGAACGCGCCAGGCGCGGCAGCGCGGACCTGAGCTTATCCTCGGAGAAGGTTTTGCCGTTGCGCTCAAAGGCACGGGTGAGGATCTGGCGGCCGAGCCCCGCGTATTGGGCCCTGATGGCCGCTCTCGTGGCTCGGCGGATCGCCGCACGGGCCTTGCCGGTGGCGACCAGGGACTCCCAAGCCGGCGGCGGGACCTGGCCTTCGGCGCAGGCGATCTCCACCTCGTCGCCATTGGCAAGTTCGGAGAGGATCGGCACCATCCTGCCGTTCACCTTGGCGCCCACGGCCGTGTTGCCGATGTAGGTGTGAACCGCATAGGCGAAGTCGATCGGGGTGGCGCCTTTCGGCAAGGCGATCAGCTTGCCTTTCGGTGTGAAGCAGAACACCTGATCGTGGAAGAGTTCGAGCTTGGTGTGCTCGAGGAATTCTTCCGGATTGTCGCCGTCCGCCAGCATGGCGATGGTGCGCCGAAGGCCGCCGTAGGCGCGGCTTTCTCCGGCCGCGATCCCCACGTTCAGTGCGCCGCCGTCCTTGTAGAGCGCATGCGCCGCAATGCCGTTCTCGGCCAGGTCGTGCATGGCCCGCGTGCGGATCTGCAACTCGACCCGCTGCCGTCCGGGCCCGACGACCGTCGTGTGAATCGAGCGATAGTCGTTCTGCTTCGGGATCGAGATGTAATCCTTGAAACGACCCGGAACGCTCGGCCACTGGGTGTGAATCGCCCCGAGGACGCTGTAGCAATCCTCGATCGTATCGACCAGAACCCGGAAACCGAAGATGTCCGACAGCTGTTCGAGCGCCAGGGACTTCTGCTCCATCTTGTGCCAGACCGAATAGGGCTGCTTCTGCCGGCCCTTCACATGGGCCGCGATGCCGCGAACGGCGAGCTTCTCGGCCAGTTCGGTCTCGATCTTGGCGATGAGCGAGCCATAACGCGCCGTCATGTCGTCGAGACGCGAGACGATGGTGTCGTGCGCTTCCGGCATCAGCGCCTGGAAAGCCAGTTCCTCGAGTTCGTTGCGCATGCTCTGCATGCCCATCCGGCCGCAGAGGGGCGCGTAGATGTCGAGTGTCTCCTGCGCGATACGCGCCCGCTTGGCGACCGGAACGAAATGCAGAGTCCGCATATTGTGCAGCCGGTCGGCGAGCTTGACCAGGAGAACTCTGATGTCGTCCGCGATGGCGAGGAGGAGTTTGCGCAGGTTCTCGGCCTGGGCAGCCTGTTTCGACACGAGGTCGAGCCGTTTGATCTTGGTCAGACCCTCGACGAGGCTGCCGATCTCGTCGCCGAAAAGCTGGTCGATCTCCTCGCGGGTTGCCTCCGTGTCCTCGATGGTGTCGTGCAGGACGGCGGCGACGATCGTGGCGTCGTCGAGTTTCAGGTCGGTGAGAATGGCCGCGACTTCGAGGGGATGGGAGAAATACGGATCCCCGGAGGCGCGCTTCTGAGCACCATGGGCCTTCATGGCATAGACGTAGGCGCGGTTCAGGAGATCTTCGTCCGCGTTCGGATTGTAGCTCCGGACGCGGTCGACCAATTCGTACTGGCGAAGAATCTTCGCAGGCCCCGTGCGGCGCGGAGCTGTGATGGCGAGCGTCATGGATGGATTATCGGCAGCCGAGACCTGCGCCGCAAGACGGAACACGTCGGCTGCTCAAGGAAACCCTTCACTCGCTATCGATCCAGGGCCCCGTTTCACGGCCCGGTTGCACAATGCGACTATTCGCCCTCGTCTTCCGTCTCGGCGGGAGGCACCAAGCCTTCCAGACCACGAAGCAAGTCCTCTTCGGTCATCCGGTCGAACTGCACCTCGGTGCCGACGTCCGCGTCAGCGGACATCTTGCTGGCCGGCGCCATGGCGGGAACGGCTTCGGGCTCCGGCTCGTCAACCTCGACGTGCTTTTGCAGCGAATGGATGAGGTCTTCCTTCATGTCCTCTGGCGAGAAACGCTCGTCGGCGATCTCGCGCAAAGCGACGACAGGGTTCTTGTCGTTGTCCCGGTCGATGGTGATCGGGGCGCCGGACGAGATGAGGCGAGCCCGATGACTGGCCAGCAGGACCAATTCAAACCTGTTCTCGATCTTGTCGATACAATCTTCGACGGTGACGCGCGCCATACGATGGATCCTATTCGGAACTGGGATTTGCTAGGGCGGTAGCCCGCGCCACGCCTGGATGCAAGGGGCGAGCATGAAATTCTGCTTGACGCCGCTCAACTTTTGTTCGCAGCCGGGACTTGGAAGAACATGCCCCCCGTAAACAAGGCGAAAGGGTCACGACAAGGTCGGAAAAAATTCAAACTGCTGTTGCCGTTAGACCCGTCGCTATCGATATCAGAGAGTGACGATCATTGTCAGAGCGGTGTAGAACGACCCGATACGATGAGCCGGCCTACGATGGCCAGCGGCTCGAACCAACCAAATGACCGGCAGCCCAATTCGAGCTTCGACCGGGGATGTGATGACGGGGCGTCACTTAGCCGGCATTCGATTTTTGAAAAGCTTCCATTGACTCAAGAGCAACATCTTATGGCCGAGCAAGAACGTACAGCCCTCTTCATCGACGGCGCGAACCTCTACGCGACCGCTAAAACGCTAGGCTTCGATATCGACTACAAGCGTCTTCTGCGCGAGTTTCAGAGTAAAGGACGGCTGATCCGGGCCTTCTACTATACGGCTTTGGTCGAAGACCAGGAATATTCTTCGATTCGACCGCTTGTCGATTGGCTCGATTATAATGGTTATGCGGTGGTGACAAAGCCAACGAAAGAATTCGTCGACTCGATGGGCCGTCGCAAGGTCAAAGGCAACATGGACATCGAACTCGCGGTCGACGCCATGGAAATGGCAGGTTGCCTCGATCATATGGTGTTGTTCTCGGGCGACGGTGATTTCCGCTCGCTCGTCGAAGCCGTGCAGCGACGCGGCGTGCGGGTTTCGGTGGTTTCGACGGTGACGACCCAGCCCCCAATGGTGGCGGACGAACTGCGACGTCAGGCCGACGAATTCATCGATCTGGTTCATCTGATCGGCAAGATCGGCCGCGATGGGGATCGTCCTGAACGTGCTGTTCGCGTCAATGAGCGGCGGCCTCTGGCCGCCAGTTACGTGCAAGCCCATGACGATGAGGGCCCTGCGGCGCCATGACACTGGCCCCCGAGGGGCTGGCGGAGCCGCCTCTCGATTGTCCGGCCTGCCCGCGCCTGGTGTCCTTCCGTGATGATTGCCGGCGGCGTGACCCTGCAGGATACAATGCGCCTGTACGCTCGTTCGGTCCGGTTTCGGCCCGGCTGCTCGTAGTCGGCCTCGCGCCGGGCCGCGACGGAGCCAACCGCACAGGCCGACCGTTCACCGGCGACTGGGCCGGTGACTTGCTTTACGAAACGCTGAAGCGCTACCGATTCGCTTCCGGAGAATATGACGAACGGCCCGACGATGGTTTAACCCTCGCCGATTGCATGGTGACCAACGCGGTGCGGTGTGTCCCTCCGGCCAATAAGCCAACGCCGGCCGAAATCGCGACGTGCCGCAGATTTCTTTCGGATCGCATCGCGGCCGCGCACGATCTCAAAGTGGTCCTGGCGCTCGGCCGCATCGCCCATGAAAGCGTGGTGCGGGCTCTAGGGTTTCGCCTGGCGGGAGTGCCCTTCGGACATGGTCGCCGACACGCTCTCACGGCTCAGTCCCGCCCTCTCATCCTTTTCGACAGCTACCATTGTTCCCGCTACAACACGAACACCGGCGTGCTGACGACGGACATGTTCCGCGCCGTCTTCGGCGAGATCCGCGACGTCCTCGACGAGGTCGATCGGCTCGGCGGGTCGGAGAAGGTGAGCCTGGAGGGCTGAAGGAGACGCGACCGAACGTCGAAAGTTCTGGCGCGGACTAG
>CAXTME010000014.1:0-24855 GCA_964245215.1 uncultured Lichenihabitans sp.
CCGGTGGGAGTTCGCGCGGCACGATCAGGAAATCACGGTCGACGTGCCGGGCGCCTTGACGCTCGACCATGTGGAACTGATGACCGAGGCTGCGGCCGAGGGGCTCGGCATCGCCTATGTTTCGGAAAGGACGGCACGTCCCTACACGGAACGGGGACAGCTCGTCACCTTGCTGGACGATTGGTGCCCGCGGATCCCCGGCCTGTTCCTCTATTACCCCAGTCGCCGGCATGTGCCGCTGGGGCTCAAGGCGTTCATCGCGATCTTGAAGGAAGTCGGCTGACCATTGCGGCGCCTTCACTCACTACATTGTCCCGTGAAGGCGCCCCCGACCACAAAGCCGATGCCGGACCTCGCCGCCTTCAGCAAGCTTACGACGCTCCGCGCCGATCCATCGCTCACGGACATCGCCTCGAGGGCTGCGTCCCGATGAGCCGCGAGCCTTGACAGCTCCGCTCCGTTCACCGACCGATCAGACGCGCGACGAGACTGGGGTGCAGCGGCCGTGGTGGGTGCCGGGACGGATAGCACGAAGGAGCCGGGACGCGGCGGGCCGGTCATCGTGCTCGTGCGACCGCAGCTCGCGGTCAACATCGGGATGGCGGCACGCGCCATGGCCAATTTCGGGCTGTCGGACCTCCGCCTCGTGGCGCCGAAGGGCGGATGGCCCCCGCCGGACAAGTATCGCGACGAGGCCGCGGCCGCGGCCGCGGGAGCGCTCCACCTGTTGCAGGCGGCCCGGGTGTTCGGCACGATCGAGGAGGCCGTCGCGGATCTCAGCGCCGTCTATGCCACGACGGCGCGCGAGCGCGGCCAAGGCAAGCGTGTTCTTCCGCCGGACATCGCCATGGCCGAGTGGGCGGCTCCGATCGCGTCCGGGGAAGTTCGAGGGATCCTGTTCGGTCCCGAACGCACCGGACTCGACAGCGACGAGATCGCATTGGCGGACGGCATCGTGACGTTCCCGGTCAACCAAGCCTATGGGTCACTCAATCTCGCCCAGGCGGTGCTCCTCATGAGCTACGAATGGACGAAGCAGGCCAGCGACGCGGCGCTGCCTTTCGGCTGGGTCGAGCGGTCGCGGCCGGCCTCGCGCGAGGCCGTCCTGTCCTTCTTCACCTATCTCGAAACGGAACTCACGGCCGCGGGTTTCTTCCGGCCCGATGGCAAACAGCCGGTGATGCGGCGCAACCTGCGCAACATGTTCCACCGCATGGGTCTGTCGGAGCAGGATGTCCGCACCTTGCGAGGGGCCGTGGTCCGGCTGGTCCAGGGGCCCCGCCGTGGACCAGGGCCACCCGAGAACTGAGCCGGCACAAAGTTCTTCGGAGAGTTGAGCGAAGGCCATCGCGAACCAGCGTGGACCGTGTCTCCGGAAGGCGTCGCCATCGACGGAGAACTTTACCTGGATGCGGGCCAGGACGCTAAGAGTAGACGCCGTCTTCCCTTACGACTCGCGCGAAGGCTGGTATTCTCACGCCTTAACTGTTGCTCAATCGCAACTGCCGCGCACATAGCCCAAACAGCTCGCTAATAGCGCTTGCGTCTGGGCCAGCAGTATTTAAATTCACTGATGCGACGTCTCGATGTCGCTGCCCTTTTTGGGCGTTTCCTCCCTAGACTTGGGCCGCCTTTCGGGGCGGTCTTTTTGTGTGACGACATTGAGCACACGTCCGGCGCATGTGCAAGGCTTCCATGCAAAAAAGCATCGGTAAGCGGACATCCAAGGCTTGGATGCGAGCCTAGAAGAGCGAGCGATGGCTCCGGTTCTCGGCTGAAGGGGTCCCGATTGCGGACATCCGCCTCTTTCCGGGAGAACGCCCACCTCGGCGCCGACGAGAGTGGCTATGGGCCATTCCGACCGGATCCATTCCAACCGTGGGACGTTGCGGCCTCGACCCGTGCTTCATGGGCCCGTAACGACAGGTCCCACAATGAGCGAAACGACCCAGCAAACGCGCGCGCCCGCCACGGTGGCACCGGCCGAAACGCCAGGCGTTGGCGGACTGCTCAGCTTGGCTGTGTTCGTCGTGGTGGTGGCGGCCCTTTACTTCGCACGCGAAGTTCTGATCCCCATCACCCTGGCGATCCTGTTGTCCTTCGTGCTGGCGCCGATCGTCGGCCTGCTTCGGCGGATCCGGATTCCCCATGTCGCGGCCGTCCTGCTGGCCGTTCTCGTTGGCTTCGGGGCCATCCTGGCGATCGGCGGGCTGATCGGCGTGCAGATTGCCGGCCTCGCCACGGATGTCCCGACCTACACGGCGACGATCCAAAAGAAGATAACGACCATCCAGGGGCAGACGGTCGGTCGACTTGCAACGCTCACGTCTCGCCTCGACAAGCAAATGGGCCGAGCAACGACTCCGGAAACGGCGTCTCCGGCCGAAGCGGACCTCGGAGCTCAGGCCAAAGCGCAGCTGGTGCAAATCCAGCCCCCGCCGACCTCGGCATTGAACCTCGCCAGGACCGTCCTAGCCCCTATCCTGGACCCCCTCTCCACCACGCTGATCATCATCATCGTGGCAGTGTTCATCCTGATGCAACAGGAGGATCTGCGCGACAGACTGATCCGCCTGTTCGGGTCGCAGGATCTCCACCGTACGACCGTCGCGCTCGACGACGCCGGGCGAAGGCTCGGCAAATATTTCCTCTCGCAGCTCGCCATCAACGCGACCTTCGGGCTGATCATCGGCTTGGGCCTTTACTTCATCGGCGTACCCTCCCCCGCCCTCTGGGGCGTGCTATCGGCGCTCTTGCGCTTCGTTCCCTATATCGGCCCCGTCATCGCGGCGCTCTTGCCCACCGCTGTGGCGGCGGCGGTCGCACCGGGCTGGACGCTCGTTCTGTGGACCCTGGGCCTCTATGTCGTGTCCGAATCGATCACGGGCCAAGTCGTCGAACCGCTCGTCTACGGCCATTCGACCGGGTTGTCGCCAACGGCCGTCGTCATCGCAGCGATCTTCTGGACCTGGATCTGGGGACCGATCGGCCTCGTCCTATCGACGCCGCTGACGCTTTGCCTCGTGGTGTTGGGACGTCACGTCGACCGCCTCGAGTTCCTCGACGTGATGCTGGGTGACCGCCCGGCCCTGACTCCGGTCGAGAACTTCTATCAACGCATGCTGGCCGATGATCCCGACGAAGCGGAACATCAGGCCGAGCAGATGCTGAAGGATCGTTCCTTGACGGCCTACTACGATGAAGTCGCTTTGAAAGGATTGCAGCTCGCGGCCAACGACGCATTGCGGGGCGTCCTCAACGACGACAAGGTCCACCTTATCAGAGACAACGTCATGGCTCTGATCAACGATCTATCGACCCATGAGGACAAGGAACCCCATCCCGACGAGAAGGCGGATGCGGAAGCCGCCTCGACGCTTGCGGAACGTGCCGTCCCCAAGCCCGCCGCACCCACGTCCACCGCGCCCGAGGGTGATCGCCTTGCAGAGGGCTGGCGCGGAGCGACGCCAGTCCTGTGTCTGGCAGGCCGCGGGCCGCTCGACGAGGCCGCTGCAGCAATGCTGGCGCAACTGCTCGCGAAACATGGTCTTGCGGGCCGGATAGCAGCGCATACTGAGGTTTCGCGCAGTAATATCGCTTCATTCGACCCGACCGGCATCGCCATGGTGTGCATCAGCTATCTCGAGATCAGCGGCAGTCCTAACCACCTCCATTATCTCATGCGCAGATTGAGGAGCCGAATGCCCGGCGTATCCATCCTGGTCGGAGTCTGGCCCGCCGAGAACAGCGATGTCAGCGACAAGCGGATTCGCAATGTCATTGGTGCCGATCATTATACGGCAAATCTCAAGGATGCGGTCGACACTTGCGTGAGAGTGGCTCATGAAGCCGCCCGTCTGGCGCCGGCGGCCGCGCCCGAACCCGCGCTTGCGTGACGCATGTCGCGGGCGGTTGCCAGTTTAAGCCTGAGCATCTCCCTCACGAACTGACCTGCAATAAACCGCAACAAGTTGTCCTGGGTGCATCATCGCTCTGCCCTTCTGACATTGAAGGGCGAGCTTTCACTTGACCGTCCTCAAACTGCGGCGACGCGAGCCTGTCCTGCGGCCGCACATCTACGATCAGCGACCTGCTGGTAAGTCGCCTAAGCAGCCTTGCTTGGCGAAAGCCACGATTGATTTGGCTTTTTCGAGCAAATCCACTACTGCTTCGAACCTCTAGTGTAAGCAGACTTGTGAGAGTCTGCTTAGATCTCGATGCCCTGAGTCGGACCGAGCCGAAGACACGAGCGTGCGACTCGCTTCCATCACCATCTCAGCAAGCCCGATAGTCACACAAGATCCAATTCACTCATAAATATATATTTTACTTATAAACGGCTTGCAACATGACTCTAAATACAACGAAGAGCAGAAACGTAATATTTCGTTAAAGACATCCCGGTACACTTACTTGCGGTAGAAAGAGACGACAGACTTCGTCTGACCGCTCTGACTTGGTAGAACGAATGAGCCTGGACGAGGTAGTGCGGTGCAAGCGGGAAGTGCGGAAATCCCCAGAGAGCCTTTCGACGATCTCATCATACGATCGAAGGTCGATCTTAAGGTTTTTGATAGCTTTTCAGCAATACAGAATCAAGCTGTTCCGAACACAGAGAGTCGATCCCGTCGCTTGCCGCAGATCAGTAAACTTTCGACACCTCGGATCTGGAACGTCCAAACACACCGGCCAGATGAAAGTAACTCTAGAGCGCCAGAGAGAGATTTTGTCTGATTAAGTATGAGCATGATAGCGGTAACTCGCAGGTTCTGAAAGTCGCCCACGGTTCAAACTAACTACACTGATGTTTTACCTTCGACGGAGTCGGTTTTCATGTTCAACTTGAAGTCAGAGTCAAGGCCAGATGCGCAAATCATCCTGAAGGCTCTCGACCAGTCGCTGGCCATCATCGAATTCGACGTATCCGGCAAGATCCAGTGGGCGAACGACGCTTTTTGCAAGGCGATGGGATATTCTCTTTCGGAGATCAAAGGCCAGCACCACAGAATGTTTGTGGATCCGTCATACGCGCAAAGCGCGGAATACAGGGATTTTTGGATCAAGCTCGGCCGTGGCGAGTTCGACGCCCGGGAATACAAGCGGATCGGCAAGGGCGGCAAGGAAGTCTGGATCCAGGCATCCTACAATCCGGTCAGAAATGCCAAGGGTGTGGTGTACAGAGTCGTCAAGCAGGCGACAGACGTCACTCAGGAGAAGCTCAAGAGCTCCGAAACACAAGCGAAACTAGACGCGATCCATCGCGTGCAAGCGGTCATCGAGTTTACGCCGGCTGGAGAGGTCATCACGGCCAACGAGAACTTCTGCTCGACACTGGGGTATAGTCTCGAAGAAATCAAAGGGCGGCACCATCGTACGTTCGTCGAGACAGCCTACGGGCAATCGGCTGAGTACATCAGCTTCTGGCAGAGGCTGAACGAGGGTGAGTTCGTCGTCGCTGAGTTCAAGCGTGTCGGCAAGGGTGGGAAGGAGATCTGGATCCAGGCGTCCTACAATCCCGTCTTCGGCTTGAATGGCCAAGTCATGAAGGTCGTGAAGTTCGCGACCGATATCACCGAGCGCGTGCGCGCCGTGAATGAACTCGGGGCTGGTTTGGCACGGCTCGCCGAAAACGATCTCGAGCATCGGATCGACGAAGAGTTCGGACCGTCCTTCGAAGCCCTGCGGGTGGACTTCAATCGGTCGCTCGAGAAGATGCAACATACGATTCTGAAGATCGCCGGCAACACGACGGCGATCCAGTCCGGCACCCAGGAGATCTTCGCTGCGTCCGATGATTTGTCGCGACGGACCGAACAGCAGGCCGCAAGCCTGGAAGAGACCGCGGCGGCGCTGAACGAAATTACGGAAACCGTGAAGAAGTCCGCCGAAGGCGCCAGTCATGCGCGCGCCGTCGTCGCAGCCGCCGACAGCGATGCGAAGAAGAGCGCCGTCGTGGTCCGCCAGGCCGTCGAGGCCATGGAAGCCATCTCGAAATCCGCTCATCAGATCAGCCAGATCATCGGGGTCATCGACGAGATTGCCTTCCAGACCAATCTCCTGGCCTTGAATGCGGGCGTCGAGGCGGCGCGTGCCGGCGATGCCGGTCGCGGGTTCGCGGTCGTGGCCTCCGAGGTGCGGGCCCTCGCTCAGCGCTCGGCGGAAGCCGCGAAAGAGATCAAGGAGCTGATCTCGGCTTCCACCTCGCAGGTCAGCCAGGGCGTGGAACTCGTCACGGAGACCGGCAAATCGCTCGACCGCATCCTGACCCAGGTCACAGACATCAACGCCGTTGTCACCGAGATCGCGGCTGGCGCCAGGGAACAGGCGACGGGACTCGAGGAGGTGAACACGGCCATCAATCAGATGGATCAGGTGACCCAGCAGAATGCGGCCATGGTCGAGGAGACGACGGCTGCCAGTCATGCTCTGTCGCAGGAAACCGCACAGCTGGCGGATCTCGTTTCACAGTTCCGTGTGGGACGAAAGGGAAGCCAGGATGATGGACTGCGTCGCGATCTGAAGAAGGCCGCCCCTCATGCGTTCAAGGCGCCGGCCAAATCCGCGAGTGGGAAGGGCGGCAAGGCCCAACTCCGCTACGCCTAGACCACGAGGCCTTTGGCTCGCAGCGCGCTAAAGGCCAGTAAGCGTTGAGATCGAAAACCATAAAGCATGATGTCACCAACGACCCCGTGCCGACGCTTGGCATCGCCGCCGCCCGGTCGCAGCACCGAAAGTCGCGACGGGCACGAGACGAACGGGGCTCGTCTCATGCCGGCACGTTTGAAACGCGACGAGGATGTGGAACCCACATGACCAAATCTGGACAGGCCAAACGCCCTGCGCGCGAAGTGATCACGTTCCTGATCGAGCGGCAGGAGTTCTGCATCGATGTGATGTCGATCCGGGAAATTCGGGTCTGGACCCCGACGACTCCGTTGGCCCACGCGCCAGCCTTCGTGTGCGGCATGATCAACCTGCGGGGGGCCGTCCTGCCGATCATCGACCTTGCGGATCGGCTGGGTTACTATCCCACCGAGCCGGCCAGCGACCACGCCGTCTTGGTGGTCCAGATCGGACGTCAGACGGTCGGGTTGCTCGTGCAGGGCGTCTCCGAGATCCTCACCATAGACCCGGAGACGATCCAACCGCTTCCCGATGCCGCGTCGGACGAGACGCGGGTCTTCGTGACCGGGATCGTCGTGGTCGACCAACGGATGATCAGTCTCGTCGCGCTCGATGGAATCCTGCCGCCGACCTACGGTCTGAGCGCCGCCTGATACGGTTCGGGGTCTTGGCAGCAGCGAGCGACCGGAGCACAAGAAAGCCCCGCGCCCAGGGAAGACCGACGTCCGCCTTGCACAGCAAGCAAACGGCAGTCGTACGACACCGCGACTGAGCTGATCCTTCCGGCAGGACTCTCCTAAGCAGACTCTCACAAGTCTGCTTACACTTAAGGTTCGAAGCAGCATTGATTTTGCTTAAAAAGCCAAATCAATCGTGGCTTTCGCCACGCAAGGCTACTTAGGCTGCACTTCGCAGCGTGATGCAGGCGCCGTGAACCGCGTGGATGCGACGGCAGAGGTCATCCGCCTCCCGCCGGCTCGCGGCCGGAACCCTGACCCGATAGAAGGCACGGGTCCCGCGCGTTCGCAGCCTCGTTCCGATGATCATCGGCCTCACGTCCCCCAGCACACCGGCGTAGCTGGCCTTGGCCCGGCTGAAGCTCGCCAAGGCTAGACGCTTGGAGAAGTTGCCGGCCAATTGTACTCCCCAGGGTGCAAAGGGCGCCTCGATCAGGCCGATGTTCCCCGGCCGCACTTCGGTCCGCAGGGTGGAGGCGAGTTGCAGACAGGATTGCGATCCGGGGTTCGCGGCGTGCGCAGCATCGGGACGACCCGGGGTCCTGACGTCTTCGGCCCATTCCTCGGCCGATCGGCCCGTGATGCGATCGACATAGTCCTGTGTTTCCAAGGGCAACCCGCTGCGGCCCGCGATCCAGTTCGCGACGCGGTTCGGTCCGGCATTGTAGGCGGCCGCCGCCAAGCCGAGATTGCCGAACCGGGCGCTGAGTTCGGACAAGAGTGCGGCTGAGGCCGGAACCGCCTGTTCGGGGTCGAAGGGATCGTCGAGGTGGCGCTCCTGCGCGGTGCCGGGCATGAACTGCGCGATGCCTTGGGCACCGGCCGGACTCGTCACGCCGGCCCGAAAGCTCGATTCCTGCCAAATCAGCCGGGTCAGGAACTCGACCGGAATATGCTGGGTCTCGGCCGAACTCGTGATCAGACGGCATAGCGCTTGAGCCACGCTCTCGCCGCCGCCGATCGGCGCCGGTTCGGCCGAGAGAGGTCGCGGCAGAACGATCAGGAGAGCCGCGGCGATCGACGGGAGCGCTGAGCGGAATCGGAAAGGGCGAACGCCGGACCGCATGGACACCCAGGGACGGTAAAGAAGCACGCCGCTTTAAACGAAGCAGCCGCACAGCATGCAAGGCTGCCGCGGGACCTTAGAGGCGTTTGCTCGGTTTGCGATGCAGCGATGACACGATCGGTCGCCCCTGTCAGACCGGATACCCTGCTCTATATCGGTTTGCGGCCATGCGGCCTCGTGCCGTGCCGGCCTTGGTTCCGGCGACGAGTGCTCAAACCATACACGACCCGAGAACGACGGCGACGAAGGGAAGAGCCGATGGTTCGAGATAAAGCCGTGCTCGTCGTCGAAGACGATCCGCTACTCAGAATGGATGCGGCCCTCATGTTCGAGGAAGCCGGCCTTTCGGTCGTCGAACTCGAAAGCGCCGACGAAGCTTTGGCCTATGTCTTCGAACAGGCGAACGACATCGGTGCGATCTTCACCGATGTCCAGTTCGCCGGAGAGGCCGACGGTTTCGATCTGGCGGGGGTCGTGGCGACCCACTGGCCACACATTACCGTCCTGGTGACGTCGGGCAGAGTGCGGCCGCCTCGCGATCTTCCAAAGAGCGTTCGTTTCGTTCCGAAGCCGTGGCGCCCTCTCGATGTGCTCACCGCCATGCAGAACGCCGTCACCCTGCATTGATTGCGCTCGGCCGGGAATGGCCGGAACACGGACGCGATCAGCATCTGCAGTAAAACCGAAGTCACCGCCGCAAGGAGCTGGAGCCTATCGCGCTTCGGTTACGGAGCGTTAAGAGACGGGACTCATGCTCGGCGCATCCAGGATCCATGATTTCGGGAACCGCCATGGTCCATTTTCTACGGGCGCCGAACCGTGCAGCTGCCGAACATCTGGCGTCTTACCTTTTCGAACGGCATAAGCCGCTCTGCCTATCGAGCCGAGAGATCCCGGGCGAAATCGGTATGCCGGCCTGGCGGGTCGAGACGATCGAATGCTGCGGAGAGTCGCTGTCGAGCGCCAAGCCTGTCACGCTGTTGAACTGGCGCGCGCCTCGTCGCTGAGCGGATCGGCGACCGATCGCGAGGACCCCCGCTCGTTCGAACGCCCTGCCATCCGAGTGGCCCGATGCTGTGTGCGATCGGCTTCAGCCGAGCTCAACCAATCAGGTTCTCATTGAGGATCCACAGCGATTTTGCGGAGCGGCAGGATGGATCTCGGCACACTGGTCCAGCCAGCGAGCGACACGACGTTGTCCCAGGACCGAGGCTTTGCTGTCTACCTGATGGAGCATCTTGTTGTTCCTGCCTTCGTCATCGACACGCAATGCAAGGTGTTGAACTGGAACAAGGCTTGCGAACGCCTCACGGGCGTCGCAGCGCAAGACATGGTCGGCACGAGTGAACGGACCTTCTGGCCCAGGGTCTCTACGGCGAGATCAGCGCACTCTACTCGCGTTGGAACCGGTTCGGTTTGAGCGATTTCGGCGTTGCCGTCGAGAACTGGTGCGTTCTCCCGATACGGGCCTGGCGGCAGCGAAAAGTCATCGCCGAACGCGTCCGACGCGCGATCGGAAAGCTTTGCATCGCGCATCGGTCTTCCGCATCGAACGCCGTCGTGACGATGAGCATAGGCGGTGCGACGACCGTGCCCCAGGATTCGTCGCTTCTCTCGTCTCCGCTGCCGACCAGACGCTCTACGGCGCGGAGCGAAGTTTACGAAACCGCGTCAGGATCGAAGCCGTTCTGGCTCCGGGCGAAGCGGAGTTCTTCGGCATCTGTGCCTGATGCCGGTTGGAGCGCCGCGACCATTCCGCCGATGAGGTCTGCTTCCTGCTCGTCGCTCTCGACGCCAACGTTCTCGATCGCACAAGGCTCGAACAGGATCAGTTGATCGAGCGGTTGCGGTCGCTCGCGACAAACGGAAGCATCGAACTGTTCTGGCCGAGTGGCGTCGTCGACGAGATGCTTCACCTGCACGCGCCCGAGGATATCCGGGCTGCGGCAGGCGCAGCACGGAGGCGCCCCCGGTGCCCCTTATCGGCACGTCAGCAGATCGATCGCATCAGGGTCCGAGCGATCCTTCGCGGCGACGGTAGACCCGGCAAGCATGACGCCGACGCGTCGCATCTGTCGGAGGCAGCCGAGGCAGGTTGCACCGCGTTCCTCACACGCGACAGCAAGATCCTGCGGAAGCGCGATACGTTGCGGCTGGCCCTTCCCGACGGACTGCGGATCCGCACCCTCGCCGAGTTCTTCTCGGAACTCGGCGGCGGCAAGATAGGGATCTTGGGGAACGAGGCCGTCTAGACGGTTCGGATCGGCTCGACACATTGATCGACATCGAACCGCTCAGCGCCAACTTGCTCCGGTTCTCTTCACCCCTCGGTCGCTACTTGATCGAGCCTCTACCGGTCTCAGGTGCCGGTCCCCGGGACGTCTCGATGGTTCAGGCGGCTTTCGCCTTGCGCCGACCAGACTTCTTGGCGGACGTTTCAGCATCTGCGTCGACGCGCTCGACTTCTGCGGTCGTTTGAGATCCTTGCAGGGGTTCGAAGGTTGCGATTGCCGGAGTCTTGCGGCCGAGACCGATCGTCTTCGCCAGGTTGGATCGCGCGTCCGCGTAGGCCGGAGCCACCATGGGGTAGTCTTTGCCTAAACCCCACTTCGACCGATATCCATCAGGCGAAAGACCGTGCTCCGCGTGCAGGTGACGCTTCAACGATTTGAACCGCCGGCCGTCCTCCAAGCATACGAGATACTCGGCCGTGATGGATTTCCTGATCGGAACCTTGGGCTGCAGCGGTTCCGGCTCCGCCTCCGCCTTCCTTTCGCCAAACAGAAGCCCCAGCGAGTCATGAACCGACTTGATCAAAATCGCTAGATCGCCTGCCGGCACCGAGTTATGTTCCACATAAGCCGAGACGATCTCGGCGGTCATCTCGACCCTGTTCATGGATGCTTCGATATCTGTCATCAAACGACTCACAATCTGGTGAACGGGAAGTAGATCGCAAGCTGGCGGAATGCAAGTCGAATAGATGATCGGCCCTCGATATTTCGCCTGACGCTGCGAATTGGCAGAGAAGCCGTTATAGTCGGATGGCTCGCCGGCGTAGGGCGATCAGCATCATGACCTTACGGCAAGTTGATCCAAGCCGACTGTTCAGAGCAGCCCGGAAGATTGCGGCGAAGGGCCGGCTAGGCCCACGACAGGCGCACGGAACTTGCTTGATGGCCCATACTCCTGCGCACTGCGGCTCTTCCTCGGAGCTCGGGTAAACCGTAGCCGGATCCACAATGCCGCGAAGGCCAGAGCTTTTCCCAGACCGGCCGATCGGCTAGCGTGTTACGCTTTGCTGTTCCGGCTCCGTGCGACGCTTGTCGAAGATCGTCCCCTCCCCTCAGGACGTCCCGCCGCGGCGACACGCCGTGGACCGCCGTTCCGTGAAAGACGAACCGGGCCGGCGGAAGATCATCCACGTGGACATGGACGCGTTCTACGCATCGGTCGAACAGCGCGACGATCCGGCACTGAGGGGCAAACCCGTGGCGGTCGGCGGATCGCGTCAGCGGGGGGTGGTTGCCGCCGCGAGCTACGAGGCCCGACGCTACGGTGTGCGCTCGGCGATGTCGTCGATGGCGGCGGTGCGCCGCTGCCCCGAACTCGTCTTCGTCAAACCCCGGTTCGACGTCTACAAAGGCGTCTCGTTGCAGATCAGGGCCATTTTGGCCGACTATACGGCGCTGATCGAGCCGTTGTCGCTCGACGAGGCCTATCTCGACGTGACGGACGCGAACCGTTGCGGCTCGGCGACCGGGATCGCGCAAGAGATCCGCAGCCGGATCCAACTCGTCACAGGGCTCACGGCCTCGGCCGGCGTCTCCTACAACAAATTCCTGGCGAAGCTCGCGTCCGACCACCGCAAGCCGGATGGGCTGACCGTGATTCCGCCCGGCCAGGGAGAACGCTTCGTCGAGGCCCTCGATGTGGGGCGTTTCCATGGCGTCGGCCCTGTCACGGCAGCCCGCATGAACGCGCTCGGCATCTTCACCGGCCTCGATCTACGCCGGCAAACGCCCGAACTGCTCGATGCTCAATTCGGTAAAGCCGGCGCCTATTACTACATGGCGGCGCGCGCCGTGGATCACCGCCCCGTGAAGCCCGACAGGGTTCGCAAGTCGGTCGGTTCGGAATCGACCTTTCCGGAAGATCTCACGAAAGCCGATGACCTCCTCGACGGATTGACGCCGGCCGTGGAGGCCGTGTGGCGCCATTGCGCGGCAACCGGCCTGCGTGGGCGGACCGTGACCCTCAAGGTCAAATATGCGGACTTTCGACAGGTGACGCGCAGCCGCACCGGAGACCGTCCGGTCGCCGATATCGACATGTTGCGGGGCATCGGACGGGACCTCGTGGCCACGATCATGCCGCCGCGAACGGGCATTCGCCTGCTCGGCCTGTCGCTGTCGAACTTCGGAGCCGAGAACGCTCCGGAAGACCCGCAACTGACCTTTGAATTGTAAGCACCACCTCGATCAGATGGTGAAGTCGAGGCCGCTCGAAAGCCGCGTTCCCAGAGTTTCGGCTCGGAGACAAAGGTCGTCGACCGTCGTCACGTCGAGTTCGGCCAGGAAAGCATCCGCGGCGGCCTGAAGCGCCGGCACGATGATCGTCTCGACGAAGGTCGGGCTCGCCCGCGGCTTGGCATCGGCCTCGCCGACCTTGTCGGCCGCCCGGAGGATCTCGCTCACGGTGATCCGTCGCCGCTCCCGCGCCAGTTCGTAGCCGCCGCGCGGCCCTCGGAAGCCCTTCAGGATGTTGGCGCGGACGAGTTCTTGAAGCAGGGTCTCGAGGTGACGTGGCATGAGGCCGTGCCGCTCCGACAGCGCCCGTGCCGACACCGGAGCCGCGCGGGCGTGAAGCGCGACATCGACGACCGCCGCAACGGCAAGCAAGCTGCGCTGCGGGAGAAGGTTCACGAGCGCTCGGTGCCGGCGCCCCCGGTGACCGAGGCGATGCTCTCCGCTCCGGTCGACCCGAAACCGCCCGTCCCCCTGAGGGTCGCGCCGGGCTCGACATCGATCCACGTCAAGCGCGCCACGGGAGCCAGGACCAATTGGGCGATCCGCGTGCCGCGCCTGATCGCGAAAGGTTCCCGTCCATGGTTGATCAGGATGACCTGCACTTCGCCCCGATAGTCCCAGTCGATCGTGCCGGGCGCATTGAGCACTGTCACCCCATGGCGTAACGCCAGGCCGGACCGCGGCCTGACCTGAGCCTCGTATCCCTCCGGCAGCGCCAGAACGAGGCCGGTGGGGATGAGATCGCGAGCTCCCGGTTCCAGCACGATCGTGCTCTCCTCCGGCAGAGCCGCCAAGAGGTCGAGCCCGGCAGCCCCGAGACTCTGGTAGGCCGGGAGATCGAGACCGGCCGCATGGGGCAAGCTCTTGACCCCAACCTCGATGGTCATGAAAGGTTCTCCTGCAACATCCGGGCGAGACGCTCCACGAGGCGACGGGCCACCTCGTTCTTGTCGAGGCGAGGCCAGGTTTCCGTTCCGGCTCGGGTGACGAGGCTGACCTCGTTGGTGGTTCCGCCCATGGTCCCGGTCCCCGGGCCGACATCGTTGGCCACGATCAGGTCGCAGCCCTTCCGGTCGAGTTTGGACCGGGCATGCGCGAGAAGCTGGTCCGTCTCCGCCGCAAAACCCACGACGAGGCGCGGCCGGTCGACGCTCCGTCGCGACACGGTCGCCAGAATGTCGGGGTTCTCTTCGAGCTTCAGGATCGGGGCGGGATCGCCGGGCTGCTTCTTGATCTTGTGCCCGGCTTCGACGACCGGCCGCCAATCCGCGACGGCCGCCGCCGCGATCACGATATCGGCCGGGATGGCGGCTTCGACAGCCGCCATCATGTCTCGCGCGGTCTCGACATGGACCACCCGGAGACCCGCCGGGTCGGGCAGCGCGACCGGCCCGGAGATCAGAACGACGTCGGCTCCGGCCGACGCCGCTGCAGCCGCGATCGCATGACCCTGTCGTCCGGAAGATCGATTGGCGAGGAACCGCACCGGATCGAGAGCTTCGTGGGTCGGTCCGGAGGTCACCACCACGCGACGCCCGGCCAAGAGAAGCGGTGCGTTGGCGGCGGGTGTGGAACGATCGATGAGCTTCGGCAGCGGGATCACGGTCCCGGCCGCCAATGCGGCCTCGATGGCTCCCACGATGTCGAGCGGTTCGGCCATGCGGCCGGGGCCAAATTCGCCGCAGGCCATGATGCCCTCCACCGGCCCGACCGTGAGGACGCCGTCGTGCTCGAGCAGCGCGAGGTTGCGCTGGGTCGCCGGATGGAGCCACATCCTGACATTCATGGACGGCGCGAGAAGCACCCGTTTGTCTGTCGCGAGAAGCAGCGTGCTCGCCAGATCGTCGGCGATTCCGTGCGCCATCTTGGCCATGAGATTGGCGGTGGCCGGTGCCACGACCAGGAGGTCGGCTGCGCGGGACAGTTCGATATGGCCCATTTCCGCTTCGTCGGTGAGCGAGAACAGGTCGTCGTAGACCCGTTCTCCGGTCAGGCTCGCCACCGACAAGGGGGTTACGAAAGCCTTGGAAGCTTCCGTCATCACGGCCCGGACTTCGCCGCCTCGTTCACGAAGTCGTCGTACGAGGTCGAGACCTTTATAGGCCGCGATGCCGCCGCCGATCACGAGGAGGATGCGCCTGTTCGCCAAGGTTGGTTCGACCGCCATGACCTATCGACGTGCTCCGACGCGATCACGGGCTCAAGCGCGGTCCCGGCCGGCTCGGTTCCCTTACCGTCTTCTTATAGGGGCAGCCGCGACCCAACGGAACAACTCTCGCGCCAGGTTGCCGAAAGCCTTGCATCGAGAAGGCCATGCGGAACACTGCAAGTCCCGAAAAAAGGCTTGCAGCATGAAGGTGGAAGTGTCATAAGGCATGTGCAACGTTCGCGTTGCATGCCCTTCTTGGGCGTTTCCTCCCTAGACTTGGGCCGCTCTTCGGGGCGGTCTTTTTTTGTCTTGCAAGTCCAGCCAGTGGTTTGCCCTGTCTGCCCCCTGCTTTCACCATACTGTATGCGGCTTGGCAAGCAGCGGCTCCATCATTTCGTGGTTTTTCGGGCTTTAAAGCTTGTTTGCAATGCCATCAGCCTACATTTAGATCGCAAATGATTATCTGCTCTTGTAATGATTAATTGCTCGCCTGTTTTTTCATCAGGCTAAGGTCTTTGCCAGCAGCAGCGACGGAGCTACGTCATCTTCGATCGGCCGACCGGCGGGATCATCGAGCCAGGACGCCATGCCCCTATCTCAACCTCAGTTCAGTAACCTCGACGATGTGGCGCACATCATCCAGGTGGCGCTGACGCCGGTCTTCCTGCTCAGCAGTATCGGTACCCTGATCAACGTTTTCTCGGCCCGCCTCGGACGCGTTTCCGATCAGGTCGATAAGATCATGGAAGCCGCGGCCGCCGGTCATCGCGACAAGGTGCTCGCCGACCGACGGCTCAGGCAGCTGAAGCACCGCTCGCACGTCCTCGACATCGCCGTGATCCTCGCGAGTTCCGGAGGGGCATCGACCTGCGGGGCGGCGCTCACGCTGTTTTACGGCGCTCTTCGAAACTCCGGCGTCGCTTCCGCGCTCTATGGCCTGTTCGGCCTTGCGATCCTGTTCACCATCGCGTCCCTCGCGGCCTTCGTTTACGAGATGCTGCTCGCCGGCCGCTTTCTCCGCGCTCGCGTCGAGAAGAGCGAAAGCGACGCTCGAGGATGATCTAGTCTCCGGCCGAGGCCGCGAGACCACCCCGCGTCTGACGACCCCAACTGGTTCGGCCAGTCAGGAAAGTGACCCAGCCCGAAGCCGCGCCGAGATGGCGCAGGATCTGGAAGCAGAAGGGTTCGACGAGGCTGACCGCCAACGCCGCCGGCAGGCTCGTTCGGGCCGTCACGCCGAGCCAGCGTCGAAACAGCAGGACCGACCAGAGGTGAAAGCCGAGATCGAGGACAATCTTGGCCCCGATCACGCCCGAGACGGCGAGCGCGACGCCGGCATGGCCCGTCATCGCGTAGAAGATGAAAAGACCCGCGGCCGTCAGGCCGTAGATCGGCTGCAGCGTGTCGGCGGCTTTCACGGGCAGCATGAGGAGCCCGAGCCAACGGAAACGAGCGTTGCCGATCATGTGCCGATACCAATATTGCGTCTGGAGAAAACCGCCGAACCAGCGTCGCCGTTGCCGCAGGAAGGCGGCGAGCGTCCCCGGGGCCTCGGTGCGGGCCTGCGCCGTCCCCAACACGGCCGTGGTCCAGCCGAGCCCGCGCTCACCCGAGAAGCGCCTGAGCCGGTGGATCAACTCGTAGTCCTCGACGAGGCATGCAGGGTCGAAACCGCCGACATCGAGCATGGGCCGACGGCGAAAGCCTGCGAAGGCACCCGAGATCAGGAGCAGGCTATCCATCCTGGCCCAAGCATAGCGCGAGAGAAAGTTGCGCAGGTATTCGTAGGTTTGGAACCACTCGAAGAGTCGGCCGCTCGCGCTGGCGTCGCAGACCGGCAGGAGGACGCCCGTTGCGGCCACGAGAGAGGGATCGCGCGCGAAGGCCTGGCGCATCGCCCCGATGGCATGCCGGTCCAGCAACGTGTCGGCGTCGACCGTGAGGACGACCTCCTGGTTCAGCATCGCGATGGTCTGGTTCAGGGCCATGGCCTTGCCGGAATGCGGCAGGCGCAGCCAGCCGAGCGTCGGATGGGCCGGACTCGGAACGCTCAGGCGCCCTATCGGCGGCACCGCGAGACCGAAGACCCGCGCCAGGAGATCGAGGGTGCGGGACCCCGATCCGTCATCGGCGACCACGATCCGATCAGGCGGGTCGGATTGCTCCAGCAATGCCTTCAGCGTGGCGGCCAGGACCTCGTCTTCATCATGGGCCGCCACCACGACGGCGAGCGAAGGGGACCGCAGCGGCGTGACCGGGGCCTCGTCGTGCCGCAGCAGCGGTAGCGTCTGCCAGAACACGAAGACCAGCAGCGCCGTGTCATAGCCGATATAGACGAAGCCGGCGGCCCACGACCACGCGCTGTCGGGGAGAAAGGCACGCGCCAGCAGACCGAGCCACAGCAGCGTCAGACCGCCGTGGATCAGAAGCGCCGGCCAGGCGATGCCCGGGGGCGGAGTCAGGCGAGGAGACGCCCGACGCCGCGCTTCGTCCAAAGCCGCGCCGGCTGTCAATCCAGGAGCCCGGTCGGCGGTGTCGGTCAGCATGGCGCGTTCTATCCGTTCGCTCCACCGCCCGACAGGCGCGAAGCGCCGCATTCGGCAGGGGGCGCGTCCTCTGCCTTCAAAGCGGCGATTTCAGGACGCCCAATGGAGCCGTCGTCATGATGGGTGGCCAGACAGCCGTCAGACGGCCCCGGAGAGAGCACGCGTGTCGATCGCCAACCGCTATACCCGCACCGCCATGGTGCTGCACTGGGTCGTCGCCGTCCTGATCCTGACCAACGTAGGGCTGGGGCTCCTGGCCGACAGTGTGCCCGACACCTGGGTCCGGACGATGGTCGACACCCACAAGTCGATCGGCATCACGGTATTGGGGCTGGCGGTTCTTCGATTGCTGTGGCGCTTCGCCCATCGTCCGCCGGCCATGCCAACCAGTTACGCGCCGGCCGAGCGGCTCGGCGCTCACGCGGCCCATGTCGCGCTCTATCTCCTGATCTTCGCCTTACCGCTGTCGGGCTGGATGCATGATTCAGCCTGGAACGGGGGCGCCACCCACCCCTTCTTCCTGTTCGGAACGGTGCCCTGGTTTCGTATCCCGGCGCTGGCCAACCTCGATCCTGCCGCCAAGGACTACTGGCACGCGCTGCTGTTCACGGTCCACGTCTGGTTCGCCTATGCGCTCTACGCCCTCTTGGCCCTGCATATCCTGGGAGCGTTGAAACATCAGCTTTGGGACCGTGAACCCGAATTGCAGCGCATGCTCTCCTGAAGGGCGACCGGGTCTCGACCGACGACCTGCAAGAACACGTCAGAAACGCCATCTTTGTGCGTTGGCGACCAGGAAGTCTCTGAGCACCTGCACTCTGGCAACGCTCTTCATCTCCTCGGGATAGACGAAGTAGCAGTCGAGTTCCGGCATATCCACGTGCGGGAGGATCTGCACCAGACCGCTGTCCGATTCGGCGAGATAGTCGGGCAGAACGCCGATGCCTGCACCGTTCTGCACGGCATGCCTGATGGCGATCATGTTGTTGAAGGTGACCGCGGAGGGTCGCAACGATTTGGCATCGCGGCCCGCGACCTGCAGCGAATTCAACATCGACGTCAGGTAATTCGACGGCGAGCCCGAGTAACCGAGCAAGCGGTGCTTGGCGAGTTCGTCGAGGTTCTTCGGCTGACCATGCCTCTTCAAATAGTTGGGCGACGCGTAGGCATGGTAATGCACGGTGAACAGCCGGCGGCGGATCAGGTCGGGCTGGATCGGCTCGCGCAACCGAAGTCCGATATCGGCCTCGCGCATCCCGAGATCGAGTTCCTCGTCAGTCAGGATGACGTGCAGCTTGATATCGGGATAAAGGTCGAGGAACTCGCCCAAGCGGGGCGCAAGCCAGCTGGTCCCGAGCCCGAATGTCGTCGTGATCCGCAATTCGCCATGCGGTTTGTCGCGACTGTCGGTCAGGTGGCTCCGGACCGCATCGAGCTTCAGCATCACGTCCTGGACGGTGCGGAACAGAAGTTCGCCCTGTTCGGTCAGGATCAGCCCGCGCGCGTGTCGGTGGAAGAGCGGCGTTTCGAGTTCGGTTTCGAGCGCGCTGATCTGACGGCTGACCGCGGATTGGCTGAGGTTCAGAACCTGGCCCGCGTGGGTGAAGGAGCCCGCATCGGCGGCCGCCTGAAAAACCCGCAACTTATCCCAATCCACCGCCGCCTCCCCGCTGCCCCTCATCAGCATATCGGGCTAAGCGACACGATAGCCAGAGCAAGGAGCCGCGCAGTTTCCCTCGCTTGCCGGCGCGTACAATAAACGACGCGGATCTCCACGTCCGATCTGTTGGATGCGGGCCGGCGAACCTTACTCCCAGGCCCCGATCATCTGCGGCTCGCGCTGCTCGACGGCCCTCACCTCGGGGTCCGGACCATGTTCCGCGAGAAACTTCTCGGCCTCGAGAGCCGCCATGCAGCCCATTCCGGCCGCCGTGACGGCTTGACGATAGATGCGGTCCTTGACGTCGCCCGCCGCGAAGAGGCCCGGTATTTCGGTCGCTGTCGAATCGGGCCGGGTCAGGATGTAGCCTCCGGAGTCCATGGGCACCTTGCCTGCGAACACCGCGGTCGCGGGCGAATGGCCGATGGCGACGAAAACTCCGTCGGTCCGTCGGACGGACGTCTCCCCCGTCGCCGTATCGCGCAGCATCACGCCGGTCACCCGGGCCGGCGTGCCTTCGCCGACGATCTCCTCGACGGCGTGGTTCCAGACGACCTCGATCTTGGGATGGGCGAACAGGCGTTTTTGCAGGATCTTCTCGGCCCTGAAGTGGTCGCGGCGATGCACGACGGTGACGCGGCTCGCATGATGGGTAAGATAGAGTGCGTCCTCGACCGCCGTGTTGCCGCCGCCCACAACGACAACCTCCTTGTTGCGGAAGAAGGCGCCGTCGCAGACCGCGCAACCGCTGACCCCCTGGCCCATGAAGGCGCGCTCGGATGGGAGGCCCAGCCACTTGGCCTGGGCACCCGTGGCGATGATGACACTGTCGCAAATGTAAGTGTCACCGCTGTCGGTCGATACCGTGAAAGGCCGACGCGTGACATCGATGTCGGTCACGAGATCGAAGACGAGCCGCGCCCCCGCATGTTCGGCCTGGCGCGCCATGCGGTCCGTGAGGTCCGGCCCGAGGACCGAGATGTCGCCCGGCCAGTTCTCCACATCCGTGGTGATGGTGAGCTGGCCGCCGGGCTGGAGACCCTGGATCACGACCGGGTCGAGCCCCGCGCGGGCCGCATAGATGGCCGCCGTGTAGCCGGCCGGGCCGGCCCCGATGATCAGCGTCTTGGTCACGTGGGTCGTGGGCATGGGGCCTCGTCGAGATTGGACCGCGGCGCTCTTGCGGCGAGCGGCGGGCTGCCTTTGGTATAGGAACCGCCTCCTGTCCTCGCAAGGCGCCACCCCCGCAGCCCAGGCGAACCCGTGCGCACGGCCGCCAGCCCTTGCGATGGTGCGGCGGGAGCCCTAGTTTGCGCCACTTCGTGCCCGGGACTTGCGTTCCGGCCTGACCTCCTCGCCCCGCCCTCGACAGGCGGCCGGCCTCAGCCTTTCGAAAGTTGCTCCATGGCTTCATCCCGCGCGGCCCGCAGCGCCACACAAACGGATTCGGAGCCGTCGAGCGTCGAAGACATCAAGGCGGCGATCAGGGCCAGCATCGCGGCCCGCGCGAGCTTCGAGGCACCCTACCGTCACTTCCTGGTGGATGGACTGTTCCCGGCCGCGGTCGCCGATCAATTGGCGGACCTCCCCTTCACGGCGCCGGGGCTCGACGGTGTGTCGGGAAAGCGCGAACTGCACAACGACACGCGGCGTTACTTCGACGCCGCCACCATGGCCGAGTTCCCGGTCGTCGCGAAGGTCGCGGAGGCGCTGCAAGCCACGGACCTCGTCACCGACATCGCGTCAGCCTTCGACGCACCGCTCGACGGCACGTTCCTGCGACTCGAGTATGCGCAGGATGTCGACGGCTTCTGGCTTGAGCCGCACACCGATCTCGGGGTCAAGAAGTTCACCTGCCTGATCTATCTGTCGACCGGCCCGGGGCACGAGCGTCTCGGCACCGACATCTACGCGAGCCGCGAGCAGCACTTCGGCTGTCCGCCCTTCACGCGCAACTCCGCGATGATCTTCGTTCCGGGCGCCAATACCTGGCACGGTTTCGAGAAGCGGCCGATCGAAGGCGTGAGGCGGTCCGTGATCCTGAACTACGTGACGCAGGACTGGCGCGCCCGCGAACAGCTTTCCTTCCCGGATCGAACCGTCAAGGTCGCCTGATCCGACGCAGAACACGGGCTTGGACGCGCGCCACGGGGCGTTAGAAATCCGCCCTGTCAGGGCGGTATCGCCGGTTTCGCCCGCCGACGTCAGACCGGCAGGGCGCTTACGGCACTGACCGGAACGGAATGCGCCGACGCGGGAACGCCTATCGCCGGATCCCCGGCCGGGATCTCGTCGGTCCAGACCCGGAATTCGGTGAGGCGGCTCGAGCCGAACGTGTGGGTCAGGGACACGTCGGCGGCATCGCGACCGAAGGCCATCAGCACGCGACCGATGCGGGGGGCGTTGTTGCGCGGATCGAAGACATGCCAGCGCCCGCTCAGGTAAACCTCGATCCAGGCCGCGAAGTCGCCGGGCCCGAAGGGCGGCTGCAGCCCGATATCGCTGATGTAGCCCGTGCAATAGCGGGCCGGGATGTTCATGGCGCGGCAGAACGCGATCGCCAGGTGGGCGTAGTCGCGGCAGACTCCGCGTCCTTCCGCATAGGCATCGGCGGCCGTGCGGGTCGAGCTCGCATCCTGGTAGTTGAACGCGATGTGGTTGTGGACGAAATCGACGATGGCCTTGGCCCGCGCGAAGCCCGGCTCCGTCCCGCCGAAGAGATGCCAGGCCTCGTTGCTCAGGGCATCGCTCTCGCAATACCGGCTCGCCAGCAGGAACGCCAAAGTGTCGGCCGGAAGGTCTTGAACGGCATGCTGCTGTGCCGTCTCATCCACCGTGTCCCATTGCCCGTGGTCCCGGATCACGCTGTCGACCTTGACGACGAAACGTCCTGGCGGTGCCAGCACGCGGCTGCACCAATTCCCGAAGCCGTCGCGGAATCCCTCGATCGGGACCGCCGGTTCGGTCACGATGTGATCCGGCCGCTCGAGTTCGGCCGAGCGCGAATAATGCACGTTCAGCATCATGATCATCGGGGTCGGGTAAGGCAGGTCGAAAGCGAGTTCGCAGCCCAAATGAATGCGCATCATCAATCCTCTCGACGACAGGCTTGAGGTGGCGAAAGCCGCGACATGGGCGTTTCGGCGCGGGCGCCGAAGATCAAAGAGCCGCCGGTCGATGCGCATGGTGTTGCCGTCTTTTCGACGATAAGGCGCCGCGCACGATCTGTCGCGCTAAATGGTACTGCGCTGCAGCAAGTTTGGCGCTCGGTCCGCCCGATCCTTCATGGCGCGTCCGCGATCACCATTTCGGCGCCCTTCTCCGCGATGCCGGCCGTGGGCGTGTTGGTGTTGCCAGAGGTTATGGTCGGCATGATCGAGGCATCGATCACCCGCAAGCCGGCAAGGCCGTGAAGCCGCAGCCGTGCATCGACCACGGCTTCCGGGTCGGCCGCCGTTCCCATCTTGGCGGTACCGACGGGGTGGAAGATCGTCGTTCCGATGTCGCCCGCCGCCTGGGCCAACGCGGCGTCGTCGTCGCCGACCGTCGGGCCGGGCAGGTACTCCTGCGGTGCGAAAGCCCGCATCGCGGGCTGTGCCATCAGCCGGCGCGTGACCCTGATGGCGTTCGCCGCCACGGCCCGATCCTCGGGCGTCGCGAGATAGTTCGGCGCGATCACGGGCGCGTCGGCGGGATCGGCCGAGCGGGGCCGCACGGTCCCCCGGGATGTGGGACGAAGGTTGCAGGCGCTGACCGTGATGGCCGGAAAGGCGTGCAGCGGATCGCCGAACTTGTCGAGCGACAGCGGCTGCACATGGAACTGGATGTTGGCGCGAGGCTGGCTCGAGTCGGACCGCATGAAGATGCCGAGTTGCGAGGGCGCCATGGTGAGGGGACCCCGCCGGCGAAACGCGTAATCGAGCGCCATCAGGCCGCGTCGCGGCAGAGAGTGATAGGTCTCGTTGAGGGTCCTGGCCTTGCTGATCTTGAACACGGCCCGCTGCTGGAGATGATCCTGCAGGTTGCGGCCGACGCCGGGCCTGTGCAGCAGCGTCGAAAGGCCGAGCGGCTCCAGGACGTCACGCGGCCCGATACCGGACAGATCGAGGATGCGCGGCGAGCCGATGGCACCGGCCGCGAGGATCACTTCGCCGCGCACCCGCACCTCGGTGACCTCCCGCCCGCGCCGGAACCGCACCCCGCAGGCCCGTCCGTCCTCGACCACGACACGCTCCACCAGCACGTCCGTCAGGAGTCTCAGGTTGGGGCGATGCAGCACCGGCTTCAGGAAGCCCCGCGCCGCGGACCAGCGACGCCCTCGCTTCTGGTTGACGTGGAAATAGCCGGCGCCCTCGTTGTCGCCGCGATTGAAATCGGGGATCGTGGGAACGCCGAGTTCGCCGGCCGCGGCCCGGACGGCATCGAGCACCGGCCAGGAAACGCGCGGCGCCTCGATGCGCCAGCCGCCGCCCACGCCGTGATGCTCGCTATCCCCCAGAAAATGGTCTTCGAGGCGTCGGAAGCAGGCCAGCATATCGCTCCAGCCCCAACCGGGAAGGCCCATCGCCTGCCAGCCGTCATAATCGGCCGCCTGTCCCCGCATGCTGATCATGGCATTGATGGCCGACGAGCCGCCGATCACCTTGCCACGCGGATAAGCGAGCGAGCGGCCGTTGAGGCCCGGTTCGGCCTCGGTGCGGAACATCCAATCGGAGCGCGGGTTGCCGATGGCGAAAAGATAGCCGACCGGAATGTGATACCAGATCCAATTGTCGCGCCCACCGGCTTCGAGCAGCAGCACGCGGCGCCTCGGATCGGCCGAAAGGCGGTTGGCCAGGATGCAGCCGGCCGTGCCGGCTCCCACGACCACGTAATCGTAGTCTCCCTCGAGGCGCTCCACGGTGTTTCCTCCCGATGTCGTCGGGCCGTTCGCGGCAGCCCCACAATGCTCGCGC
Organism: uncultured Lichenihabitans sp.; assembly: GCA_964245215.1. Taxonomy (GTDB): domain Bacteria; phylum Pseudomonadota; class Alphaproteobacteria; order Rhizobiales; family Beijerinckiaceae; genus Lichenihabitans. Next base: position 24,267 of record CAXTME010000014.1, read on the forward strand.
AGCATAAGGCGAGGTAAGACGTCGAGGAACCTGCGGCGGTTTCGACGCCGAAAGGGCGGCCTGTCGAAGGCCGGCCGTTCGGTATCGTTGGGTGGCGCTCGGCGCTTTCCTGGGCCTAGAACTCGGTCCAATCCTCGCTCGTGAGGGTTGGTGCCGCGGCCGGAGCCGCCCCGCCCCCACCCGCCACCCGGACGGCGCGAGCCGGAGTGGCGACCGGTGCAGGCCGGCTGACCTGGGGCGGCTTTATGGCCGAAACGGGCCGGTTCTCGACACGCTTCGGCGCCCCGGCCGAACGGCGCGCAGGTTCGCCGGCCGCTGCCCCGATATCGAAGCGATCGATCAGCCGCCTCAGTTCCGCCGTCTCCTGCGACAAGGCATGACTGGCGGCAGTCGACTGTTCCACCATGGCGGCATTCTGCTGCGTCACCTGATCCATCTGGTTCACGGCGGTGTTCACCTGGTCAAGGCCCGTGGCCTGCTCCTGCGCCGAGGACGCGATCTCGCCCACGATCCCATCGATCTCGCCGACCTGCCCGACGATCAAGGAGAGGGCTTGGCCGGTCTGCCCGACGAGTTGAACGCCCTGCTC
>CAXTME010000014.1:24955-31045 GCA_964245215.1 uncultured Lichenihabitans sp.
GCGTGTTTCGCACCCTGGGCGGTTTTGCGAACCGTGGCGGTGATCTCATCGAGCGCCGATGCGGTCTCTTCGAGGCTCGCGGCCTGCTGCTCGGTCCGCCGCGACAGGTCGTCGGCCGCGGTCGAGATCTCGGCCGTGCCCGAGCCGATCGCCGAGGCATTGGCGGCCACCACTTTCATCGTCTCCTGAAGGTTGGCCATGGCCTCGTTGAAATCGGCGCGCAACTGCTCGTAGTCGGCAGGGAACCGCTCGGCGATCCGGTAGACGAGTTCGCCCGCCGAAAGACGCTTGAGGCCTGTTCCGATCGCCTGCACGACCTGGTTTTGCTGCTGCGCCGCGCCCGCGAGGGCGGCAGAACTTCTTGCGCGCTCCTCTTCGGTCGTTCGGCGCGCGCCGGTCGCCTCGCCTTCGAGGCGGATCTTCGTGATCGCAGCGTCCTTGAACACCTGAACGGCGGCCGCCATCTCGCCGAGTTCATCCCTCTGGCCAATCGCCGGCACCGTGACGGTATTGTCGCCGGCCGCGAGCGCCCTCATGGCTCCGGTCATGGCGTTCATCGGCCGCGAGATCGCCCGGCTGACCAGCCAAGACATGATCGATGCCACGATCACCGACAATAGGCTGCTGGCGATCACCACCGTTACGGACTGCGCGCCCGTCTGTCTGCCGAGCTCGGTCCAATGGTCCGACCAGGCACTGATCTCCTCGTGTATCTTGTCGATCTTCTGGGTGAAGGCCAGAGATTCGGCGTGAGCTCCCGTCGAACTGATGATGGCAACGGCGTCGGGACGGGTCGCCGGCGAAGATCCGAGCCTGATTTCTTCATTAAGGTACTTGGTCTCGTAACTGGTGACGGCGGCAACGTAGGCGTCGAGATCCGGCAGGAACTCAGGAGCGTTGGAGGCCAGGATGGTCCTGACGCGCACCAGATCGCTCGCATGATCCGCCGAGGCTTTGGCCACCGTCGCCTTGTCGGCGTCGGCGCCCGTCAGCAAGAATTTGCGCACACCCGCAAGTTCCAAAGCGAAGTCCGCCCGGCCTCGATCGATCAGGTCCTCGGCTTCGTCCGTTGCGTCGTTCAATCGATCGACCTCGGAAAGCCACTTGACCTGACTGTAGAGAACGACGGAGCTGACGACGATCACGAGCACGATCGCGCCCAACGCCAGAAGCAGCTTCTGCGCTATCCGAAGATTGTTGAAAAATTTCATGTCGATGCAACCCTCAAGCGGTCTCGATCACGCAGGTATTCTACACATGATAGTAGTCTGATTGCCTTAAAAATTGGTGATCGTTAATGCCGGAAGCGGCAATCGTGGCGCGCGGGCAAGGCTCCGTTAACCATCGCGATGCTGCCCGCCGGACATCAACCGGCGCTCACCCCCCGTCCCGATCAACCGTAGGTCAGGACCTCGTCGATGCGGGCCAGCATGGCGTCGATCGCGGCGGTATCGTCGCCCGCCATGCCGTCCATCGCGGCCATGCGGCTGACCACGGTCGAGGCAATGTGCTCCTCGACCGTCGCTTCGGCATAGGCGTAGTAGACGACCGCCTTCTCTCCGTCGCGATGGCAGCGTCCCTCGATCTGCTGCAGCTGGATGGCGCTATGGCGCAAGTCATGCACCAGCAATGCCCTTGGTCGTTCCCCGCCGGGCATCTCGTGAGCATGAAGCGAGATCGATTCGGTCACGGTGAAAACGACGACATCGACCATGCCGGTCTGAAACGCGACGCGTGCCGTCTCGTTGGCCTCGCCGCTCCGGCGGCCGTCGATCGTTTCCGCCCGCCAGCCACGGCCCTGTAGGGTCCGCGCGAGCAGGTCGCCGGTCTCAAGGTAAGCGACCGAAACGGCGACCTGCAGGCCCGCGCCAAGCAGGTCCTCGGCGAAGGCCGCGGTTCCGGCCACCCTGAGGAGGCTTGCCTTCTGGCGGAAGCGCAGGTCGGCGGCCCAGCCGACGGGACGACGATTGCTCCCGCCGGCAAGACCCAGTTCATGGCGGAAGTCTCGCCAGGCGGCCTCGTAAAGGCGGTGTTCGGCCGAGGTCAGCGAGACCGGCGACAGCTCGCGCTGAACTTCCGGCCAACCCGCGATATCGGCCGGATGGCGCCGGAGACCGATGGCGCGTTGGCCCTTGTAGAGCAGATCGGACATGCAGCGGCGGTCGCGCTCGTTGGGATCCCAGCGCCAATTGGTCCATCGCCCCTTGGCGCCCCGTATGCCGAGCTTCTTCATCAGATCGCGGAAGTCGGCCAGCGTCGCGCAGGGAAACGCCGCGGCTTCTCCCAAGAGGCGCCCCAGATAGCCGAGTTCATGCGGCGACTGGCCGGCCGTGGCGCTCATGTAGATCGCGAAGACCGCGGCATCCGCGATCTGCCGACAGGCGAGGCTCTGCTGCGCGTAGGGATTGCGCAACCGGTGGCTCTCGTCGAACACGACGATCGGCCAGATCCGCTTCGGTCGGCCGTGCTTGGCGAGTTCGTTGTTCTTGGCCCGCACGGACTTGCGCGTGCTCTTGTCCGGGCCCGCCAGCAAACCCTTGGTGCGTTCGTAGTTGGTGAGCGTCACGGTCTTGGCCGCGAGCCCGGCCAGGGCGATCGTGCGCCGCCACTGCGGCAGGGCGCCTTTGGGTGCCACGACAAGGATCTCGGTTTCGGGCATGGCCGCGACTGCGGCCCAAACCGAAAGGGTCTTGCCGAGCCCGGTACGATCGCCCAGCAGGAAGCCCGGGCGACCCGTCCGGCGCGCCGCCAGAATCGCGTCGCGGGCCGCACATTGATGAGGGCGGGGCTGCAATTGCGGAGCCGCTGGAACGGGGGCCACGGGTGTCTCGACGCGCCGCGTCACGCCTCAGGCCCCGCAGGGCGTCGTCACACCCCGCGCGATCAAGCCAGGCCCGTCAGTCCTTGGCGCGTTCGACGTAGGAGCCGTCGTCGGTCTGGATGACGATGCGGGTGCCGGGCTGGATATGCGGCGGCACCATGGCGCGGGCGCCGTTCGACAGTTTCGCGGGCTTGTACGACGAAGAGGCCGTCTGCCCCTTCATGGCGGGCTCCGTCTCGACGACTTCGAAGGTGACGCGCTGCGGCAGCTGCGCCGCGACCGGCGTCTCGTTGAAGATGGAAAGCAGGACTTTCATGCCTTCCTGCAGGTACAGCGCCTGATCGCCCAGTACGTCGTCGGGAACGACCACCTGCTCGTAATTTTGCGCGTTCATGAACGTATAGCCGTCACCGTCATGATAGATATAGTTGAATTCCATGTCCTCGACATGGGCTCGTTCGACCTGCTCGGTTGTTTTATAGCGGTCGGAGATCTTCACGCCGTCACTCATGCGGCGCATATCGATTTGGGTCGTGGGCGTACCTTTGCCCGGATGAAAGCTTTCGGCGCTGAGCACGGCGTAGAGCTGGCCGTCCTTTTCGATGATGTTGCCCTTGCGAACCGAGCTGGCGATGACTCTCACGGGAGATTTACCTTCGGGAAATTGCTATCAGGCCGGAACGCTGGCGCCCAGCCTCGACGAGATCGGGCGGCACCATACCGATTTTCTTTCTTTTAGCCAGAGTTTCGAGCTCCTTCAGCCCGCATGACCGTTCCCGCTTCGCCGCCCCGCTCGCCGCCTTGGCGCCCCCACGTCTACGCCGACCGCCGCCCCTTCCTGGTGGCCCGCAATCGCGTCTCGGCCGCGGTTCGGCGATGGTTCGACGAACGGGATTTCATCGAAGCCGAGACACCCGTCCTGCAGGTGTCCCCGGGCAACGAGGCGCATCTCGAAGCCTTCGGGACCGACCTCGTCGGACCCGATGCCGGGAGACGACGCCTCTACCTCCACACGTCTCCCGAATTCGCCATGAAGAAGCTGCTGGCGGCCGGCGAACCCCGGCTGTTCACGTTGGCGCGGGTGTTCCGCAACCGCGAGCGTAGCGCGACGCACCATCCCGAATTCACCATGCTCGAATGGTATCGCGCGGGCGAACCCTACGGCCAGCTGATGGCGGATGCGGCGGCCCTGCTTCGGGTCGCGGCCGAGGCCGCGGGTTCGCGGGTGTGGCGCTTCCGCGGCCGGGAAGCCGACCCCAACGCCGAACCCGACCGGATCGGCGTCGTTGAAGCTTTCGATCGGTTCGCCGGCATCGACCTGCTGGCGACGCTCGACGGCGCCTCGGGGGACGGCCCGCGCCTCGGCGCCGCGGCGCGAGCCGCCGGTCTTCGCACGGCGGACGACGATAGCTGGTCGGACGTCTTCAGCCGCATCCTGGCGGACCGGGTCGAACGGCATCTCGGGATCGGCCGGCCGACGGTGCTCGACCTTTACCCGGCACCCGAAGCCGCCCTGGCGCGCCCGAGCGCCGCCGACCCGAGGCTGGCGGAGCGCTTCGAGCTCTATGTGTGCGGGGTCGAAATCGCCAACGGCTTCGGCGAACTGACGGATGCCGCCGAACAGCGCCGCCGGTTCGAAGCCGCCATGGCGGCACGGCGAGGCCGCGGCCAGGAAGCCTATCCGATCGACGAGGATTTCCTCTCCGCCCTCGCCTGCATGCCGGAAGCGAGCGGCATCGCGCTCGGCTTCGATCGCCTGGTGATGCTGGCCGCGGGCGCGCAAAACCTGGAACAGGTGCTGTGGCTGCCGGTCGCGGCCGCGGGCGCCGTGGCCGAGGAAGCGCACCCATGACGGCAACACTCCGTAGCCTCGACGACCTTCGGGCCGCGGGGCTCCTTCCCCCCGGGCCGGATGCCGCCTTGGCAGAGGTGGCGGAGCGTTACGCGGTCGCGGTGTCGCCCGCCATGGCGGCATTGATCGATGCCACCGACCCGAAGGACCCGATCGCGCTGCAGTTCCTGCCGCGGGTTGCAGAGAGGGATCAGACGCCGGACGAACGGTCGGACCCGATCGGCGATGCCGTCCATAGCCCCGTGCCGGGCATCGTGCATCGCTACCCCGACCGCGTGCTCCTGACCCTGCTGTTCGTGTGCCCCGTCTATTGCCGGTTCTGCTTCCGGCGCGAACGCGTCGGTCCGGGCCATGATGCCGTTCTGCCCCCCGCCGAAACCGACGAGGCGCTCCGCTATATCGCGGATCATCCGGCCATCTGGGAGGTGATCCTGACGGGCGGAGACCCGCTCAGCCTGTCGCCGCGTCGGATCGAGGCCGTGATGCGACGCCTCGCGGCGATCGACCATGTCAGGATCGTGCGCCTGCATACCCGCGTGCCCGTGGTGGCGCCCGAGACCGTGACGCCGGAGCTCGTCGCGGCCCTGCGGGCCTCGGGCAAGACCACCTATGTCGGACTGCACAGCAATCATCCGCGCGAGCTGACGCCAGCCGCCAGAACCGCCTGCGCCCGGCTGATCGACGCCGGCCTCGCGCTCGTGAGCCAGACGGTGCTGCTGCGCGGCGTCAACGACGACCCCGAGACCCTGACGACCCTGATGCGAGCCTTTGTCGAAATGCGGATCAGGCCCTACTACCTCCATCATGGCGACATGGCGCCCGGCACGGCCCATCTCCGCGTGACGCTCGAGGAAGGGCGCCGCCTGATGCGCGCGTTGCGGGGACGGATCTCGGGTCTCTGCCAGCCGACTTACGTCCTCGACATCCCGGGCGGCTTCGGCAAGGTGCCGGTCGGGCCCGATTATGTCGGTTCGGGCGGACTATCGGTCACGGATCCCTGGGGTGCGACGCACGACTACCCGGGGTAAAGACCCCGTCCGGGGTAAGGCTCGATCACCGCGCCTTGTCGTTTCCGGGGAGGTGCCGGCCATAGGCTTCCTCGCGCTTGACACGCTCCTCGATCAGCTCCGCATAGGCCTTTTTGGCCTCGGCCGAGAGTGTCACGTGCTTGCCTTTCGGAGATTTGCGCCGAGGAGTGCGCTTGAACTGGTCGGTCGGCTCAGGCATGCGCGGCTCCAGTCATGAGACCTCCTGGTAGAGCATCTTGTCGCTCTGGAGAAGCGCCGGAACGCCATCGGGCTCACAAAGGTTTTGTCCGCCGTGCTGACCGGCGCATCTCGATCTTCTGGGCCAGGGACAGATTGGCCCAGGCAACCCCGATGCCAGCCCAGGGCAATTGCATTTGGGATCGTCAGGG
>CAXTME010000014.1:31145-54161 GCA_964245215.1 uncultured Lichenihabitans sp.
AGGGTGTCGCCCGTCAGGGTGACGGGTGGGGTGCGGCGAGGCGGGTTCCCCATCCGTCGCCGCTTCGCGACGCGCCAGTTTCCGCCTTTCGTTTCAAAAAAAGCGATGGACCTGGATTCAGGTCCCTTTGTTGACTTCGCCGGTCGGCACCCCGTATAAGCGCGACGAATTTCGAGCCTGTTAGCGGAACGCTACCACGGGCTTTCGGCGCGTCTCCATGAGGCGAGCGAAGCTGGCGGCGAGATCCAAAACAGCAAGGGTCGCGGCTCCTCGCCATCGGGCGAGGTGGACCCGAAAGACATGACGGAGCAGGACAGTGAAGCGGACCTACCAACCCAGCAAGCTCGTGCGCAAGCGTCGTCACGGCTTCCGGTCGCGCATGGCGACAGTGGGCGGCCGCAAGGTCATCGCGGCGCGCCGTTCGCGCGGCCGCAAGCGCCTCTCGGCCTGAAGCACAGGACCGCGAGATGGGCTCGGTAGGCGGTGAGCCGGACGGGTCCGGATTACCGGTGTCGTTGCCCGCTCTTCGGCTGTCTCCCGCGCCTTTCAGGCTAAAAACGCGGCCGGAGTTTCTCCGCGTGGCGAGCGGTCGCAGGGTCTACGGTCGTTGCGTCGGCCTGCAGGTCTATCGTCGAAGCGACGACGACAGCCACGTCACCTCCACGTGCCGCATTGGCCTCACGGTGACCAAGAAGGTCGGCGGTGCGGTGGAGCGAAACCGCATGAAGCGTCGCCTGCGCGAGGCGCTTCGTGCCCCAGGGCTGGCGACCGATGCGGCGCATGATTATGTGCTGGTCGCGAGGCGCGATGCCCTAACGGTGCCTTTCGCCGGCCTTATCGCCGACTTGCGGAAATGCTTCGGTGAAGCCGCGTCGGGGCGGTCCCGCCGCGGCGGCGGCCGGAAATCGGCTGACCTCAAGGCTGCACCCCGACCATGAACCATCGAGCGCAGGCCTCGTATCGATGAGGAGCCCGTCCGGACAGAGGCAGCAGCGTGATGCACCATGAAAGATGACAACAAGAACGTTTATCTTGCGATCGCGCTGTCGATCCTGGTGATCATCGGCTGGAACTACTTCTACGGCTGGCCGCAGATGGAGCGGCAGCGCCAGACTCAGTTGCAGAACAAGGCCGCCGTTACCGGTGCACCCGCCGATCCCGCCGGCACGCCTCCTGGCTCCACGTCCTCGGCCTCTCCTTTGCCGGGTGCCACCAGCGCCTCGCCGCCTCAGGGAGCCGCGTCGCAACCTGCGGCCGGGAGCACGCCCGAAACCACGCAGACCCGCGAGGCGGCCCTCGCCGCGTCGCCGCGCGTCCCTGTCGACACCCCGAACATTGCGGGCTCGATCAATCTGAAGGGCGGCCGCATCGACGACGTGTCGCTCAAGGCCTATCACGAGACCACCGACAAGCAGAGCCCGATCATCGAGCTGTTCTCCCCATCGGGCTCGCCGCACCCCTATTACTCCGAAACGGGTTTCATCCCGGACGCCGGCCAGACCCCGACGCTTCCGGGGCATGACACGCTTTGGACCGCCGACGCAGACAGGCTGACGCCCGACAAACCCGTGACCCTGACCTGGGACAACGGGCAAGGTCTCGTGTTCCATCGCGCGATCGCGGTCGACGACCAGTATATGTTCACGGTCAAGGACAGCGTCGAGAACAAGGGCACGGCGCCCGTCTCGCTTTATCCCTACGCCTTGATCTCACGACACGGTAAGCCCGTGACGTCCAACTATTCGGTGCTGCACGAGGGCCTCGTGGGCGAGGTCGGCGACGGCCGCGAGCAGCAGATCACTTACGACGCCATGGACAAGGAAGCCGGCGGTAGCCGTACGGTCGACGGGACCGGCGGCTGGCTCGGCATCACCGACAAGTACTGGGCCGCGGTGGTGGCGCCCGAGCAGGACGCGTCCTTCAAAGGCCGGTTCTCGGTGTTCCCGAACGGCAGCGTGAAGGACTACCAGACCGACGCCCTGCAGAGCGTCCGCTCCATCGCGCCCGGCCAGACGACCGACGTGACCACCCGGGTCTTCGCGGGTGCCAAGGAAACCGATACGCTCAACAAATACGAAAAAGAATACGGCATCAAGAATTTCGGCAATCTCATCGATTGGGGCTGGTTCTACTTCATAACCAAGCCGCTCTTCCAGGTTCTCGATTTCTTCTACAAGTTGACCGGGAATTTCGGCGTCGCCATCCTGATCGTGACGGTTTTAATCAAGGGATTGTTCTTTCCCTTGGCCAACAAGTCCTACATGTCGATGGCCAAGATGAAGAAGCTGCAGCCGCAACTGGCCGCCATGAAGGAGCGCTACCCGGACGACAAGCAGAAGCAGCAGGAAGAGACCATGGCGATGTACAAGCGCGAGAAGGTCAATCCTGTGGCGGGCTGTCTGCCGATGGTCATCCAGGTGCCGGTGTTCTTTGCGCTCTACAAGGTCATTTTCATCACCATCGAGATGCGACATGCGCCGTTTTTCGGCTGGATCCATGACCTGTCGGCCCCGGACCCTACGTCCATCTTCACGCTGTTCGGCACCCTTCCGATCGGGCCCTACCTGCCGAAATTCCTGCTGATCGGCATCTGGCCGGTCATCATGGGCTTCTCCATGTTCCTGCAGATGAAGATGAATCCGGAGCCGCCGGATCCGGTCCAGAAGACCATGTTCTCCTGGATGCCCGTCATCTTCACTTTCATGCTGGGGTCGTTCCCGTCGGGGCTCGTCATCTACTGGACCTGGAACAATACGCTGTCTGTCATCCAGCAGTATCTCATCGCCAAGAAGGCCGGCGCCAAGGTGGAGCTCTGGGACAATCTCAGCGGGATGTTCCAGCGCAAGCCGTCGCGGCCCTGACATGACCGTGGCCTTGGACGACGACGATCTCGTCGAAGCCGGCCGATTGCTCTTCGCGCGGGAGTGCATCTTCGTTGCGGGCTCCCCCACCGTGGAGGCGCTACCCCCGATCGGCTTGCCCGAGATCGCATTTGCGGGCCGGTCGAACGTCGGCAAGTCGTCGCTCGTGAACGCGCTCACGGGCCGCAAGACCCTGGCGCGGGTGTCGAATACCCCGGGCCGGACCCAGCAGCTCAACTTCTTCGACCTCGGCGGCGAACTCGGTCTCGTCGACATGCCGGGCTACGGCTACGCGGCGGTCAGCAAGTCGAAGATCGCCGACTGGACCCTGTTGATCGAGAGCTACCTGCGGGGCCGGGCTTCCCTGCAGCGCATCTACCTTCTGATCGACGGGCGCCATGGCTTGAAGGACGTCGATCACGAGCAGATGGCCTCCTTCGACCGGGCCGCAGCGTCCTATGCGGTCGTCTTGACCAAGGGCGACGAGCTGAAGCCCAAGGATCGCGACGCCCGCGTGGCCGAGACCCAGGCGGCCCTGGCCACCCACCCGGCAGCCTTTCCGCAGGTGATCCTCACGTCGTCGGACACCGGCGCCGGCATCGCTGAACTTCGCGCCGGGATCGCGCGGCTGCTGGCCGAGCGGGGTGCGCTGAGGATCCGCCCATGGGGGCCGGACAACCGGCCATGACGTCCGGACGACCGCAGGGTCAGCTGCTACGACAGGGTGACGATCCATCCTCGGTCTGTTTACTCCGAAAGCCATCGAGACTCCCGACATGACGGACATCGAAAAGGGAAGCCCCGCGGAACGTGCCGAGATCCTCACGCAGGCGCTGCCGCATATGCTGCGCTACGACGACACGATCGTGGTCGTGAAGTATGGTGGCCATGCCATGGGCGATGAAGCGACGGCCCGCGGGTTCGCGCGTGACATGGTCATGCTGGAGCAATCCGGCGTGAACCCCGTCGTGGTGCATGGCGGCGGCCCGCAGATCGGCGCCATGCTGAAGAAGCTCGGCATCCAGTCGCATTTCTCGAACGGTCTGCGCGTCACCGACAAGCCGACGATCGAGATCGTCGAAATGGTGCTCTGCGGCTCCATCAACAAACAGATCGTCGGCTTCATCAATGCCGAAGGCGGCAGGGCGATCGGGCTCTGCGGCAAGGATGGCAACATGGTGACGGCCACCAAACTGGAGCTCACCAGCGAGGCGGGCGACCCCGACGGCGACCATGGGATCGACCTCGGTTTCGTAGGCGAGCCGTCGCGGGTCGACACGACCGTGCTCGATCAGGTGCTGGGTCGCGAGCTGATCCCGGTCCTGGCACCGGTGGCACAGGGTGCGGACGGCGCCACTTACAACGTCAACGCCGACACGTTCGCGGGCGCCATCGCGGGCGCCCTCAAGGCCAAGCGGCTGTTGCTGCTGACCGACGTTCCGGGCGTGCTCGACAAGAACAAGATGCTGATCAAGGAACTGAGCGTCGACGCCATCCGGGAGCTGATCGCGGACGGCACCATCACGGGCGGCATGATCCCGAAGGTGGAGACCTGCATCTACGCTCTGGAACAGGGCGTCGAAGGTGTCGTGATCCTCGACGGCAAGGTGCCGCATTCGGTCCTGCTCGAACTCCTCACCGACCATGGTGCCGGCACCCTCATCACCCGGTGAACCCGCTGTAGGACCGCCTCATGGATGACGTCAGCGCCACCGTCGCTCATACGCTGAACCTCCGGCAGGGCCTGCCCGAGGAGGTGCGGTCGCGCTTCGCCGATGTGGAAACATGGGTCTTCGACCTCGACAACACGCTCTACCCGGCAGGCAGCACCGTCTGGCCGATGATCGACGATCGCATCACCCGCTTCCTCGCGGATCTCTTCGGCATCGACGGCCTTTCGGCGCGGGGGCTGCAGAAACATTACTATCGACGCTACGGCACGACGCTGCGAGGCTTGATCGAGGACCATGCGCTCTCGCCGGACGCGTTCCTGGCTTTCGTGCACGACATCGATCGGACGTCGCTGTCGCCCAATCCGGCGCTGGTCCAGGCGATCGGGGCTTTGCCGGGCCGCAAGCTCATCCTCACCAACGGTTCCCGCGAACATGCGTTGCGCACGACCGAGCAACTCGGCTTCACGGATGCCTTCGAAGCGGTCTTCGACATCGTGGCGGCAGATCTCCTGCCGAAGCCGGAGGCCGCGACCTATGACCGGTTCTTCGCCATTCACGACGTCGACCCGCGCCGCGCCGCGATGTTCGAGGATCTTGCCAAGAACCTCATCGTCCCGCATGCCCGCGGCATGGCGACCGTGCTGATCGTGCCGCCCGCCGCCCGCGACAACCGCGAGCCCTGGGAGAGCAAGGGAGCCGACGAGCCCTATGTCGACTTCGTCACCGAGGACCTTGCCGGGTTCCTGGCAGGATTGGAGTTCGGACTGGCTCGCACGGAGTAGCAAGGGCGCCAGCGGGAGAGGCACCATTCTGCCCTTCTCCCGTTTACGGGAGAAGGTGTCGGCGCAAAGCGACGACGGATGAGGGAAAGCGAGGCGCCCGTTCACCCTCGTCCGGCCTTGCGGGCCACCTTCTCCCGCTCGCGGGAGAAGGCAGGTGCAGCTACTTGCCCCAGCGCAGGGCGAGCGGTTGCACGGTCGCGGCAATCTCGAGCAGTCCCGCCCGGGTGGCCGGATGAAGCGGCTCGAAAGGGTGGCGCACGGCATCGCTCTTGATGACGCCGCCTTCCATCATCACGGTCTTGGCGGCCCTGAGGCCGCACTGGCGGTTCTCGTAATTGATCAGCGGCAGCACCTTGGCGTATTGCGCGGCCGCGGCGGCACGGTCGCCGGCCCGGTGGCTCTCGACGATGGGCTTGATCAGATCCGGGAGCAATGCGCTCGTCATGGTGCCGGTCGCACCGGCATCGAGATCGGCCATCAGCGTAATGGCTTCTTCACCGTCCCAGGGCCCCTCGATCTCGGGCCCTCCGGCGGCGATCAGGGCCCTCAGCTTGGCGGCCGCCTGCGGTACCTCGATCTTGAAGTAGCGCACCAGCGGCACCTCCTTCGAGAGCCGCACGAGAAACGGAACCGAGAGTGCCACGCCGCTCAAGGGGGCGTCCTGCACCATGATCGGGATGCGCGCGGCCTCCGCCACCTTGGCGAAATGCTCGATCATCCCGGTCTCGTCGGCCCGCAGGCCTGCCCCATGATAGGGCGGCATCAGCATCAGCATCGTGGCGCCGGCCGCCGCGGCACGACGCCCACGCTCCGCCGCGATGGCACTCGCGTAATGGCTGCACGTCACGATCACCGGGACACGGCCCGCCACTCGATCAAGGCTGGTTTCGACCAGCGTGTCGCGCTCGGCATCGGTCAACACGAACTGCTCGGAGTAGTTGGCCAGGATGCAGATGCCGTCGACCCCCTGGTCGACCATGCAGTCCATCACGCGACGCTTGCCCTCGAGATCGACGTCTCCGTTGCTTGTGAACGGCGTCGGCGCAACCGGAAAGATGCCGCGGTAAGCCTGAGAAGATCCCACGTCTTGTCTCCCGGAACAGTGGCCTCGATCGGCGCTGTCGTCGAAGGGAGCCTTAGATCAGATCGGGGTCGAGCGTAACCCGCGACAGATGCCGAACGCCCCGCAATGCTTGCGGTTTGTGCAGCCGCCCAAGAGGTGGTCGCGGGCTGATCGGCTCATTGCCTGCTTGGCCACCGTCATGCGCGGTCCTGGACGAAATGCTTGGCGCGCGTTTTGCACACCGTTCCATCCGAGGGGTCCCGCAGCGCGGCGGCGATCTGCCCTCCTCCCCCATTCATAACGGACGCCGAAAGTGTACGTCGACACTGTGCAGAGATTTGCCGAAACGGGCGTCACCGCTTGGGTTGCTTCTAAGCCCGTGCAAGCGGGGCCCGTCCTTGTACCCCAGCCGGCAGAATAGGGTTCCCCACGATGGGCATGGACTTCAATCCTGACCAGAAGAACTGGCTCGAAGGGTTCGCCTCGGGCCTCGGCGCCATGAAATCGATCGGCAGGGCTCCGGCCGGCCTGCCGAGCGAGCCGACCGGCCCCGATGCCGAGCAGCTGAAAGCGCAGGACAGACAGGTCGCGGAGGGCAAGAAGCTTGTCGAGCAGGAGAAGTGGAAGCGGACCGAGCACCCCTTCGAGTCCTACGAACGCTTGAAGGGCGTTGCGCTGACCGGCGCACGGCCGAAGCCGGAGGACAATTTCCGCTGGCGCTATCACGGGCTGTTCTACGTGGGTCCTGCGCAGGACAGCTATATGTGTCGCCTGCGGATCCACAACGGCATTCTCAAGCAATGGCAGTTCGCCGCCATCGCGGACCTGGCCGACCGCGATGGCGGCGGCTACGCCCATGTGACGACCCGTTGCAACCTTCAGGTCCGGGAGATCTCGCCCGAGCGGGCGCCATACTTCATCGAGGGTCTGGCCGATATCGGCATCATCCCGCGCGGGGCCGGAGCCGACAATATCCGGAACGTCACGGGTGCGGCGACCGCCGGAATCGATCCCCAGGAACTGCTCGACACCCGTCCCCACGCTCGGGCCTGGCACTATCACATCCTGAACAGCCGGGGCATGTTCAACCTCCCGCGCAAGTTCAACGTCGGCTTCGACGGCGGCGGCAAGGTCGCCACCCTGGAGGACACCAACGACATAGGCTTCCAGGCCGTCGCGGTCCTGGAGGGTGCCCCGATCGCGCCGGGGGTCTACTACCGGCTGGCGCTCGGCGGCATCACGGGCCACAAGGATTTCGCTCGCGACACGGGCGTCGTGCTGCCGCCCGACGATTGCATCAGGATCGCGGACGCCATCGTGCGGATCTTCGGCGAGAACGGCGACCGGACCAACCGCGCCCATGCCCGCATGAAATACGTGCTCGATGCCTGGGGCTTCGACAAGTTCCTGGCCGCGGTCGAGGAGAAGCTCGGGACGCCGCTCCAGCGCCTCGAGGCCAAGCACACCGCCCCCCGGCCGCCCTACGACCGCCAGGGCCATATCGGGGTGCATCCGCAAAAGCAGCCCGGCCTCAACTACATCGGGATCACGCTCGAGACCGGCCGCATGTCGACCGACCAGATGCGGTCCTTGGCCGAGATCGCGCGACGCCACGGCGATGGCGACATCCGCCTGACGGTCTGGCAAAACCTGATGATCTCGGGCGTCAGGGACGAGGAGGTCATGGCCGTCACCGCGGCCATCGCGGCGATCGGTCTCGGGACGAGCGCCACATCGATTCGGGCCGGGCTCGTGGCCTGCACGGGCAACTTCGGTTGCAAGTTCGCCAATGCGGATACGAAGCGCAACGCCAACGAGATCGCGGCCTTCGTCGAGCCCCGTCTCGTGATGGACCAGCCGGTCAACATCCACCTGACGGGATGCCCCAACTCCTGCGCCCAGCATTATATCGGCGATATCGGGCTCATCGGGGTCAAGGTGCCGGTCGGCGAGGAGGACACGGTCGAGGGCTATGCGATCCATGTCGGGGGCGGCTTCGGCACCGAGGCTTCCATCGCCAAGCTGATCTATCCGGACACCAAGGCCGAGGACGCGCCGGCGCGGGTCGAGGGCCTGCTCAGGGCCTACCTCGCTCACCGGGCCGACCCGAACGAGAGCTTCCACGGTTTCGCCAACCGTCACGAGATCGAAACGTTGAAGAGCCTGGCCGAGGGAGCCAAGGCATGAGCACAGCCCAGCACCTCACCGTCGTGATCCCCGAATCGGCGCCCTTCACGCCCGAGCAGCGCTCGTGGCTGTCGGGCTTCTTCTCGGCCTCGATTGCGGCGATGGCGGATGCGGCCCCGGTCGCCAGCAACGATCCGGGATCCGAAGCCACGGCCCCCGGCGGCCCGGTCCTGGCTGCCAACGACGAAGCGCCCTGGCATGACCCGTCGCTCCAGCCGGAGGAGCGGATGGAGATGGCCAAGGATCGCCCCATCGCACCGCGCCTGATGGCCGCCATGGCCCAGCAGGATTGCGGCCAGTGCGGCTATAACTGTGCCGACTACGCCAATGCCATATTCAAGAAGAGCGAGGAACGCCTCAACCTCTGTGCGCCCGGCGGCAAGATCACGGCGCGGCTGTTGAAGGGCCTCGCGGTCGAACTCAACGACACGAACGGCGACAAGACGGCTGCCATCGAGGGTGCAGACGACGGCGGAAGATCGCGCTCCGTCGAGGCCGCGCAGGCGGCGCTCCCGGGGACCTCGCGCGAAGTGCCGGCCGAGGCCGTGTTCCGGTCGCGCCAGCGGCTCAACGCCGACGGATCGGCCAAGGACACGTGGCACATCGAGTTCGACCTCTCGAACAGCGGCGTGAACTATGCGGTCGGCGATAGTTTCGGCGTGTTCCCGAAAAACAACCTCGGCCTCGTCGACCAGATCATCGCGATGCTGGGCGCCTCGCACCTGACCGAGGTACGGGGCAGGACGCTGCGTCAGGTGCTGCGCGAGGACGTCGACCTCGGGCTCGCCCCAGACGGGCTCTTCGAGCTCTTCTCCTACATCACGGGCGGTGCCGCACGCGAGAAGGCCCGCGCGCTCGCCAAGGGCGAGGATCCGGACGGCGATGCCGGCCACCTCGACGTGCTGGCGGTGCTCCACAAGTTCCCGAGCGCCCGGCCGCATCCGGAAGCCTTCGTCGACGCCCTGCAGCCGCTCCAACCGCGGCTCTACTCCATCTCGTCCTCGCCGAACTACAATGCAGGCGGCCTTTCCCTGACCGTCGACGCGGTGCGCTACCAGGTCAACAAGCGCAAGCGCACCGGGGTCGCCTCGACCTTCCTGGCCGATGCGGTCGAGCCCGGGGAAACCCTCAAGGTCTACGTGCAGAAGGCCCATGCCTTCGCGCTGCCGGAGGACAAGTCGAAGCCCGTCATCATGGTGGGGCCGGGCACCGGCGTGGCGCCGTTCCGGGCCTTTCTGCAGGAGCGGAAGGCGTCGGGCGCTCCGGGCAAGAACTGGCTGTTCTTCGGCCACCAGAAACAGGCGACGGATTTCTTCTACCGCGACGAATTCGAGGCGCTGCGCAAGGACGGGATCCTGACCCGGCTGTCGCTCGCCTGGTCGCGCGATGCGGGCGAGAAGTTCTACGTCCAGGATCGTATGCGCGAGGTCGGCCCCGACCTGTGGCGTTGGCTCGAGGAAGGCGCTCACGTCTACGTCTGCGGCGATGCCAAGCGCATGGCCAAAGATGTCGAGGCGGCCCTGGTCGACATCGTCGGCACCAACGGCAAGAAGACAAGCGAGGAGGCGGTGGCCTTCGTGAGCAAGCTCAAGAAAAACGGCCGCTTCCAGCTCGACGTTTATTGAAGGCAGTGGCTCCGGATCGAATGGTAACGAAGCCGCGCACTACTGTTCATTCATAGTGGCGTTTCCGACAAGTCGAGGGCGCGTCGCAAACGAAACGCCCTCGTAGATCTCGCGAAGCGGCAACGCGACCCCGAGGTCGGGAAGGTCGAGGATTTCCTCCATGTCCTCGATCATGCTCTGCACCCAGCTCCGCTCCGGGCCCCTCGTCCAGTGGACCACCTGGGGCGCATTGGGTTCGATGAACACGATGTGGTCGAGGCTCGCGACCGCCTTATACTCTCCGATCTTCTCGATCGTGTCGAAATCCCGCGTTCCCGGCGAAAGGACCTCGACCACCATCCGGGGTACCGCTGCCTTGAGCCCGTTCGGATCGCGATGCCCGCAATCCACGCCGAGATCGGGCCGGCGGATCTGGCCCGGCAGCGTTTCGACGCTGCCGTCGCCTGTAAACGGCCGGCAGGGGCCGCCGCGCAGTTGGTTTCCCAAAGAGATGAGGCAATTCACGACGATATCGTCGTGCACGTTCCTCGCGCCGGCCATCATTCTCAGAGGCCGGCCATCGACGAGTTCATAGCGCTCGCTCTGTCGCTCCTGCCAAGTGAAGAAAGCGTCCACAGTCCAGGGTTGCAGAGCCGGCTCGGCCATGATGGTCTCCCTCTCTGAACTGCCTATAGCACGTTCGGCTCGCGACCGCTCGTGGCGCCCTCGTGGCGTCCCGCAAGCCGTTGGGCTTCGACCTTCCGACCTGCCTTTCCGTCTCCCCTTCCCGATCGGGCCTGAGCCGCGCCACCTTCTCTCGCCGGCTAGACGAAGGTAAGAGGGAAGCCTGTCTTCGCCCGAGACCCTCACCATGGCTCCTTCAGTCCCCGTATCGCCCTTGGCACCGACCTCGTTTCCGGAGATGCCCTTGATCGAGGGCTTGCGGTTCGCGGCGGGTGAGGCGGGCATCCGCTACAAGGGCCGTACCGACGTCACGGTCGCGGTCATGCCGGAGAATACGGTCGTGGCCGGGGTCTTCACCACGTCGCGCTGCCCGTCGGCCCCGGTCGATTGGTGCCGCCGCAATCTCGGCGGAGGTCGGGCGCGGCTGCTCGTGGTCAACTCCGGCAACGCCAATGCCTTCACGGGACGCACCGGCGTGGCCTCGACCGAACTCACGGCCAGCATCGCCGGCAAAGCCAGCGGGGCGCCGGCCTCCGAGATCTTCCTCGCTTCGACCGGCGTCATCGGCGAACCGCTCGACGCGACGCGATTCGAAGGCGTGCTCGACCGGCTCGTCGCCGAGGCCCGAGAGGACGGCATCGCGGATGCGGCCCGGGCCATCATGACGACCGACACGTTCCCGAAGCTCGCTACCGCGCAGGCCGAGATCGGCGGCGTGGCGGTGACGATCAACGGCATCGCCAAGGGGGCCGGCATGATCGCGCCCGACATGGCCACCATGCTCAGCTTCGTCTTCACCGACGCGCCGGTCGCGGCCGGGGCCCTGCAAGCGCTGCTGTCGCGTTCGGTCGAGACTTCCTTCAACGCCATCACGGTCGACAGCGACACGTCGACCTCGGACACGCTGATGCTCTTCTCGACGGGCGGCGCCGCGGCGCGGGGCGCGCCTGCAATCGCGTCGATCGACGATCCGCGTCTGGCTGGTTTCGCGGCGGCGCTCGATCAGGTGCTCCTCGACCTGGCCCATCAGGTGGTGAAGGACGGCGAGGGGGCGCGAAAATTCGTCGCCGTGACCGTCGAGGGGGCCGACACCGACGCTGCGGCGAAACGGATCGCCCTGTCGATCGCCAATTCGCCGCTGGTCAAAACCGCAGTGGCGGGCGAAGACGCCAATTGGGGTCGCGTCGTCATGGCGGTCGGGAAGGCCGGGGAGGCCGCTGACCGCGACAGACTGGCGATCTGGTTCGGCCCCATCCGGGTTGCGTCCGAAGGGCTGCGCGATCCCGGCTACGACGAGGCGGCCGTGAGCCGCTACATGCAAGGACAAGCCATCGACATCCGGGTCGATCTCGGGCTCGCGGCCGGCAAGGCCACGGTCTGGACCTGCGACCTGACGAAGGGCTACATCGAGATCAACGGCGACTACCGCTCCTGATGCTCGCGCCTGATGATGGCCGGACAGGAGCCATCATCAGGGCGGTTTGACTGCCTTGGATCCCGGCTCGGCGGCGCTCCCGTGCCCCGGCCGGATGACCGATCGAACGGAAATCCCGAGGATGCCTGGTGGGACGGCGCGCGCGGTCGTCGCCGAAATGCCACAGGGTCGCTGATCTTGCGACGGGGCTGCAACGAAGAGTGTCGGGGCGAGCGACGCTGCTGTAACTTCGAGCTTGAGTTTTTGGCTGCAGGTTCTGGGCAGGGTCTACATGCGTCATTTCACGAAGGGCGGTCTTGTCGCCGCCTTGGGGCTTCTCTCGGGCACGGTCCTCGTTCAGGCGGCCGATCTGCCGGCCCGCACGGCTCCTGTGCCGGTCTTCGTCGCTCCTGTCCTGAGCGACTGGAGCGGCTTCTACGCCGGTTCGACCTTCGGCTACGACTTCACGCAGTTCCACACCCGCCAGGGCGCTGGTTCGAAGTCGGTGTCGAAATCCGGCCAGAGCGGCGGCGGTTTCGTGGGTTATAACTACCAGTTCGGCCACTTCGTCGTGGGTGCCGAAGGCGGGATCGACCTCAATCTCGTGCGCGGTAACGCCGTCACCGGCGTCGTGCCGACCCATCTCGACAATCTCTACGACGTCCGCCTGCGTGGCCGGCTCGGCTACGAGTTCGGCTGGTTCATGCCCTTCGTGGCGGGTGGTGCCGTCATCAACGAATCCTACCAGTCGACGCTGGCCCCCAGCAACGACTTCGGGGCCAACCACCAGTCGGTCGGCTACACGATCGGTGCCGGTGTCGACGTGAAGGTCAACCCGAGCAGGCTTCTGGGGCTGAACAATACGTTCCTCAACGAGTTCCTCGGCCCGTTGATCGTACGCGTCGAGTACCTTCACGACAGCCTGCCGACCTCGACTTATGCGTTCGGTGGCTTGAACTACCGGACCCGTTCGGACAGCAACCTCGTTCGCGTCGCGCTCATCTCGCGCTTCGGCGAGAACCCGCCCCGCCCCTACGTCGACAACAAGGGCGACGTGAACTGGTCGGGTGCCTATGGCGGCGTATTCGGCGGCGGCGGCTTCATCACCCCCACCACCCGCAACCTGCTCGGCACAGGCGGACGCACGAAGTTCGACACGTCGGGCGCCCAGGGCGGCCTCTTCACCGGCACCAATTTCATCTTCCGCGACCATTACATGCTCGGCTTCGAAGGGTCGACCGCCTACACGGACATCAACGGCAAGGGTGCCGAGCCGACCGGTCCGGTCAGCTTCCGCAACTACATCAATGCGGACTTGCGGGCTCGCGCCGGTTACGCCTTCGGCAGCTACCTGCCCTTCGTGTCGGCCGGCCTCGCTTACGGTCGCAGCGAGCAGATCGATACGGTGACGCGTTCGCAACTCGGCCGCGTCAACAACGAGGCGATCGAAGTCGGCGCGGGCCTCGATTACCGCGTTACCGAGCGGGTGTCGCTCCGCGGCGAGTACCTTCATGAGTTCGGCTACAACAGCAAGATCGTCAACCTGAACAACTGCATCTGCAAGCAGACGGTCGAGGGCGACTTCTTCCGGTTCGGTGCCGCCTACCACTTCGAATGAGAAACGGCCGGCGATTCCGGCCGCCTCGCATCGATCGTAGGATCAGAAGCCGTCTATCCGAGAGGGTAGGCGGCTTCGATCACGTAAGGGCCTCCGCCGACCGAATCGCGCGACGAATAGAGCACGAAGCCATCGGCTTCGAAGCGCCGGGACAGGAACCCGCGCGTGCCGAGGTAATGCGCGACCGCCTGCTGCGACGCGTTGCGCATGCGAGCCAGGGTCACATGGGGAACGAAGCGTCTCGGCTCGGGCGGGATCCCGATGCGGCGCAGCAGTCGCTCCTGCTCGGCCTGCAATTCGAGGAGCTGGGGCGACGCCTGCGCTTTCGCCACGATGGCTCGCGGCTTGTCGCCACCGAAATGATCGAGCCCTTCCAGCGTCACCGTGAAGGGCTTGCGCCGGATCTGCGCCATGACGTCGGCCACCGCCTCCGCGGTCGGCTGGTCGATGTCGCCGATGAACCTCAAGGTCAGGTGATAGTTCTCGACGTCGATCCAGCGCGCCCCGGTGAGGCCGCCCCGCATCAAGGCCAGTTCCGTCGCGAGTTCAGCCGGGAGTTCGAGGCCCGTGAACAGACGGGGCATGGTCGACCTCCTCGATGCTGAGAACCGAGAGAAGCGTAACACCTCATCGAGCAGGTGCAACAATGCCGTGAAGGCTTACACAGCCTGGCGATCGGTTGGTACGATAATGCTCAACACGCCGGTCCGCAGGCGGCGCGCGACGCCGCCCAAGCCGCGGGGCGTCCCGCTCACGCCGCTTTGGCGATCGCTTCGTCGAGGCCGTGCAACACGGCCGGCTGTGCGTTGCGGGCGACGAGCACGCAGCCTTGCGGCACTTCGCGCCACTGCGCCTTATCGCCGTCGAGCGGCTCGGACACGACGATCAGGTTGCCGGCTGTCTGCCGCCAGTACAACGTGGGGGCGCGGCCGTCCGAGGCCCAGCGGAAGGCGTAGATGTCCTTGCCGTCCGTCAGCGCGGCGGTGAACCGAAGGGCTTCGCGCAGGCCTGCCTTCAGCATCAGGCCGTGGATGGCGTGCAGCGTTGCGGCCATGCCGGCAATCGGGTCGGCTTCGAGGCCATAGGCGAAGGCCGCGAGGAACAAGGCTTCCGAATCGGTCGTCCCGGACCGGTGATGGTAGAGATCGTCCGGGATCATGGCTTCGACCCGGCGTTTGATGGCGCAGAACTGGCCGATCTGACCGTTGTGCATGAACATCAGGCGGCCGACCGAGAACGGGTGGCAGTTGGCGCGCGCGATGGCCGGGCCGGTCGAGGCCCGGACGTGGGCAAAGAACAAGGAAGACCGCACCTGATGGCATAGGTTGCGGAGGTTCTCGTCCGACCAGGCCGGCCGCACCTCGCGGTAGACGCCCGGACGGTCCCGTTCCCCGTACCAACCGACCCCGAAGCCGTCGCCGTTGGTCACGACCTTCGCCTCGGAGGCGCAGAGCGACTGGGCGATCAGGGAGTGGGCGGGTTCAGCCACCAAGACGTCGAGAAAAGTGGGTTCACCCTGGTAGGCGAGCCAGCGGCACATGGACGGACCTCGCGGGGAGCGATCAGGATCGAAGTGTCAGAATCGCGCTTGGGAAACTAACAAGACATTAAGCTTCAACGGAATTTTTACCGTGCCGACAGCACGTGAAAGAAGCTGCCTGTGACATTTCCATGACGACTGCCGGACAGCACCGGCTCGGAACCGTAAGCATCCACGACTGAAGCGAAGGCGGGGTCTTGGCCATTGGACGCGATGGTGGCGTAGTGGAATTCATGGCCGCTCAAACACGTACCGGCAGGGCCGAACGGCCCAGGGGCCAGAGTGCTTGCAAGACGGTAGCCGAGGTGCAGCTTGCGGCGCGCGAAACTCGTCTCGACATCGAGCAGCCCTGCCATGACATGCACGGTTCCCGCCGCGTCGACGAGGCTGCGGCCCAGCACCATGTAGCCGCCGCACTCGCCGTGGACCGGCCGCTCTCGTGCGAAAGCCCGGAGGCCATCCATGAAGGTCGCGGCGTTCGCGAGCCGTGCCGCATGGAGTTCGGGGTACCCGCCCGGGAGCCAGCAGGCATCGCAATCGTCGCGCGGCGGCTCGCCGTCGAGCGGCGAAAACCACACCATTTCGGCCCCCGCACGCCGCCAGCCATCCAGCAGGTGGGGGTAGAGGAACGAGAACGCGGCATCGCGCGCTACCGCGATCCGCTGGCCGGGAGGGCGGACGGGCGGCATCCCTTGCAGGCGCGCGATGGTGGAGGATCCCAGGACGGAGAGGCCCGGCACGACGGCGGCGGCGAGCAGCGCGTCGAGATCCACGTGTTCGGCCACGACATCCGCCGCGGCGTCGACGCGAGCGTCGAGATCGCCGGTCTCGCCGGCCTGCACGAGGCCGAGGTGCCTTTCGGGCAAGACGAGCCCTTCGCTGCGCGGGACGGCACCGAAGATCGTGAGACCCGCTGCCGCAACGGCATCGGAGACGAGCCGGCGGTGTCGCTCGCTGGCGAGGCGATTGAGGATCACGCCGGCGATCCTGATCCTTGGGTCGTAGGCCGCGCATCCCATCAGCAGGGCTGCGGCCGATTGCGACTGGCCCGAGCAATCATGCACCAGCACGACCGGCCAGCCCGTCAGCGCCGCGAGATCGGCCGAGGACCCGCCCTGCCCCGGCGCGGCCGGCACGCCGTCGAAGAGCCCCATCGAGCCTTCGCAGAGGACGAGGTCGGTGTCGGCGGGATCGGCCCACGCCAGGCCGCGCAGCAGGTCGGCCGGCATGGCCCAGCTATCGAGATTGGTGCTCGGCCGGCCCGTCACCGCCGCGTGGAAGGCGGGATCGATATAGTCGGGGCCGTTCTTGCGCCCGGCGACGCGCAGGCCGCGGCGGCCGAGCGCCCGCATGAGGCCCAGCGTCAGCACCGTCTTGCCGCTCCCCGAACGGGCGGCCGCGATCACGAGCCCGGGAGGTGCCGCGCCGCGGCTCATCGCCAAGCCTCGATCAGTCCCTCGGCCAGACGCTGTCGCAACGCCACGATCGAACCCACCGCGATGATGGCCGGCGACGTGAAACCATTGCGGTCCGCGTCCGCCCGCGCGGTGGCGAGCGTCGTTTCGAGCACGCGCTGACGCGGCGTCGTGGCCTCGGCCACGATCGCCACCGGGGTCTCGGGCGCGAGACCGCCCGCGATCAGCCCGGCCGCTATCGTCTCGAGATACGTCATCCCCATGTAGAGGACGATGGGCAGGCCGGTGCGGGCCAGCGCGGCCCAGTCGCGCTGCCCTTCTCCCTTGGCAAGATGGCCTGTCGCCAGGATCACCGCATTGTTGGTGTCACGGGTCGTCGCCGGGATCGCCGCATAGGCGAGGCCGCCGATCCCGGCCGTGATGCCGGGGATGATGCGGAACATGACGCCGGCCCGCGTGAGATCGAGCGCTTCCTCACCGCCCCGGCCGAACACGAAGGGGTCGCCGCCCTTGAGCCGCAGCACGCGCCGGCCTTCCCGAGCGAGCGCGATCAGCCGCTCGGTGATATCGCCCTGCGCGGGTGACAGCTTGCCGCCGCGCTTCCCGGCGAACTCGCGCGACGCCTGCGGCCCCGCGAAGTTCATGATGGCGTCGCTGACGAGCGCGTCGTAGACGATCACGTCGGCTTGGCGCAGGGCATGGACCGCATGCAGCGTCAGGAGGCCCGGGTCACCCGGGCCGGCCCCGCAGAGCCAAACCGTGCCTGGCGCGAACTCTGGCAGGCCGCCGGCCAAACCCAACAGGACGAGCGGGTCCGTCACGACCGTTCGGCCCCAGCCGTTCCAAGCAGGCCGTCATGGCCGGGCTTGCCCCCCTGGATTGCGCGGTCCGGACGGTCCATCTTCATCCCATGAATGAGCCTCCCGCGCCCGTGCTGCTCCGCCGCGGCTGGACGACCGGCGCCTGCGCCACGGCGGCGGCGCGGGCCGCCTTCGAGGCCCTGCACACGGGAAGCTTCCCCGATCCTGTCGAGATCCCGCTGCCCGGCGGCGGCCGGCCCGCCTTTGCGCTGGCCACCGCGGCGCGGGGTGACGGCTTCGCCCGCGCCGGCGTCGTCAAGGATGCCGGGGACG
The DNA here is from genome assembly GCA_964245215.1 of uncultured Lichenihabitans sp. GTDB lineage: Bacteria > Pseudomonadota > Alphaproteobacteria > Rhizobiales > Beijerinckiaceae > Lichenihabitans. Next base: position 49,120 of record CAXTME010000014.1, read on the forward strand.
ATCCCGACGTCACGCATGGCGCGCTCGTCGTGGCGACGGTCCGGCCCCTGCCCTCCGGCACGGGCCTCGTGTTTCGGGCCGGCGAGGGTGTGGGCCGGGTCACGCGCCCCGGGCTCGCCATTCCGCCGGGCGAACCCGCCATCAATCCCGTGCCGCGCAGCATGATGCGAGCCGCCATCGGCGAAGCCGCGGCCCGGCTCGGCCTCGCGCCGGACGCCGAGGTGGAGATCGCGATCCCCGGCGGCGAAAAGCTGGCCGAGCGGACGCTGAACGGCCGGCTCGGCATCGTGGGCGGCCTCTCGATCCTCGGCACCACCGGCATCGTGGTGCCCTATTCCTGCGCGGCCTGGATCGACACGATCCACCGCGGCATCGACGTGGCGCGTGCGCTCGGCCTCGACCACGTGGCCGGAGCCACCGGCGACACGTCCGAGAAGGCCGTCCAGGCGCTCCATGGCCTTCCGGACCCTGCCATCATCGACATGGGCGACTTCGTCGGCGGCATGCTGAAATACTTGCGCCGGCACCCGGTCGAGCGCGTCACGGTGGCGGGCGGTCTCGCCAAGATGACGAAGCTGGCTCAGGGCCTGCTCGACCTGCATTCGAAGCGCGGTGCCGTCGATCTCGCCTGGCTGGGCCAGGAGGCGCGGCACGCGGGCGCCGACGCGGCGCTGATCCAGGCGATCCACGCCTGTAACACCGCGGCCGAGGCCTTTGGGCTGGCTGAGGCGAACCGCATCGACCTCGCGGGCCGCGTGGCGGACGGGGCGCACGCCACGGCGGCCGCCTGCCTCGGTCGCCGCGAGGGTCTCACGGTCGTGCTGTTCGACCGTGAGGGCCGCCTGTTGGCGCGGGCCGGCTGAAGCGCTCACGAGGTGCTCCCGGCAGGAGAGGTCGATCCGCGGAAGCGCCGATCGTAGCCCGCATCATAGAGCGCGCTGTCGCGGAAACCTCGCGCGTCGAGCACCCGGCCCACCATGATGATCGCGGTCCGTTCGACCGGGTCTCGGGCCAGCAGGGCTTCGATGCTGCCGAGCGTGCCGCGGATGATGCGCTCGTCGGGCCACGACGCGCGAACCACCACGGCCACCGGGCCGTCGACGCCGTAGTGGGGCGTGAGGTCCGTCACCACTGCGGCGATGGCATGGATCGAGAGGTGGATCGCCAGGGTGGCGCCGGTTGCCGCGAAAGCCGCCAGGGTCTCGCGCGGCGGCATGGCGGAGGCGCGGCCGGCGGTCCGGGTCAAAACCACGGTCTGAGCCACTTCGGGTAGCGTCAGCTCCGTCCCGAGGGCCGCCGCCGCGGCCGCGAAGGACGGGACGCCCGGCGTGATGGTGGTCGGGATGCCGGCCCGGTCGAGCCGGCGCAACTGCTCGCCGAGCGCGCTCCAGATCGACAGGTCGCCCGAGTGCAGCCGGGCCACGTCGAGCCCTGCAGCGTCGGCGGCCCTGCATTCGGCCACGATGGCGTCGAGATCGAGCGGCGCCGTATCGACGACGCGGGCACCGGGCGGGCAATGGTCGAGCAGAGCGCGGGGCACGAGCGACCCCGCGTAGAGACAGACGGGGCAGTGGGCCAGGAGGTCGCGGCCCCGCAGCGTGATGAGATCCGGGGCACCGGGGCCGGCGCCGATGAAGTGAACCGTCATGCGGCCTCCGGTTCCGCCCCGCAGGCGATGGCGCAGGTGGCGTCCCGGCTGGCGATCCGCGTCACCAGGAGGTGCGACCCGGCGCCGGCCGCCGCAAGGGCCGCGGCTTCTGCCACCGACGGAATGCCGAGACAAGCCCGGGCGGCTTGCGACGTGACCGTGATGCGGTCCTCGGTGCCGTGCAGGGCCGCCTTCTGCAGGACGACGACCCTCAAGCCGAGGGGGCCGGCCGCGGCGTGCAGCGCCGGACGGTCCTTCTCGGCGATGGTGGCGAGAACCACCGAGGCACCGGCGAAGGCCGGATGATCGAGCGCAAGCCGGGCCAAGGCTTCGCCGATCAGCGCCTGCAAGGCCTCGGCCGTGCAGTGCTTGCGGAAACCGACGCCGATCGCGAGGCTCCTTCTTTCCTTCTCCCGCTCGCGGGAGAAGGTGTCGGCGCGCAGCGACGACGGATGAGGGGAGGCGCAGTGTTCGGGCACCCTCATCCGGCGCGCTTCGCGGCCTTGCAGCGACGCGCCACCTTCTTCCGCTGGCGGGAGAAGGACCTCAGCTCGATCCGGCGGGGAAGTTTCCATCACGGCTTCACCCAGGTCCATTGCACGACCGGCATGGCACTACGCCAGCCATGAAATCCGCCGACGGGATCGGCTTGCGACACGGCGATTGTCGATAGGTGCCCGCCATGCTGGCGGAACTGCGCGATCAGCAAGGCCTGGGTCTCGATCGTCACGGCGTTGATCACGAGCCGACCTCCGGGCCTCAACGCCTGCCGACAGACTTCGAGCACACCGTCGGCCGTCCCGCCACCGCCGATGAAGACCGCGTCGGGCCGGGGCAGTCCGGCCAGCATGTCGGGCGCCCTGCCCTCGACGACCGCGAGTTGCGGCACGCCGAGCGCCGCGGCATTGCGGACGATGCGCGCCGCGCGCTCCGGATGATGCTCGACCGCATGTGCCCGGTTCGCCGGATGAGCCAGCATCCACTCGATCGCGACCGAACCCGAGCCCGCACCGACGTCCCACAGGATGTCGCCCCGCCGCGGCGCGAGACGGGCCAGGGTGACGGCCCGGACGTCCGATTTCGTGATCTGCCCATCGTGATCGAATAGTCCGTCGGGGCGCCCCGGAACGATGGCGGCACAGGATGCATCGGACGGGACCTCGAGCGCGATCGTGTTCAGCGGATCGATCTCCGGGAGATCGAAGCCGGCGGCCGTCGTGGTCCGCCGGCGCTCCCGCGGTCCGCCCATGCTCTCGAGCAGGGTCAGCGCGGCGTCGCCGAGGCCGCGACCGCGCAGCAGCGCCGCCACGCGCCCCGGGGTCGCGGCATCGGCGCTCAGGGCGAGGATGCGGGCGCCCGGCTGCAGCGCCGGCACCAGGCTTTCGAGCGGTCGTCCGCAAAGCGACACAAGCGTGCAATCCTGCAGCGCCCAGCCGAGCCGGGCCACCGCCAGGCTGAACGCGGAGGGCTGCGGCCAGCAGCGCATCTCGGCGGGATCCACCGCGCGGGCCAGAACCGCACCGACCCCGAAGCAGAACGGGTCACCGCTTGCCAGCACGCAGACGGGCTCAGGGCGCCGGGCCAGCAGCATGGGATAGGTGTCCTCCATGGGCGAGGCCCAGGCCAGGGTCTCGGCCGCGACCGGCCCGAGCAGCGCCAAGTGTCGCTGGCCGCCGACCACCAGCGAGGCTTGCGCGATCGCCTCAAGCGCAGCAAGACAGAGGCCGTCGCGGCCGTCCTCGCCGATCCCGACCAGCGTGAGCCAGGGCGACGGGCTCACCACGTGATGCTCCTCGACCGATGCGCCTGTTGATCCTCGGCGGAACCACGGAAGCCACGGCGCTCTGCGCCGCCATCGCGGTTCGCCCCGATATCGCGCCCACGCTGTCGCTGGCGGGCCGGACCGCCCGTCCGGTCCTGCCCGACATCCCGTGCCGCATCGGCGGGTTCGGCGGTGTCGAGGGCCTCGCGGCCTATCTCGAGCGCGAGGCCGTCGAGGCCGTGGTGGACGCGACCCACCCGTTCGCGGCCCGCATCTCGGCCCATGCGGTCGCGGCTTGCGCCCGGCGCCACGTCCCGCTGATGGCCTTCACGCGACCGGCGTGGCGTCCCGCACCCGGCCATCGCTGGGTCGCGGTGCCGGATCTCGATGCCGCAGCCGATGCCCTCGGCACCGCGTCCCGCCGCGTGCTGCTCACGGTCGGGCGCCTCGGCCTCGCGGCTTTCCTGCCGGCACCGCAGCACCACTACATCGTCCGCACCATCGATCCGCCGGACGCGGCCGACCTGCCGCCGGATCACCGACTCGTTCTCGCCCGCGGCCCGTTCGGGCTCGCCGACGAACGGGCCTTGATGCTGCGGGAGCGGATCGACGTGCTCGTCACCAAAAACAGTGGCGGCCACGGCGCCGCGGCCAAGCTCGACGCGGCACGCGACCTCGGCGTGACCGTGATCGCGGTGGATCGGCCGGCGATCGGGGGCGGTCGCCACGAACTCTGCGCGCTCGACGAGGTGCTGGGCTGGATCGAGGCTCATCGCGGCCGGCCTTCCGGAGGCGGACCGAGCGGACCCGTCTCGCCACCGTAGCTCCGCGGCGTCAGCATCCATCGGCGGCCGCCCTGCCCTTCGACGAGGCGCGTCTCGCTCGACCCGACGATCACCAGGGTCGACATGTCGGCCAGCGCGGCGTCGGCGTCGCCGAGCGTCGTGACGTGCAGGCCTTCGTCCGGGCGCCCGATCGCGCGCGCGAACGCCACGGGCGTCGCGGCGCTCTTGCCCGCCCGCAGATGGTCGAAGGCATCGGCGAGCTGCCTTGGCCGCGCGGCCGAGGCCGGGTTGTAGATCGCGACGACGAAGTCGCCCTCGACCGCGGCCGCGAGCCGCCGCAGGACGACGGGCCAGGGCTTCAGATTGTCGGACAGCGACATCACGCAGAAATCGTGGCCGAGGGGGGCGCCGAGCCGGGCCGCCGCGGCCTGCATGGCCGAGAGGCCCGGCACCACGCGGACCGGAACGGACCGGAAGGCGGGCTCGGCATCGAGCGCCTCGAAGATCGCGGCCGCCATGGCGAAGATGCCAGGATCGCCGCCCGACACGACCGCGACGCGCCGCCCTTCGAGCGCCAGCGAAAAGGCCTGCCGCGCCCGGTCGCGCTCGACGCGATTGTCCGACGCATGGCGCGCGAGCCCGGGGCGCTCCGGCACGCGCGCCACATAGGGGATGTAGCCCACGAGGTCGGTCGCCGCCGCGAGGGCCTCGCCGGCCTCTGGCGTGAGCCAGGCGGCCGGGCCTGGCCCGAGCCCGACGACCGCGATCTCGCCCGTCATGGGCGACGCCCCCGGCCCGGCACCAGCACGATGGCGAAATAGGGCGCCTCGTCGTCGTGCTTCTCGAC
>CAXTME010000014.1:54261-59549 GCA_964245215.1 uncultured Lichenihabitans sp.
TGCATGAAGGACCCGTAGAAGAGCGGGTCTCCCTCGCAGAGCAGCGCCACGTCGCGACCCGCAGCCAGTCTCCGGCCGAGGATTTCGGCCGCCTCGCCGTAGAAGGCGGAGAGCTGGGCCCGGTAGCGGGGATCGTCGAACGGGATCTCGGTCGTGACGGGGTAGTGCAGCGGCAGTTCCTCGCAGCCCGAAGGGATCCAGCGGTCCGCAATGGTCCGGGCCACGCCGCAACGCCCCTTCTTGGCAAAGTAGCTGACGACCGGCGCCGCCTCCAGGGTCCGGACCGCTTTCACGGTGAGCAGGTCCGGATCACCCGGCCCGAGCCCGATCCCATAGAGCCGGCCCGGCGTCACGGCCGTCATTCCTCGTCGCTGGCCAGGGCATTGACGGTCGCGGCCGTCATGGCACTGCCACCCTTGCGGCCCCGGACCACCAGGGCCGGGACGCGGTCGAAATCGAGCAGCGCCTCCTTCGATTCCGCGGCCCCGACGAAGCCGACCGGCATGCCGATGATCGCGGCCGGCATGGGGGCGCCGCGGCCCAGCAGCTCGAGCAGGTGGAACAGCGCCGTCGGGGCGTTGCCGATCGCCACCACGGCCCCGCCGAGCCGGCTCCCCCAGAGCTCGACCGCCGCCGCCGTCCGGGTCGTACCCAGGCGAGCCGCGAGCTCCGGGACCGCGGGATCGTTCAAGGTGCAGATCACGTCGTTTCCCGCCGGCAGGCGGCGGCGAGTGACGCCGTCCGCCACCATGCGGGCGTCGCAAAGCACGGGCGCCCCGGCCCGCAGCGCCGCCTTGGCGGCCAGGACGGCCCCTTCGGTGAAGCGGATGTCGGCCGCGGCCTCGACCATGCCGCAGGCGTGGATGATGCGCACCGCGACCGGTTCTTCGGTTGCGTCGAAAGCCCCCAGGTTGGCCTCGGCCCGGATCATCGCGAAGCTTCGGGCATAGATGGCGGCGCCGTCGCGGATGTAGTCGTATGTCACCTCGGGCGGCCCTCGCAGGCGGCCACGAGGAGGGACTGAACCGCGTCCGGATCGAGCCCCGCCGGGCCGGGCATGCCGCGGGTCAGGAGCCGATATCGGCCGTTCTCGGCCACGAGGGTCAGGGGCGCGGTGGCGGTGTGGGCGCAGCCTTTGGCGCAGCCCGAGACGTGGAGCACGATCCCGTCGTCGACATGGCCGCGCCCGAGTAGCGTCGCCCAACGGGCCGCGTGGTCGAGCACCGGCGTCGTACCGCGGTGGCAACCGGGTGCACCGGGACAGGCGGCGACCCGAAGGCGCGGATCGCCCGGATCGGTAATGAGGCCCGCGAGGTCGCACTCTGCGGCGAGCCGTTCGGCCGCGGTTTGCGTCAGCCCCGGTACCAGGATGGCGCGCCACGGCGTCAGCCGCAATTCGCTAGCCCCGGCCCGAAGGGCGCCGCGCGCGAGCGTATCGAGTTGGGCGGCGTCGAGGCGGCCGAAGGGCGCGGCAACGCCGAGGATGTGGGAGGATGTGGCCGGTTCGAGATCGGCGGCGTGCGCCGTTATCCCTCCCCGGAACCGGGAGGGTGGCACCCGAAGGGTGTCGGGTGGGGTTGCCGGACGTTCGACGCGGACGTGAAGCTCACCTCCACCCCACCCGGCGTTTCGCGCCACCCTCCCCGTTTCGGGGAGGGATCGCAAAACCCCGTCGAAGATCAAACCGGCACCGCTGTTACCATGCCGGGCCGCGCCCGTCGGAACGGACGGCGGGTCGCCAACTTCGGCCCGCAGCCCGGCTGCGGCCAGGATGGCAGGTGCGCCGAAGCGCGCCACCGCCCGCCGCATGCGGCGGAGATCGGGATCGGCGGCGCGCGCCGCGATGAACCAGCCTGCCAGAAGCGCCGCCACGTCCGGAACGCTCTGCGTCGGGCAGAACGCGACGGTTTCGTCGCCCCCGAGCCGGACGGTGAAGCCGTCGCAAGCCTGGGAGATCCCTTCCCGGGACGGGGAGGGTGGCACTCGAAGGGTGTCGGGTGGGGTTGCCGGGCCTTCGGCGCGGACGCGAAGCTCACCTCCACCCCACCCGGCGCTCCGCGCCACCCTCCCGGCTTCGGGGAGAGATCGCCAACCGCCATCGAACGTCACATCGGCCCCGACGTTGCCGAGCGGCAGGCGCCCGCCGTCCGATACCGCAAAACCGAACTTGGCCGGCAGCCCGGCGAGACCGGCGTCGGCCACCAGCCTGTTCTCCAGCGCGGCGACGACCGGCCGGATGTCGAGCAGCGCCTCCGGATCGAGCCCGGCCAGCGGGCTCATCATGACGTTGCGGCGCGTTTCGGCTCCGACATCCGGGTCGAGCAGGCCCAGGCGGTCGAGCGCCTCGGTCAAACCGGGCAGCGACGCGTCGCTCGCGCCGCGGATCTGCAGGTTCGCATGGCTCGTGAGGTCGAGGGCGCCGTTGCCGAAGGCGCTCGCCGCCGCCGCCATGCCGATCGCCTGGTCGGGCGAGAGCGTGGCGCCGCGCGGCTTCACGCGGACGATCAATCCATCGCCGCTCGGCATGGGCCGCAGCGCGCCGGGGCACCAGCCGACCCGGGTTTCGGGCGCCGCCGTCACGCCGCCGCCCTCATCTCGGCCAGCAGGGCGGCCGTCGAGTTCCGGCGCGAGACCCAGAAGCCGCGGGTGGCGGCCTCGTCGAAACGATCCGCGATGGATCGGGCCGCCAGAGGATTACTGCCCGTCAGGAAGTCCCGCACCGCCTCGTCGCCGAGTGTCGCGTCGAACAGAAGATCGAAGTGCCGGCTCGGAACCGCATCCGTGGTGGCCGCGAAACCGTAGAGCGCGTCGACCGTCTCGGCGATCTCGGCGGCACCGCGAAAGCCATGCCGCATCTGCCCGGCGATCCAGCGCGGATTGGTGGCCCGCGCCCGGACGATGCGCGCCACCTCCTCGGTCAAGCTGCGCACCTTGAGGGTTCCCGAAACGGTGGCGTCGGCGTGGTAGAGGGCAGGCATCGCGCCGAGGGCGCTCGCCGCCGCCGCGAACCCCCCCTGGTGCTCGGCCGCGACGTCCGACGACAGGAGGTCGATCTCGGGCAGGTCCGCCACGTGGACATAGGCGTCCGCTTCGCGCACCCGGTCTCGGAAGGCCGCCCCGGCTTCCTGCCCCGTGGCGGGGGCGCCGCTATAGGCGTGCGACGATCCCGCAAGATAGGTCTCCCCGAGATCGCGCCGTTCGGACCAGTCCCCGGCCGCGATCCGGCGGGCGAGCCCCAGCCCGTAGCGCTCCGGCGCTGCACCGAAGACCCTAAGGAGCGTGGTCGTCGACGGGTCGGAACGACGGGCCGCCGCCAGCGGGTTGACGTCGTCCTCCTCGTCGAGCCCGGCGACCGCCCGCACCGCGGCATCGAACAGCGCGATCTGGTCCGGGAAGAGGTCGCGGAACAGGCCGGAGATGCGCAGCGTCACGTCGATCCGAGGATGATCGAGGCGCGCCTGCGGCAGGATCTCGAAACCGTTGACCCGCGTCGAGCCGTGGTCCCAGCGGGGCCGGACGCCCATCAGCGCGAAGGCCTGGGCGAGATCGTCGCCACCCGTCCGCATCGTGGCGCTCCCCCAGAGGTCGAGCACCAGCCGGCGCGGCCACTCGCCATGGTCCTGGACATAGCGGGTGAGAACCTCGGCGGCGGCCCGCGACCCGATCTCGTAGGCCGTACGGGTCGGCACGGCGCGCGGGTCGACGGCGAAGAGGTTGCGCCCGGTCGGCAGCACGTCGCGCCGCGCGCCGGCCGGCGATCCCGCAGGGCCGGGCGGGACGAAGCGGCCGTCGAGCGCCGCGAGGAGGCCCGCGATCTCGGCCGCGCCGCAGGCCTCGAAAGCCGCACCGCGGGCGCCCGCATCGGAACCGCCGAACACGTGCAGGCCGTCGCCGATCCGGGCTTCCTTGAGATCGCAGAGCCAGGCGTCGAGGCGCTGCAATGCCGTTTCGGTTTCGGCATCGCTCGCGATCCCACACTCCCCGGCGAGGCCGCTGGCGCGGGCGCGTTCGAGGATTGCTGTACCGAGGAGGCGCGCACGGCGGCCATCGAGCCCCTGGGCTTGCGCATATTCGTCGAACAGCGCCTCGAGTTCCGCCGCGGCACCATGGCTCCCGGCCGCGACGAGCGGCGGGGTCAGATGCCCCACCGTGACGGCGCCGATCCGGCGCTTCGCCTGCGCGGCCTCGCCGGGGTCGCTGACGATGAAGGGATAGATCACCGGCACGGGGCCGAGCACGGCCTCGGGCGCGCAAGCGGCGCAGAGCGCCACCGCTTTGCCGGGCAGCCACTCGAGCGTCCCATGCGTCCCGAGATGGATGAGAGCGTCGATGCGCTCGATCTCGCGCAGCCAGATGTAGAACGCAATATAGCCGTGGCGGGGCGGAAGCGCGGTATCGTGATAGTCGCCCCGGCGATCCGCCACGTGCCCGCGGTCGGGTTGCACGGCCAGCACCAGCAAACCGGTGCGCCGGATGCGGAACCCGAAGGTGCCGTCGACGAGGGCGGGATCGGTATCGGGCGCGCCCCACTGGCGCAGGACGGCACAGCGGAACGGTTCGGGAAGCGCGGCGAAGGCGCGATCGTAGTCGGCCCGGGAAAGCAGCGGCTCGGCGGCGCCCCCGGTCAGATCGGTCATCAGGGCGGCGTGGTCGGGAAGCGCTGGAACATCATAGCCGGCTTCCCGCAGGGCCGCCGTGATCGACGACACGCTCTGGGGCGCGTCGAGCCCTACCGCGTAGCCGCCGCGGCCCGCCTTGCCGGGATAGTCCGAGAGCACGCAGGCGAGGCGGCGCCCGAACCGCGGCGTCTTGCGCAGCCGCGCCCAGGCGAGCGCGAGGTCGACGACATGAGCGACGCGGCCCGGATCCGGACGGTGCATGACCGGAGAAAATTCGTAGGCGGCGTCCGGCGGCCCGACATCCTTGAACGACAGGACGCCACCGAGGAGGCGGCCGTCGACCTCGGGCAGGACGACGTTCATGGCGAGGTCGGCCGCGCCGAGGCCCCGCGTGCTGCCGGCCCAGGCGTCGCGCGCACTGCCCGATTGGACGACCTGCAGCACGGGCGCGTCGGCCTCGTCGAGGACGGTGCCGCCGGCGGTCCTCTGGGCCGAAAAGGCGGTGGTGTTGAGAACGACATCGGGCGGGTCCGTCTCGATCAGACGGGCCAGGACCGCCACCGCGGCCTCGTCCTTGAGGCTCGTGACCGAGACCGCCGTGACGCGGGCGCCGCGGACCTGCAGCGCATCGGCCAAGGCTTCCACGGGCGCGATATCGCCGGCCAGCAG
>CAXTME010000015.1:0-59511 GCA_964245215.1 uncultured Lichenihabitans sp.
CCCGAGCTCCTGAGTCCCGAACTCCAGGGCTCCGACCTCATCGGCCCCGGTCAAGATCGCGTCGGCGTGGCCACTGTCGAGCTGGAGTTCAGGTTCGGGTTCCGGGATGTCGCGCGAAACCTCCTCGAGCTCCTCGTCGGCGGACGACGGAACGAAAGCCGAGGCGTCCCGTACCGTGAGCAGGTCGCCTCCGATCCTCGCCATCGTGGCCAGGCCCTCGTCGGACGGCTGGGGCGCATCGGCCGAGATCTCGCTGGCACCCTCGCGTTCACGACCTCGCCGCCGCCGCCGCCGCTTGCGACGGCGGTTGCCGTCGATCGCGTCCGCCGCCATCTCGCCGGCACCGCCCTCGCTCTCCTCTATGAGAGCTTCCGCCTCTTCGGTTCCTGCCGCCTCGATCTCCTCCTCTTCCACCTCCGCTGGCTCCGGCTCGAAGATCGGAGCGATGCTGTCGACGCGGACGAGATCCCGACGCGGGGCCGGGGCTATCGGCGGGGTCGCGGGTTCGCCACGCTCGATCGCGTGATAGATCATACCGGTGAGGCTCGGATCCGCCATCACGGTCAAGGTCACGCCGAACCGCTGCTCCAGTTCGACCAGCTTGATGCGCTTCTGATTCAAGACATAAAGCGCCACTTCGCTCCGGCTGCGCACGATGAGATCGTAGGACGCATCCTTGATGAGGGCGTCCTCCAGCAGGCGCAGGACGTGCAGGGCGATGGAGGCGGTCGAGCGTACCGTGCCGGCCCCCGCACAATGCGAGCAGATGACAGTCGAGCCTTCGAGAACCCCGGTCCTGATGCGCTGGCGCGACATTTCGAGCAGGCCGAAATGCGAGATGCGACCGATCTGGATTCTGGCGCGGTCGTTCTTCAGCGCCTCCTTGATCCGGCGCTCGACGGACCGGTTGTTGCGGGACTCCTCCATGTCGATGAAGTCGACCACGATGAGGCCGGCGAGGTCGCGCAGGCGGAGTTGCCGCGCGACCTCGTCGGCGGCTTCGAGGTTGGTCCGCAGCGCCGTGTCTTCGATGTTGTGCTCGCGTGTCGAACGACCCGAGTTGACGTCGATCGCGACCAGCGCCTCGGTCTGATTGATGACCAGATAGCCGCCCGATTTCAACGTCACATGGTTCGAGAACATGGCATCGAGCTGCGCTTCGACGCCGGATTTCGCGAAGATCGGCTGGGGGTCGCGGTAGAACTGCACGCTATTGGTATTGCCCGGCATGAGCATGCGCATGAAGTCGCGAGCTTCGCCGAACCCGTCCGCGCCGGCCACGACGATCTCCTCGACTTCGCTGCCGTAAAGGTCGCGGATCGATCGCTTGATCAGCGATCCTTCTTCATAGACCAGCGTCGGCGCGGTGGACTTGAGCGTCAGCTCACGCACACTTTCCCACATGCGCAGCAGATATTCGAAATCCCGCCGGACCTCGATCTTCGACCGGGCGGCGCCGGCGGTTCGAAGGATGACGCCCATCCCCTCCGGCACGTCGAGATCCTGGGCTATCGCCTTCAGGCGCTTGCGATCCTCGCCGTCGGTGATCTTGCGCGAGATGCCGCCGCCGCGTGCCGTGTTGGGCATGAGCACGGAATAGCGGCCGGCGAGCGACAGATAGGTCGTCAGGGCCGCGCCCTTGTTGCCGCGCTCCTCCTTGACGACCTGGATCAGCAGGATCTGGCGGCGCTTGATGACCTCCTGGATCTTGTAGTGGCGGCGAAGCCGGGTCGGGCGGGGCGCCACATCCTCGAGCGCGTCGCCACCGATCTGTTCGACCACCTCGTCCTCGTGCTCCATCGCACGAGGCTCGTCGGCATCGGTCTCGCGAGCCTGCACGTCGCGAGATCCCGCGTCGTCCAGGACTGAAGCGATGTCGGGCGCCGCGAAGTCGCGGGTCATGGTGTCGACCGGCTCGTCGGCGTTCTCGATCGAGAACGATTCCGATTCCGCTGACGACATTTCGGCCGTTTCGCCCGGCCCGCCCTCCATGGTTGCCTCGGGGACCGGCTCCTGATCCCCCGCGGGTTCCAGCTGGAACTCGGCTTGGTCCGGCGACGGACCAGCATCGGAGCCGGGGTGCTCCTGCGTGGTGGCCTCCATCTCGGCCGATCCGTCGGACGCGACCGCTGGACTTCCTTCCGCGACATCGTGCGGCTCCGGCAGGGGTTCACCCGCACCCGTGAAGCCGAGGTCGGGCTGCATCGGATCCGCACCGCCAGGACCGGGTTCGTCTTCGGATCCGCCCTGAATATCATGCGAGGTCTCGCCGACCACCGCAGTGTCCTCGAATTCCGTCAGCGTCTCAGTGTCGGCGCCTTCCGACCGGAATTCTTCCAGCGACGGCGCCGGCTCTGCCGCGTCGAAGGCAGGCTCGGACACGCTCTCGTCCGCCGGGCCACGGCGCTCCATGGCCGAGACCGCGCCATCCCGCCTGTGACGACGACTCCGGCGATGGTTGCGGTCCCCGCGGTCGTTCTTCTCGCTACGGTCGCTTCTCTCGCCACCGCGTTCGCTTCTCTCGCCGCTGCGCGCGCCCCGCTCGGTGCGTTCGTTGCCACGGCTATCGTCATCCTCGTCGCGGTGCGCGCGCGCTTCCTCCTCCAGGAGGGCTTGCCGGTCTGCGAACGGGATCTGGTAATAGTCCGGATGGATCTCGGAGAAGGCCAGGAAGCCGTGCCGGTTGCCGCCGTACTCGACGAAAGCCGCCTGCAACGACGGTTCGACCCGGGTGACCTTCGCGAGGTAGATGTTGCCGCGAAGCTGCTTCTTGTTGGCCGATTCGAAATCGAATTCTTCTACGCGGTTACCTTTGAGCACCACCACCCGGGTTTCTTCCGGGTGGGACGCATCGATGAGCATTTTGCTGGACATGGGTGGCTCTATTCACAAGGGGGCGCATCATGGCGTTCGCCCTGCCGGCCGACGGTGCATGACCGGTCGTGACGGTGTGGGGGTCAAGCGAGATGTGCCGTGAGGATGGAAGGAATGGCTCCGGCCGCTTGAGCGGGACGGGAGCCGTTGGGTGGCGGCGCGCGAAGCCTCGAACGGAAGCGAGGTCCGGCCGCCGATGGGGCGCCTGGGATTGGGAAACACGAACTTGAAAACATTGGCCGGAGCAGACAGCCCCGGCGTCGACGCCAGCGCCCGCCCGACGGCGAGCCGAACAAGGATGAACCTCGTCGACCCGCAGCAGTGATTCGGACGAAGCGGCAGAGATGGACCAGTGACGACCCAGGTGAGGGCGTTTCATCGTAAAACTTCCGTCTCGCGGCTTCAGTCGTGAAGCCGCGCCGTCACCGCCTGACTCGAGCCCGGTTCCGGGACATCATCCGACCGATCCGGCGTCGATAATCGCTGGAGGCGAATGCCGCGCGGGGAGCGAGGCCATCGACGGGCGGGTCGGTCTTGAGCGACGAGCGGCGCACGAGAGAACCTGCTGAGACGTCTGATTCGCGACCTTGAAGAGGTTGCGGCGTGACAGTCATCTCAGCGAGAACCCTGAACGTGCCCCGGGTCAGGACGCTGACCGTCAAGCAATAACGGGTAATCGAGAGGCTTGGCAAGTTTTCCGCGCAAGACCGTCTCTTCCGCGCCACAGTGGGTGGCAACGCGTCATGCAGGGCAACGAAAGATTAACTATCCTCCCGTTACGGCTTAAGTTGAATAGTCAGCCCATGATGGCGAATCGTTGACGGCTCGGACCTTCTCGACAGGGTCTGTCCTTGCGATTGCCACGGGGACGACGGTGACGAGCGAGGGCATGGCGATGCTCCTCGAGACGTGGATCAAAAGCGTCGGAGCCGGAATGAGGGGTTTGAGCCGAACCGGCAGGATCGACGGCACGAAACGTCTCCTGCTGGTCGCGATGTCCTTTGCCGGCCTGACCACCATGACTTCCCCGGCTTCTGCTTCCGTGAAACACCCGAGCTGGCAGCGCGTTTCGCAGGGGCCCGACGCCGACCGCCACGATGCCGCCGTTCCCGTGGCGGTCGCGGTGCGGGCGACGGAGGCGGGCGGCGTGACGCGCCTTGTCTTCGACCTCAGCGACCCCGTCGCGGTCCGGGCGACCCTGACGGAAAGGCCGGATCGATTGATCGTCGACCTGCCGGAGGTCAATTTCCAGATTGATGCGGCGTCCGGAGGACTCGGGAACGGCGGGACCGGTGTGGTCCACGCCTTCCGGTTCGGGTTGTTCGCACCCGGCAAGTCCCGGATCGTGGTGGATCTCTCGGGTCCGGCCACCCTGCGTCGTGCGGACGTCACGTCCATCGCGGGAGGAGACCCGTCCCGCTTGACCCTCGAACTCGCTCGCACGGATCGACAGACCTTCGCGGCCGCGGTCAGGGCTTCGACCTCCGAACCCGATAACACGGCAACGGGGCCGTCGGCCGTAGCCTCCTCCGTACCCTCGACCAACGATGCCCGACCCCTCGTGGTGATCGACCCCGGGCACGGCGGCATCGACCCCGGGGCCAGCGGTGTCGCGGGCGTGGTCGAGAAATCCGTCGTCCTCGACTTCGCCTCGGTTCTCGCCTCGCGGCTGTCGGCGGGCGACCGGTATCGCGTGGTCATGACGCGGCGGGACGACAGCTTCGTTTCGCTCGAAGACCGCGTCCGTTTCGCTCGAGACGCCAATGCGGCGCTTTTCATCTCCATCCATGCCGACACGCTGGCCGATGCGTCGGTGACGGGCGCGACCGTCTACACGGCGTCCGACCGGGCCAGCGATGCGGAGGCGGCCCATGTCGCGTCCATCGAGAACCAAGCCGACGAAGCGGCGGGCCTCGCGCCGAGCCTGAAGGAACCGGACGTGTCCGACATTCTCTTCGATCTGGCGAGACGCGAGACCCGGACCTACGCCCACCAGTTCCAGCGCACACTGACCGGCTACTGGGCCAAGATCGCCCGGCTGAACCGCAATCCGGAACGGGCCGCCGGTTTCAAGGTGCTGCAGGCACCCGACGTTCCTTCGGTGTTGCTCGAACTCGGCTATCTTTCGAGCGACCGGGACGTGAAGATGCTGACCTCGTCCGAATGGCGCGATAAGGCCACGGCATCGGTCGCATCGGCGATCGATGCCTTCTTTGCCGACCACAATGGCGCGCCGCCGCCGCAGCCGATCGGAACCGCGGCCATGCGCTGAACGCCGGCCTCTGTGGCGGCTCGGACACAGCGCTGGAAGAACCCGGAGGCTTGTACGGCTCTGGCCCCGCCGGGAGCGCAAGGTCGCATTGACACCATAAAAGGGCCGCAGCTTCTTCGCATCCGATCGAGCGCGCCGACGAACCGTGACGAACCCGTCAACCGGTTTTTCGGCCCTGTCAGAGCTCTCTGCTCGCGAGGCGTTTCCCGATGCGGCATCTTGCCCGGTTCTTCGGTTTCCTGTTTGCCACCGGTGCCTTGGTGTTCGTCATCGTGGCGGGGGTCGCGGCCGTCACGGTGTGGAAGTTCGAGAAGGATCTGCCGGACTATACGCAGTTGCAGAACTACGAACCGCCGGTCATGACCCGCGTCCAGGCGGGGGATGGCAGTCTTCTTGCGGAATATTCGCACGAACGCCGGCTCTATCTGCCGTCGAGCGCCATCCCACCGCTGGTGAAAGACGCCTTCATCTCGGCGGAAGACAAAAACTTCTACTCGCATAACGGCATCGACCCGGAAGGCGTCTTGCGGGCCTTGAGCGTGCTGGTCCAGGGCACCAAGCGGGCCCAAGGCGCCTCGACCATAACGCAACAGGTGGCCAAGAACTTCCTGCTGACCAACGAGCGGAGTTTCACGCGCAAAATCCGCGAGGCTCTGTTGGCGCTGCGCATCGAGCAGGCTTATCCGAAGGAGAAGATCCTCGAACTCTATCTCAATGAGATCTATCTCGGGCTCGGCAACTACGGCGTCGCGGCCGCCGCACTGAACTATTTCGATAAGAGCGTCAATGAACTGACGGTCGCCGAAGTCGCCTATCTCGCGGCCCTGCCCAAGGGGCCCAACAACTACCAGCCGTTCCTGAAACACGATGCTGCCGTCATTCGCCGCAATTGGGTGATCGACCGCATGGTCGAAAACGGCTACGTGCCCAAGGCCGACGGTGAAAAGGCCAAGCAGGAGCCGCTGGGGGTCAACCCGCGCGTCCTGGCGCCCGACAGCTATGCGGCGGGATACTTCGCCGAGGAGGTGCGCCGCGAGCTAAGCGAGCGCTACGGCGAGAAGAAGCTCTACGAGGGCGGGCTCTCGGTCCGCACCACGCTCGATCCCAAGCTGCAGGTCATCGCCCGCAAGGCTCTGGTCGACGGCCTCGTGCGGTTCGACGAAGCACATGGCTTCCGGGGTGCCATCCGGCATGTCGAACTCGGCGGGGATTGGGGTCCTCCTCTGGCGGCTATCCCGGCGTTCGGCGATGTGCAGCCCTGGCGCCTGGCGGTCGTGCTCGACGGTGGCGACGCCTCGACCCGGATCGGACTGCAGCCCGGCTACGACAAGGCCGGCGAGGTGATGGCGGATCGCGAGACCGGCACGCTGACCCAGGACGGAATCCGCTGGACCGGCAAGAAATCCATCCGCTCGATGCTGTCGCCCGGCGACGTCGTCTATGTGGCGCCGATGGACGGCAAGCCGGGTCAGTTCCGGTTGCAACAGGTCCCCGATATCTCCGGCGCCATCGTGGCCATGGACCCCTATACGGGTCGTGTCTTCGCCATGGTGGGCGGGTTCTCGTTCGACCAGTCGGAATTCAACCGTGCAACCCAGGCACAGCGGCAACCGGGCTCGTCCTTCAAGCCCTTCGTCTACGCGACCGCTCTCGATAACGGCTACACACCATCGTCGAGCGTCATGGATGCGCCGATCGAGATCGACCAGGGACCCGGCCTCGGGATCTGGAAACCCCAGAACGACGACGACAACGGCTCGGGTCCGCACACGCTCCGCTACGGGGTCGAGCACTCGCGCAATCTCATGACGGTCCGGCTGGCCAAGGATATCGGCATGCCGCTCATCGTCGAATACGCCAAGCGTTTCGGCATCTACGACGACATGCTGCCCGTGCTTTCCATGTCGCTCGGTGCCGGCGAGACCACCGTGTTGCGCATGGTGACGGCCTATTCCATGCTGGCCAACGGCGGCAAGCGCATCAAGCCGACGCTGGTGGACCGCGTGCAGGACCGCTGGGGCAATACGATCTATCGCCACGACGAGAGGACCTGCGAAGGCTGCGATGCCGCTTCCTGGGCCGATCAGGCCGAGCCCAAGCTGGTCGACAAGCGCGAGCAGGTGATCGACCCCATGACGGCCTACCAGATCACATCGATCCTCGAGGGCGTGATCACGCGCGGCACGGGTCAGGCCGTGAAAGTGCTGAACCGCCATCTCGCCGGTAAGACCGGGACCACCAACGACGCCAAGGACGTGTGGTTCGTGGGCTATTCGTCCGACCTGACTGTGGGGCTCTACCTCGGCTACGACCAGCCTCGTTCGCTCGGCGCCACGGCCTACGCGGCCGAATATGCGGCACCTGTCTTCCGCGACTTCATGCAGGCGGCCTTGAAGGACAAGCCCGATGTGCCGTTCCGTGTGCCGCTCAACATCAAGCTGATCTCCGTCGACTACCGGAACGGGATGCGCAGCAGCGGAAAGGACTCGATCATCGAAGCCTTCAAGCCCGGCACCGCACCGCCCGACAGCTATGCGGTGATCGGCGATTCGGGCTCGAGCCGGCCTGCCCGGAGCGACAGTGCCGGCTCAGCGCCGGCCGACGCCGAGCGCGCCGTCGGAAGCGGTACAGGCGGCCTCTACTGAGCAGGGTCGGAGATCGGCTTCGTCGGAACACCCTGAGGTCGCTCCACCAGCGCTTCAGCCGCCGCCAGATCGGCGGGCGTGTTGAGGTTGAGAAAGGGGTCGAAAGGGTAGGTGGGCCAAACTGCCACCGCCAGCGGGTGACGATCGAGAAAGATGCCCATCTTGCGCAGGTTCTCCTCCGCGAGGTACGAGCGAAGCGCGTGCCGCAGTGCGACGGGCCACAGGCCGACTGTCGGGTGACGTCGTTCTCCAGAGGCGGCGCAGGCCAACACGGCTCCCGTCCGGTCTCGCTCGGCGGCTAACCTTTCGACGAGATCGAGCGGCAGAAAGGGCGTGTCGACGGCCGCGGTGACGGCGTGCGTGGCACCGTCTCGTTGCCGCGCGAGCCAATCAAGCCCCGCCAGGATGCCAGCCAAAGGGCCGGCATGCCCGGAGATATCGTCCGTGACCAGCGGCAGCCCCCATTCGGAAGCCCCGGCACTGCCGCTCTGCCGGCTCAGAACCAGTCCGGCGCATTGCGGTTCCAGTCGCGCCTTGACCAAAGCCAGCAGCGAACGGCCGCCGCAGAGGACGGTCGTTTTGTCCCGACCCATCCGCCGCGATCGCCCGCCCGCCAGGATGATCCCGTAAACCTTGCTTGGCACCGCAAAAGGCCACTTCTTGGAAGCGCGTTACGGGACTGCCGCGTCGGCGCCAAACAGCGGTATGCTGATCGACGGAAGCCCGTGACCGGCGTTCTGGATCAGCATCATGGGCCTGTCCCAGGACCCCGACACGTCGAACGGCATGCGACTTCCGCCCTGCAAGGGCGCGCCGTCGGCATCGGTCTGAGCCGCCACGGCATGCACGTCGGTCTTGCCCCCCGGCAGGTCGGTGCGGCTGTCGAAGCTCATCTGCAGGCCGGGCGCGGTGAGCTTGCCTTCCGGGATGTTGAGAACGCCTCGTTCGACGCCGAAATTCCAATCCGCCTTGTTGAACGCGGTGGGCTGTCCTTGCCACTGCCCGTCGAGCGGCAGCTTGCGGCCGAGCCGCCGCAATGTCTGCCCAAGCGAGAGACCGACGAGGCGGCCGTGCTCGATCGAGACCTGGCCTTTGCCGTCGAGCGTCGCAACGATGTCGCTCAGGCTTGTACCGCTGCCGGCGAGGTTCGCGGTTCCGGTGATCTCGCCGCTGACCCGCTCCTGCCCGCTGAGCGCCTCCGACAACCGGCCCAGGTCCACACGCGACAGCGTGACGTCGGCCTGCGCTTCAGCGCCGCCGCGATTGACGTTGGCGATGGCCCTGGCTTTCAACGTTCCGCCGTAGCCTTTGGCCTCATCGACCGAAATCTCGAGGCGTCCGTCCCGGAGCAGGGCTGCGAACGCCGTTTCGTCCAGGTGCAATCGTCCGATGCGCGATTCGAGAGCCGAGACCCTCATGTCGATGTCGGTGCGGAACGACGAGGGGTCGAGCGGCTTCTGGTAGTAGGCCGCCATGTCGTGCCGGTTCGCCGCGTCGCCGATCAGGGCATCGACGTCGAGCATGTCGGTCGCCAAGGTCCCCTGAACCAGGTCGCGACCGCCGTCTCGGCGCAAGGCCAACGAGCCTTCGAACCGGCCTTTGTCGAGCTTCAACTGAACATTGGAGAGCGAAAGGTCATGCGGCCTTGCAACGAGATCGCCGCTGATCTGCGCACGATGCGTGCCCAGCGCGACCGGGAACCCGTCGAGAGCGCGCAGAAGATGGGGGAGGGCGGGCGTCGAGGCCGCAAGATGGCCGGAGAACTGCTCCTGCGCGCCGCCCGACAGCAACCCGGTCGCCAGGAACGTCAGGAGGGGTGAGTCGATCTGGAGGGACGTCGCCGACCCTTCCGGATCCAGGGCTTTCGCCGGACGCTCGATGCGTCCCGCGAACTGCCCCTTCGTTCCCCGTAAAATGCCGTTCCCCGAAAACTCGAAAGCTTCATCCTTTTGGGGAAGTGTCGCGGTCGCATCGACCTCGGTCGCGATGAGATCTCCCGCAGCATTGCTCGACAACGTGCGCAGCAAAGCCCCGCGTAGGTGCAATCGGAAGGGCCACGGCGACGTGGAACCGCCGAACGAGGAGGGTGCCTTGCGGAAGGCCGCCGTCAAGAGGTCGAGGTTCACCGTCACGGTCGGCGCGACGAGCGTCGCCGAGTTCAAGTGCCACTCGCCTCTGAAAAGGCCGGGAATGTCGAACTCCGCCTTGACCACGGGCGCGTCGAGCATCACGGCACCGTCGGTCCGCGCGAGCGAAAGATCGTTCACCTGAAGTCGAGGACGGGGCAGGAGCTTCAGCGTGATCGGGCCGGAAACCGTCGCGGTCGAGCCCGTGTCATGCTCGATGTGGGAGGTGACGGCCGTGCGGAACGTCGGGGAGGCGAGTTCCCAGGGCCAAGCTGCGGCCGCGAACCCTAGGCCGGCGACGCCCGTCGCGAGAAGCTTCAGTCCGCTCCTCATACCCGTCCGCCGAACCGCATCCGTCGCGTCTCCATCCTGCGGTCTTAACCGACCGACGCTCTTCGGGCCAGGGGAGAAGCGCAGAAAGGTGGCGCAAATGCCACGATGCGGGTGCATATCGATCGTCATTGGGCGATCCATGCGCCGCGCTCGGCAAACGTCCGGATGGCGCCACAAAAAGGTCGAACTGAAAAGGCGTCCTGCCGGTCGGGATCTTCGTTCGTCATGGTGTCGGCGCTCGCTGGGACAGCTGTCATGCGGCTACCGGGCAGCCGGGCATCGATCGTGCCGATCTCGTTGTGGCCGAGCAGAGGACGCGGCGGTGAACTGCCGTCGGGGACCGAGGGACTGGAGCAAAGCTTTTGAGGAACGACGTCCGACATTCCCGCACGCCTTCGATGCCGGCATTCTTTTCGCGCGCAACGACCTCGAGAGTAGCGGCAGGCCTGATGCTTTCGACCGCGTTGCTGTTCGGCTCGGCTGTCGGCGCCATGGCGCAGCAGGCCGACGACGCCGCGTCCGGAGCGGGTTCGCAGGCCGAGTGGGCCCAGCGTTACGACTCCGATGCACGTCAGCAGGTGCAACGCGAGACCACCCCGACCCTGTCACCCCAGACCGTCGCGGCGACCGAACAGGCTGTGCAGACCTACACGACCATCGTGGGTCAAGGGGGCTGGGGTACGGTCCCGACCGGTGTCAACCTGCACGTCGGCTCCAAGGGTCAGGCCGTCGTGGCGCTTCGCCACCGCCTGATGGTGACGGGTGACCTCGACCAGGCGGCCGGCATGTCGCCCGTCTTCGACAATTATGTCGAAGCCGGCGTCAAACGCTTTCAGGACCGCCACGGTCTGGGCCAGACCGGCATCGTGTCGAGCCAGACCGTCACGGCCATGAACATCCCGGCCGACATGCGGCTGAAGCAGCTCGAAACCAACCTGGTCCGGCTGCGGTCCTTTTCCGGCAATCTCGGCAATCGTTTCGTCATGGCCAACATACCGGCCGCATCCGTCGAGACGGTCGAAAACGGCGTGATTTTCAGTCATCACGTCGCGGGGGTCGGCAAGGTGGACCGCCAATCGCCCGTGATGCAGACGAAGGCGATCGACATCAACTTCAACCCCTATTGGACCGTACCGGCATCGATCATCCGCAAGGATCTGATCCCGAAGATGCAGGCGGATGCCAATTATCTGACCGACAACCATATCCGGATCTTCAACAAGGACAACCAGGAGGTCCAGTCGAGTTCGATCAACTGGCATTCCATGGACGCGACGAACTATAAATATCGCGAAGAACCCGGCATCAACAATTCGCTTGGCGTGGTGCGGATCAACATCAACAATCCCTACGGCGTCTACATGCATGACACGCCGACGAAAGGCGTGTTCGGCGACGACTTCCGCTTCGTCTCGTCGGGCTGCATTCGCGTGCAGAACGTCCGCGACTATGTGGCTTGGCTGCTCAAGGACAATCCGGGCTGGGACCGCGACAAGATCGATGCCGCCATCGCGTCCGGCGACCGAATCGACGTGAAGCTCACCACCCCGGTGCCGGTCTACTGGGTCTACGTGACCTCCTGGGCGACGCCGGATGGCGTCGTGCAGTTCCGCGACGACATCTATAACCGCGACGGGCTCGGCACACCCGGAACGGTCGCGGCCGCCGACCCCAGCCAGGACGAGAACCAAGCCGTCGAGCCTGCGCTCCAGCAGGACTGAGGGCCGCTGCGACCTTTAGGGCGCGAGGTGGCGGGTGACGACGAGGGCGCTTCGGCGCCCTTTCCGATTCCGCTACGTGACGGCGCGCCAAAGACCGGCTATCAGGGCGGCGTGAAGGAAGGCGCTCGCCGAGATCGCGCCGCCCGATCAAACTCCACCCGCGGCGACAGGCTCGCCCGTGGGCCGCACCCCCAGGCTCGAGAGTAGCGATGACCGCCGTTACGATGTCCTCCGCCGCCGACCGCGCGGCTCCGTTCGCTTTGTCGAACAGCTTCTTCGGCACAGACCTGCGGTCCGCAGATCCCGAGATCGCCAGCGCGGTCGAACTCGAACTCGGTCGACAGCGAAACGAGATCGAATTGATCGCCTCCGAGAACATCGTCTCCCGCGCCGTGCTCGAAGCGCAGGGCTCGGTGATGACGAACAAATATGCGGAGGGCTACCCGGGCCGGCGTTATTACGGCGGATGCCAGTTCGTCGACATTGCCGAAACCCTGGCCATCAAGCGGGTCACGGAACTGTTCGGCTGCAATTTCGCCAATGTGCAGCCGAACTCCGGTAGCCAGGCCAATCAAGCCGTGTTCCTGGCCTTGATGCAGCCCGGCGAGACCTTCATGGGGCTCGACCTCGCGGCCGGCGGTCACCTGACCCATGGCTCGCCCGTCAACATGTCGGGACGTTGGTTCAAGACGGTGTCCTACGGCGTCGACCCCGAGACCCACCTCATCGACATGGATCAGGTGGAGCAGAAGGCCGAGGAGACGCGGCCGAAGATCATCATTGCAGGTGGGTCGGCCTATTCGCGCCATTGGGACTTCGCCCGCTTCCGGGCGATCGCCGATAGGGTCGGGGCCTATTTCCTGGTCGACATGGCGCATTTCGCCGGCCTCGTGGCGGGCGGTGTGCATCCCTCGCCGTTCCCACATGCTCATGTCGTGACCTCTACGACCCATAAGACGCTGCGAGGTCCGCGCGGCGGGTTGATCCTGACCAACGACGAGGGCCTGTCGAAGAAGCTGAACTCCGCGATCTTCCCAGGGCTGCAGGGTGGACCGCTGATGCACGTAATAGCGGCCAAGGCCGTGGCCTTCGGCGAAGCGCTGACGCCGGAATTCAAGCGTTATGCCGAGCAAGTCGCGGAGAACGCCAAGGCCTTGGCCGCAAGCCTCATGCGGCATGGTTTCGCCATCGTCTCGGGCGGCACCGACAACCACTTGGCACTCGTCGATCTTCGTCCGAAGGCCATCACGGGCAAGGCGGCCGAGGCCGCCCTCGGGCGCGCCCACATCACGGTCAACAAGAACGGCATCCCGTTCGACCCCGAAAAGCCGATGGTCACCTCGGGGGTTAGGGTCGGAAGCCCGGCCGCGACGTCGCGCGGTTTCGGCACGGCGGAGTTCGACGAGGTCGGGAGCCTGATGGCCGAGACGCTCGATGGGCTCGCGGCATCCGGCGAAGCCGGAAACACCGCGGCCGAAGCCAGGGTGCGCGAAAAGGTGGGTGCCCTGACGGCTCGCTTCCCGATCTATTGACGTCGAGGCCGGAGGGTCGAAGAGAAACACTCCATGTTCACGGGATTGATCAGCGACATCGGCGAGGTGATGCTGGCCGAGGAGCGCGGCACCACGAAGCGGCTCCGCATCGCCTGCGCCTATCCGATCGAGAGTATCGCGATCGGCGCCTCGATCGCCTGTTCGGGTCCATGCCTCACGGCCGTGGCGACGGGCCGGGCCGGTAACCGGACGTGGTTCGATATCGACGCCGGAGCCGAGACGCTCGACAGGACGACGCTCGGCGGGTGGCAACCCGGCCAGCGCATCAACCTCGAACGCTCGCTCAAGGTCGGCGACGAACTCGGCGGTCACATCGTCTCGGGCCATATCGACGGCATCGCCACCGTGATGCGCCGGACCGACATCGGCGAGACCACGCGCTTCGACATCGTGGCACCCGAAACCGTGGCCCGCTTCATCGCCGAGAAGGGTTCGGTGTCGCTCGACGGTACCTCGCTCACCGTGAACAGCGTCGACGGATGCCACTTTTCGGTGCTGCTGATCCCGCATACGTTGGCCGTGACGACATGGGGCAGGGTGGTCGGGGGAGACCGCCTCAACATCGAGATCGACACCATGGCCCGCTATGCGGCACGCCTCGTCGATTGGTCGCGGATACAGCCGGCGGAGACTGCATCGGGAGCCTTGTGATGATGAAGCGTTACGCCGCTCTGGCACGCTACAACGCCTGGGCCAATCATCGGCTCTACGCCGCGGCCGCGGCCTTGCCCGACCACCAGTATCGAGCCGACCGCGGCGCCTTCTTCAAGAGTGTCCACGGCACGTTGAACCATCTCCTGGTCACCGATCGCCTCTGGCTTTTTCGCTTCACCGGCCAGGGAGCCAGCGTCCATCAGCTCGATGCGATCCTCTACGACGATCTCGCGTCGCTCCACGGGGCGCGGCAGGCCGAGGATACCCGCATCATCAGCTATATCGATGGGCTCGATGCAACCGCCCTGGCCGGGACGTTCCGCTACACCCGAGCCTCGACACCGGAGCGCTTCGAACAGGATCTCGAACCGGCGCTCGACCATTTGTTCAACCATCAGACGCACCATCGCGGACAGATCCACGCGATCCTCACGGGGTTGGAGGTCGCAGCGCCGCCGCTCGATCTCTTGATGTTTCAGCGCGAGGTCGGCTTCGGCGGGATGAAGCGGATCGCCTGATCGTCTCACGCGGCCTTGCGGCAGACGCGCCCGGGCTTTACTCACGGCCCCTTGCATCCTCCTGCCCAGCGACGAGCGAAGAGTCATGGCCGAACCCCAGCGCCGCCCCGATGCGAGCCCCGTCGCGGCGACCGCGCATTTCCTGATCGTCGAAGGGCGGTTCTACGACGACATCAACGACATGCTGCTGTCGGGGGCGACCGCGGCCCTGACGGCCGCCGGCGCGACCTTCGATGTTGTGCGGGTGCCGGGCGCCCTCGAAGTCCCGACCGCTATCGCCATCTGCCTGCAGGCGTCCTCTACGCGCGGACGCGCCTATGCGGGCGCGGTGGCGCTCGGCTGCATCATTCGAGGTGAGACCTATCATTTCGAGATCGTGGCCAACGAAAGCGCCCGCGGCCTAATGGCGCTCGCCGTACAAGACCGCTTTCCGCTCGGCAACGGCATCCTGACGGTCGAGGACGACTCACAGGCGCGGGTCAGGGCCGATCCGGCGCAGGGCAACAAGGGCGGAGAAGCAGCACATGCCATGCTGGCCTTGTGGCGCCTCCAGCACGACGCCGAGGTCCGTTCGTGAGTCGAAGTGAACTGCGGGCCGCCGCCCGCCTCGCGGCCGTCCAGGCCCTCTATCAGATGGACGTGGCCAAGAAAGGCATCAACGAGATCCTGGCGGAGTTCGAATCGCATTGGATCGGACAGGAGGTCGAAGGCGACCAGTACAAGCCCGCAGAACTGGCGTTCTTCCGCAGCATTCTCGAAGGCGTGCTGGCCGAGCAGATCGACGTCGACCTCCTGGTCGACCGCGCGCTGCAGCAGGGCTGGCCGTTGAGCCGCGTCGAAGCCGTGCTTCGCGCCATCCTGCGGGCGGGAACATACGAGCTGCGCAGCCGCAAGGACGTGCCGGCCCGGGTCGTGATCGTAGAATATACCGACATTGCGGGCGCTTTCTTCGAAACCGAGGAAGTCGGCATGGTCAATGCCGTGCTCGATAGTCTGGCGCACCGATTGCGCCCGGACGAACTGGTCGGCACCGCGCGCTGACCGTTTGGCGTTCGCCCGACGCGGCGAGCCCGGATGCGGTCCGGGCTCTCGAAGTGAGGCAGCCTGGGAGGGCTCTATGCAGGTTCGATCTTTCGGCGACGTCGACGGTGTCGAGATCAAGGAGATCACGCTCCGCAACGCGGCTGGCGCCACGGCTTCGGTCATCACCTGGGGGGCCGTGCTGCGCGATCTCGTGGTGCCGGCGGCCCATGGCCCGCAACGCGTGGTCCTGGGCCTCAACTCGATCGAGGATTACCGCGCCTACTCGCCCCATTTCGGCGCCCTGCCGGGGCGTTTCGCGAACCGGATCGCCGGTGGCCGCTTCACGCTCGACGGCACGACCTACCACCTGCCGACGAACGAGAAGGGCAAGAACACGCTGCATGGCGGCCCGAAAGGCTTCGGCAAGCGCCCCTGGCGTCTCGACAGCGCGGACGAGTCCTCGGTGACCCTGGTGATGGACTCGCCCGATGGCGATGCAGGTTTCCCCGGCGCCTTGCGGGCGACGTGCACCTACGCCTTACTGGAACCCGGGACGCTGCTCGTCGACCTGCACGCGACCTGCGACGCGCCGACGATCGTCAATCTGGCGCATCACTCCTACTTCAACCTCGACGGCAGTCTCGACATCCTCGATCATGAGGTGATGCTGAACGCGCCGTTCCGAACGCCGGCCGATGCCGATTCGATACCCACGGGCGAGATCACGGCCGTGGCCGGAACGCCCTACGATTTCCAGACGATGCGACCCGTCCGCCATGCTTCAGGGACGACCTACGACACGAACTACGTGGTCGGGCCTGCGGTCGATTTCTCCACCGGCCTGGCGCATGCCGCCACGGTTCGTTCGCTCAAGAACGGGCTGACGCTCGAACTCCACACCGACCAGCCCGGCGTTCAGTTCTATGACGCTTCGAAGCTGAACTGCCCGGTACCCGGACTTGACGGCGCTCATTACGGGCCGCACGGCGGCCTTTGTCTGGAGGCCCAGCTGTTTCCGGACGCGCCGAACCACCGTTATTTCCCCTCGTCGGTTCTGCGTCCCGGGCAGACCTACAGGCAACGAACAGAGTACCGCTTCGCCTGACCCGGAGGGCAGGCGGGATTCTTGCGTCAAGGCCGGGGCAGCCCGGCCATGACGCGACGTCGCGGCGGGCGTCAGCGGTCGCCGAGGCTACCGTCCGATTCGGCCAGTGCGGCGCCGACCTCGAGGCCGAGTTCGTCCATCGATGTCTCTTCGCGCACCAGCACTTCCTCGCCCTTGGCCTGACGTTCGGCCTCCTCGGGCGAGCGGGCGACGTTGATCGTCACCTTGGCCTGGACCTCGGGGTGAAGGTCCACCGGGACCGCGTGCAGGCCGATGCCCTTGATGGGCGACGTCATCACGACCTGGTTGCGGTTGACCGAGAAGCCGCCGGCCGTGATGGCTTCGGCAATGTCGCGCGTCGAAACCGATCCGTAGAGCTGCCCGCTGTCGCCGGCCTGCCGGATCATGGTGAAGCTCTTGCCGTCCAGGCTCTCGGCCAGGGTTTCGGCTTCGCTCTTGAGTTCCAGGTTGCGAGCCTCGAGCTGCGCACGCTGGGTTTCGAAACGCTTGGCGTTGGCTTCCGTGGCCCGCAAGGCTTTGCCGCGAGGCAGGAGGAAGTTGCGCGCGAAGCCGTTCTTCACGCGCACGCGCTCGCCCATCTGGCCGAGCTTGGCGACACGTTCGAGCAGGATGACGTCCATGGATTCAGATCCTCGAAGGTTGGTTGGGAGGGGTCGGCCCGGGTGCCCGGAGGGCGCCCAGGCAATCGATGCACCCCAGCAAGGCCAGGGCGAACAAGGGCCACGGCATCAGAAAGACCACCGTGAGATAGATGGCGGCGAGCGTGGCGCGCCGCGCCGCGAAGCCGCGCGTCAACACATGGGCGGTCGCCAATCCCTCGAACACGAAGGCCATGCCGAGAGCCGCCGCCATGATGGCGCAGACCAATCCGAACGGACCGGGGAGCAGGATCGCGACGAGGAGCGCCACGAAGGCCGCCACGGCCCGACGCGGCAACCGGATACTGTCGGGCAGGTTGGGCCAGGGGCGGGTCAGGCGCTGCGAGATGAGCACCACACGACCGGCCAGCCAGAGATTGAACGACAGCATGACGACGGCCGAGCCCGCCAAGGCGACCGGCGCCACTTCGACGAGATCGACGAAGCTGAAATCGCCTGGGAGCGTATTGCGCCCGAACAGGGCCGAGAGGCGGCCCGCCAATCCCGTCAAGGCGTGCTGGTAGCCGCCGAAATGCCAGACCACGAGGGCGCAGACGAGAAGCACGGGAAACGCCGCCAATGCCGCGATCCGCAGCAGCAGTTGCGCGACCGGATACCACTCCATCGCGCGGTCGCCGACGCTGCGGCCCAGCATGGAGAGATGAGCGAGGTACCACGCCGGCAGCCCGAGAAGGACCAGGAAAACGACGCCCGGGACGGGACCCAAGGCCAGGCCGACCGTGCCGCCGCCGATCAGGGCCGCGAGTGCTCCGGCCAAGTGGCTGAAGCCCAATCCGGCGATCATCAGGGGAAGGGGCGCCAGATAGGCGAGCAGCAAGCCCGCGGACGATGCCGTCGCGGTCACCGTGAAGAGCAGGGCTGAGGTGACCCCCGCGCCGAGCGCAATGCCGATCAATTTCAACATCGTCGAGCTGTCCCGCCTCGCAACGAGGGGTTAGGGACGCGACAGGCGTCCCAACCAAGCCGCAGCCTTATCCAGACTGCAGGCCGACCTTGGACCCGCGTCTCGGCGGGTCACGGAAAAAGCACGGCCAAACTGGTGGCCCTGTCTCGAGGGCAGGGGCGGCAGGCGCCCCTGGCCAACAGCGCCGCCTTAGCGGATCACGTAGGGCAGCAAGCCGAGGAAGCGCGCGCGCTTGATCGCCTGGGCGAGTTCGCGTTGCTTCTTGGCCGAGACCGCGGTGATGCGCGACGGCACGATCTTGCCGCGCTCGGAGATGTAGCGCGACAGAAGACGCGTGTCCTTGTGATCGATCTTCGGCGCGTTGGGGCCGGAGAAGGGGCACGTCTTGCGACGGCGGAAGAACGGACGGCGAGGAACGGTGGACATCAGGCTTCTCCTCCCGGCTGGGCGGACGCGGCAGGACGGCTCGGGAAGCGGCCGGCACCCCGGTCACCACCACCGCGATCGCCACGGTCACCGCGATCGCTACGATCGAAACGACCACCGCCGCCACCACGACGCTCGCCACGCTCGCCGCGATCATCACGATCGCTGTCTTCGCGCTTGCGGAGCATGGCCGAGGGACCGTCCTCGTGCGCTTCGACCCGAACCGTCAATAGGCGGATCACGTCTTCGTTGATCCGCATCTGGCGCTCCATCTCGGTGACGGCGGCCGGAGGCGCATCGATGTTCATCAGAGTGAAATGCGCCCGACGATTCTTCTTCACGCGATAGGCCAGGGACTTGATGCCCCAATACTCGACCTTCTGGACCGTACCGCCACCCGACTGGATGACGGTCTTCATCTGCTCGGTCAGTGCGTCGACCTGTTGGGCCGTGACGTCCTGGCGAGCAAGGAACACGTGCTCGTAAAGAGCCATGAGACTTGCCTTTCTTCGTTACTCGACACCACCTGCGCGAAGCCCTTCGAGCCCCGGAAAGGCTCGAGTTTCACCGAAGGCGAGAACACGGGAAAACGGACCTGAGTCCTGTCATAGGCTGCTAAAGAGCCAAGACTTTCCGTTCAGCTCCCGGCAGGATGCTGTCGAAGAGGGTTGGATAGACATGGAACGACGAAAAGGCAAGCGATAACCTCGCCTGCGATGCCGGCGAGGCCACCCGGCTTCACGCCGCCGCCTTCCGCCCCGCCGTCATGCTTGACACTTCCCGGCCCGGCGTGCACTCGGGCGCCCTCGCTTCGAAACGCCCCGCCGCCCGGGCTCGCGCCAACGTGAAACTCCGCATGACGACGGCATTCGTATTTCCCGGTCAGGGCTCACAATCGGCCGGCATGGGCAAGACTCTCGCGCAATCCTTCGCGACGGCGCGTGCGGTTTTCGCCGAAGTCGACGACGCCCTGGGTCAGCCGTTGTCGAGGCTGATGTTCGAAGGTCCCGACTCTGAGCTGACCCTGACTGTCAACGCCCAACCCGCACTCATGGCCGTGAGCCTGGCAACTCTTCGAGTGTTGGAGGCGGAGGCTGGCCTCGATCTTCGGCGAAATGTGGCCTTCGTCGCAGGTCATTCCCTGGGGGAATATGCAGCCCTGGCGGCCGCCGGCACGTTTACGATCGTCGAGGCGGCCCGGCTCCTGAGGCTCCGCGGCGCCGCCATGCAGGCCGCCGTTCCGGTCGGTCTGGGCGCCATGGCGGCTCTGATCGGCGTCGAGGCCGAGACCGCCGGCGAGATCGCGGCCGAAG
The DNA here is from genome assembly GCA_964245215.1 of uncultured Lichenihabitans sp. GTDB lineage: Bacteria > Pseudomonadota > Alphaproteobacteria > Rhizobiales > Beijerinckiaceae > Lichenihabitans. Next base: position 20,148 of record CAXTME010000015.1, read on the forward strand.
CGTCGAGCGGCGATGTCTGCGATGTCGCCAACGACAACGGCGGCGGCCAGGTGGTCCTGTCGGGAACCGCGGCCGCCGTCGCCCGGGCGATCGACATCGCCAGGCGCCGGGGCGTCAAGCGAGCCGTCCTCTTGCCGGTTTCGGCGCCGTTCCATTCCGCGCTGATGCGCCCGGCCGCCGATGCCATGGCGAAGGCGCTCGCCGCGGCGCCATGTTTGGAGCCCGCCATCCCGGTCGTGGCCAATGTCTCGGCTCGGCCGGTCACGACCCCGGCCGTCATCCGGGACAGCCTCGTCGCACAGGTCTGCGGCACCGTCCGGTGGCGAGAATCCGTGATGTGGTTGGCGGAAGCAGGGGTCACGCGTTTCGTGGAGATCGGGTCGGGCAAGGTATTGACCGGTCTCATCAAGCGCATCGTCCCCGGGGCCAAGACCGGCTCCGTCTCTACACCGGGCGAGGTTGCGGCCTTCGCCGCCTCCGATCCGGCCGGCGCGGACTGAGGGGGAAAGATGTTCGATCTCACGGGAAGAACGGCACTGGTCACCGGCGCGACGGGAGGCCTCGGCGGGGCCATTGCCCGGGCCTTGCACGCGCGGGGCGCGAAAGTGGCACTCTCGGGCACGCGTGCCGAAGCGCTCCAGGCTCTCGCGGCCGAACTCGGAGGCGGTTGCGCGGTCCTGCCTTGCGATCTTGCCGAGCGAGCCCAAGTCGAAGCGCTCGCAACCGAGGCCGAGGCCGCGCTGGGATCGCTGGATATCCTGGTCAACAATGCGGGCATCACGCGCGACGGCCTGGCGGTACGGATGAAGGACGACGATTGGGACAAGGTCCTGGCCGTCGATCTCACGTCGGGGTTCGTTCTGATCCGTGCGGCTCTGAAGGGCATGATGAAGCGGCGGCACGGCCGCATCATCGGCATCACGTCGGTGGTCGGTGTGACGGGCAACCCGGGCCAGGCCAATTACGCGGCCGCAAAGGCCGGTATGATCGGCATGTCGAAGTCTTTGGCCGGAGAAATCGCGAGCCGCGGCATCACGGTGAACTGCGTCGCGCCCGGCTTCATCGAGAGTCCGATGACGGATGTCCTCAACGAGAAGCAGAAGGCGGCGATCCTGGATTCGGTCCCGGCCGGGCGATTGGGGCAGAGCCGGGAGATCGCCGCTGCGGTCCTCTATCTGGCGAGTGACGAGGCCGCCTACGTGACCGGGCAGACGCTTCACGTTAACGGCGGAATGGCAATGATTTGAACGATTTAAGACCGGTCACCTTTGATCCTCGATCGAGCTTCCGCCTCTCGCCATTGCGTTTGAAGTGTGTTAACAGCCGCAAATCGGGATCGTTGCCATCATTGTGGCGACGTTCTGATGATGTTCGCTGGTCATACCAGCGCTAGCTGGGCTACGGGAAGCGGTTCACCGGGCCCCGTACCTGACCCGGCATCGTCAGGGGCCTCCCGGTCGGATTCGAGGTCGCGGGTTGGCAGGTGGGCGGACCCTCAAGCCCTGCGGAATTACAACCAAGGAAGTGGATTATTAAAGATGAGCGATGTCGCCGAGCGCGTGAAGAAGATCGTCGTCGAACATCTGGGCGTCGAGCCGGAGAAAGTCGTCGACAACGCGAATTTTATCGATGACCTCGGTGCGGATTCGCTCGACACGGTCGAACTGGTCATGGCGTTCGAGGAGGAGTTCGGCGTCGAGATCCCCGACGACGCTGCCGAGACCATCGTGACGGTCGGGGATGCCGTGCGTTTCCTTGAGAAGAACAAGAAGGCCTGACAGCCTCGGACGGCCTCGGTGCAGCCTCTCCGGCAAAGAGCGGTGGGCTGCATCGCCGGTGAAGGTATCGACGGCGCCGTTCGGGATAACCGGACCGCATGGACCGCAGCGCGGCCGAGGTAGGTTAGAGTGAACGCAACGCGACGCGTCGTCATTACCGGGATCGGTCTGGTGACACCTTTGGGCGGGGATGCCGATACGACCTGGCGGCGGTTGACGGCAGGCGACAGCGGAGCCGCCGCGATCCGCAACTTCGAGGTATCGGACCTGCCCTGCCGCATCGCGGCCCAGGTTCCGAGGGGCGACGCAGCCGAGGGCAAGTTCAACCCTGACGATTGGCTCGAGCCGAAAGAGCAGCGCAAGGTCGACGATTTCATTCTTTTCGCCATCAGTGCAGCGACGCAGGCGCTGGCCGATGCGAATTGGGCCCCCAAGACCTACGAGGAGCAGATCGAAACCGGTGTCATGATCGGCTCCGGGATCGGTGGTCTCGGCGGCATCAACGACGGCGCCCTGCTGCTGCAGGAGAAGGGTCCGAGGCGGTTGTCGCCCTTCTTCATCCCTGGCCGTCTCATCAATCTGGCGGGCGGCTATGTCTCCATCCGACACGGTCTCAAGGGACCGAACCACGCGGTCGTCACGGCGTGCTCGACAGGCGCCCACGCCATCGGGGATGCGTCCCGCATCATCCAATACGGCGATGCCGAGGTCATGGTGGCGGGCGGCACGGAATCGGCCGTGAACAGGCTGGGCGTCGCGGGCTTTTGTGCCTGCCGGGCGCTGACCACGGGCTTCAACGAAACGCCTGAACGGGCCTCCCGGCCCTATGATCGGGATCGTGACGGTTTCCTCATCGGCGAGGGCGCTGGCTGCGTCGTTTTGGAAAGCCTCGATCACGCGGTGGCGCGCGGCGCCAGGATCTACGCCGAGGTGATCGGCTACGGGATGTCGGGAGATGCCTACCACATCACGGCCCCGTCCGAGAGCGGCGACGGCGCGTTCCGCTGCATGTCGGCCGCCCTGAAGCGGGCCGGCATCTCGCCCGCCGAGATCGACTATGTGAATGCGCATGGCACGTCCACGCCCCTGGGCGACGAAATCGAGCTCGCGGCCTTGCAGCGCGTGCTCGGCTCCGCTTCCGACACCGTCGCGATGTCGTCCACCAAATCGGCGATCGGTCATCTCCTCGGCGCAGCAGGATCCGTGGAGGCGATCTTCTGCACTCTCGCGATGCGCGACGGTATCGTGCCGCCCACCCTCAACCTCGATCATCCCTCGGTCGAGACACCCATCGATCTCGTCCCGCATCATGCGAAGCGGATGCCTGTGAACGTGGCGCTTTCGAACTCCTTCGGCTTCGGGGGAACGAACGCCTCGCTGGTGTTGCGCAAGTTCGATCATTGATCGAAGAACACCGTTGCGAAGATCGCCGAGATGTCCGTTCGGGACCGGCTCCGGCGTAACCGCGCCACACTTCGGTACGGCATCGGCTCCGAGGACGATGTCGACGTGGCGCTCTTGGCCGAAATGAGCTACCCTACGACAGCCAGCAGCTGGACGTTTTCGCGGCGCTGGCCGAGAGACGGGTCGGCGGCCTGGGTTTAGGCCGGACTCACCGCCACCCCGGCATCAACAAGGGTATGACGGGCACCATGGCCGAAGTTCCCAACGCCAGCGAGCCGCCCAAGGCTGCACCGAGCGGCGATCCGCCTCGGACGAGCGTCTTCCGCGGGCGCCGCAATCTGCGCTCGCCCGGTGAAGCGCTTCAGCCCGACGTCCCACCTTCACCTCCCACGCCGCCCCGCAAGCCGCGTCCGCTGATCGCGACCGCAAGCGGCGTGCTGTCGTTTCTCGGTATCGCGGCCGTGGCGCTGGTCGTCATCGTTTCGCTCGGCATTCAACGGGTCAACGCCCCCGGCCCCCTAGCGGCCGACAAGGTCGTGATCATCGCACCCGGGACCGACGTCAGCGACATCGTGGCCCAACTCGAGCACGAGGGCGTCATCGACAGCGCGAGCTTGATGACCGCGACGCTGTTCGCCGAGGGCGAGCACAGCAAGCTGAAGGTGGGAGAGTACCTGTTCAAACAGAGTGCCAGCCTCGGCGAGGTGATCGATACGCTGGTGAGCGGCAAGCAGATCCTGCACGCGATCACGCTGCCCGAAGGGCTTACAAGCGAGCAGATCTGCGATCGCCTCAAGGCCGACGACATCCTGGTCGGCGATATCCGGACCGTGCCCAAGGAAGGCACCCTGATGCCGGATACCTTTAAATTCGCCCGCGGGACAACCCGCGAACGCCTGATCCGCACCATGCAGCAGGAGCAGAAACGCATCGTCGACGAGGTTTGGTCGCATCGCGCCCCGGATACGCCCATCAAATCGCCTTACGAGATGCTGACCCTGGCATCGATCGTCGAAAAGGAAACCGGCAAGGCGGACGAGCGTCCGAGGGTCGCTGGCGTCTTCGTCAACAGGCTCGTCAAGGGGATCCCGCTGCAATCCGATCCGACGATCGTGTATGGGCTCGTTGGCGGCAAAGGCACCCTGGGGCGGGGCATCCTGAAAAGCGAACTCGAACAGAAGACGCCGTATAATACCTACAGCGTCTCGGGTCTGCCGCCCGGTCCGATCTGCAATCCGGGCCGCGCCGCCATGGAAGCCGTCGCGAACCCGTCCCGAACGAAGGACATCTACTTCGTTGCCGATGGGACCGGAGGGCATGCCTTTGCCGAGACGCTCGACCAGCATCGCCAGAACGTGCAGCGCTGGCGCCTCATCGAGAAGGACGCCAAGGACAAGGTCGTTCCCGACACCGACAAGATGATCCAGACCACCCCTGCGCTGACGCCGGCCAAGAATCAGCGCGGAGATGCTGCACCGACGGTGCCGATCTATGGTGCACTCAGAGGTCGGTTCGAGGCGGCTGCGTCAGGCCCTCCAGGCGCGAGCCTGATGCTGGCCGTAAAGCAGCCGCCGATCGCTTTCGCCACGACGGACAATGCCGCTGCCCGCTTCGCGCCTCTGGCCACGGATCCTTCGGCGGCGCTCGATCCCGACGCGGAAGGCGATGCTCCCGCGTTCCCGGTCGAGACACCCGCGATGGCCGAGGCGAACGAGCGGGCTATGGCGCAGCCGAAAGGCTCCGACCTGAGCTTTCCGGTCTCCGCGGCGCAACGGGCCGAGGAGAAAGCCAGGGCCGCCCAATACGGCCTCCCGGCAGGGTCGAACAACCCGCCGCCGGCAGCCGAAGTCGTCAGCGCCGAAGAGGGCGCTTCTTTGGCGCCGGTCAAAGCCTCGCCTGTCAGAGGACGGGTCATCGATGCCTCGGAGGGAACGAAACTCGATCCTTTGCTTGACAAGACCTACGACCTGAACACTCCCAAGACCGTTCCGATATTGAAGCTGCCGGGGTCCAAGTGACGTGACTGCGACGTCCTTCTGCCGAAGGCACGAGAGCACCTCCCCCATGCTCGGCGCGTTCCGGTGCTCCAGGGCGGGACCACGATGACGCCGGCCGCCCTTTCGAGCATGACAGGATATGCGCGAGTCGACGGTGCCACTGCAGGAGTGGCGTGGCTTTGGGAGGTGAAGACCGTCAATGCGAAAGGCTTCGATCTCCGCCTTCGCGTTCCGCCGGGCTTCGACGCTCTCGAAGCAAGCGCCCGGTCTCGTATCGCGGCCCGGCTCCGCCGCGGCACGATCCAGGCCAGTCTCAGTCTTCAACGGTCGCCAGCGGCCCAGACCGTCCGCATCAACCGCGACAATCTCGAGGCGCTCATCATCGTGCTGGCGGAGATCGATGTTCCTGATCGAATAGGACCCGCGTCCCTCGACGGGCTCTTGGCGGTCCCCGGTGTCGTGGAGCAGGCCGACCGCGTGGAGCGGGACGATGGCATCATGGCGCGGGACATGATGGCCGGGCTCGAAACGGTGTTGGATCGGCTTGTCGCCGTGCGCAGTCAGGAAGGCGAGGCGCTCGGCCTCGTTCTTCGCGAGCGCCTCGAAGCCATCGCCCGGTTCACGCAGGATGCCGACCGAGCACCGGGCCGCAAGCCAGAGGCCATCCGAAAGAGCTTGAGGCAAAGGATGTCGACCCTGATGGCGGAGGTTCCAGCGCTCGACGAGACCCGCCTCCTTCAAGAAGCCATCCTGATGGCCGCGAAGGCCGACGTTCGCGAAGAACTTGACCGTCTGGCGCTGCACCGCGCAGCGGCTGCGGCCCTTCTCGACGCGGGCGGCGCGGTCGGTCGCCGCCTCGATTTTCTGGCGCAGGAACTCTCCCGCGAGGCCGGGACGCTCTGCGCCAAGGCCAACGACGGAGAGCTCACGCTGATCGGGCTCGACCTCCGGACGCAGATCGAGCAATTCCGGGAACAGGTGCAAAACTTGGAATGAGCATCACTATGGCCCCTGACGGGATCTCCTACGATTTACCGCGGCGGCGCGGCCTCATGCTGATCCTGTCGTCGCCCTCCGGCGCAGGCAAGACGACGCTGACCCGAATGCTGCTGCAGAACAAGGACATCGACCTGACGCTGTCGGTCTCGGTGACGACGCGTCCGCGTCGGTTGAGCGAGGTCGATGGGCTTCACTATCATTTCATCGGCCAGGACCGCTTCCGCGAACTGCGCGACCATGGCGACCTCCTGGAATGGGCGGAAGTCCATGGCAACTTCTACGGAACCCCGAAGGCACCGGTGGAAACCCTGCTGCGCGTCGGCCGGGACGTGCTGTTCGACATCGATTATCAGGGCACGCAGCAGATCAGGTCTCGGGCGCGCGACGACGTGGCCACCATCTTCATCCTGCCGCCGTCAATGCGCGAGTTGCGCGCCCGGCTGGAACGTCGGGCCGAGGACAAACCCGACGTGATCGCACGCCGCCTGGAGGCGGCCCGCAACGAGATCACCCGCTGGAAACTCTATGATTACGTCCTGATCAACGACGACCTGCAGCAGACTCTTGGGGATGTCGTGTCGATCCTCGGTGCCGAGCGCCTCAGACGGCAGCGGACAGAATCGGCCGTCGCGGGATTCGTCGAAAAGCTCGCGGCCGAGTGATCCTGTTGCCGTCCGCCCAAGCGGGAAGCGGATCACCAAGCCCGCGCGGCGTCCGAGCGGAGCTCCTTTGCGCAGTGACCAGACGGCAACGGTATGGCCGCACTCTGCCGAACGCCGGTCACCCGCCCCCGGACGCCGTGTCGACGATCCTGGCGAGACTGACGAACTGCGCGATCGACAGTGTTTCCGCTCGCGCAGTGCCGTCGAGACCAGCCTTCGACAACAAATCTCCGACGTCGATCGGGCCGTCGCGCGTGCGTATGCCCTTCAAGGATTGGCGGAGCATCTTGCGCCGTTGGCCGAAAGCCGCCGCCGTCACGCGCGTCAGAGAAGTTGCGGCACACTCCAGCGGAGCAGCACGCGGCACCAGTTCGACGACGCTCGACACCACTTTAGGAGGTGGTACGAAAGCCGACGGAGCGACGTCGAACAGGATCCGCGCGCTCGTTCGCCAGCCGCAGAGAACCGCCAAACGCCCGTAGTCGGCGCGTTCCGCCGGCGTCGCCACGATCCGTTCCGCCACTTCGCGCTGGAACATCAAGATCAGGCGATCGAACCACGGCGGCCACGGCTCAGACTCGACCCAGCCGGTCAGCAAGGCCGTCGCCACGTTATAGGGAAGATTGGCGACGATGCGCCATCGATTGCCGTCGGGACGCGGTGGCAGGCAGCCCGGCAGAAGTTCCAGGGCGTCACCCTCGATGATCATGAGCCGCCCGGCATAGCGCTCCGCGATGGCGGTCAGAGCCGGCAGGCAACGGGGATCCCGTTCGATCGCGACGACGTTGGCGCCTTCGGCCAGCAGAGCCCGAGTCAAGCCGCCAGGCCCCGGTCCCACCTCGACCACATCGACACCCTGCAGGGTGCCCGCCGCCCGCGCGATCCTGCCCGTGAGATTGAGGTCGAACAGAAAGTTCTGGCCCAAGGCCCGGCTGGGGACGATTCCACAAGCCTCGACGACCTCGCGCAACGGCGGCAGCCCGTCATCGAGCACGGCGCCAGGATCCTACGCCGACGATGGCATGCGCGGGACCTGAGCCGTTGCTCAATTCTTGCCGATCACCGCGGTCGCCCGCAAATCCTTGTACATTTTCGCGGATTCAGCCACGAGCTTGTTGGCGACCAGATCCTTCTGTACCCGTTCGCGCAGCGTCGATGTATCGTTGGCGTCGCTCTTTTCGCAGACCGCCACCATCTCGACCCCGTTGGTGGTCCGCTCCGGAACGGTCAGCATGCCGCGCGGCGTTTCGGCAATCACCTTGCGAAGTCCCGCGCTCAGGTTGTCCGACGTCCGATTGATGCTTTCCTTGATGGCGACATCAGGAAGGGCTCGCGCGAGTTGGAGGCCGGTGTCGCAACCGTCGAAACGGTTTCGCAAAGCGCGAGCCTGAGCGATCCGGCTCTCGACCGACGCCGGTGTCGCATTGGCCGGCAGCACGAAAATCACCTGCTGGAGGCGAAAGTTGGTGATCTTGCCAACGGTTCCTTTGGCGATTTCGGCCGTTACCTCTTCCTCGGTCACACCGAGACCTTTGTTGCGCGCACGGACCAGATTGTCCCAGGCCGCGATGGCACGAAGGTGATTGCGGACGGTATCGAGGTCGATCTTGGCCTTGCCGGCCGCTTCCGAGAAGCCCTGCGCGTCCATCTTGACCGTACTCGCGATGCGCGCCAGCGCGCTGCCGATGTCGGAATCCGAACTGTCGATCCCCCAATGGCGTGCTTCGTCATATTTGAGGCGATCCGCCGTCACGGCCTCGAGCGCGTCCGACCGCGACGACGGCTTATGTTCCAGTCTCAGGATCTTCATGTATTCGTCGACGTCGAACGTCGTGATCGGATCGCCGTTGACGGCCGTGACGACGGACTGAGCCGCGGCCGGCGCCGGGAGCGCCGCCCCGCAGGCGAGGATGAACCCCGCCAGCAGAAGACCTCGACTCCACTTTCGCGACGCGAGGGATGACATCGTTGGTTTCACGTGAATGACCGACAAGCAAGTGACCCTGGTTGAGGATTGTTGCGGAACCAAGCGCAAAACCATGTCCATTATTTGAACACGCCGTCCTGAACCGTGGAAGTGGCACCGAGGCTCTGGTTGAGTTTGAAATCCGCCAGCGTGCGCAGCGTCAAACTGAGCAGAACGGTCTGGTTAACGCTCTGGGTACCGATCGAATCGGTGTAGCTGCGGGAATAGTTGACGCTCAGCGTCGTGCAGTCGTCCTGATAGCCCAAGCCGGCCGCGAGGACCGCGAACTCCGGATGTCCGACTTTCAGGTCGTATTGCCGCGTCGTCAGATCGTACTCGTTGGGGTCGAGCTCCAAAGTGGCACCGCCCGAAACGTAATAGTGGTCGAGGAAGTCGTAGCGCTCGCTGAACAGGACGCCGTCGCGACGGTTGACATACCCGATCAGGGGTTGTGGCGCATAATTGGCGTATTGCGCCGTGGTCGTGGTTCCGAAGAACTTCGCCGTAGCGATCACGTCGATCGCCTTGGGATCGAAGGTTTCGCTGTCGAACCGGGCCTTGGTGAGCACCGAGAAGTTGGACGTCGGCGCCACCATGAAGCGGCCAACATAATCCGAACGATCCGTCTCCAGGCCGGACTCCTGGCCCACATTGGAAAGGTCGGAGACCGCGTAGGGGTTCTGGCCCGCCAAGTGATAGGACTCGCCGAACAGCGCGTTGACGTAGCCGCCGGTCGGGAAGGTCAGCGTATATTGCGCCCCCGCATTGGCGCGGACGCCGCCTTCGATCCGGTCATAGCCCGAGTATTTGTTCCACTCGAAGAGGGTCGTGTCGTCGAAGACGAGACTCTGCGCATCCTCGTTCGGCGTCGTGCCGGCACGGGCCACGTTGGGCCGGGCGATGATCTGCGCAATGGGCTCGATCACCTGGTTCCCCCAGGTCGCCGATGCTTGGAACGGGTAGCGATATTCGAGACCGACGCCCGGGACGATCCGGGCATTCAGATCTTCGTTATGGGCGCCGAAGAAATTGGTCTGGTCGGCATTCGACAGGGTGGATTGCCCGGCCAGCGTGGTGAAGGTGGAGGAGCCGGACGTGTTCAGGTTCAGCCATGATCCATCGGCCCGAACGAACGCGAAGGGCTTCCAGACCTCGCCGATCGGATCGATGAACTTGCGCTGCCAACTGACCTGCGTCGAAGCGCGCGTGTAGTCGCCCGCGATGCCGCGAAGGAAGCAGGACGGCGGCTTGAAGTTCGGCAGCAGCGGATTGGGTGTCGTCGACGTCGGACAGACGTCGTAGAGCGAGAAGGCCTGGTCGAGTAGCCGATTGCCCGTCGACTGATAGGCCGCCGTGGTCCGGCTGAGGCTCGTCAGGTTGAAGTCGACGTTGACCTCCCCGCCAACGCCGCCGGTCGACTCGGGAGCGAGGGCAAGCGTCCGGTTATAGTTCAGCACCGGCAGGACGAGCGGTTGCTGCTTGTTGTCGTCGAAAGCCGAAAGCCCCTGGATGCGGTAGCCGCGCAGGTCGAAATAGCTGCGATCTCCCTGTCCGGTCAGGTAGGCGGTCGAAATCGACTCTCGAATGTAATCGGCGCCAAGGCTGTTCGCGCGGATGTTGTAGTCCTGCACGAAATATTTATCGCTGAACAAAGCGATATCCCAGCCGTACTTCCAGTTCTGGTTGATGAAGAATTTGCCGGTGGTCTCGATCGAACCGCGGAAATTGCGGTCTCCCGTGCCATAGGGCTGCTTGCCATAGGCTGTCGGGTCGAGCTGATAGATACCGGTCCCAAGCACCGAATAGGAGCCTGTTTCCAGGCGATGCCGCCATTCGACCTCGCTGAGGAAGCCCTGTTGCGACAGGACCGTCGGGGTCAGGGTCAGGTCATAGTTCGGCGCGATGTTCCAGAAGAACGGTTGCGCGAAACCTTCGCCGAGCCGCGCCTCGTAAACGTAATGGGGCACCATGAAGCCGGTCTTGCGCGTCACGGTCGGGTCGGGCGTCGAAAAGTAGGGCGTGTAGGCGATCGGCAGACCGTAGAGTTCGAGGGTCGCGTCCTCGAAGTAGATCATCTGTTCGTCGGTCTTGTGGATGATCTTCATGGCCTTGACCTGCCACAGAGGCGGCCGCTCCGGATGTGCGGCGCAGGGCGCGCAGGCCGTATAGGTGCCCTTGTCGAACGTCGTCGTCTCGCCCGCGCTGCGCTCGGCGCGAGGTGCGGTCAAGAACGTCTTGTCCTTGGTGATGGCGCTGAGGCTATCGACGAAGCCGGTCTTGAAATCGTCGGTCAATTCGAACTTGTCGCTGTAGGTGACTGTCCCGTCGGCCTCGGTCATCTTGGCATGGCCGGACGCGAAGACGCGATTGGCGCTCCGATCGTAGATCACCTTGTCGGCCTCGAGCACGCGCCCCTGGTAGTAGAGCTGCACGTTGCCCTCTGCCGTGACGACATTGGTGTCACGGTTGTAGACGAGCTGTTTGGCTTCGACGAGAAGCCGATCCTGTTTGGCCTCCGGCTGTCCGGCCGGCGCCGATTGAGCACGTGCGGGAGCGATGCCATGACCGAGGCTCCACGCGAGAGCCACGCAAGCACACGGGCGCACCAACGCGCGCCAGCGCCCGGACAAGCCGAAGTCACACACACCGGGGCCAGTACGCCGCCCCATCAGCCATCCTCCTGGTACAACAAGGCGAGCGAACCCAACATGCTCCCGACCACGGCTGGTGTCCAAGCGGCCACTGGCGCGCTCAGCAGGCCTGCGCCGCCGAGGTCCCCCACGAGCTTCGTCGCGACGTAGAGCACGAAGCCTGCGGCCACTCCACCCGCGGCCATGCGGGCGATCCCACCAAACCGAAAAAATCTTAAGGAAAAGGCGGCAGCCACGAGGATCATGGCCATGAACAGAAGCGGCTGCGCGAGGAGTTTCTGGTACTGCAACTCGTATCCCGTGGCATTCAGCCCCGCCCGGATCGTCCTGTCTCGGATCTCCGGCAAACTCCAGAACGGCACCGTGTCGGGAGCCACGAATTTCTGCTGAACCTGTTCGGCCGTGAGATTGGTCGCGATGATCTCGGTCTTGACCTCGCGCGGCTCCTCGCCCGGCGCCAAGACCTTGGCATCGTCCAGCGTCCAGTAACCGTCGTGCAGTTCCCCGCGATCGGCCTCGACACGTTCCTCGAAGCTGCCGTCGCGATTGTAGACGAAGGCCGTGATGCCCGACAGAAGAGAGCCACCGTCGCTTGCCCGATCGGCCCGCAGGATCGTCTGACCATCGACGCCATCCTGCTGGATCCAGAAAGCCGTGTCGGTCTGCTCGCTGCCGGTCTTGCCGAACATCCTGGTCTCGAGTCGCGCCGCGCGCTGTTTCGAGATCGCCGAGACGGGGTTGTAGACGGTCGTCGTCACGATGCCGAGCAGCAGCGCGACGCCGAGAGGAGGCACGAGGAACTGCCAGACCGAAAGTCCCGCGGCCCTTGCGACGACGAGCTCGAGTTTACGCGTGAGGTTGAGAAACGCGAACATGGCGCCGAACAGGACCGAGAAGGGGAAGATCTGCTCGGTGATGCTGGGCACGCGCAGCAGCGACAGGAAGGCCACCGCATAGGTGGTGACGCCCTTGGCGTCGCCCGAGCGCCGCAACAGCTCGACGAAGTCGCTGAGATAGATGATGGCGAACAGCAGGCCGAAGACCGAGAGGATGGACTTCGTGAAGTTGCGCGAGAGATACCGGGCGAAAGTGCGTCCGACCACGTAGGCCTCACGCGGTCCGGGGAACAGGCAGGGATTCCGTCTTCCAATGAGGGAGCCGGAACCGCGGTCCGAACATGACGAAGACCGCGACCAACAGGCCAGCCAGCGGCACGCCGTAGTCGATCGGCGTCCAGGCAGCCGATTTCACGACGAGACCCGATGCCGCAAAACCGGCGATGCGAAGCAGCAGCACGGCCACGACAGCGGACAGGATCGCGGTCCAGTTGCCGGACCGGGTGGTGCGAGGCACCGCGAGGGCCGCGAAAGCGATCATCCCGAAACTGAGAGCGTAGAGCGGCCCGGAGAAGCGATCGTTCAGCTCGGACCGGTAGCGACCTTCCTGCATCTTCACGTTCGCATCCGACATGTCGAGATTGAACAGTTCGCGGGTCGAGCGCTCCCGCGGCTTCAGCGGAGCGCCGGCGACCTCCGAACCGAACTGCGCGAGGTCGAGCGCGTAGCGCTGGAACACCACGATGGCGGCGTCTCTCGCGTTCGGCTGGTGGCGCTGAACGCTGCCCTTGTTGAGCACGAGGTAGTTGTTGTCGTCGGACTGCCACGTCTGGCCGCTGTCGGCGACATAGGACGTGATCTGGGCCGGATCGCGCCGATCCTCCATGAGAATGCCGCGCAACGACCCGTCGGCGCCGCGCTCGCGGTAATGGAAGATGAAGCCATCGTCGAGCGTCGTGAAGGTGCCTTCCCGGACCACATGCGTCAGGAAATCCGCCCGGATCTTCATGATCAGGTCGCGCAGTTCGCGAAAGCTCCACGGCATGACGTAGAGCGACATCGCGGCCACCAGGAAGGTCACGAGAACGGTCACGACCGCGAAGGGGCGCAACAGTCGCAAGGGAGAGACGCCGGCGGCGCTCATGACAATCAACTCACTGTCGCCGTTGAGTTTATTGAGTGTGTAGAGAACCGCGATGAAGAGCGCGATGGGCGCGATCACCATGACGAGGGAAGGGATCCCGAGGGCCGTCACACCCAGGAACACGACGAGCGACTGGCCCTTGGTGGTCAGGAGGTCGAATTCCCGCAGAGCCTGGGTGATCCAGATGACAGCCGTCAGGACCCCGAGGCTGACCAGGAAGGATGAACGAAGGATCCGGAACACGTAGGCCTCGACGAGCTTCATGCTAAACCACGTTGCTCCGGTCTCGTTGCTCTGCGACAGGGCGGCGTCTCATGTCCTGACACTCGGGGTTAAGGGAGCAGTCCCCGACGCGCAAGCACAACGCGGGCACCGCGCCCCGAGGCTGGCATTTCGTTGGTTCGCGTGACCCGCGAAGCACTCTTTCACCAAGCCCGCACGGTTATTTCGGGGCGAAATCGAGGAGGCGGCGAGCGGCCGTCTTGCGGCAGCGCATCGCACCGATCTGGACCGGCCCACGTTTTGCGGTAAGGCTAGGAACAACGACCATCGGGCCGGGCTGGGCCCGATCCCCCACGAGCCGAAGAGACCCTGATGTCCGATTTCGCCAAGATCGATTTTTCGTCGCTGGACGACCTGAAGGCGACCACGGGATCGCGCGGGGAGGAAACCCTGGTGGTGTTCGTGGCCGGAGAGCTGAAGCTCGGCGAGACGGCAGCCGGGATCCTGGGCGCCGCCTCGGGCCTCATCGCCACCGCGGCCGCCGCTGCGGCGTTCAAAGGCAAGGCCAAGACGGCGCTCGACATCCTGGCACCCGCGGGCCTCGGTTTCGGCCGGCTGCTGGTGATCGGCACCCAAGCCAAGGGGGCGCCGACGGGCAGCGACGGAGTGGCGCTCGGCGGATTCGTGATGGGCAAGCTGCGCGACGGGGCGAAGGCGACCGTTCTCTTCGACCTGCCGGGAGCCGAGTCGACGCCCAGGGCCGCAGCCGATTTCGCCCAAGGGGTCCAGCTCCGAGCCTATCGGTTCGACCGCTACAAAACCAAGAAAGAGGACAATGAAAAGCCGGGACCGACCAGCGTCACTCTGGCGGTCCACTCTGTCGAAGCCGTGCGCGAGCTCGCTCGCGTGGCCGGCGGCATTGCGGACGGTGTCGAGCTGGCCCGTACGCTCGTCAACGAGCCGCCCAACGTCCTCTTCCCGATCGAGTTCGCACGCCGCGCCGCGGAACTCTCGGATCTCGGGGTCGAGATCGAGATCCTCGACATGCCGGCCATGGAGAAGCTCGGTATGCGGGCGTTGCTCGGCGTGGGGCAGGGCTCGGCCCATGAGTCGCGTGTCGTGGTGATGCGCTGGAAAGGCAGCACTCGGGACGCGAAGCCGGTCGCCTTCGTGGGCAAGGGCGTCTGCTTCGATACCGGCGGCATCTCGATCAAACCGGCGGCCGGCATGGAGGACATGAAGGGGGACATGGCGGGGGCGGCCTGCGTGGTGGGCCTTCTCCACGCGCTCGCGGCCCGCAAAGCCAAAGTCGACGCCATCGGGGTGATCGGGCTCGTGGAAAACATGCCGGACGGCAAGGCCCAGCGGCCCGGCGACATCGTGACCTCGATGTCGGGCCAGACGATCGAGATCATCAACACCGACGCCGAAGGCCGGCTCGTGCTGGCGGACCTGCTGTGGTACGTCCAGGAGCGGTTCAAGCCCGAGTTCATGATCGACCTTGCCACCCTCACGGGCGCGATCCTGGTGGCGCTGGCGGCCGAATATGCAGGCCAGTTCTCCAACAACGACGTCTTGGCCGAACGGCTGCACAAGGCCGGCCTCGAGACCGGCGAAAAGGTTTGGCGGCTCCCGCTCGGGCCAGCCTACGACAAACTCATCGACTCGAAGTTCGCCGACATGAAGAACACGGGTGGTCGTCACGCCGGATCGATCACCGCGGCGCAGTTCCTGCAGCGCTACGTCAACGACACGCCCTGGGTTCATCTCGACATCGCCGGAACCGGCATGGGATCGCCGCAAGACGACACCAACCAGAGCTGGGGTTCGGGCTGGGGCGTCCGACTGCTCGACCGCCTCGTGGCCGACCACTACGAGGGCTGACCGCGTCGACCGTCGTGAGCGAGATCTGGTTCTACCATCTCGAAGGCTGGCCCCTCGAAAAGGCCTTGCCGTCGCTGCTCGAAAAGTCGGCCGCGCGCGGTTGGCGCGCGGTTGTTCAGGTCTCGAGTGCCGAGCGGCTCGCCGCACTGGATGTCGCGCTCTGGACCTATGACGATGCGAGTTTCCTGGCTCACGGCACGGTGCGGGACGGCGATGCCGATCTTCAACCTATCGTCCTCACCGACGACACGACCAATCCGAACGGTGCCGCCGTGCGCTTCCTCGTGGATGGGGCAGAGGTCCTGCCGTCACTCTCGGTCGAAGGTGCAGCCTACGAACGAGTCGTTCTGATCTTCGATGGAAACGACGAGGACGAACGCGCAAGTGCCCGCCGGCAGTGGACCGACTTGAAAAACGCCGGTCACAGCGTAGCCTATTGGCAGCAGAGCGAGGATGGTCGGTGGGAGAAGCGCGGCTGAGACCTGCGGGGCGAAACCGAATGGCTACCGACCTGTGCCAGGGACACGAGTGCGGCTCGGCGAAGCGTGCCAACGCCGTGTCTGCCGGAGCTGCACGATGCGGCGGTGACTGGCGCAAAACGGCTGTCATCGGGCTCGTGGCTCTTGCCGGCCTGATGTCCGTCGCGGACGCGACCGCGGCCACCGGGCAGAGTCGCTTCGCCTCCTACGCGAGCGAAGCCGAATGCCTCGGGAGCCATACGCTTTCGGCAGCCATCTGCCGATCGGCCTTCGCCAACGCGCGCCAGGAATATGAGGCCAGGACACCGTCCTTTCCGAACCAGGCGTTGTGCCAGCGACGATACGCGTCCTGCATGGCATGGCCTCCGGCTGCATCGGCGGGGCGGCAGACCAGCTTTCGCCCGGAATGGGACGGCGTCGACATCGTGGACACGCCGACCGAGCAGACCGTGACGCCATCGCCCGGCAGCACCGGACGCTCGATCCGCTTCGCGGCGCGGCCGCTCGTTGCAGAGCCGCAGCGTGATCTTCTCATTCGAGGTGCGGCTGGTTCTGGCGCGGCTTCCGTCAACGCGGCCCGGCCCGGCCGTCCGGGTGTCACGACGCCTTACGTCCAGCGCGCAGGATCGACCGCTCCCGAGCGCGAGCCCCCTCAAAGCGCTCCACCTCCGCCAGGATCGGGCTTCAAGCTGGAGGACGGTGTCCTGACCTACCCGGCGCCGGAACGGTTTCAGCCGAAAAATCTTCCCAAGTTGAACTAACCGGCGCAGCGAAGCCCTTATTCCGCGGCCTCGCTCAACGGGACCAGAGCCGGTTCGTCCTTTTGAGCGACTTCGTGCTGCGCTGCTTCATGCTTGGCGCCGGTCAACCACTCGGACACCTTGTCGAGATAGATGTAGATGACCGGCGTGGTGAAGAGCGTCAGCGCCTGACTGACGATAAGACCGCCCACCATGGCGTAGCCGAGCGGCTGCCGGATCTCCGAGCCCGTTCCCGTCCCCAGCATCAAGGGCAGGCCGCCGAGCAAGGCCGCCATCGTGGTCATCATGATCGGGCGGAAGCGCAGAAGCGCCGCCTTCCGGACAGCTTGGTCGGCCGGCAGGCCCTCGTCGCGTTCCGCCACGATGGCGAAGTCCACCATCATGATCCCGTTCTTCTTCACGATACCGATCAGCAGGATGACCCCGATCAAGGCGATCAGGCTGAAGTCGAAACCGCAGACCATCAGGATCAACAGGGCACCGACACCCGCGGAGGGCAATGTCGAGAGGATGGTGAGAGGATGGATGAAGCTCTCGTAGAGCATCCCCAGGATGATGTAGACCACGACCAGCGCCGCCACGATGAGAAGCGGAACGGTGGCGAGCGACTGCTGGAAAGCCTGAGCCGTGCCTTGGAACGTGCCCTGGATCGTCGCCGGTAGGTTAAGTTCCCCTTGTGCCTTGCTGATGGCGGCCGTGGCTTGGCTGAGGGCGGAACCGGGCGCCAGATTGAAGCTGATCGTCACGGCCGGGAACTGGCCCTGGTGGCTGATCGACAGCGGCCGGGTCGGATTCGTGGTCCAATGCGCGAGCGTCGACAGCGGAACACTACCCCCCGTAATCGGCGATTGCAGGTAGAGATCGTTCAGCGAGTTCACCTTGCCCTGGAGCTCGGGCAGGATCTCGAGGACGACGTGATAGCTGTTCACCTGCGTGAAATACTGCGTCACCTGACGTTGGCCGAAGGCATCGTAGAGCGTATCGTCGATCAGCTGGGCCGAGATCCCGTAGCGCGACGCCTGATCCCGATCGATCGTCAACGTCAGGGTGGTTCCGGCGGATTGTTGGTCGGTCGCGACGTCGCGCAGTTCCGGCAACGACTTCATCTTGTCGAGCAGACGCGGCGACCAGGTGTTGAGCTCGTCGAAGTCCGGATCCTGTAGCGTATACTGGAACTCCGTCCGCGACGCGCGGCCGCCGACCCGGATGTCCTGCGCGGCCTGCAGGAACAGGGCGGCGCCCTCGACCTTCCCGAGTTGCGAGCGAAGCCGCGCGATGACTTGCTGCGCGGTTGCGTCGCGCTCGTCACGCGGCTTCAAGGTGATGAATACGCGGGCGTTGTTCAGTGCTCCGGAACCCCCGAGTGCCATCGCGACCGAGTAGACGGCCGGATCTTTCTGGGCGACCGCGCCGAGTTCCTCGGTCTTGCGTTTCATCTCCTCGAAGGAGATGTCCTGCGCGCCTTCCGCGGTGCCGATGATCAGGCCCGTGTCCTGGCTCGGAAAGAAGCCTTTCGGAATGATCGTGAAGAGATAGACGGTCACGCCGAGCGTCGCGAAGAAGACGAGGAGCGTGGCGAAGCGCCAACGGATGCAGAAATCGAGACCGTGCTCGTAGCCGCGCAGCATTCCGTCGAAGATCCGTTCGCTCAGCATGTACAGGCGACCGTGCTTGGCGTGTTTGTGGTCCTTCATGAACCGGGCCGCCATCATGGGGGTCAGGGTCAGGGAGATGAAGGCCGACATCACGATCGTCATGGCCAGAGTGATCGAGAACTCGCGGAACAGGCGGCCGATGATGCCGCTCATGAGGAGGAGGGGGATCAGCACCGCGATGAGCGAGATCGAGATCGAGAGGATCGTAAAGCCGATCTCGCCCGCGCCCTTCATGGCGGCATCGAAGGGCTTCATTCCCTCCTCCAAGTGCCGTTCGATGTTTTCCAGCATCACGATCGCGTCGTCGACCACGAAGCCCACCGATATGGTGAGGGCCATGAGCGACAGGTTATCGAGGCTGTAGCCCGCCACCCACATCAGTGCGACCGCGCCGAGCAGCGCCAGAGGCACGGTGATGGAGGGGATGATCGTCGCCCACACGTTTCGCAGGAAGACGAAGATCACCATGACGACGAGGAAGATGGTCAGGAGCAGCGTGTACTGCACATCGTGGACCGAGGCCCTGATGGTCTGGGTCCGGTCGCTCATGACATCGATCTTGATGCTGGCCGGAATGGAAGCCTGCAGGCGCGGCAGTTCCTTCCTGATACGGTCGACGATCTCGATCACATTGGCGCCGGGCTGCTTGAAGATGATAAGGAAGACACCCCGCTTGCCGTTGGCCCAGGCGGCTTCCTTCAGATTTTCTGCAGCCGGCACGGCCTTGCCGATATCGCGGATGCGCACCGGGGCACCGGAACGATACGCGATGATCGTGTCGTCCCAACTCTCGGCGTCGAGCAATTGATCGTTGGCGTAGATGGTGAAGGCCTGCTTCGAGCCATCGATATTGCCTTTGGCGCTATCGACCGTGGTGATCGACATGGCGCTGCGCACTTCTTCGAGCGACAGCCCCTTGGTGACCAGTTTCGCAGGATCGATCTGCACGCGGATCGACGGTTTCTGCTCGCCTCCGATGCTGACCTGGGAGACGCCCGAGATTTGGCTGATCTGCTGTGCGATCTTGACGTCGGCATTGTCGTCCACGACCGTGAGGGGCAGAAGGTCCGAGGTGGCGGACAGGAGCATGATCGGCGAGTCGGCCGGGTTGACTTTTCTCCAGGTCGGCGGCGTCGGGAGATTCTTGGGCAGCTGGCCGGAAGCCGCGTTGATGGCGGCCTGCACGTCGTTGGCGGCGCCGTCGATGTTGCGATCGAGATCGAATTGAATGGTGATCGCGGTGGAGCCCAGCGACGAGGTGGAGGTCAGCTGCGATACGCCGGGGATCTGAGCGAACTGGCGTTCCAGCGGCTGCGCGACCGACGAAGCCATCGTGTCGGGGCTTCCGCCCGGCAGGGAGGCCGAAACCTGGATCGTCGGAAAGTCCACCTGGGGCAGAGGTGCCACGGGCAAGAGCGGGTAGGCCACGAGGCCGACGCAGAAGATGCCGAGCATCAGCAGCGTGGTCGCGACCGGATACCGGATGAAGCGTGCCGAGATGCCGCCGTTCATGCTCAACTATCCCGCTGCGCGGTTTTGGACCCGTCATCCCGCACGATCTTGACGAGCGTTTGAGGCTGCAAACGGTACTGCCCGGACGTCACGACCTTGTCGCCCGCTTTGACTCCATCGGTCACGACGGCGGTATTGTCGTCCGACAAGGAGACTTTGATGGGATGGACATCCACTTTTCCGTCCTGGCCTATCACGAAGGTGTAGAGGCCGCTCGGCCCATGCTGGACGGCCGATGCCGGCACCAACACGACATCGTGCAGGGTCGTGACCGTCAGCGCGGTCGAGACCGACAGGCCGGGCCACAGATGGCGGTCCGTGTTGGCGAAGGCAGCCTTCAGCCGGATGGTCCCGGTCGATGTGTCGATTTCGTTGTTGAAGGTCTCGAGCCTTCCTCGTGCCAGAACCTTGGTGCCGTCACTGGTCAAGGCTTCGATGTCGAGCGCTCCAGCTTTCAGTCCCTCGGTGATCTGACCCAACGTGTTCTCGGGCTCGGTGAACACCACTGCGATCGGCTCGATCTGATTGATGGACACGATGCCGGTCGCGCCGGCTGCATTGACGATGTTGCCCTGGTCGACGAGCCGAAAACCAACCCGCCCGGTGATCGGTGCCCGGATGGTTGCGTAGCCGACTTGGACGCTGGCGGTCTCGATCGCGGCATCGTCGGCGGCCAGTTGAGCCGTCAGTTGTGCCACCGAGGACGCTTGGGTATCGAGCGTCTGCCGCGTGACGAAGTTGTTCTGGACCAGCGACTGCGACCGGGCCAGGTCACGCTTGGTGTTCTCGAGGTTCGCCGCGTCCTGCTCCTTTTTCGCCTTGGCCTGGTCGAGCGCAGCTTGATAAGGGCGGGGGTCGATCTCGACGAGAAGGTCGCCTTCCTGCACGATCTGCCCCTCCTCGAATGCGATCTTCATCACCTGGCCGTCGACACGGCTCCGGACCAGAACGGTATTGTAGGGTTGAACCGTTCCGAGCCCGGTCAGGACGACCGGGAAATCGCCGGTCTTGACGTCGGTCGCACCCACCGGCACTGCAGGCGTTTCCTTCGGAGCCGCGGCGGCCTGCTGCTGCTTCGGCCTGATCTTCGCCATCGCGTTCTGGACGATGGGCCCGACCTGCTGCCAATCGAAATAGACGCCACCGGCAAGGCAAAGTAGCGCAAGTAAAAACAGACGCTTAGAAAACGTGCGCCGCGAAGGCTCAGACATCTTGCTTCCTTATAGTCACCGGCGCTCGTGGGACGGCACCCTGACCGTTCCACCTAGCGCCATAGTCTACCCGGCCGGCACGATGACAGGAAATCCGCGCATGAGCTGCACATCAGCAGACCATGGTGTCGGTTCCCGTCCGGCCTATCGACCGCGGAAGACATTTCGGCTTTGCTGATTAATTTTATGATCATCAGTTAAGTTGCTCCCCGGTGGACTTCGACTAAATTCTTTTTAATGAGCACCCAACGAAAAGGTCTCAGGGCGCCGCTACCGGGATCGGCTGCGCCTGGGTGCTCTGCCGCAAGGTCACGACGGCGCCGAGCGGAACCAAGGCCATGCCGCTGTCGGCAAGCGTCGCGGCAAATCGAGAAATCGCGGCGAGGCTTCGCGGCGAGGCTGGAGCGATCCCGATGGCGGTTCCGTTGGCACGGGCCAATTTGGCGAGCCGGTCCAGAAAGCGTTCCGGCGCCTCGCCGTCGACCGATCCTGTCAGCGCCGCGTCGGCCATCGTCATCGGCAGAGCGGTAGCCTGTACGCCCGGAGCCGGGGTGGTGGGGCGGGCCGGGGTAGAGTCGACGACGTAAAGGCCACGCCGGGTCATTTCGAGGACATCGGCCGCGACGGTCGCCAGATCCTGGTTCGTCGGATCCACGACCACACCGGCGTATCCGGTGAACCGCGACAACTGCCAGCGCAACGTATTGCGGGCCGACGTGGCGCTCGGTCCGCCTGGCGCCGTCACGGCGAGATCCGGAGCCCCGCCCCTCCGGGGCGATATCGTCAGAACGACCTCGTGTCCCGCCGCCCTGGCGCTACCGACTTGTCGCGCGAGATCGGTTCCGTCGACCGCAAATCCCAAGGTCACACCGGCAGGCCATTCGGTCGGAGCCTGCGCGGTCCCGCCAGGGTCGATGCCGAAGCCTCTGACGACGATCGAAATCCATGGCTTGCCTGCCGATCCAGGTACTGCCGCACCGGCGTAGATCTCGGCTGGCCTTCTGCCGTCCGACGCTACCCTGGGCAGGGGACCGGATGGGCCGGGCTCCAGGAAGGGGTCATCGGCCACGGGGTTCTGGGCGGCGGGGGACGCAGGATCCGGCACCTTCATGACGAGGCTTCCGGCCGTCGAGCCATCGCGGCGGGGCCGGATGACCCGAACCCCGTTTTCGATCTGCACGTCCTGACCGGAGCCCAGGGAACCTTGGGGCAATCCGGGCGGCGGCGTCGTGCTGGCCGCAGAGCCGAGCGGAGCGGAGTTCGGCACTACGGGATCGATGTGGCGCGCCGGTCCGATCTTGGCGATGGCCCGAGGTTCCCCGCCTTCTCCGCCGTTTCGGAACGCGGCGGCGGCGAAGAGGCTCGCAAACCCGATCACGACGACGATGAGAGAGATGAGCCAGAGGGACGGTCCGGCACGACTGGCTTGCGGGGAACGATCTGTCCCGAGCGGGTCGAAGAGTCCGCCGCCAGCCATTTCGTTTTCGTCCGGTTGGGGGCCCCAGGATCAAACACGCCGCGGCGCAAGACGATGTCTGTCGGCCGTCTGGCCGGCAACGGCGCAACCGCGTAGCGAGCGCCCCGGTACCTCAGCGACGGCGCACCGGCCCGTCGATAAACCGGTCGGCTGTCGGCTGACCGGCGACTTCTCTGGTCTGACTCAATTCGGCTGCGGAACCTTGGGCGCATCCGCGGCGCTCGAAGCTTTCGCGGGGTCTGCGGGTTTTGGCGTGTCTCCCGCGGCGGACGCCTTGGTCGTGATGCCACGCAGAAGGTTCAAAGCGGCGGTCAACTGCTTATCGTTCTTCTGGTCCGGCGGCACATAGGCCTGTGAGCCCTGCTTCTCGTCGGCCGTGCCGCCGTTCATCAAGTGCCCCTTGAGCGAAGCCTCGCCTTTCGTGTCGTCCTTGCCCTTGAGGTCGTCCGGCACGTCCTCGAGCACGATGGTTTCGGGGTCGATGCCCTTGGCTTGGATGGATCGGCCCGATGGCGTGTAGTAGCGGGCCGTCGTCAGCCGGAGCGCGCCGTTCTGGCCAAGCGGGATGATGGTCTGGACGGAGCCTTTCCCGAAGGACCGCGTGCCCATGATGGTGGCGCGCTTGTGATCCTGCAGGGCGCCAGCGACGATCTCGGAGGCCGAGGCCGACCCACCGTTGATCAAGACCACCATCGGTTTGCCATGCGACAGGTCATACCCCGGGCGCGCATTGTAGCGCTGCGTCTCGTCGGCGTTACGGCCCCGGGTCGACACGATCTCACCCCGATCGATGAAGGCGTTGGAGACTTCGATCGACTGGTCGAGCAACCCGCCAGGATTGTTACGCAGATCGACGATATAACCCTTGAACTTGTCGTTCGGGATGTCGGTCTGGAACTTCGACATGGCCTGCTTCAAGCCGTCGAAGGTCTGCTCGTTGAACTGGGTGATCCGGATGTAACCGACGTCGTCCTTTTCTTCGAACTTGACCGATTTGATGGTGATGACGGCGCGGTTGAGCTTGAAGTCCTGGCCGTCTTTATTGGTCCCGCGGACGATCTTCAGAGTGACCGGCGTCCCGACGGCGCCGCGCATCTTGTCGACAGCCTGGTTCAGCGTCATGCCCGAAACGGGATCGCCATCGATCGCGATGATCAAATCGCCCGACAGAATTCCGGCCTTGGCGGCTGGCGTGTCGTCGATCGGCGTGACGACCTTGATGTTGGTATCGTCCTGGGAGACCTCGATCCCGAGGCCGCCGAATTCGCCGCGTGTCTGCACCTGCATGTCGCGATAGGCTTTGGCGTCCATGTAGCTCGAATGGGGATCGAGCGACGAGAGCATGCCGTTGATCGCGGCCTCGACCAGCTTCTGTTCGTCGGGCTTCTCGACGTAATCGGTGCGGATTTTTTCGAAGACGTCTCCGAACAGGTTGAGGTCGCGATAGGTATCCGAGGCGGCCGCGCGGGCCGGACCGCCCGAAATCAACGTCGTCTGAAGGACGACCGTCGCAGCGGTCGCGCCGAGCGCCGTGCCGGCCAGGATCAAGGAAACCTTGCGCATCATCCGCGAACCTTTTCCATTTCGGCTTTCACCCACCATGGGCTCGGGTCGATCGCCGTCCCGTCTTTCCGGAATTCAACATAAAGAATCGGTTCCGCTGCGCCAAGCGCGATAGAAGCGGCCGTCTTGACGGAGCCATCCCCCATCGAACCGACAGGTTCTCCTGCGAGAACGAACTGACCGGGTGCTACGCTGATTCCATCAAGTCCAGCGAGCACGATATAGTAGCCGTCGCCCCCATTGATAATTAAAAGCTGTCCATAGGAGCGATAAGGGCCCGAGAACGAGATCCAACCGTCGGCCGGCGACGAGACCACGGAACGCTGTCTCGTAGCAATTGACATGCCGCGTTCCTGACCCCCGTAGCTGTCGCTGGATCCGAAGTTGCGGATCACGGTCCCGGCGGCCGGGATCAGCAGCCTGCCTTTCTCGTCCGCGAACGCCACTGCGGGGGCAAGGCGCGCGGGGTCCCGCGTCGCGCCCACCGCGACCTTCGCCCGGACCGCATCGGCGTCGGCTTCGGCGGCCTTCTGTCGCGCCTCGTCGGCCGCGCGGGCAGCATCGGCGGCCCGCCGGGCCGAGGCCACTTCGCTTTCGAGGCGCGAGACGAGGTCTTTGAGGTTCGTGGCCTGACGGGCAAGATCAGTGGCATGTTGCCGTTCCTGGTCCAGCGATCCCTCGGCCGCAACCTCGGCGGTCTGCCGGGCCTCAATCAAGGTCGAAAGGCGCTCGCGTTCCGAGCCGAGCCCCGCGACCTGCTGCGCCAGCGTGTCGCGCTCCTGTGCCACCGCGCCGCGCAGTCGCGTCAGCTCGGCGAGATCCGAGGCCAGCGCCTCGGTAGCGCTTTTCAGTTCCGGGACCACGGCCCCGAGCAGCATCGATGTCCTGATCGCGAGGAGCATGTCGTCCGGGCTGACCAGCATCGCAGGCAGGGGCTTTCGGCCCATTCGCTGCAAGGCGGCCAAAACCTCGCCGATGAGAGCTCGACGCGAAACCAGCGACTCCTTGATCGCATCCTGGCTGCCGGTCAAAAGATCGAGCCGCTTTTCGATCGCCGTCACCTGGCTTTCGGCCGCGCGGACGCGGTTGGTGGTTTCGATCAGCGCGGCCGTGAGGCGGACCCGATCGGTCCTGATCGACTCGAGGTCGGCTTCGGCCTGTTTGCGTTGCGCTTCGGCGGTGGCGGCGTTCGCGTCGAGGTCGTGGAGTTGCTGCTTCTTTTCGCCGAGGTCGACGGCAGGCTCGGCGGCGTCGGCCGGCGCGGACGCTTGCGCCGCAGCGGGCACGACGCGAACGAGCAGCAACGCGGCGAAGAAGAGGCTTGTCAGCCGATATGGCAACAGCCCTGATCGGGAGGCATGGCGTGTGGTCACAACGGCGTGTCGCGATCCGGATGTCATCTGGAATATCACTAGACCGCGATGTGGTGGTCAATAAGGCCAGCCGAGGTTTTCAGAGGAAGACCTCAAGACGGCTCATGGCCCGATTCGTCGCGCCTGGCACGCGGACCAACCGCACCGGCCCGCGCCGGGTCACATCAACCAGGACGGGATCGTATCGAGACCGATGAGATCCGCGTAGGAACGGCGCGGCCGGATGACGGCGAACGAGGCGCCGTCGACCAGCACTTCGGGGACGAGCAGCCGCGAATTATAGGTGCCGGCCTGCACGGCCCCATAGGCCCCGGCCGACATGACGGCCAGAAGATCGCCGCTCGCGACGTCGGGGAAGGGTCGCGCCAGCGCCAGGTAGTCGCCGGTCTCGCAGACCGGTCCTACGATATCGGCAGGTCCGAGCGCCGCGTCCGATGCTGCCTCGATGACGGGCAGGATCTCGTGATGGGCTTCGTAGAGCGTCGGTCGGATCAGGTCGTTCATCGCCGCATCCACGACCACGAACCGCTTGTTCTCGCCCTCCTTCACGAACACCACGGAGGTGACGAGCACCCCGGCATTGCCCACCAGATAGCGGCCGGGCTCGAGCACCAGGGCCACGTCGGCTTTCCCGAAGTGCCGCTTGGCCACCGCGGCATAGCGGGCAGGGCCGAAGTTCTCCGCATCATCATCGGCGTGGTACGGGATGCCGAGTCCACCGCCGAGGTCGATATGGTCGATCGCGTGCCCCTCTCGACGGAGGACGCCGAGGAGGTCCGCCAGCACCGCGAAGGCGCGGTCGAAGGGTTCGAGATCGGTGATCTGCGATCCGATATGCATGTCGATGCCGCTGACCACGATGCCCGGCAGGGCGGCCGCTCGCGCGTAGACGTCCCGTGCACGGGAGATCGGAATGCCGAACTTGTTTTCGGCCTTGCCGGTCGAGATCTTGGCATGGGTCTTGGCATCGATGTCGGGGTTGAGCCGGATGGCGATCCGGGCCTTCATGCCTTTCGACTGCGCGATCTCGGACAGCGCCGCGAGTTCCTGCTCGGATTCGACGTTGAAGCAGTGCAGGCCCTCGTCGAGGCCCAGGGCCAGTTCGGCCCGCGTCTTTCCGACACCGGAAAAGGTGATGCGATCGGCCGGTACGCCAGCCGCGCGGGCGCGTCGCAACTCGCCTTCGGACACCACATCCATCCCGGCGCCTAGCCGCGCGAAGAGCCGCAGGACCGCCTGGTTCGAGTTCGCCTTCGTGGCGAAACACGTCATCGTTCGCAGCGGCGAGAACGCTTCCGTGAAGCCACGGTACTGCGTCTCCATGGCGGCCCTGGAATAGCAATAGAAGGGCGTGGCGATCTCGGCCGCAATGCGACGCAGATCCGTGGATTCGGTCCGGAGAACGCCGTCGACATAGGAGAAGGGCTGCACGTTCGGTCTTACTGAAGCAAAGGGTCGAGGATGAAGGGTGTGTTGGGCGGCCGAATCGGTGGCCTGACCGGCTTCTTGTGGAAACCGGCCTTCGAGACGTCCGATGATTCGGACGGGGGCGGCGCATTCGGATCGGGCGGCGGCTCGAGCCGCCCGCGCCGTCCACATCCGCCGAGTGCCGCCGCCAGGACGAGGAGCACCACGGCGGCCTTCAACGGTTTGCGACTGCGGAAACGCACCAAGACCGATCTCCAGACATCGCGAGCGCATGTTTACCAGGGCCGGAGGCGGTCCGAAGCCCGTCGCGTCCCGATCGCGGGCGTGACGGTAAGCCCCGACCCCGCGGGCTGCATAGCAATCTTCCGTCTGGAAAGCTTTAAGCTTTCGTGCGAAGCCCGCTTCGCCGGGCCGAGCGCCTTCGGCCGCATCAAGGCGCCTTGAGATCGAACCGATCTCAGGGCCATGACCCATTGCAATCTTACCAGAGGCTGCAGATTCTCACCCACCCTCTTGCTGAGCGAAGCCGGCCTGGGGCTCCAGCGCGCGATGCGGTTTGCAGAAGCCGTCGGCGAGCGGCCCGCAGGGCCGTGTCGAAGCACGCAGGGCCGGCAGCGAGGCCCTGGAGCATCCCTCGACAAGCTCAGGACAGGCTTTCGGCACGACCGCGTCCCGCGGCCGGTTCAGGATGAAGCGCGTGGAAACGGGTCAATGTCTTCTGCCGTCGGGTTCAGATAGAGCATGATGTCTCCCAGAAAGCCGTGCCGACTTTTTGGCATCATGCTCTAGCGCCGTCGTCATGCCCGCCCTCGGCTCGCCCTCCCTCGATCAACTGCGCGTCTTTCTGGCCGTCGTGGATGCTGGAAGTTTCTCGGCCGCGGCACGCCGGCTCAACCGCCGGCAATCGGTCGTGAGCTACACCATCGCCAACCTGGAGCGGCACCTCGGCGGCCTCATGCTCTTCGACCGAGGCAGCCGCAAGCCCACGCTGACCGAGGCGGGAAAGACCCTGCTGTCCGAAGCCCGTAAGGTGGCGCATGGCATCGATGGGCTGCGCGCCAAGGCCACGGGTCTTTTGGCCGGGCTCGAACCCGAACTCGCGGTGGCGATCGACGTCATGCTGCCGACCGCGCGCCTCGTCTCGACGCTGGTGGCGTTCCGGACCGCCTTTCCGACCGTCAATCTGAGACTTTACGTCGAGGCCTTGGGTGCCGTCGCCCGACTCGTGCTCGACCGGACCTGCGCGATCGGCGCCAGTGCTGCCGTGGCGCGGTCGATGGACGACCTCGACCAGAAGCCTCTCGGCAGCATCAGGATGCTTTCGGTCGCGGCGCCTAGCCATCCTTTGGCGGCCTGGCCCGGCAAGGTGCCGGTCGCCGAGGCCCGAGCCCATATCCAGCTCGTGCTGACGGATCGCTCGGATCTGACGCAGGGCAAGGATTTCAACGTGCTGAGCACCGAGACCTGGCGGCTCGGCGATCTCGGGGCCAAGCACGAACTCTTGAGGGCCGGCGT
Organism: uncultured Lichenihabitans sp.; assembly: GCA_964245215.1. Taxonomy (GTDB): domain Bacteria; phylum Pseudomonadota; class Alphaproteobacteria; order Rhizobiales; family Beijerinckiaceae; genus Lichenihabitans. Next base: position 48,665 of record CAXTME010000015.1, read on the forward strand.
CGGTTGGGGCGGCATGCCCGAAGCCCTGATCAAGGACGACCTCGCGAGCGGCCGGCTGGTAGAGCTCGACATCGAGGGGCGGACACCCGACCAATACCAGATCTATGCCGTGCATCGGACCGATGCGCCCCCGGGACCGGCGGGACGCTGGTTCCTGACCCGGCTTGCCGACAGCGCGGAAGCCGTCGAAGCACGCACTGCGCCAGACGTGTGACGAGACGGGTCCGGTCGAGCACCTAGTCTAGCCGGTGGCGGTGTCCGCCATGAGACGTTTCAGCCAGGCTTCGGCTTGGCGCCGTACATTGGCGGGCGCGGTGCCGCCGTAGCTGGTGCGACTCTTCACTGAATTATCGACCCCGAGCACGCCGGTGACCGCCTGCGTGATCCGCGGCTCGACACTTTGCAGAACGTCGAGAGGCAGGTCCTCCAGCGTCGAACCGCGCTCCGCCGCCAGGGCCACGATGCGACCGGTGACGTGGTGAGCCTGCCGGAACGGCATCCCGAGTTCCTGAACCAACCAATCGGCGAGATCGGTCGCGGTGCTGTATCCGGAGCCGGCCGCGGCCCTCATGCGGCCGAGGTCGGGCTTGAGGTCGCGCACCATGCCGGCCATCGCGGGGATCGTCAGCGCCAGCGCATCGAGGGCATCGAACGTGCCTTCCTTGTCTTCCTGCATGTCCTTGGAATAGGCGAGGGGCAGGCCCTTCATCACGGTCAACAATCCCACGAGGGCGCCGATGACGCGGCCCGTCTTGCCGCGCACGAGTTCCGCCGCATCCGGGTTGCGCTTCTGCGGCATGATGGAGGAACCGGTCGAGAACTTGTCCGAAAGGGCCGCGAAGCCGAACTGCGGGGTCGCCCAGAGCACGATCTCCTCGGCGAACCGCGACAGGTGAACGGCGCAGATCGCCGCGGCCGAGAGCGTCTCCAAAGCGAAATCGCGATCCGACACGCTGTCGAGGGAATTGGCGGTCGGCCGCTCGAAGCCGAGCGCGGCGGCGACGGCCTGACGGTCGATCGGGAACGACGTGCCGGCCAGCGCAGCAGCCCCGAGCGGCGATTCGTTCATGCGGCGGCGCGCGTCCGCAAAGCGCCCGCGATCGCGTCCGATCATCTCGACATAGGCCATCAGGTGATGGCCCAGCGTGACCGGCTGGGCGGATTGCAGGTGCGTGAAGCCCGGCATGACGGCATCGGCGTGGGAGAACGCTTTCTCGGTCAGCGCGACCTGCAGGTCGCGAAGGGCATGGTCCAGCGCGCCGAGCGTTTCCCGGATCCAGAGTCGAAAGTCGAGCGCGACCTGATCGTTGCGCGAGCGCGCCGTGTGGAGCCGCCCGGCCGCGTCGCCGATCAGGGTCGAGAGCCTCGACTCGATGTTCATATGGATGTCTTCGAGCGCCCGCGAGAAGGTGAAGGTACCGGCCTCGATTTCGCCCCCGATCCGGTCTAGACCGTCCTGGATGGATGATGCGTCCTCGGCCGTGATGATGCCGGTCTTCGCCAGCATGGCGGCGTGCGCTTTCGATCCGGCGATGTCCTGCGCGGCCAGGCGTTGGTCGAAGCCGATCGAGGCGTTGATCTCTTCCATGATGCTGTCGGGGCTGCTCGTGAACCGCCCACCCCACATTGCATTGCTCATCGAAGCCTCGGACTGATGTGAATGGCTGAAACCGAACCTGTCCGACCCGGCTCTTCGCCGCGCCGCAACCCGTGGCGCCGCCCTGCGATGCTGGGCTCGGTCCTGCTCGTCGGAATTGCGGCGGTCCTATACGGGATAGGCGGCTTCGGCAAGGAAGGCGCGGCGAGCTGCCCGGCCGCGGAAGCCGCGACCGCGAGGCTCGATCCGCTGATCCACGGCGAGGTGGCGGGTTTCGGGCTCGACCACCCGGCCCGGCCCGCCCCCGAGCTCACCTTCAACGGCCCCGACGGAAGGCCGACCACGCTGGCGGCCCTGAAGGGCCGGACAGTGCTGGTCAATCTCTGGGCCACGTGGTGCGTGCCATGCCGCAAGGAAATGCCGGCGCTGAACGCCCTCCAGACGAAGCTCGGCGGGCCGGCTTTCGAGGTCGTGGCGGTCAACGTCGATACGGCTCGGCTCGACCGCCCGCAGGCCTTCCTGAAGGACAATGCGATCGACAAGCTCGCCTTCTATGCCGACCCGAGCGCCGACGTGCTTCAGGTGCTGAAAGGGCAGGGGGAACTCCTGGGCCTGCCCACGACCCTGCTGATCGACAAGCATGGCTGCGAACTGGGCCGCATCGCCGGGCCGGCCGATTGGGCCTCGCCGGAGGCCCAGGCCATGATCACGGCCGCGCAGAGCTAATCCGGGTCGACGATCGCGCGAAAGCGCGCCAGTGCCGGGCCGATCCCGACGAGAAACACGCGGGCATCCTGTACCGCCAAAACCGCCCGGTCCGCATCGAATTCGTCATAGACGTGAGCCGCGACGTGCCGGAAGGCGAGTAGCCCGCGCAGCGCGCGTTTAAGTTCCGGTTCGTCGACGAAGGCCGGGCGGGGCCCCGGCGCAGGTTCCTCGAGTCTGCGGAGCAGGGCCTGGTGCCATTCCGAGCCCGTCGGAAAAGATTACTCGAGCAGAGCCAACAGGCGCTTCATGCCGGCTTCGAAGGATGTGTAGCCGGACTGCATCGCATGCAGGAATCCCATGGTCCTGACGTATTGATCCCCGTTCGGCATCACGTCCTGGAGCTCATCGCACACATCGACCGCCAGGCTGAATGCCATTGCGACGACGCCAGGTCTCGCTCGACGTCGTTCCACAACATCGCCATCACGAGAGAACGATCCCCTTATTCCCGGGCACGCGCCAACAACTGGGGCGAAGCGTAAGTGAAGGCCCTAACGTCGGGCAGCATCTCGTTCTCGAAACAATGTCGATCTCGATGAACGCCTGGTTCATGCGAGCCATCTTGCGCGCGTGGCGCTCGTTCAGCGTGACGACGGTGTCGGTCATGTCGGCACTCCGGCTGACGCCCGAACGACGCGATCAGAGAACCACGATCCCCTGGTGCTGACGCTTGTCCTCCGGCTCGACATGGATCGACACGGAGGCATCGGCCACTTCGTCCTTGAGCACGCGTTCGAGATGATCGCAGATATCATGCGCCTGCGTCACCGTCATGTCGCCCGACACGACGAGATGGAACTCGATGAAGGTGAGCTTTCCGGCGCAGCGCGTCTTGAGATCGTGGGCCTCGATCGCACCCTGTGCATTGGCCGCTATGAGGGTGCGAAGGCGCGACAAGGCGTCGTCCGGAAGGGCTTCGTCGAGCAGGCCGTTGACGCTCTCGAGCATCAGCTGCCAACCGTTCCACAGAACGTGCAGCGCCACCAGAGCCGCGACAATGGGATCGATCGCCTGTTTGCCGGTGAGGAACACCAGCGACACGCCGACGATCACGCCGATCGACGTCACGACGTCGGTCTGCAAGTGGCGACCGTCGGCCATGAGGGCGGGCGAGCGGGCGCGACGCCCCTCGCGCCGAAGCACGAAGGCCCAGCCGGCGTTGAGCACGCTGCCGATCGCGCTGACCCCGAGGCCGAGCACCGGCGTCTGGAGCGGCCCCGGATGGAGATAGGCCTCCGAGGCTTCGCGCAGGATCGCGATCGCGGCCCCGACGATGAGCACGCCTTCCAGGACGGCCGAGAGGTATTCCGCTTTGCTGTGGCCGTAGGGGTGGCGGGCGTCGGCCGGCTGCAGCGCTACGTGAAGCGCCCAGACGGCCGTGAGCGCGGTCGCGAGATTGATGATGCTTTCGAGGGCGTCGGAGAGCAGCGCGACGCTCCCCGTCAATTGGTAGGCGTAGAACTTCACACCAAGCACGACGACGCTCACCGCAACGCTGCCCCGTGCGAGCTTTTGCGTTATGTTCATACGTCCCTTCCGTCGGGCGCCGCTCAACGGACCCGCTGCGTGTCGTGGCCTTGAGCATGGCTCGTGCGGCGGCCGATACGGATAGACCATCGCCGGAGCCGAGACCATATGGCGCGCAAGATCATCATCGACACCGACCCCGGCCAGGACGATGCCGTCGCGATCCTCCTGGCCCTCGCATCACCCGAGCTCGACGTGCTCGGCATCGTGGCGGTGGCGGGTAACGTGCCGCTGAGCCTGACCGAGGGCAATGCGCGCCGCATCGTGGAACTGGCGGACCGGACCGACATCCCGGTCCATGCGGGTGCCGTGCGCCCGCTGACGCGCCGGCTCGTCACGGCCGAACATGTCCACGGCAAGACGGGTCTCGACGGTGCGGATCTGCCTGAACCGTCGATGCCGCTTCATCCCCAATATGGCGTCGACTTCATGGTCGAAACCCTTCTCGCGTCCACTCCCGGCGAGATCACGCTTTGCACGCTGGGACCGCTGACCGATGTCGCCATGGCGCTCAACCGGGCGCCGGAGATCGCCCCGCGCATCCGCGAGATCGTCATGATGGGGGGCGCTTATTTCGAGGTCGGCAACATCACGCCCGCGGCCGAGTTCAACGTCTACGTCGACCCCGAGGCTGCCGCCGTCGTGCTGCAGAGCGGTGTGCCGGTGACCATGTTGCCGCTCGACGTGACGCATCGCGCGCTGGCGACGCCGGAACGGCTCGCCAAAATCCGCGGGCTCGGCAACAAGGCCGGAGCCGTGGTGGCGGGGCTTCTCGGCTTTTCGGAGCGGTTCGACGTCGCGAAATACGGCGGCATCGGCGCGCCGCTGCACGACCCCAACGTCATCGCATGGCTTCTGGAACCCGAACTCTACACCGGTCGTCACATCAACGTCGCGGTCGAAACCACAAGTGCGCTGACGCTCGGCATGACGGTCGCGGACTACTGGCGCGTCACGAAACGGGAGGCCAACGTCAACTACCTCCGAGACGTCGACGCGGTCGGCTTCTACGACCTCCTGACGGAGCGCCTGTCTCGGCTGCCTTAGGGCACGTCGGGCCGACAGGGACGTTTGCACGTCTGCAGTGAACGTGCTCGCTTTTTCGAGTTGAAGTGTGTCTAGCAACAGCCGACACACGCCGGCACGACTCCGCCCGCGTACGTCACTATCGCGCTTGACCCCGGACGGTAACCACCATGGCCCTGAGGATCGAAGACTACGCACTGATCGGAAATTGCGAGAGCGCTGCCCTCGTGGGGCGGGACGGCTCCATCGACTGGATGGGGCTGCCTCGCTTCGATTCGGCGGCGGTCTTCGCGGCCCTCCTGGGAACGGCCGAGAACGGGCACTGGCAGATCGCGCCGGCCGTACCGGTCATCGCCGTCTCGAGACGCTACCGCGAGGGGACGCTGGTCCTGGAAACCCGCTTCGACACCGCGGACGGAACCGTGCTGCTCATCGACGCCATGGGGCGTCGTGAAGGTCACGGCGACCTCGTCCGCCTGGTCCGGGCAGAGTCGGGGACGGTTCCCATGAAGATGGAGATCGTGCTTCGGCCCGGTTACGGCGCCATCGTGCCGTGGGTGAGCCGGCTGGCCGACGACCGCATCGCGGCCGTGGCAGGCCCGGACCGCTTCACGCTGGCCACCCCGATCGAACTGCGCGGCGAGAACATGAGGACGGTCGGGGAGTTCACGGCCGAGGAAGGGGTCGAAACGCCCTTCACGCTGACCTGGTCACCCTCGTACCAACCGGTCCCACAAACCGTCGACGCGGCTCAGATCATCGAACTCGTGACCGAGGATTGGCAGAAATGGGTCAAGTCGCACCGGATCGAGACGGCGGGCGATTGGGCCGCGACGGTGCTGCGCTCGCTGATCACGCTGAAGGCCCTGACGCATTTCGAGACCGGCGGCATCGTGGCGGCGCCCACGACGTCGCTGCCGGAGCAACTCGGCGGTCCCCGCAACTGGGATTATCGCTACTGTTGGTTGCGTGACGCCACCCTGACCCTCTATGCCCTCCTGACCTCGGGCTTCCTCGAAGAGGCGAGCGCCTGGCGCGACTGGCTGATCCGCGCCATCGCAGGGTCGCCCGACCAGATGCAGATCATGTACGGCATCGCGGGCGAGCGCCGCCTCGAGGAGTACGAACTGCCCTGGCTCGAGGGCTACGAGAAGTCGACGCCGGTGCGCATCGGCAATGCCGCGTCCGATCAGCTCCAGCTCGACGTCTACGGCGAAGTGCTGGACGCCATGTATCAGGCCCGCCGGCTCGGTCTCGCGCCCGACGAGAACGGCTGGAAGCTCGAGCGCGCGCTCGTCGAACATCTCGAAACCATTTGGCAGCAGCCCGACGAGGGGATCTGGGAGGTGCGCGGCGGACGCCGGCAGTTCGTGGCCTCCAAGGTCATGGTCTGGGCTGCCTTCGACCGTGCGCTCCGCTCCATCGAGGAATTCGGTCTAGAAGGGCCGGCCGACCGATGGCGGGCCGCCCGCGAGCAGGTTCACCGCGAGGTCTGCTCCAAGGGGTTCGATGTCGAGATGAACTCCTTCACCCAGTATTACGGCGCGAAGGAGCTCGATGCGAGCCTGCTCTCGATCGCGATGGTCGGCTTCCTTCCGGCCGACGATCCGCGCGTGATCGGCACCGTCAAGGCGATCGAGGACACCCTGATCGAGGACGGCTTCGTGAAGCGCTATAACGAGGCCGGCAATGTTGATGGCCTCGCGGGCGGGCACGAAGGCGCCTTCCTGCCGTGTTCCTTCTGGCTCGCCGACAATTACGTCCTGATGGGACGCATGGACGAGGCCAAGGCACTGTTCGAACGGCTCGTATCGCTCAGCAACGACGTCGGCCTTCTCAGCGAGGAATGGGACGCCCGCGCCCAGCGGCAGGTCGGCAACTTTCCGCAGGCGTTCACGCATGTGGCATTGATCAATACGGCGCATAACCTCAGCCGCGATTTCGGACCGGCCCAGCATCGTGCGGAAAGCAAGGAGACCGGCGCCGCGACGGCCTGACGAGGATCGGCGAAGTGCCGCCCGCGTGGCGGCCGAGCGTCGCCTGTCGCGACCCCGGGCGGGTTGACAACACCGCCTCGGCGCAGTCATAAGCGCGGCCTCCGGCGGCACTGGTCTTGTCGTGCAGACGGAAGGGACGGAGGAGTGTCCCGAGTGGCAAAGGGGGCGGACTGTAAATCCGCTGGCTAAGCCTTCGTAGGTTCGAGTCCTACCTCCTCCACCACCGACGTTCGTCTCGATGGGCTCGACACCTCGGAACTGGTGTCGAATCCCGGTCGCTGATAGTGTCGGACGCGTCGCGTTCCGCGGGTGTAGCTCAATGGTAGAGCAACAGCCTTCCAAGCTGATGACGAGGGTTCGATTCCCTCTACCCGCTCCAAGGTTTCCGAGCGCCGTCACCGAACGCAGATCGTCCTGCCATGATCTGACGTCCGATCGCCTTCTCGCTCAAGCGGAGGCCCTCTGCGTCTCGGGGGCGACCTTCGTAGAAGCATTGCGGCTCGTGCGGATGAGGTCCGCAGCTTTTTCAGCCAAGCAATAAGTCGCCGCGACGGTGTTGGCCGAGACCAGGGCCGGCATGATGGATGCGTCGACCACCCGCAGGCCTTCGATGCCATGCACCCTGAGCGAAGCCGGATCGACGACGGCATCGGAACCGATGCCCATGCTGCAGGTCCCGACGGGATGGAAGAGCGTGCCGACGGTCTGCCGGATAAAGGCGTCGAGCGCGCCGTCGCTTTCGGCGTCCGGACCGGGCGAGACCTCGCGATCGACGTGCGGCGCAAAGGCGCGCTGGGCCACGATGCGGCGGGCGATGCGGATGCCGTCCCGCAGCGCGTCCATGGTGCTGGCGCCGCGGAAGAAGTTGAACAGGATCGACGGCTTGTCGTTCGGATCGGCGCTCTTGAGGCTCAAACGGCCGACGCTGCCGGGTCTGAGCTGACAGACGTGCATCAGGAAGCCGTGACCCGCGAAGCCCTCGGCGTTCTGCGTATTGCCGATCGCGGTGCAGAAGAAGAGCTGGATGTCGGGACGCTCGGAGCCGGGGATCGTCGAGACAAAGCCGCCGCCCTCGGCCGTCGTCGAGGCGAAGAGGCCCCGGCGCCTCGCGAACCAGTCGAGCACGTGCAGGGCGTTGCGCGGCAAAGCCTTCCAGGAGAGGCCGTAAGGCGCCGTCGTCTTGGCCCGGTATTCGAGCGTGACGTCGAGATGATCCTGCAGGTTTTCGCCAACGCCGGGCAGGTCGTGCACGAGCGGGATCCCATGTCGCGCGAGCTCTCGCGCAGCGCCGATCCCCGACAGCATCAGCAACTGCGGCGACACGAAGGATCCCGCCGACAGGATGGTCTCGCGGCCGCGGATCTCGCCCTCGCCTTCCTGGTTCCGCCAAGCGACCCCGGTCGCGCGCCTGCCCTCCATGACGAGGCGGGTGACGGGCCGGTCGCTGAGGACGGTGAGGTTCGGCCGATGGCGGACGGGATCGAGATAGGCCCCCTCCGCGGTCTGCCGCTCGCCGTTGCGCTGCGTGAACATATAGGTGCCGATGCCGCTCTGGCGGCGGCCGTTGAAATCCGGATTCAGAGAATAGCCGGCTTGCTGAGCGGCCTCGAGGTAAACGTCGAACATCGGGTTGACGCTGCGCAAAGGTGCGACATTGAGCGGCCCCCCGGTGCCGTGGAAGCGTGCATCGATCTGCGATGCGAGCGGCTTGCCGCCGAACCGGATGTGCCGCCCCGATTTCGGATCGGCCAGAAGTTCGAAGCGCTCGATCTTCCGGAAATAGGGGAGCAGGTCGTCGAAGCCCCAGCCGACATTGCCGAGGTCGCGCCAATGGTCGAAGTCCTCGCGCTGGCCTCGCATATAGATCTGGCCGTTGATGTTGGTGCTGCCCCCGGTGCCTCGCCCGCGCGGCAAGGCGATGGTGCGGCCCTGCAGGCCCGGCTCCGGTTCGCTCTCGAACCAGGACACGAATTTTGGACCACCCAGGAAGGCCAGGGCCGGAGCCATGAAGGTGACCATGGCGAGCGGCATCTTGACGATCGTTCTGCGGGCATTGCGGTCAGGGCCGGCTTCGACCAGTGCGACGCGGATCCCCGGGTCTTCGCTCAGCCGACGGGCCAGCACGCAGCCGGCCGCTCCCCCGCCGACGATGACGTAATCGAAGATCTCCACGGCGTCAGATATCCTGGTTCTGCGGCAGGATGACGAGGTCGCGGATGGTGACGTTGGCCGGCCGGGTCAGCATGAACAGCACGGCTTCCGCGACGTCTTCGGACCTGAGGCCTTCGCGTTTGGCGATCCCCGCCTCGATAGCGGCCGGATCGCTGAATCCCCAGAGTTCGTTCAGCACCATGCCGGGCGCCACGGAGCCGACCCGCACGTTCTTCGCCGACACCTGCCGCCGGAGGCCGTGCACGAAGGATTGCACGGCGTGTTTCGAGGCCGAATAGACGGGCTCCCATTGAATGGCCTGATGGCCGGAGACGGAACTCGTGACGATGATGTCGCCGGCCTCGTGGTCGAGCATCTGGGGCAGCACGGCCCGTACCATGCGAAAGACACTGTTGACGTTCACCGACAGCAGCGTGTCCCAGGCGTCGGCATCCCCCTCGACGACGTTGCCCGGGATATAGAGGCCGGCGTTGGCCAGGAGGACATCGATCCGTCCGAATCGCGCCAATGTCTCGAAGACGACGCGCTCGACTTCGCTGGGTCGCGCGAGGTCGGCCGGGACGACGAGCGTGTCCCCGGCATCGAGGCCGTCAGCGACGGCCTGTAGACGCTCCTCGGATCGGCCGACGAGTGCCAGCTTCGTTTTCTCGGCCGCTAGAACTGTGGCCAGGGCACGGCCAATGCCCGAACTTGCGCCCGTGACGAGAACGACCTTGCCCGAAAGATCCTGGCCCATCGACTGCCTCCCCTGCGACTCTCGGTCGATTTCGATTGTCGCGCAGAGTTACGGTGGCGAGACCCCCAGGGCAACATGGAAGACGGCAGGGGCTTGCTCTCCACGGCCCATCCGGGCCGTTGCCGCTCGTCTCAGGAGACCTTGGCGCAGCCGCGGGCCCGCATCTGAGCGGTGGCGCTCTGGCGCGTCTCAGCCGAGATCTGAGGATTGGTGAGATAGTAAGTGTAGAAGGAGCACCACTCCTCCTTGCTCATCTTGTCGAGCGGCTTGTCGGGATCATAGAGGTTCTTGCTCGACTCGCATCCGCCGGCCAAGAGGGCCATCGCCACTGCGGCGCCGATCACAGCCTTGTTCATGCAACCACGTCCTTCCTTCCGCTGCACCGCGCGCCGTGCCGATCGAAGCCGGCGCAATGTAGTCGCAAGGCGGCATCGTGGAAACGCTAACCATCGGACCGCCTGCGCGCCTTCTTCGATCGATCGTTGTGCGTCCGCGCGCAGAAGCGTCGGAACAACGGCGTCGGTGCGACGTTCTATCACCACCTGGGCCTGAGCGGCACAGTCTACGGAGATGATGACAATGAGCGAACTTACCGACAAGGCTTCGGGCATCGCCAATCAGGCTGCTGGCAAGGTCAAGCAGGGCGTAGGCAGCGCGACAGGTTCGGATCGGCTTGAGGCCGAAGGCGCTGCCCAGGAAGCCAAGGGTGCAGCACAAAAGGCCGTCGGCGATGCCAAGGGCGCAGTGAAGGACACTGCCAACAAGGTCGCCGATGCAGCCGACGATGCCATGAAGCGCTAAAAGCGGATTGCTCGATTTCGGGGCCGGTTCGCACACGCGAACCGGCTTTTTTTGTAAATGGAGGGAGAGGCGTCCCACGTCGATCCGTTCAAAAGCGGAAGTGCCGCGCCTGAGGTTGACAGTCAGCTCGGGCGCAAACTATACCCGGCGCCGTCGCAAGACACGCGGGGCGGGGTAGCTCAGCTGGTTAGAGCAGCGGAATCATAATCCGCGTGTCGGGGGT
>CAXTME010000016.1:0-59066 GCA_964245215.1 uncultured Lichenihabitans sp.
GTTCCAACGCCGCCCGCTTCGCCGAGACCGGAAAAGCGCAAAGTCCCGATACATTGCTCGCTTGGCCGGATTGAGCGTCCTGACGCTCGAACGACCTGCGCGATCGATGAAGGACAACGCTGCCGCGCTGACCGACAGCAGCAGACCAAAATACGGCTTGGGCCGCCATGATCGGGAGCGCTGCGGCGCAGATGCTTGCTTTCCGCCGACCCGGCTCAGGCAATTCTACGATTGGGGGGCACCGCAGTCCGTGCCGACGCCGCACCGTTCCGCAAGGGAGGATTCGCGCGACGGGAGGTAGACGCCACATTGGAGCCATGAAAGATAGGCTGTGTCGGACGTGCAGGCCGGACCTGCGGCACCGGCGACAAGGGAGGATCGTGCTTTTGGGGGGTATCGCCAATGCGGATCATCGACATGCCGGGCTCGGCTCAATCGATGTCGGCGTCGAGCCCCCGATCGACGTCATCGGCCGTCGTCCCCTCGTACAAGACCGCCGCGCCGTCTCGCTCCGCTGGTTGTCGGCCGTGGTGCTCACGGGCGTGGCCGGTTCGGGCCTCATCGGCACCACCATCTATGCGGCACTGAACGGTCAGTCGAACCTCGCCCAGGCGCCCGAACTCGTCTCGCCCACCCGGAGCGCCAAGGCCGGCGAAACCGACCTCGTGAAAGGCGACCGGCTGATCAAGACGGCCGACATCCTGGCCGAAAAGCAGAGCTTCAAGGCGCCCACCACCGTCAAGGCCGGCGACAAACAGATCATCCGGATCCGCGATTTCACCCATGTGGCCACCACGCTGGCGCTGGCGCCGACCGGCCAGGAAGACGAGGTGCCGGAGTTCAATCCGTTGAAACTGCTCGCGCAGGACGGCAACCCGGCAGAGGCGCCGCCTCCTGATCCCGGCCCCGCGCTCGAAGATTCGGACGTGTCCTTCACGACCCGCGATCTCTCCACCGTCGACCCGTCCCGGTTCGGCGGCTTTCTCTCGACCGACGAAATCCAGGCGCAGGTCGGCGAATACAGCCGCACGCTCGCCAATGCCAACCGGATCGCCCTGCCGCCCCAGATGCTGCTGATGCGCACGAGCCGCGCCGGGATCCTGCCGGCAGCGGGGCTCGGATTCGCGGATCCCGCATTCCAGGCGGCGCCGTTCTCCTCGATCGAAGTGCGGATGGTGCCCGAGAACGTCACGGTCGTGCCCCGGTCGGACGGCGGCCGCGACAAGGATTCGGCGGAACGACTCGTGGTGTTCCGGCACGGCGACGTGATCGACGACGTGCTGAAAGCCAACGGCGCCACCCACAACCAGATCCGCTCGATCCTCGCCGCCTTCGCGCCGAAACACGGCGAACCGCCCGTGGCCGAGGGGCGCCGCATCCGGCTGTTCTTCTCGCGGCTCGACGACAGCCGCCCGCGCCAGATCGCCCGCGTCTCCGTCTACGCGGACGAGAACCTCGAGACCACGATCGCGCTGGCCGACACCGGCGATTACGTGAAGGTCGCCAATGCGGCACCGACGGCTCCGGCCCATCAAGCCAATGCGGCGCCCGAGGACGCCGGGTTTCGGCTCTACGACAGCCTTTACGAGACGGCGCTCAAGCAGGACATTCCGAAGCCCATCATCGACACGCTCGTCCGCGTGTTCGGGAACGATGTCGATTTTCAGCGCTCGGTGGCGGGCGGCGACAGTTTCGATGCCTTCTACAGCGGCGGCGACGAAGAAGGCGGCCACCCCGACCTGCTGTTCGCCTCGATCACGGTCCGCAACGAGGTCTACCGCTACTACCGGTTTCTCACCACCGATGACAATGCCGTCGACTATTACGACGAGAATGGCCGTTCGGTCCGTAAATTCCTGATGCGCAGCCCGGTCCCTAATGCCCAGATGACCTCCGGGTTCGGGCTTCGGTTCCACCCCATCCTGGGCTATTCCCGTCCCCATACGGGCGTAGACTGGGCGGCCCCGATCGGTACGCCGATCCTGGCGGCGGGCACCGGCACCGTGCTCAAGGCGGAGCGCTCGTCGAGCTACGGCAATCATGTCGAGATCCAGCACGCGAACGGCTACATCACGACCTACTCCCACATGACGGGCTTCGCCCGTGGGATCGCCGATGGCGTGCGCGTGCGGCAGGGGCAAGTCGTGGGCTACCTCGGGCAGACGGGCCTCGCGACCGGTCCTCACCTTCACTACGAGGTGATCGTCAACGGCCATTTCGTCGACCCGATGCGGGTAAAGCTGGCCCGCACCCGCGAAATGGACGGCAAGGCCCTGGCCGATTTCAAGCACGAGCGCGACCGGATCGACAGCCTGATGGCGAGTGCCCCGAACGCCGCACCTGCGTCATCCGAAAAGCACGCCGCCGCCGAGTGATCCTGTACGGTCGACCGCGCGGGCGTCACGTTCACGCTACGCCGATCAGCTCCCGGATGCGGTTGGCCAGCGTGTCCATGGCGAAGGGCTTGGTCAGCACCTGCATTCCCGGATCGACGTGGCCGCTCCCGAGAACCGCGTTTTCGGCGTAGCCGGTGATGAACAGGACCTTGAGCCCCGGGCGGAGGTCACGCGCCGCGTCCGCCACCTGACGACCGTTCATGCCGCCGGGCAGACCGACATCGGTGATCAGGAGATCGATCCGTGTCTCGGATCGCAGGACCTTCAGCCCGGCCGCCCCGTCGGCCGCCTCGACCGCCGTGTAGCCGAGATCGGAGAGCACGTCGGCCACGAGCATCCTGACGGTCGGCTCGTCGTCGACGACGAGCACCGTCTCGCCCTGCTCGGCCCGTGGGGGGTCGCCCGCCTCGAGCTGCGGCTCGTTCTCCTGGTCGACCGCATCGCCATAGTGGCGCGGTAGGAAAATGCAGACCGTGGACCCCTGGCCGAGCTTCGAATGGATGCGGACCTGTCCGCCCGATTGCCGCGCGAAACCATAGATCATCGAGAGGCCGAGCCCGGTCCCCTGTCCGAGAGGCTTCGTGGTGAAGAACGGATCGAAGGCCCGCGCCATCACGGCGGGGCTCATGCCGGTCCCGGTGTCGCTGACGCAAAGCGAGAGATATTGCCCGGACGGCAGGTCACGGTCGCGGGCCACGCGGTCATCCATCCAGCGATTGCCGGTCTCGATGGTGAGGAGGCCACCTCCCGGCATCGCGTCACGCGCATTGATACAGAGATTCAGGAGGGCGTTTTCGAGCTGGTTGGGGTCGACGAGGGCGGTCCAAAGCCCGACCATGCCGACCACCTCGACCGTGATCTCCGGCCCGACGGTCCGCCGCACCATGTCGACCATGTCGAGCGCCAAGCGGTTGATGTCGATGGGCTTGGGGTCGAGCGTCTGGCGCCGCGAGAAGGCCAGCAGCCTATGGGTGAGGGCTGCAGCCCGCTTGGCGGCGCCCTGCGTCGCGACGACATAACGTTCGAGTTCGTTGAAGCGGCCCTGGGCGACCCGGCGCTGCAGCAGCTCGAGGCTGCCGGAAATGCCGGTCAGGAGATTGTTGAAATCATGGGCCAAACCCCCGGTCAGCTGGCCCACGGCTTCCATCTTCTGACTTTGTCTCAGCCGCTCTTCGGCGTGGTGGAGCGCTTCGGCCTGTTCCTTCTCGGCCGTGAAATCGCGTCCCACGGCGTTGATGAAGCCGTCGCCCGGGACGGCCGCCCAGGCGATCCAGCGATAGCTGCCGTCCTTGTGCCGACATCGGTTGTCGAAGCGCAGGAGAGCCAGACCTTCGGCAAGGTGTTTTGCGCCTTCGAGGGTCTTGTCGAGGTCGTCGGGATGGACGAGCTCGACGTAGCTGTGTCCGACGAGCTCCTCGTGGGTCCAGCGCAGCATGGCGGTCCAGGCCGGGTTCACGGCCGCGATGATGCCGTCGAAACGGAGCACCAGCATGATGTCGGTGGACAGTTCCCACAGTCGATTGCGGTCCGCCGTGCGGGCCACGACCTGCCGTTCGAGCGAACCCGCCAGGACGCGCAGGTCCTGTTCGGCCCGACGCCGTTGCACCGCGGTCTGGGTCCGATCGGCGACATCGCGGACGAAGGCGATCTCGTCGGCGGTCCACTCCCGCGTCCCGGCCTCGGTGAGGTAGAGCAGCGACGCGACGTCGGTGACCTCCGTGACGGGGAGATTGAGCAGGGCGCGGGACCCGATGCCGTCCAGGGCCGCGGCGGCGGCGGCCGTTCTCGGATCGGCCCTCGTGTCGGCGATCGCGACGAGTTCGCCTCGCTTGAGGTCGTCGATATAGGACCCGTAGTCTCGAAACCGGAGAACGCCGGCGAGCGGCGCGACGCCGGGTGCCGTCCAGTCCCGCTCGATCGACACGGTTTCGCTCAACGCATCGATGGTCCCGTAGCCGGCCCGGCTCACGCCCAGCGTACGGCCCAGGATCTCGGCCGATGCGCCGGCGAGTTCGGCAGGGTCGTCGAGGTCGCGGATCCGGTCGCTGAGTTCCCCCATGGCGACGCGCCGGGTCTCCGCGACCTTGCGCGCCGTGACGTCGAGCGAGATGCCGGCCATACGCAACGCCCGGCCGTCGGGCGCGCGGGCCACCTGGGCTCGGACCTGCACCCAGCGGATCGCGCCGTCGGGCGCAACGACGCGATACTCGACATCGAGATCGGCCCGCGTCGCGACGCTGGTCGCGACCGCGACCGCCCAACGGTCTCTATCCTCCGGATGGACCGCGGCTTCGAGATCGCGGTACGTGAAGGGTTCGTCGCGAGGTCGCCCGAAATTGTCCTTGCAGACCGGCGAGGCGGACAGTTCCTCGGTCGCGAGGTCGAGTTCCCAGACGCCGAGCCGGCCGGCCTCGGTCGCGAACAGCAGGCGCGCGGATGCCTCTTCCTGCGTGCGCAGCCGGTCGGCGACCTCCGCCATCAGGGCGGCGTTGTGGATCTCGAGACCCTCGAGCCGCTCGCGCTCGATCGTGACGTCGACCTGGCTTGCGAAGAAATAGGCCAGCCGACCCTCTGCGTCGCGGACCGGCGCCATCAGGAGCCGGTTCCAAAACGTCTCGCCGGTCTTGCGGTAATTGAGAATGTCGGTGCGCACCGGCACGGCAGCGTCGATCGCGGCCCTGATCTTCGCCACCGTCGCGGGATCCGTGTCGGGTCCCTGCAGGAAGCGGCAGTTGCGCCCGAGGATCTCTTCGCGAGAGTAGTTGCACAAACGGCAGAAGGCGTCGTTGACGAAGACGATCGGGTTGTCGGGAAGCCGCGGGTTCGAAATCACCATGGGCATGCGGGTCGCCCGGACGGCCGCGGCGAACGGGTCCGTACCCCCGTCGCTGCCCGCGATCTCGTCGACGATCCGGGCCGCGTCCCGAGCATTGGCGGTGACGCCCGCCCCGACCCTTAGACTTGCATTTTCGGCTTTGAGCTCGCTGAGGCGGCGGCGAAGACGCGCGATCTCGGTCTCAGCCATGCCGGACGGCACCTGCGGGTTCGGCCGCCACGCGGCCTGGAAGGCTCGAACCGAAGGCGTCGGTCACACGAATCCGTAAGGTTCAGACACAACCCGATATATCAACGCCTGAATGAAGTGTCACCTTGCGACGCTGCGACATTCACGCCGCATGTCCGGCGACATTACCACTATCCACCGCGAAATTTGTCGTCTCCCACTTGGGGAAGGCTGCGAGTCGCCGAACCGGCCCACCGATGCGCCGGGCGCGCAAGGCCGAGGTTGTGGCGGAGCGTCGGGCCCTCGTACTCGACGCGGAACAGCCCACGCCTTTGCAGTTCGGGGACCACGAGAGCCGTGAAGTCCTCGAGAGCCGACGGCAGGGTCGGGAACATCAGGATGAAACCGTCGGCAGCCCGAGTCTCGAACCACTCCTCCATCGTATCGGCGATTGCGGCGGGCGTGCCCGTGATCCCGTTGCCCGTGTGCTTCTCGGCATAGAGTCGAATGAGTTCGCCGACCGTGTGGCCCTTCTTCACGAAGGCCACCAACTCCTCGAACAAGGCCCTCGAGCCCTTGGGCGCCGCGGGCAAGCGTTCCATCGGGAAAGGCTCGTCGAGCGGGACGCCGCGAAGATCGGCCTCCAGGAACTCCGACAACATCAGCCGCCCGACGTCGGGGTGCAGCCGGTCGAGCAGGAAGTCCACCTTGGCCCGGGCTTCGGCCTCGGTACGCCCGACATTGACCACGAAGCCGGGCATGACCTTGAGAGCATCCGGGTCGCGCCCGAACTTGGCCATCCGGGCCTTAAGAGTCGCGTAGAACGACCGGCTCCGGTCGATGTTCGACGCCAGGCCGAAGACGAGTTCGGCCGTCTCGGCCGCGAGTTCGATGCCGGCGTCAGAGCCGCCCGCCTGGGCGATGACCGGCCGCCCCTGCGGCGTGCGGGCGATGTTCAACGGTCCCCGGACCTGGAAATGCGGCCCGACGTGGTCGAGCGCATGGTGCTTCGAGGGGTCGTGGTAGAGGCCGCGCTCGCGGTCGAGCAGCAGCGCATCGTCCTCGAAACTGTCCCAGAGGCCGAACACGACGTCGACGAACTCCTTGGCCCGCGCGTAGCGGTCGGCGTGCGGGTCGAGGCCGGTGCGGTTGAAGTTATAGCCGGTCTCGTCGTGGTCCGAGGTGACGACGTTCCAGCAGGCCCGCCCCCCGCTCAGGTGGTCGATGGAGGCGAAGATCCGAGCAAGGTTGAAAGGCTCGTAGTAGCTCGTCGAAGCCGTGCCCACGAGCCCCAGGTTCCTGGTCGTCACGGCCAGGGCCGAGAGCAGCGAGAGCGGCTCGAAGCGGTTCATCTTGGTCGGCATCCGGGCGAGGGCCTCGGGGTCGCCCACCGCTGCTGCGGGCGAATCCGCCATGAACAGAAAATCGAACTTGGCCGCCTCGGAGATCTGCGCCACCTTGTGGAGGTGACTGAAATCGTTCGCTCCCCCGACGTCACTGCCGGGATGCAGCCAGCCCGCCGGGTGATAGCCGAACGTGTAGACGAAGGTCCCGAGCTTCATCTGGTCCTGGCGGCGCATGGCGTGGCTCCCGACCGTGGCCGCAATCGGGCCTCCCTGCCGCGATAGGACGATTGGGAAGATCCTTCAAGCGCTCTGCCCGGCCGGTCGCGGGTCGGAGGCCGAGCCGTGCCGGGCGAAGGCCAGCGCGGCTTCCAGCACCCGGCGCAGCGTGGCACCGAGCGGCGCCGCATGAGCCTCGTCGTAGGGCGCGGGCCAGGAGGTTTCGTCGACCGGCCCGGGTTCCTCCCGCATGTAGCCCCGACAGGCGAGTTCCATCTGGACCGCATGGATATCGGCCGTGGGATTGCCGTAGCGGCGCGTGATGTAGCCACCCTTGAAGCGCCCGTCGGTGACCCGGGTCAGGCGGATCGCGTCGCAGATGGCTTCGATCTCCGCCGTCAGGATCGGCGAGCAGGCGGCACCGCTGTTCGTGCCGATGTTGAAGACCGGCAGGTCGCCGTCGAAGAGGCGCGGCACGCGCGAGCGGATCGAATGGCAGTCGTAAAGCACGACGCGGCCGTGCTCGGCCCGGAGCCGCGCGACCTCGCCGGCCAAGGCCGCGTGATAGGGCTCGAAGAAGAGGTGACGGCGCCGTTCGATCTCGTCCTCGCCGGGCGCGCCGCCGGCCCGGTAGAGTGGCTCGCCGTCGAAGCTCGTCGAAGGACACAGTTCGGTCGTGGCCTGGCCGGGGTAGAGCGAGATGCCGGAAGGGTCGCGGTTGACGTCGATCACGGTGCGGGACACGGCCGTGTGCACGGTCGTGGCGCCGAGGTCGGACGCGAAACCGTAGAGTCGCTCGATCCACCAGTCGGCATCCTTGCGGGCCAGCCAGGGCGAGACGAGGCGATCTTCGATCTCGGTCGGGATCTCGAGGCCGGTATGCGGGAGGCTGATCACGAGCGGCGCGTCGCCACGCTGAACGGTCAGCCACGGAAGGTCACGCGTCATCGGCCGGCCCGCACGCGGGTGTGGAGCGGGTTGAAGCCCATGCGGTAGAACAGCTCGGCCGGCTGTTCGACGTTCCAGAGCGCGAGGTCGCAGGATTTACCGACCTCGATCGTGCCGGTGTCGGCGAGGGTGCCAAGCGCCCGGGCGGCTTCCCGCGTCACCCCGGCCAGGCATTCGTCGACGGTGAGGCGAAACAGCGTTGCGGCCATGTTGCCGGCCAGGAGCAAGGACGTCAGCGGCGACGTACCGGGGTTGCAATCGGTCGCGACCGCGATTCGGACGCCATGCTTCCGAAACAGATCGACCGGCGGGGCCTGGGGTTCGCGAAGAAAGTAGTAGGCACCGGGCAGCACCACCGCGACGCACCCTGCCGCCGCCATGGCGGCGGCCCCGGCGTCCCCGGTATATTCGAGATGGTCGGCCGAGAGCGCACGGTAGCGGGCCGCCAACGCGGCGCCACCGCCGTCGGTCAACTGGTCGGCGTGGAGCTTGACGGGCAGGCCGAGCCTCGCCGCGGTGTCGAACACGCGGGCGCATTGCGCCGGCGAGAACGCGATCGTCTCGCAAAAGCCGTCGACGGCGTCGACGAGCCCCTCGGCTGCGAGTGTCGGCAGCATCTCCTCACAGACCAGCGCGATGTAGCGGTCGCGGTCACCCTCGGCCTCGGGCGGGAGCGCGTGGGCGCCGAGGAAGCTCGTGTGCACCGCGACGTCGCGCAGCGTTGCGAGGCGCCGGGCCGCGGCCAGCATCTTGCGCTCGCTCTCGAGGTCGAGCCCGTAGCCCGACTTGATCTCGATGCCCGTGACGCCTTCGGCCAGCAACGCGTCGAGGCGGGGCAGCGCGCTCGCCACGAGCTGTTCCACGCTGGCGGCCCGCGTGGCCTCGACGCTCGACAGGATGCCGCCGCCGGCCCGCGCGATCTCCTGGTAGGTGGCGCCCCGAAGCCGCATCTCGAACTCGTGGGCGCGATGGCCGCCGAAGACGAGATGGGTGTGACAATCGATGAGGCCGGGCGTGACGAGCCGGCCGCCGCAATCGAGCGCCAGGTCGGCGTCGCACCCGGCCGGCAGGTCGCGATCGGGACCCACATAGGCGATGCGGCCGTCCCGCGCCGCGATAGCACCGTCCTCGATGATCCCGAATCCGGGGCGCGCCGGATCCAGCGTCGCGATCCGGGCGTGGCGCCACAATCGGTCCATTCGGGTCTTGTCGGTCACGCCATGCTCCGCGATGGTTCGGCCGAACCGCCGTCCATGCCGCCAGACTCCGTCGGACCCGACCCCATGCACAAGCTTTTTTTCGATTCAGCCCTGACCCCCGACGGCTGGCAGGACGCCGTGACGGTGGGGATCGCGGACGAACGCGTGGCCACGGTCGAGGTCGGGGCCGACCCGCGGGATCCCTCTCTCCACGAGCGGGGCGGCATCGCGGTGCCGGGCCTCGGCAACCTCCACAGCCACACGTTCCAGCGCGGCTTCGCCGGGCTCACGGAGCGGCGCGGATCGGGCGACGACCATTTCTGGACGTGGCGCGACGCCATGTACCGCTTGAGCGGGCGCCTCGCCCCGGACGACGTCGAGGCCATCGCGGGGCTGGCCTTCGCCGAGATGCTGGAGGGCGGGTTCACCGGGGTGGCCGAATTCCACTACCTCCACCACGCGCCCGATGGCCGCCCCTACGACGACCCGGCCGAGCTCGGGCGGCGTATCGCGGCTGCCGCGGCAGCGACCGGGATCGGCCTCACGCTGCTGCCGGTCTTCTACGCGCATGGCGGCTTCGGCGGCGCGGCTCCGACGGAGGGGCAGCGTCGTTTCATCTCCTCGCTCGACCTCTACGCCCGCCTGGTCGAAGGCGCGGCGCACGCGGTCTCCACGCTGCCGGCCGGCCGCGTCGGCATCGCGCCGCATAGCCTGCGTGCCGCAACGGCTCACGAGATCACGGCCCTGCTGGCCGCGTTCCCTCAAGGTCCCGTCCACATCCACATCGCCGAGCAGGTCCGCGAGGTCGAGGATTGCATCGCCGCGACCGGCGCACGGCCCGTCGAATGGCTGCTCCAACACGCCGAGGTCGACCCGCGGTGGTGCCTCATCCATGCCACCCATATGACGGAGGCAGAGACCACCCGCATGGCCCGATCGGGCGCCGTGGCGGGGCTCTGCCCGATCACCGAAAGCGACCTCGGCGACGGCATCTTCCCGGCCACGGCCTTTGGCGAGGCCGGCGGCGCCTTCGGGGTGGGCAGCGATTCCAACGTGCTGATCTCGGCCGCGGCGGAGCTTCGCACGCTGGAATACAGCCAGCGCCTGCGCGACCGCGCCCGCAACCGGCTGGCGCCGGCCGGCGGCGGATCCACGGGGCGGCGACTCTTCGATGCCGCGGCGGCCGGCGGGGCGCGGGCGCTCGGACAGGACGCGGCCGCCATCGCGCCCGGCGCCCGGGCCGACATCGTGGTGCTCGACGGCACGGCGGCGGCGCTCTACGGCCGCCGCCGCGATGCCGTGCTCGACAGCTGGATCTTCGCGGCTGCGGCCTCGCCCATCGACCGGGTCTATGCCTCGGGCCGGCTCGTCGTCGAGCACGGCCGCCATGTCTCACGCGACCGGATCGACGCCACGTTCAAAGCCGCGGTCGACCGGCTTGAGGGATGAAGAAGGGCCGGGACATGAAGCAGAGGTCTGGACCAGGAGCAACGGCGCATGTGTATACAAAACGTATTGATCTGTCGTTGATGACGTCTTCGATTGGGATGAAGTGAAGCGCCAGGATTTCGCGGACGCTGCGCAGATCTTTCGAAACCGTGTCGTCGAGCGGACCGTCAAAACAGAGGGTAAGGGTCACCTAACGCGCATCAATGCCGTATTGCGGTCCTATGTCGAAGCACAAAAGCATGCCGCGAGACGCTGAAGGAGCTACATCGAATTGATGCGGAACTTCCTTGGCGAAAGAGCACGCTGCCGATAACGGATGAAAAACTCGATCGACAGCGGAAGTTCAGCAACACGGTGCTGCCCACCAATTCCACATTCTGGTGTTACCTATGATGAAACCAAGACAAAGGCTTCGGGTGCCGCAGCCCGTATGAGACCTCGAGCAACCTTCCGCACACTCCGGGCGTAGCCAGACCGAACGCCTGCAACATTGATCGAGCTCGATGTCGAACCCCGCAGCCTCGACGCGCTCCGACGATAGAGCCCCGGCCTGGGGTGCGGCGCTGGTGCCGCCGCTGCTCTACGGCATCCGCCTGTCTGCGGCCGTCAGCCTGGCGCTTTTCGCGGCCTTCTTCCTCCAACTCGACAACCCGTCCTGGGCCGGGACGTCGGCCGCCATCGTGTGCCAGCCGATCCTCGGGGCCTCTCTGCGCAAGGGGTTCTTCCGCCTGATCGGCACCGTGATCGGCGCCACGATGGCGGTCGTCCTCACCGGTGTCTTTCCCCAGAACCGCGCCGGGTTCCTGGTCGGCATGGCGCTCTGGGCGGCCTGCTGCGCCTTCGCGGGCACGCTGATGCGCAACTTCGCGGCCTATGCGGCCATGCTGTCGGGCTACACCCTGGCCATCATCGCGGGCGACTCGATCTCGTCGCCCGATCAGGTTTTCACCCTGGCGGTCGCGCGGGCCAGCGAGATCTCGCTCGGCATCGTCTGCGCCACACTGGTCATGGGTCTGTCGGACCTCGGCCGATCGCCGGGAAAGCTGGTCGCGGCGCTCGACAGCCTGGGCCGCGAGATCCGCCATCATGTGACCGAGTTGCTGAAGAACGCCGGTGGCCGCATGCCGGACGGGTCGAGCCTGCGCCGCGACCTCATCAAGCGTGTCGCAGGCCTCGACCCGATGATCGACCAGGCGATCGGCGAGGCCCCGGAACTCCGTTATCGCAAGGCCATCCTCGGGGCCGCCATGTCGGGCCTGTTCGCGGCCTTGTCGGGCTGGCGCATCCTCGAAAGCCACCTCCGCGGCCTGCCGCCCGACACGGCTCGCGAAGAGGCGGCCCGTGTGGCCGAGAGGCTGCCCGCAAGATGGCGTTCGGCGGCGGCGGACGGCTCGGACGAGGCGGCCGACCGCCGGGATCTGGCGACGGTGCGGCGCCTTGCCGAACTCGACACCGACAGCGTGTCGCAACGCCTCCTCGCCGACGCCGCGGCCCGCGTCGCGCTGGGTCTGTCGGCCGCCGCCAACGGTGTCGCGCTCCTGCACGATCCGGCGGCGGCGCGCGACCCCGCCCGCCGACCGAGCGTCGCCATAGCCGATGCCCTTCCGGCCCTGGTCAACGCGATCCGGGTCTTCGTCTCGATCGGCGCCGCCATCCTGTTCTGGATCCTTACCGAATGGCCGAGCGGCCTTACGGCCATCACCTTCATGGCCGTCACGGTGCTGCTGCTTTCACCCCAGCAGGAACGATCGGGCCCGGCGGCCCTGGGCTTCGGGCTCGGCACGCTGCTGACGGCCTGCCTCGCCGCCGTCGTCAACTTCGCCCTGCTTCCCAACCACGAGGGTTTCCTCGGCCTCGCCCTGATCCTCAGCGCCGTGCTGATCCCGCTCGCGGCGCTCTCGACCGTGCCGGCCCTGGCGCCGTACCTCGTCGCGGCCAGCATGAATTTCGTTCCGCTCGTGGCGCCCAGCAACCAGATCTCGTTCGACACGGTGGCCTTCGCCAACAGCGCCCTCGGCATCGTGGGCGGATGCATGGCGGGCGCCATCGCCCTGACCGTGATCCCTCCGGTGCCGATGAGGATCCGGGCCGACCGGCTGATCGGCCTCACGCTGCGCGACCTGCGTCGGATGGCGGCCGGACGCCGCCGGCTCTCGGCGGAAGCCTGGGAGAGCCGCGTCTATGCCCGGCTCATCGCCCTGCCCGAGGCCGTCGATCCCGCCTACGGTCTCCGCCTCGTTGCAGCGCTTTCGGTGGGCCTGCAAGTCATCCGGCTCAAGAACCTTCCCGATCGGCCGGATCGTCTCGGCCAGGACATCGACGAGACCCTGCGCGCCCTTGCGGCTGGTGACCGCTCCGCCATGATGGCCGGACTCGATCGCGTCGACCGCGCCGCCGCGGCCCTGGCCACCGACAGGGTCACGCTGCGCATCCGAACCGCGATCCAGGTGATCCGGGACGTCATGCCACGCCATGGTGGAGATTTCGGGAGCACGACATCGTGAGTTTCGTCGAGATCGATATCCTGGGAGTTTACGTCGCGCCGATCGTTCCCTTGATGATCGTGGCCTTCCTGGTCACACTCGTCCTGCGTTGGGTGGCCCTGGCCCTGGGAGTGTTTCGATGGATCTGGCATCCGGCGCTGTTCGAACTCTCGGTCTACCTCATCGTCCTGGCCGGCGTCGTCGTGACGGCCGGCGCCTTGAAGCTCCATCTTTGAAGGGGCGCCCGAATGTCTGACGTCCGCGCGCGAGCGCCATCCCGCGAGGGCGAAGGCAGCGAAGCGCGCCGAGCGCCAGAACTTTCGCCGAGCGCCGATGCGAATCGCGGCTCGCCGAGCCAGAATTCTAAAGGGCCGCAGGGACCGCGCGTCGTGCCCGTCCTCGTGACGCTCGTCGTGGCGGCGGTCGCGGCCTTCGCGGTCTGGCTTCTGTGGCAGGCCTATATGGCGCCACCCTGGACGCGCGACGGGACCGTGCGGGTCTACGTCGTCACCATGGCGCCCGAAGTCTCCGGGCGTGTCGTGGACCTGCCGGTGCGCGACAACCAGTTCGTGCACAAAGGCGATCTCCTGATGAAGGTCGACCCGCGCGACTACAAGGTTGCGGTCGAACTGTCCCAGGCGGCCGTCGATCAGGCGCGAGCGGATTTCGAGAACAAGCAGTCCGAAGCGGCCCGCCGGCTCCAGCTGACCGACCTCGCCACCACGCCCGAGCAGAAGGAACAATACGTGTCGTCGGCCAAGATGGCCCAGGCCACGGTGGAGCAGCAACAGGCCAATCTCGACAAGGCAAAGATCAACCTCGAACGGACCGAGATCCGCGCCACCGTGAACGGCTGGGTCACGAACCTGCTGCTGCAACAGGGCGACTACGCCAGCACCGGGCAAAACAGCCTGTCCGTGGTCAACGCGGATTCGTTCTGGGTCGACGGCTATTTCGAAGAGACCAATATCGCCCCCATCAAGGAAGGGGATCCGGCCCGCATCTGGCTTCTCGGCTATCGCCAGGTGATCGACGGGCATGTCGATTCTGTCGCGCGAGGGATCGTGGTGAGTAATGCGACCGCGGGGCAGAGCGGCCTCGCCACCGTCAATCCGATCTTCACCTGGGTCAGGCTGGCGCAGCGCGTGCCCATCCGCGTCCATATCGACCGCGTCCCGCCGGACGTCCGCCTCGTGGCCGGCATGACCGCTACGGTCGAGATCGATCACCGTCAGGTTCCGGACCCTAATGCGGCTTCGGCGAAGCCCTAAGCAGCCTTGCTTGGCGAAAACCACGATTGATTTGGCTTTTTCAAAGCAAAATCAATGCTGCTTCGAACCTTAGTGTAAGCAGACTTGTGAGAGTCTGCCTAGTGCACCGACTCTAAACCGGTGGGCCGACCGGTCCGGCCAGATGGGTCGGACACGAGATCACCGCGGGTGCGCGGCCTGCCCTATGATAGGGTTTCGGTGAGCCCTCCCCGTGGCCCAAGCTCGATCGAGAGAGTTCCCGTGACCGACGATACCCTGGACGACAAGGCACACCCAGGACCATCGAGCCGCGCTGCCCTCATGGCCGGGGGCCTGCTGGCTCTGGCGTTGCTCAGCGGACTTTGGTCGGTGTTCGCATTGCACCAATCGAGCCAGCGGATCGATCGCGCCAAGGATACGGTCATCGAACTCGAACGCTTGCTGTCGTCGGTCAAGGACCTCGAAACCGGACTGCGCGGTTTTATCCTGACGGGAAACGACGACTATCTGGCACCCTACAGTGCGGCGATCCAACATTTCGAACCCGAGTTCCAGGCCTTGCAGGGCCTCGACGTCGACCTGCCGAGGCTGCGGGCCATGGTGGAAGACCGAAAGGTCTCGGCGGCAGCAACCATCGTTCAATATCGAACCGAAGGACCGGAGGCGGCGATCGCCCATGTCAGAACCGGCGTCGGCAAGGCTGCCATGGACCGGTTGCGCGGCTTCGTTCATGACCAGCAGGTCGATGCCGCCGCGGCGATCCAGGCGACCCTCGCGCGGGACCGCATCGTTCTTTGGCCCTTTGAGATCCTGGCGGTCGCCTGCATGGTGGCGGCCTTCGCTCTCATCGCGAGTCTGGCGGCGCGACACCGCCGCGAGCAGGCGGCGTCCAATGCCCTGCTCCAAGGCGTCCTCGACCATGCTCCGGTGGGCCTGGGTTTCCTCGACGAGACCCTGCACGTCCGCCACATGAACCGTGCGCTCTCGACGATGAGCGACCGCGCGCTCAGCGCCGCCGTCGGCATGAGCATCTGGGACGTGCTGCCGCAAATGCGCGGGGCGCTCGAACCGCGTCTGAGGCAGGTCGTGGAGGGCGGGCGGCCGGTTCCCAACATCGACATCAGCGCCGGCAGCAACTTGCGGGCCGATCAGACGCGCGACTACCAGGTGACGTTCTATCCGATCCGCTCCAACGACAGCCGCCGACGCGTCGAAGGCGCCGGCATGGTGGCGTCGGATGTCACGGTGCGGAAACGCTCGGAGCGCCGGCTCAAGGAGAGCGAGCAGCGGTTCCGCTCGCTCACCGAAGCCAGTGCGGCCATCGTGTGGACGGCGAGCCACGACGGCGCTTTCGAGGAGATCCAGCCCGAATGGGCTGCGTTCACAGGGCAGGACCACGAGGCTTACCGGGGTCTCGGCTGGATCGATGCCGTCCATCCGGAGGACCGGGCCGTTACCGCAGAGGTCTGGGCCGCGGCTCTGGCCGCAGGTTCGCGTTACACCATCGAGCATCGGTTGAGGCGCGCCGACGGCGTTTTTCGCCACATGGACGTCACGGCCGTTCCCATCAGTGACGAGAGCGGCACGCTGCGCGAATGGGTCGGGCAGCACAACGACATCACCGACCGCAAGCTCGCCGAGCTCGAACTCTCGGCCGCCAAGGACGCGGCCGAATCCGCCAATCGGGCGAAGAGCGCCTTCCTGGCCAATATGAGTCACGAGCTCCGGACGCCGCTCTCGGCCGTGATCGGCTACAGCGAGATGATGGAGGAGGAGGTCGAGGATCTCGGCGAGGCCGGCCTGCTCGTCGACCTCGGCAAGATCAAATCCAACGCCCGCCATCTCTTAAGCCTCATCAACGACGTGCTCGACCTCTCGAAGATCGAGGCGAACCGCATGGACACCTACGCCGAGACGGTCGACGTGGCGGCACTGATGAGCGAAGTGTCCGGTACGGTCGAAGGGCTGGTCAAGCAGAAGAACAACGTGCTGCAGCTCGACCTCGCCGAAGACCTCGGCACCATGCGGACCGACGTCGTCAAGCTCCGGCAATGCCTGTTCAACCTCATCGGCAATGCGGCGAAGTTCACGGAGAACGGCCGCATCGTACTGGCGGCGCGACGCCACGGTGCCGGAGCCGACGGGCTCCTGACCTTCGAGGTCCGGGATTCGGGCATCGGCATGTCGGACGAACAGGTGAGCCGGCTGTTCCAGCGCTTCACCCAAGCCGACGAGACCACCACCCGGAAGTTCGGTGGCA
The DNA here is from genome assembly GCA_964245215.1 of uncultured Lichenihabitans sp. GTDB lineage: Bacteria > Pseudomonadota > Alphaproteobacteria > Rhizobiales > Beijerinckiaceae > Lichenihabitans. The sequence continues at coordinate 16,552 of CAXTME010000016.1, forward strand.
CGGGCCTCGGCCTTGCGATCACCCGGGCCTTCGCGCGGCTGCTCGGAGGCGATGTCGCGGTGACGAGCCACCTCGGCCAGGGTACCGCGTTCACGATCACGTTGCCCGCCGCCATGAGCGAAGTCCCGCAGGACGAGGCTCTTCCTCCGGCACGCCACGGTCCCGTTTCGGGCGAGCATGCGGCCGTCCTGGTGATCGATGACGATCCAGCGCAGCGCGACCTGACGGTCCGGTTCCTCGAACGCCAAGGCTTCACGGCCATAACGGCCGCCGACGGCGCCGCGGGGCTCGACCTCGCCCGGCGGCACCCGCCCCGCGCCATCCTGCTCGACGTGATGATGCCGCAGATGGACGGCTGGTCGGTCCTGAACGCGCTGAAGGCCGACCCGAAACTCGCCGCCATTCCGGTCGTCATGGTGACGTTCGTGGACGAGCGCATGCTGAGCACGACGCTCGGCGCCGTCGACCACGTCAACAAACCCGTGGACTGGGATCGGCTGAAATCGGTCCTCGATCGTCTTCGCGAAGCCGAGGGCGAGGTCCTGGTGGTGGACGACGACCCGGGCGTGCGGGAGCGGCTGCGCATCGTGCTGGAGCGCAGCGGCTGGACCGTGGGCGAAGCCGGCAACGGCGAGGAGGCTCTGCAGCGCGTCATGCACGGACCGCCGCGCGCGATCCTGCTCGATCTCACGATGCCGGTGATGGACGGGTTCGCGTTCCTCCACGCGTTGCGCGAGAAGCCGGGCTGCGGCGACATCCCGGTCATCGTCTTCAGTGCGCGCGACATCTCCGCAGCCGACCGCGAGCAGCTTCGCGACGCCGACCGGATCATGAGCAAGACCGTGAGCCTGCGCGACCTCACGGGCGAGTTGCGGGTTCTGGCGCCGCCGGAGGGGCAGTCGGCGGAGGCGTGAGACGGGGGCCATCGACCGCCCCCGAGATGCTCGGTCTTGTTCCGACTGATGGGAAGCTTACGGCCTTCCGATTGGGACGCCTACGTCGGCAAGTCTTTCGCCCCGCTCATCCGTCGCATCAACTTCTTCGCAGAAAGGGCAGGTTTGATCCTGCTCGCAATCGGTGCATAGCTCGATCATCTTGATCAGGAAGCATGGAGCAGGTTCGTGAAAGCCTACACGTATCAGATCGGCGATGGCGATAATGCAACGATGAAGCCTTCCTACTCCGAAGCGGTGTTTGCCGACAGTCTCGGAGAAGCCATCGACAAGGCCAAAGCCATCACCAACCTTCGTCCTCACCATGAGAAGGAAAGACTGGTTCGGATCGTTGAGGACACCGCGGACGAGTACCCGCTATGGACCTCTTCGGTTCACGACATTCGCAATGGCTAGAGGGTTCGTGGCCAATCCGCATCGGCTCGAAAGGGGACACTGACCGTGCACAAAGGGCACATCGGCCGGGTCGTGCCCACCCAAGCGCAGCCTGCAGAGATGCGTAGGGCGAGTTCTGGTTGACGGCTGTCTGCAAAAATCCCGTGCTTGGGCGCAAACGCTGTCGACCTGCCGGGGCGGCTCCCGTTCCGATGATGCCGCCTGCTCTCGACTGTGACGTTAGTCTATCTCCTCCAACCCTCATTCGGCCTACCGGTGAGTGCGCGGAAGATGACATCGATATCGCATCCGCTGATGCATGTGGAGAAGGGGTCGGCGGCATCAGCATCGACGTCGTACGGCGCTGGGTCGTTCATCAACACCCAATCGTCGACGTTTCGGTGACGTCGAACCGTCAGAACACGATGTGGATCGCTATTCAGGGCCAGACCGTATGAACTCTGGGCGAAGCTTTTGCCTGGGATCGCCATCACAAACGTCAGAATGTACAACGTTGCCAGTATAAGGGCATGCGTGCGCATATCCGTCCTCCACTCTGACCCGCTACGCCGATGCTTTTACCCTCCAGTTGATCATGTTCCTCTAACGATAGAACTTAAGTTGTAGCGACCACCTTCTTGCTTGATTCATCTGGACGAAACCCATCAAACGCGTTCGTGCCGCAATGAAACTAAGCTCCAGATCCGAATATCTTCGTTGATAGCGAGTAAAATCAGCACATCGATTTGATCGACTCGGCATAGGCGGAACGCCAGCAAGCCTCGGATGGACATACTGCCAGTCTGCTGCTCGTGTCGACCGCCTACCCCGAGAAGACGATCGCGTCGAAGTCCGAAGCGTACGACGCACTTCGACGTTCTCCCACCGCGGATCGAGGCTTGTAAACGCGGGGGGCGGCGAGCCTGACGTGATTGAGGTAACCGTTCGGACCAGGAGGTCGCGGCCGGCAAGTCCCCGTTTCGGTATAAGACACGGTTCTTTCATCCCGACGAGAGACGCTGTTCCGGCCACACCCCGGACGGCGCCTGTCACATGACTACGAACAAAACCGACGATCAGATCTTAGCCGAGTATATGGCCAACCCTGGCGCGACCGAACCCGCCCGCGCCTACGCTCACCTGAGTGGTAGTAACCTGCCCAAAATGATTGCCTCTGTTTGGGCCGAGGCGCAGGCGCTATACCTGATCCTCAGGCAAGAATATTCCGGGTCTGGTCCCGAGATCAGCAATTTCGACAGCGCTTGGAATGTCTGGACCGACAACAGACCTCATTCTGCCGATCCGGAGGGTCTGATCCACGCCAACCGAGCCCTCCTGTTCTACAAGAGAGCCAATACCGCCGCGACTGCTCAACATGCGGAGACCCAAACTCCTCCCGCACGCCTGGCAGTCTTGCGAGCCGCGATGGCCACCTACTGGGACATAGGAGCGGAAATGGCGCGGCTGGCCAGCACCGTCGAGGCAACGCGGCCGATGACATCGAACCTGTCAGCCGAGGTGCCGGTCGTTACCGAGGAGACTTTGAAGATCCATCTCGATGAGGTCGAGGCCGGATTGTCGAAGATCATGGCCGACCTCAAGGCCATCCGAAATGCCACTGCTTCATAGCGGGCAAGGAAGCGTCGCTCGGGCAGCGCATCGCGGAAGGGCCGTTATCTCAACTGCGCTCGGGTGCGCGGACCGTCATCGTTGCTGCGGAACAGCTGCACGACAGTGCCCTTCGGCTTCGCTCTGACCAGCCCCAGCAGGGCTTGGGCCATCTGATCCTTGTAGTTCTCCGATACCGGTTCCAGAGAAATCCGGGCCAACATCAGGGCTAGCTGGAACATGCAGTTGGATTGATGATGTTCCGTGGCGAGAAGGTCATCGAGCATGATCTCCACATCGACAAGGTCCGAATCGACACTCATAAGACACTTCCTGACGGCGTCATCCTACATGCCAAGCAGGAACTCGGACCGCGGTGAAAAGATGCCCTTACCGGATCTACAACACATCCCCCCGATACTTTGGTTAACCGATGCCTAACGCGATCTGACATCGGCATGGAATAAAATGTTGATGTTTTGCAGAAAGAAAGCGAAAGCGCGCGCACCAAAATCTAAAGATCGAGGGTCAGAACCGACGAGGCAGACAGGGCGAACCATCCGATCGCTGCGATCCAGAGCGAGATCTGAACCGCGGCAGAGTTCTGTCGACCGAAATCCGTCGTGCGGACATTCTTCCATATCACCAGCGGCAGGATGATCCAGGGGAGTAGCGAGGCGCCGAAGAACCACCTGGAAAAAGAAAGCCCCACCCTTTGAGCGAGGCGTCCGGAGAGATACGAGGCGGAGTAGCCGACGATCACATCGAGCAAGAGCCCGATCACCGCCGATCCCCAACGGTGCGTGCCTGCGCCCGCCGCGCAGATCCTGCACATCTCCCCATCATAATTGGCTCAGGCTCGCCGGCCAGAACCAACGAGGCTCAAGGCGCGTAATCCAAGGTCATCGAGCCCACGCCGGCCGCAACGTTTACGCCCGTCTCGGTTTGGATCGACAATGGCTGAAAAGTGATGCCGCCGTTGGCACCCCCGAACAGAGCATTGGTTCCGATGCCGGCCCCGACGCTGGCGGAGGTGGAAGCCCCGGTGAAGGTCCCCGCGAGAGACCCGGGTCCGACCGCGCCGCCGACCGACAGCACATCCCATGTCAGCTTCCCGGGTCCTTCGGAACCCAGGGTCAGCCCGAAGCGATTGATGGTGCCGACGTAGTGCTGATGGGCCGCACCACTGGCAGGCGCATACTCACAATTCAAAGCCCGGCTGGACGTGATGACGAAACCGGCGCCGGCCGACACGTTGCAGTAGAGCTGGCCGATCGGACCCGCCTCGGCAGCTTCGGATGCGATGAGCAGACCGACAACAAGTGCCGCAGCGCCAAGCCCGGAAGTTGCGAAAAGCCGATTGTTCATGAGTTGTTCTCCGACATATGGCACAGGACCGTGCTGTCCCTGTCCATAGACGCGGAGATTGTGGCCGCGGCCCTCTCCAAGGCCACTCTCAGTCCGCAATTACGCGACCTGTGGCCAGGAAACCTCATCGTGGTCTTGCAGTACCCCGACCTGCCAGAACCTGCCTGCCGCCGGGATATGCCGTCGCTGGAGCTGACCTCGCCTTCCACCCGACAGGCCCCTCGACGAGAGCCGTTGTCACATGGGCTGAGCCGGTTGACACCCCATCGTCCACTCACCGCCTTGATGAGCGCGCAGCACCGCTTCTCTAATGCGCGCTAGTGCACCGACACGAACGGAAGGTACACCTTCCGTTCGTGATGAATCGGTGCACCGCCTCTAAGCTGGTGGGCCAACTGGTCCAGGCAGATGAATCATCTGTTTGCGTCGAGCGGTAGGAGATCGAAGAATGCCGGTTCTGATTGGGTTGTGTGCCGTTCTCGCCGGAGTGCTCAGCACGGTCCAGTCGGGGGCCAACGCCACTTTGAACAAAGCGCTGGGCCAACCGATTCTAGCCGCCCTCGTGGTGGTGGCGGCCAACCTCGTCGTCTACTTGATAGCCTCGCTGTTCGTCGGAGTCGGATGGCCGGAACCGGGCCGCATCGCCCAGACCCCTTGGTGGGCCTGGGTCGGCGGTCTTTGTGGCGGTGTTTACGTCTTATCAGCCATCTTCCTGGCCGAGCGCTTGGGTGCCGCCGTCTTTACGGGACTGGTCGTGACGGCCGGGATCATCACGTCGATAGCGCTCGACCATTTCGGTTTGGTCGGGTTTCGGCAGCATACCGCCGGGCTGTGGCGTCTGGCCGGCGGAGCGATCATGATCTTTGGCTTGCTCCTGGTCTCCATCGCCTGAACGCCCCCTCAGCTACAATCCGCTCGCAAGCAACTCCGGTGCGCAGCGTCAGCTTCGACGTCCATAACCGGCACGGTCAATCCAGGTTCTTGATGATCGTGTCGACCATCTTCTTGGCGTCGGCGAAGAGCATCATCGTGTTGTCGCGGAAGAAGAGTTCGTTCTCGACGCCCGCGTAACCCGAACCCATGCCGCGCTTGATGAACAAGACCGTCTTGGCCTTCTCGACGTCGAGCACAGGCATGCCGTAGATGGGCGAGGTCTTGTCGGTCTTGGCCGACGGATTGGTGACGTCGTTGGCTCCGATCACGAAGGCGACGTCGGCTTGGGCGAACTCGCTGTTGATGTCCTCGAGCTCGAACACCTCGTCGTAGGGTACGTTGGCTTCCGCCAGGAGCACGTTCATGTGCCCCGGCATGCGGCCCGCCACGGGGTGGATGGCGTATTTGACGTCGACGCCCTCCTTCTTCAGCACGTCGGCCATTTCGCGGAGCGCATGCTGGGCCTGGGCTACCGCCATGCCGTAACCCGGCACGATGATGACCTTCGAGGCGTTCTTCATGATGTAGGCCGCGTCCTCGGCCGAGCCCTGCCGTACCGGCCGCGTCTCGACGGCGCCGCTCGCCGCCGTGGTCTCGCCCCCGAAGCCGCCGAGGATCACCGACACGAAGGAGCGGTTCATCCCCTTGCACATGATGTAGGACAGGATCGCGCCCGAGGAGCCCACGAGCGCCCCGGTGATGATCAGCGCCAGGTTGCCGAGCGTGAAGCCGATGCCGGCCGCGGCCCAGCCCGAGTAGCTGTTCAGCATCGACACGACCACCGGCATGTCGGCGCCGCCGATCGGCACGATGATCAGAACGCCGAGCGCCAGCGCGGTCAGCACGATGCACCAGAACGCGACGGTCGAGGTCGACGTGACGAAGACCACGATCAGCACGACGAGGAGCACCGCCAGCGCGATGTTGATGAGGTGGCGGCTCGGCAGCATGATGGGCTTGCCCGACATGCGCCCGTCGAGCTTCAGGAACGCGATGATCGAGCCCGTGAAGGTGAGCGCCCCGATGGCGGCACCGAGCGACATCTCGACCAGGCTCTGCCCGTGGATGTCGCCGGGCACGCCGATGCCGAAGGCCTGCGGGGCGTAAAGGGCGCCAGCCGCCGCCATCACGGCCGCAAGCCCGACCAGGGCATGGAACAGGGCCACGAGCTGGGGCATGTCGGTCATCTTGACCGAACGGGCTTTCCAGGCCCCGATGCCGCCGCCGATCGCGATGCCGGCCACCACCATGAACCACGCGAAAGCGTCGGCGGGCGGCCGGTAGAGCAGCGTCGTCAGCACGGCGAGGCCCATGCCCACCATGCCGAAACGGTTGCCCTGGCGCGAGGTCGCGGGCGACGACAGCCCGCGCAAGGCCAGGATGAACAGAATGCCGGAGACGAGGTAAAGCAGCGCCGCGAGATTGTCGCCCATGGCGCTCAGCCCTTCTTCTTGTACATGCCGAGCATGCGCTCGGTGACGAGGAAGCCGCCGAAGATGTTCACGCAGGCGAGGATGAGCGCGATGAAGCCGAAGATGCGGGCCGCAATGGCACCGCCCTCGTTGCCGGGCGTGACGGCGACGCCGATCGAGAGGAGCGCCCCCACGACGATCACCGACGAGATGGCATTGGTGACCGACATCAGCGGCGTATGCAGGGCCGGCGTGACGGCCCAGACCACGTAATAGCCGACGAAGACCGCGAGCGCGAAGATGGCGAGGCGGAACACGAACGGGTCGACGACTCCGCCGGTCGCCGCATGAGTGGCGGCGCTGGCGGTCAGGGCCAGCTGGTCCGCATAGCCCTGCGCCGCGATGGCGGCCTGATGAGCGGCGTCGGCTGCGGCCTGCGCCTTGTCGTAGAGCTGTTGCGGGCTATCGGCCGCCATGGTTGCGTCCTCGTTCGGGTCGTAAGGGCCGATCAGGCGGCCTGGAAATTCGGATGCACCACGGCGCCGCCGCGGGTGAGATTGGTGGCTTTGACGAGTTCGTCGTCCCAATTGACCGCCACGGCTTTCGTGGTCTTGTCGACCAGGGTCTCGAGGAAAGCGTAGAGGTTGCGGGCGTAGAGGCTCGAGGCCGTGGCCGCGAGGCGCCCCGGCACGTTGAGGTACCCCACGATCTTGACGCCCTCGGCATCCACCACCTCGCCCGGGCGCGACAGCTCGCAATTGCCACCCCGCTCGACCGCGAGATCGAGCACCACCGACCCCGGCTTCATGCTCTTGACCATGGCGGCCGTCACCAGTCGCGGGGCCGGACGACCGGGGATCAGCGCGGTCGTGATGACGATGTCCTGCTTGGCGATGTGGGTCGCGACGAGTTCGTTCTGCTGGCGCTGGTAGTCGTCCGACATCGGCTTCGCATAGCCGGCCGCGGTTTCGGCCTGTTTGAACTCGTCGTTCTCGACCGCGACGAATTTGGCGCCGAGCGATTCCACCTGCTCCTTCGTGGCCGGGCGGACATCGGTGGCCGTGACGACGGCGCCGAGACGACGGGCCGTGGCGATAGCCTGCAGGCCCGCGACCCCGACTCCCATGACGAAGACCTTGGCGGCCGGCACGGTGCCGGCCGCCGTCATCATCATCGGGAAGGCCCGGCCATATTGCTCGGCGGCGTCGATCACGGCCCGGTAGCCCGCGAGATTGGCCTGGCTCGATAGCACGTCCATCACCTGCGCCCGGGTGATGCGGGGCATCAGTTCCATGGCGAAAGCCTCGACGCCGGCGTCGGCCAAGCCTTTGAGCGCCTCGGCCTGGCCGTAAGGATCCATGATGGCCAGCACGAGGGCGCCCCGGCCGTAATGCCCGAGGTCCTGCGGCTCGGGCCGTCGCACCTTGAGCACGACGTCCGCATTCTTAAGGGTTTCGGCGAGGTCGGGCGCCACCGTGGCGCCCGCGGCCGTGAAGGCCTCGTCCGTGACGCCCGCCGCGAGCCCGGCGCCGGCCTCGACCACAACCGTGCCGCCGAGCGCGACGAGCTTCTTCACCGTTTCCGGCGTCGCCGCGACCCGGGACTCGTTGCTGGCTTCGGCCGGCACGGCGATGCGCATTTCGTTTCCTCTCGGACGGGACAGGTCTGCCTTGTGGCAGGTCTCTTATTCGGAAAGCTCTCCCGGTCCGGCCTGATGCGCGGAAAGGCGGGAGAGGCGGGGCCCACGGCATCGCGCGGGCCCGCGCTGGGCCATGTCAGACGAGGAAGAAGGCCAGCACGATGAGGAGGCCCGCCACCACGACGACCCCCCATTTCGTGAAGAAGATGAAGCCGCGGTAGGTGCGCTCATGCTCCGCGTAATCCATGTATTCCGGATTCATCGGCACATCGTCGTTCGTGACCATCATGGCCTCATGCTCGTGGCGGACGCGAGCCCAACCAGGGCTTGCCGAGCGCGCACGGGCGTCGGCGGTCCTCGAAAACCCTCTATCGGAAACGTGGCGGTGGGGCAAACGATGTGATGCTGAGGTCAACCAGCTCGGCGGGGTGCCCTTGCGGAAGGCTGTCCGACGCCATCTCACATCACGATGCCTCAGGGATGTGTCAGCCAACTTCTGAAGCAAAGACGAGCATTGGCCGTCATCGCGAGCGGAGCGGAGCGTGGCGGGACCCAGTTCCATCCGGGGTCACAGACTGGGTTGCTTTGTCGCTTCGCGCCTCGACCGGTTAAGCTCAAGTTTCGGAGACATCTCACACGCTTTGGCACGAACCTACGATGTGCCGGTGACCGAGCAGCGGATCGACCACGGACCCAGCGTCTCCGCCGCATCGACGACGCCCTCTTGCCAGATAACGGAGCCGTCAACGGGTGCGAACCCGTGCTGCTCTTCAGCTTTCAGGTTGACATCCAGCCGAAGCGTGACGCCGGGGGTCGCCTGCCACGTGACGCTGACCGCGAGCGAACCGATCGGCACGTATCGTCCACCATGCATGATCTTCGCCGTCAGTGGCGCGATACGGTGTTTCCGGACGTCGAGGATGCGCCTGTACCATTCGAGCGTCGCGCGGTGGGAAGCCTGGTCGATCTCCGACCAATCGAGCTTGGCCGACTCGAACGTCGTGTCGGCCTGCGGATCCGGGACCTCGGCCCGGCCCTCGACGGCGAGCAAGGCCGGATCGTGTTTGAACTCCTCCCGGCGGCCCTTGCGAACCGCCTCACCGAGTTCGCCCGAGAAGTCGCAGAAGAACGGAAACGGCTTCGCGGTGCCCCACTCCTCGCCCATGAACAACATCGGAATCTGCGGCAAGAGAAGCAGGGTCGCGGTCACGGCCCGCAAGGCGGCGTCGGACGTCACCGAAACGAGGCGATCGCCGAAGGCGCGGTTGCCGATCTGGTCGTGGTTCTGGACGAAGCCGACGAACGCATCCGGAGGGAGGCTGCCGCTCGGCTCGCCGCGGGGCGAGCCCCGGAACGCCATGAGCTCACCCTGGAACGCGAACCCTTCCGCCAGGGCACGGCCGAGCTTGTCCGTATCGCCGAGGTAATCGGCATAGTAGCCGGCGCCCTCGCCCGTTGCGGCGGTGTGAAGGACATGGTGGACGTCGTCGTTCCACTGCGCCGTGTAGCGCTTCGGCGTGCCGGCCACGCGCGCGAGGTCGGCGGCTTCGTTGTCCTCGTTCTCGACCAGGATGGGAACCGTTCGACTGAGATCCAGCGCCCGCACCCGCTCGGCGAGTTCGATCACCAGGGGCGTGTCGCTCGTATCGATGATGGCGTGGATCGCGTCGAGGCGCAGCCCGTCGATATGGAACTCCTCGAGCCAGTAGAGTGCGTTATGAACGATGAAGTCGCGAACGACCTTCGAACCCGGCCCGTCGTAATTGATCGCGTCGCCCCAGGGCGTCTTGTGGCGATCCGTGAAGAACTGCGGCGCGTAGGTCGACAGGTAGTTTCCTTCGGGCCCGAAGTGATTGTAGACGACGTCGAGAAGCACGGCCAAGCCATGCGAATGCGCAGCGTCGACCAGCCGTCGTAGGCCGTCCGGCGTGCCGTAGGACGCATCGGGCGCGAACAGGTAGGCACCGTCGTAACCCCAGTCGCGGCGTCCGGGAAAGTCCGCGATCGGCATGAGTTCGATCACGGTGATGCCAAGAGCGGCGAGATGGCCGAGTTTGCCGATGACGGCGTCGAAAGTGCCCTCCGGTGTGAATGTCCCGACATGTAATTCGTAGAGTACGGTCTCGGCCCAGGCACGCGGTCTCCAGTCCGCATCCGACCATCGATAGGCCGTGGGGTCGATGACCTCGCTCGGGCCATGCACATCGTCGGGCTGATAGCGAGACGCGGGATCAGGTACGGTAAGGCCGTTCGGTAGCTCGAACCTGTAGCGGGATCCGACACCGGCTCGTGACGTGACGAGTTCGTGCCATCCGTCCGGCAAGGCCTCGAGCCGTAGCGGTTCGGCGCCATTCTCGAGCTTCAGTATGATCGCTTCGCAGGCCGGAGCCCACAAGCGAAAGCGGACCTGCCCGTCGGTGAGGATTTCCGCGCCGAACGGCATCATGTGCCGAACGGTCGCGGCTTCGGACACGCCGGAAGTGACGGCTAACTCTGGATTGTACATGCGCGACGTGGTCCGTTTGCTGGGTCAGTTCTAGACACCCGAGTATAGGGCGACTCCCGCGATTCGGAGCGTGCTTCGATCGGAGCGAAAAGTCGCATGCCGTCAGATCTATGATTCTGCCCGGAGTCGAAGGATGCCCAATGCTCGTTTATTCAACAGAGGATGCCTATGTTGGAAACAGCTTTGAACAACGCGAGCGCCTAACGGCGCTATTTTAAGTTCGTCAATACTTGTATTTTGCCACTGATCGATACATACGACTCATGAACAGCGACGATTCAGCCGTATTTTAGTGCATCGATCATGAGCGATCTGAATCGAGGCCGATGCCGAGGTGACGTCGGAGTGTCCCGCGGCATTCTTCGCGGCTCTACAGCGTGTCGTTTTGCGGACACCCTGTAGAGTGGACCCCTGTTCGGACCCCGTCCGTCGGCGATGTCGCAGCCCTCGAGAGGGCAGCACCTTCAGGCCGACGAAGCCGGCGACCTCAGAATAATGGTGGCCAGAGGCGGGATCGTCAGGCTGAGCGATCCCCCTTCGTCTTGCGCGGTCGGTTCCGTCGTCACACCCCCGCCGTTGCCGACCCCGCCGCCACCGTAGACACCAGCATCGGTATTGAGCACCTCATGCCAGGTCCCCGGTTTCGGCACGCGGATCCGGTAATCGTGGCGAGGCACCGGCGTCATGTTGCTCACGACGAGAAGTTGCGACCGCTCGTCGGCAGTCTGCCGGATGAAGGCGAAGATCGAGTTACGGGCGTCGTCCCCCACGGCCCAGCGAAAGCCCGCCGGGTCGGCGTCGGTCGCATGCAGCGCCGGCTCGCCGGCGTAGAGCCGGTTGAGGTCGGCCGTCAGGGTCTGGATGCCTTTATGGGCCGGTATGTCGAGAAGGGCCCAGTTCAGCGACACATCGTTGTTCCATTCGGACCATTGCGCGATCTCGTCGCCCATGAAGAGGAGCTTCTTTCCCGGGAACGTCCACATCCAGCCGTAGTAAGCGCGCAGATTGGCGAACTTCTGCCAGTCGTCGCCCGGCATCTTGCTGATCATCGATCCCTTGCCGTGCACTACCTCGTCGTGGCTCAACGGCAGCATGAAACGCTCGGTGTAGGCGTAGACCATCCCGAACGTCATGAGATCATGGGAGTAGCTGCGGTAGATCGGCTCCTTTTCCATGTAGCGGAGCGTGTCGTTCATCCAGCCCATGTTCCACTTGAGGTCGAAGCCCAGCCCACCCTGCTCGACGGGCGTCGTGACACCGGGCCAAGCCGTCGACTCTTCGGCGATCATCAAGGCACCCGGCTCGCGGTTCGCGACCATACTGTTGAGATGCTTGAAGAACTCGACGGCTTCGAGATTCTCCCGACCGCCGTATTGGTTGGGCACCCACTCGCCGGCCTTGCGGCTGTAGTCCCGGTACAGCATCGAGGCGACCGCATCGACGCGCAAGGCGTCGACGTGATAGCGCTCGAGCCATTCCATCGCGCTGGCGATCAGGAACCCCTTCACCTCGCTGCGTCCGAGATTGAAGATCAACGTGTTCCAATCCTGGTGGAACCCCTCGCGGGGATCCTGGTGCTCGTAGAGCGCCGTCCCGTCGAAGTTTGCCAGTCCCCAAACGTCGGTCGGGAAGTGGGCCGGGACCCAGTCGACGATCACCCCGATGCCTCGCGCGTGGCACCGGTCGACGAAATAGGCGAAGTCTTCCGGCGCGCCGTAGCGACCTGTGGGCGCGAAGAAGCCCAAGGGCTGGTAGCCCCAGGACCCGCCGAACGGATGTTCCATGATCGGAAGGAACTCGACATGCGTGAACCCGAGCTCCTCGACATAAGGGACGAGCCGGTCTGCCAGCTCCCGCCACGTGAGGCTGCGGTCGCCCTCGTCCCGCACGCGGAACCAGGAGCCGGCATGGACCTCGTAGACCGACAGGGGAGCATCGATCGCCTGACGGGCCGCGCGTTTCGCCTTCCAGTCGCCGTCGGTCCAATCGTAAGGGTCGGAGCGGGCGACGATCGAGGCCGTGCCGGGCGCAGCCTCGGAAGCGCGCGCCACCGGGTCGGCCTTCTGCGGCAGCAGGCCGCCGTGAGGTGCGATGATCTCGTACTTATAGCGAGTACCCGGCCCGGCGCGGGGCACGAACAGCTCCCAGACGCCGGCCTCCCGGCGCAGACGCATCGGGTGGCGTCGCCCGTCCCAGCTGTTGAACTGGCCCACCACCGATACGCGCCGCGCATTCGGTGCCCAGACGGCGAAGCGTACGCCGGGCACGCCCTCGACCGCCATCGCGACGGCCCCGAGGCAGCGGCTCAGTTCGTAATGGGTGCCTTCGCGAAGGAGGTGAAGGTCGAGGTCGCCGAGAAGGAGGCCGAAGCTGTAGGGATCGTCGGTTTCCTGGACGGCCTCGGGCCACCGGATCCTCAGCCGGTAGGGACCGGTCGCCTGGACGAGACCGGCGAACAGTCCGGAGGGGTGGACCAGGTCCAGCGTGCCGAGGCGACTGCCGTCCTCGCGGGCCACGACATCGACCCCTGACGCACCGGGCAGGAAAGCCCGGATGGCCCGCCCGCCGCCGACCGCGTGGGGGCCGAGGATCGAGAACGGATCGCCGTGCTGCCCGTGCACCAGCGCATCGACAGCCTCGGGCGCAACTCCCGACATCGCGTCCCGGACCGCCATCACGCGCGACCCTCCCTTCCGGTTAGTCGATCGACGAGCGCGTTGAGGCCGCGCAGCGGGATCGGCAGCCACTTCGGCCGGTTCGCGACCTCGTAGCCGATCTCGTAAGCGGCCTTTTCGAGCAGCATGAGGTCGAGCAACGATCCGCGCGCTCGGCCGGATCCAGCTTTCGTCTCCTCGCCCGAAACCGCCCGGTAGCTCTGCAGGAAGGCGTCGCTGGCCTCCCGGCGGAAAGCATCCAAGAGCGTCTGTCGCCGCTCTCGAACGGGCTGGGGCCCGGCATCATCCTCGATGCCGGCGACGGCGGCCGCCGCATAATCGAGGGAGCGGAGCAGCCCTGCCACGTCGCGAAGCGGGCTGCCCTTGGCCCGCCGCTCGTCGAGACCGCGGACCGGCTCGCCTTCGAAATCGATGAGGTAGGCGTCGCTCTGGGACACGAGGACCTGCCCGAGGTGGAAGTCGCCGTGGACGCGCGTCATCTGGGTTCCAAGCCCCGCCTCCGCTAGCCGCTCGACGACGTCCAGGACCGCCTTGCGTCGACCGAGCACCGCGTCGGCCAGCGCCCGAGAGCCGGAATCGAGCGCTTCACGCTGTTCGGCGAGGGCGTCGAGCGCGGCCGTCACCTGGTCGCCCACGCTCCGCCGCCAGCCCGCGACGGCTTCGTCGTCGGCCTCGATCGGCTGAAAATCGACATCGTCGGTCGGGCTGGCCAGCGCCTGATGCAGTTCGGCGAGCCGTTGGCCGATGGTGCCGACGAACGTCGTCAGGACCTGGTAATCGGGACTGGCTTCTCCGTCGATCAGGGCCGCGTCTTCGACGGCGCGTCGGAGGTTGTCGAGGACCCAGGTCCACGCGTCGCCCTGGTTCTGGATGACGCCCTGCACGATCGCGAGCGTGTGCGGCGTGCCGTCCTTGGCGAAGCGCACGACCTCGCCCAGGAGCGGCGCCGTGTTGGCATAGCCGACGGTCGTCAAATAGCGCGTCATCTCGGCTTCGGGATGAATCCCGGGTACGATGCGGCGGATCAGCTTGACGATCGCGAGATTGCCGACGAGCACCGACGAGTTCGATTGTTCGGCCGTCAGCCAGCGGATGCGCGCTTCGTCGACGTCCTCCAGGCTGTCGACGGCCTCCGTCCCGAGGCAGCGGATCTCTCCGTCCGGAACGGGCAGGCAGCCCCGGTTCTTGAGGCCTCGCAGGATGGCCCGCGGCAGGGCTTCGAGCGCGAAGGCATCCGTGAGGTAGCCGACCTGTCGACCGCGGCGGACGCGCGCCAGGGCGGTCTGCTGAGCGAAAGCCGACAGGCCGGGCCGCTCCCAGGCGATCCCGGCGGGCATCAGGTAGCGATCGGAGCGTCCGGCGGTCTCGACCTCGACCTCGATGATCAGGATTTCCTGGATGGAGGCCAGCGGCACCGCATAGGCGATGCGGGCCTTCGTGATCCTCTCGTTCTTCGCCGCGAACCAGCGCCGGCGGGACAGGTAGTCGGGCAGCAGTTCGCGAAGGATCTTCGCCGTGTGTTGCTCGCCGAGCAGTTCCTTCAGGCTCTCCCGGACCACGAGCGTCTGGAAATCCGGAAGCTGCTCGCCGCCGACCTGATGCCACGAGGGCGCGTTTTCCCGAACCGGCAACCCGAGCCAATAGAAGCCATAGGGCGGCAGGGTCAGGAGATACGTCATTCGGCCGATCGGCGGGAAGGGCGAAGGACCCGTCAGTTCGACCGGCACCCGGCCCTCGAAAGCGGAAAGATCGAGTTCCACCGCCTGAGGCGTGCGCGAGAGATTGGCGACGCACAGGATAATGTCGCCCTCGTATTCGCGAAGATAGGCGAGCACGCGCCGGTTGCCGGGGTAGAGGAACCGCAAGGTGCCGCGGCCGAACGCGCGGTGGTTGCGCCGCAGGGACAGCATCCGGCGCATCCAATTGAGAAGCGAATGCGGGTCCCGGGCCTGGGCCTCGACGTTGACGGCCTCGAAGCCATAGAGCGGGTCCATGATGGGCGGCAGGACCGTGCTGGCCGGGTCGGCGCGCGAGAAACCACCGTTGCGGTCTTCGGACCATTGCATCGGCGTACGGACGCCGTCGCGATCACCGAGGTGGATGTTGTCCCCCATGCCGATCTCGTCGCCGTAGTAGATCACCGGAGTGCCGGGCATGGACAGCAGCAACCCGTTCATCAGTTCGATGCGGCGCCGGTCGCGTTGCAGAAGAGGCGCGAGGCGCCGGCGGATCCCGAGATTGATGCGCGCCCGTCGATCGGACGCATAGGTGTTCCAAAGGTAGTCGCGTTCCTCGTCCGTCACCATCTCGAGCGTCAGCTCGTCGTGGTTGCGCAGGAAAATGGCCCATTGCGCGTTTTCCGGAATGGCCGGTGTCTGGCGCATGATGTCGGTGATGGGAAAGCGGTCCTCCTTGGCGATCGCCATGTACATGCGCGGCATGAGCGGGAAGTGGAACGCCATGTGGCATTCGTCGCCGTCGCCGAAATAGAGTTGTGTATCCTCGGGCCATTGATTGGCCTCGGCCAGCAGCATGCGGTTCTGGTAGGAGGCATCGAGCGCGGCACGGATCTGCTTCAGGATATCGTGCGTCTCGGGCAGGTTCTCGTTGTTGGTGCCCTCCCGTTCGATCAGGTACGGGATGGCGTCGAGACGCAACCCGTCGACCCCCATGTCGAGCCAGAACCGCATCACGCTGAGCACTTCCTTCAGCACGCGCGGATTATCGAAGTTCAGATCCGGCTGATGCGAGTAGAAGCGATGCCAGAAATACTGGCCCGCCACCGGATCCCACGTCCAGTTCGACTTTTCCGTGTCGATGAAGATGATCCTCGTCTCCGGAAACTTCTGATCGTCGTCCGACCAGACGTAGAAGTCGCGGGCCGGCGAACCCCGCTTGGCGGTTCGCGCCTTCTGGAACCAGGGATGCTGGTCGGATGTGTGGTTGATCACGAGTTCGGTGATGACCCGGATGCCGCGATCGTGCGCGGCGCGGACGAACTCCTTGAACTCGGCCAGTGTTCCATAGTCCTTGCTGACGTCGCGATATCCGGCGATGTCATAGCCATCGTCCTTCCGTGGAGAAGGGTAGAAGGGCAACAACCAGACGGTATTGACACCTAGACTCGCAATGTAGTCGAGCTTGGCATGCAATCCCGCAAAATCTCCGATACCATCGTTATTGGCATCGAAAAACGATTTGACGTGTAGTTGATAGATGACAGCGTCTTTGTACCACAACGGATCGTCAATAAGCTGAACCTTAGGCTTACGCGCCATATGAAAAGTCCTTTTACGCGTTGAGGCGCCAGACGGAGAAGGGAAGCTGACCGGGATCGAGGCGGATATGCTGTCGCTTGCCGGTCCAGGTGAAACGGTGTTCGTCCATCAGGTCTTGCACGCCGATCGTGCCGTGGTCCGGCAGGCCCCACTCCCAGAGCGGAATTTCGATATCCGCCTCCTGGACCGCGTAGGGGTCGAGGCTTACGGCGATCAGCAGGACGTTGTCACGTGCCTGCGTCGCCTTCTCGAACAGCAGCACGTTGTCGTTGAAGGCTTGCCGGAACGTGATGCCGAGATGCGAGTGCAGGGCCGGATTGTCGCGGCGGATGCGGTTGAGGCGCGTGATCTCTCGGATGATGTTGCCGGGCCGGTCCCAATCCCAGACATAGAGCTGGTATTTCTCACTGTCGGCATATTCCTTCTTCTTCTGGTCGGGGCGGCCTTCGCAGAGCTCGAACCCGTTGTACATTCCCCAAAGACCCGACAGCATCGTGGCCAACGCGGCACGGACCAGGAACGCAGGCCGTGGGGCGTCCTGCAGGAAGTCCGGATTGATGTCGTGCGTGTTGACGAAGAAATGCGGGCGGAAGAAGTCCTTGGGCGCCTGGGTCGACAGCTCGGTCAAGTATTCCTGCAGTTCCCATTTGGTGTTGCGCCATGTGAAATATGTATAGGATTGCGAGAAACCGATTTTCGCCAAGCGATACATGACCTTGGGCTTGGTAAAAGCTTCCGAAAGGAAGACCACGTCGGGATGCTCGCGACGCACGTCCTCGATCACCCATTCCCAGAACGGGAAGGGCTTGGTGTGCGGGTTGTCGACGCGGAACAGTTTGACGCCGTGCTCGACCCAGAGCTTGATCGTATCGCGCAAGGTGACCCACAGCGACGGTTTGGCGCCGTCGGCATAGAAGTCGACGTTGACGATGTCTTCGTACTTCTTCGGCGGGTTCTCGGCGTAGCGGATCGTGCCGTCGGGGCGCCAATTGAACCAATCCGGATGTTCCTTGAGCCATGGATGGTCGGGCGAGGCCTGGATGGCGAGGTCGAGCGCGAGTTCCAACCCGTGCTCCGCGGCGGCGGCGACGAGACGGCGCAGATCGTCGAATGTTCCGAGTTCGGGGTGGATCGCATCGTGACCTCCCTCTGCGGAGCCGATCGCATAGGGACTGCCGGGATCGTCGGGGCCGGCCGTGAGGCTATTGTTGCGGCCCTTTCGGTTCGTGCGACCGATCGGGTGGATCGGGGGGAAATAGAGGACGTCGAAACCCATGGCGTGGATCGCCGGCAGTCTCCGGATCACGTCGTCGAAGGTGCCGTGTCGGTGGGGGTCGCCGCTCTGCGAACGAGGGAAGAGTTCGTACCAGCTGGCGAAACCCGCGCCGGTGCGCTCGGCATCGATGGCGATCGGCTCGTGCTGTAGCCTGAACGGCCGCGGGTCGGCGGCTGCCATCGCGGCCTCCGTTTCCGGCGCCAGCAACACGGCCAGCCGCTCCGCCTCCTCCGCGTGGCCGAGACGCTCGGTGATCGATTTCAGTCTCGCGCTGGTCTCGGCCGGGGCTTGCGCCAGGGTCCGTTCCACGAGGCGGCGGCCTTCCTCGAGTTCGAGCGGCACCGGGAGGCCGGCCTCGTGTTTCTTGAACAATTCATGGTGGAACATGGCGAATTCGTCGCGCCACGTCTCCACGGTGAAGTAGATGCGGCCCAGGCGTTCGAGAGGCAGGTCGGCAGCCCATCGGTCATTGCCGAGCGGCGACATGCGCCGCTCTCGCCACACGTCCTCGTCTGCCGCGCGCCACTTCAGCGCCACTGCGATCTGGTCGTGGCCCTCGGCGAAGGCATCGGCCTCGACACGCACGACCTCGCCCACGATCCGTTTAGCCGGGTAGCGCCCCCCATCGACCATCGGCGTGACGGCTTCGATGACGAGGCGCGGCGCCTTGACAGCGGACTCCGGCGTGAACCGAAGCGTGTCGAGCGCCGGAACGATGGCCGGGGGCAGGCGTCCCTCGAACACGCGGACCTCGGCCGGGCCAAGCGTCGAAACTTTTTCCGCTTCGAGGTTCGGGGCGGATCCGATCACGTCCCGGAACGGCAGGAACCGCCCGGCTTCGGGCGACAGCGCACCACCCGAGAGTCCGGCGCCGATGTCGAGGGCCGGATTGACCAGCACGAGGCGCGCCGCTCCGGCTTGCCGGACATCGCTCCGGTCGGTGCGCAACACGGCCGTCGCTGCTGTTCCGCCGCTCGTGATCATACGCATCTCACCTCTCGAGAACCGCCCGCCCTCGCGGGCCACGAAGGCGTTGACGGCACGGACGCGCTCGGCGAGGTGCAGGCGCGGCCGGTTGCGGAGGGATGCATAAGTCTCCCGCCCTGC
The DNA here is from genome assembly GCA_964245215.1 of uncultured Lichenihabitans sp. Taxonomy (GTDB): domain Bacteria; phylum Pseudomonadota; class Alphaproteobacteria; order Rhizobiales; family Beijerinckiaceae; genus Lichenihabitans. The sequence goes on from CAXTME010000016.1 coordinate 35,682, forward strand.
ACCGGTCGGCGGCACCGGTTCCCGCGCACCGAACTCGAGTCCCATCGGGATCAGCACGCCATCGGCGAGTGTGGCGGCTAGCCAGAGAGCCCGTTCGACACGGCGCTCGACGAGTTCGTCCGTCACAAGGGATTGCGCGAGCCGTGTACCGAGCGGCGCCTCGGGAAAGGCGACGACCGACCCCAGGCTTCTCAAGAGTTCGTATTCGTCGACCGGCCATCCGGCCCGACCATCCCACAATCCAACCGAAGAGAAGAAGCCGTCGAACTTCGCGCTTTTCAGTGCGGCGACGTCGTTCGACGCGAGGCCGGGCGTCCAGGCCAGCAGGCGACATTCGGGCGCCTCGCCTCGAACCGCCGCACCGATCTCGGCCCAGACCTCCGAAGGCACGCGGCCGGGGTGCAGGCATCGGAACCCGGCCGCACCGGCGCTCGCGAGCTGAAGAACGAAAGTCTTGAGCCTGTCGAGGAGGCGCCGACGCTCCGCTTCGTCGTCGAACCGGATCGAGGCGCCGTTTCGGTCCTCGGGGGTCACACGAGGGTCGCGGGCTCCGGGTCCAACGCGCGACACCTCCATCTCGAGGGCGAGTGGGCCGTCCAAGGCGAGCCGGTCCGCCACGAGGTCGACCATCAACGAGAGCTTGCGGCCGCGGCAATCCTGAGCCAGCGAAGCGAGCGAGGCGTCCAATGTTTTCCCCGACGGGAGAGCCGGATGGGGCCGCGTCCAGTCGTAGGGCAGCAAAAGGTTGCCGGCCGGCCCGGGGTCGCTTGGGGCCGAGATCAAAACCGTGTCGAACCCCATCCCCGCACAGGCGTCCAGGATCGTCGGCCATGTCTTGGCGTCGCGAACCATGGACAGAGGCACGTAGTAGATGCGGGGCGCCGGTGCCTCGACGACGACACGTCGGCGAACGTCGGTGCCGACCGGAGTGGAGGATGCAATATCTCTCGACGGCGTTGTTTGCTTCATCGACGACGTCCCCACCCTCACCTTCGACCGCGACCTGGCCGAGCCGCTCGCTCTCTGAACCAAGCCCTTAGGCCTTTGTTCCCAAAGCGGGGATGCTAGACGCCGCGTTCGACGACGCGAGACCACGGCCAGATTCACTGCCGTTTTTCGGCGCCCGTTTCGCGCGCTCCGGTCGGCCGGGCGTATCACGGCCTATCGCCAGCACCGTGCGCGACGGCCGCAAACGTCGATCATTCCCCATTCTGAACGGCTTCGGTTTCTGCGGTCAGACGGTGAAGACGCTCGACAACGGCGCGCAGGCTCACGTCGCCCTTGTGCAGGATCTGGTTGGCGCCACCGAGGCGGCGGCGGTCCTCCCGGGTCAGGTCGCGCGCGGTCAGCACCACGACCGGGATGTCGTGGCAGTCCGGCCGGGCGCGAAGCCGCTGCAGAAATGTGAACCCGTCCATGACCGGCATCGTCAGATCGAGCAGGATCACCTCGGGCCGCGTCGCCACGACGCGGTCGAGCCCGACCTTGCCGTTCTCGGCCTCGATCACGACCCAACCGTCCTTCTTCAGGAAGCCGCGAAGCCGGGCACGCGTATCTTCGTCGTCGTCGATCACGAGCACCGTTCCCGCCGTGGGGCGGAACCGGTCCATGACCGCCTTGAACCGGTCCCAGCGGACGGGCTTCAACACATAGTCGGAGGCTCCCAACGACGCCGCCAAGCCTCTCTGGTCGACGAAGGTCACCATGACGACGGGGATGTCGGCCAGGTCCGGGTCGGCCTTGAGCGCACTCAGCACCGACCAGCCGTCGACGCCGGGCATCATCACGTCGAGGAGAATGGCGCGCGGCCTGAGCTCGCGAGCAAGGGCGAGGCCCTCGGTACCACCCGTGGCGGTCCGGGCATGAAAGCCCTCGCGGTGGAGGAAGCGGGTCATCAGGGCCCGCTGATCGGCATCGTCGTCGATGACGAGGACGAGATCGCGGAGCAACGCGGCTTGCGGGGCGGGGCTCGCGGGGCCGTCCTCCGGCGGGCTCTGCTCCTCGCGCGGAGCCACGTAGGTGGACGGCAGGCGCACCGTGAAACTGCTGCCCCGACCGTGCTGGCTCGCGACCTCCACCTCGCCGCCGAGCAGGTCGGCAAAAGCCTTGGTCAGGGACAGGCCCAACCCGGTGCCGCCGAACCTGCGCGTCGTCGAACTGTCGGCCTGCTGAAAGCGTCTGAACAGCTTTTCGAGCTGTTCCGGCGTCATGCCGATGCCGGTATCCGACACGCGAAAGACGACACGCTCATCGCCCGCCCGCTGTGCTTCGCGCGAAACAGCGAGCGTGATGATGCCATCCTCGGTGAACTTCGCCGCATTGCCCAGGAGATTGAGGAGGATCTGTCGCACCTTGGTCAGGTCGGACTGCATGTCGCCGAGGTCGGGCGCGAGCACGAGTTCGAACCTGTTGGCCTTCTTGCCGACGAGGGTCTGCACCGTTTCGGCGACCTCGTGCACGGCGGCCGCGATGTCGAAGGTCTCGGCATAGACCTCCATCTTGCCGCTCTCGACCTTGCTCAGGTCGAGCACGTCGTTGATGAGCCCGAGCAGATGACGCGCATTGCCCTCGATCTTCCGCATATCGGGGGCGAGGTCCCCGGCCTCGGCTCCGTCCTCCATCTCCTCCTGCAGCATCTCGCTGTAGCCTATGATGGCCGAAAGCGGCGTTCGCAGCTCGTGGCTCATGTTGGCGATGAACGTCGATTTGGCGACATTCGCCTCCTCGGCGGCGTCACGGGCCGCGGCCAGGAGCTGCTCGGACCGCTTGCGCGCGTCGATGTCCGACACCACCACGACACCGCCGACGAGGCGCTGCTCGGCATCCCGCATCGGGGCGCCGGCAAAGCCGATCCAAGCGCGGCTCCCATCGCCTCGCTGGTAGTCGACCTCCAACTCCGAAAGGGGTTCGCCATCCCGGATGACCCTCAGCAGCGGCCACTCCGCCGACGCCACGGGACGGCCATCCTCGTGAAAGCCGACCCAGCGTGGGACACCCTCTCCCGGGCGCGCCGGCATGACGCCGTGCCTGAGGATCGCCTCGGCCCGGACATTGTGTCCGATGATCCGGCCCGACGGCGCCTCCGCGATCAGGACTCCGACCGGGAGCGTGTCGAGCACGGCCCGCAACGTTGCTTCGCCGGCGCGAACCCGCGCTTCCGCTTGAGCGCGCTCGACCGCGTCCCAGACCCGCGCCGCGACGCCCTCGATCAGCGCGACGTCCTCCGGCGACCAGCGGCGCGGCTCCTTCTGGTTGACGTACAGCATCGCCTTGAGCCGGCCGTTGCGCACCAGCGGCACGGACACGAAGGCCCGCGTCTCGATGCTGGCCCAGGCTGCCGCTGCGTAGGTTGGCTCCGCATCGACATCCGCGCAGAGAAGGGTCTCGCCGCGACGCTGAAGAGCGGCGGCTGCTTCTCCGAAATCGTCGAGTTGGACTGCGCCGCTGTTGGACGCGACGCCGTCTTCGTATCCGGACACCAGGAGCACCGTGCGATCGTCGGCCTGCATCTCTCCGTAACCGACCCGGTTGACGCCGAGTTGACGGCCCAGAGCGCTCAGGGCGGTCGCCACGATGGTACCCGGGTCCTGGTTCGAACGGAGGTCGTCCTCCAAGGCAAGGCGGAAAGCCTGCCGCCGCTCCGCCAGGATCTGATCGGTGGTTTCGGTGCAGGGACAGAAGAAGCCCTGGATGTTGTCGTCCTGGTCGCGGACCGGCGTGTACGAGAAGGCAAAATGCGCCTCCGGTTCGCGCCCTTCACGCTCGATGAGCAAAGAAATGTCGTCCATATGGACCGGATCGCCGGTCAGGACCTGGTCGATCAAGGGTTGGAGCGCATCACGCGTCTCCGCCCAGACCTGCAGGAACGGAGCGCCGAGGGCGGCCGGGTGCTTGCTGCCGAGCAGGTCCACGTAGCCATCGTTGTAGATCATCGTGAGCGCGGCGCCCCAGGCCACGAACATCGGCTGCTTGGCGGCCAGCATGACGCCGACGAGCGTCGTCAGGGGAGAAGGCCAGGACTCGACGGGGCCGAGAGGCGTGGTCTTCCAATCGAAGCGCCGGATCATGTCGCCCATGACCCCGCCACCACGCAGGACGGTTCGTCCGTTCCTCGCCATGCTGTTCCCTCTGCGGTGCGGTCCCGTCCCGCCACCATGACATAGCTGACGCAGGTTTGCTGTGCAGCCGACGTCGCGCGCCCGAAGGCTCGCCACGTCTACCTCGGAGGCGCGAGCGTCCTCAGTTCCCCGGTCAGGTCGCCGAGACTTGCCGTTTTGCTCACGATCCGATCGGCGTCCTGCAGGCGTTCTCGATCGTTGGCCGACAGGTCTCTGGCACTGTAGACGATGACGGGTATGTCGCGGCAACCGGGCTTCTCCCGCAAGGCGTGCAGGAACTCGAACCCGTCCATGACCGGCATGTTGAGGTCGAGCAGCACGGCCCGCGGGGGACCGTGCATAACCTTCGACAGAGCCTCCTTGCCATTTCTCGCTTCGACGAAGCTCCAGCCCTGACGCGCCAGTGCGGTCCGGAGGCGGTCTCGCACATCCTCGTCGTCGTCGACGATCAGGATGTCGCCTTCGGCGTCGCGGAAACGGTCCATGACGCGTCGCAATTTGTCCCATTGCACGGGCTTGTCCACATGGTCCGCGGCACCGAGCGTGGCGCTCAGGCCCTTGTCGTTGGTGAACGTCACCATGACGACCGGGATCTTCGAGAGTTCGGGATCGGCCTTGAGCTCGGTCAAGACGGCCCAGCCGTCGACGTGAGGCATCATGACGTCGAGCGTGATGGCGCGAGGTTTGACCACGCGGGCGATCTCAAGCCCGCTCGGCCCGTTGGAGGCCGTGCGGACGTTGAAATCCTGACGCTCCAGAAAGCGCACCATGAGGTCGCGCTGCGCGGCATCGTCGTCGATAACGAGGACGGTCTGCCGTTCCTCCCGTTGCTCCTGGGCCGGATCGTAGGAACCATCGGCCTCCGGCGTCCGCTCCGGCATCGTGGCTGGCAGACGCAGCGTGAAGGTCGTTCCCCTTCCGAACTCGCTGTCGACCGTGACGTCTCCCCCGAGAAGCAGGCTGAACGCGCGGGTGATCGCGAGGCCGAGCCCGGTGCCGCCGAACTTGCGCGTCGTGGTCTCGTCGGCCTGGGCAAAGCGCTGGAACAGGCGGGCGACCTGCTCCTCGGTCATGCCGATGCCGGTATCGATCACGCGAAACACCAGCTCCGGGCCGGTCCCGACGACATGCCGGCGCACGTGGAGGGTGATGCGTCCCCCCTCCGTGAACTTCGAGGCGTTGCTCAGGAGGTTGAACAGGCATTGGCGCAGCTTGACGATGTCGGTGTGCATCGTTCCCACGTCGCCCTCGACCTCGACGACAAGCACGTTGTCCTTCTGCTCGACCAGGGTGCCGACGGTCGCCGCCACGTCCTCGACGAGATGCGCGACGTCGACCTCCTCGGCGAAGGTGTCCATCCTGTTCGCCTCGATCTTCGACAGGTCCAGGACGTCGTTGATCAGGCTGAGAAGGTGCTTGGCGTTGGACTTGATCTTGCCGAGGTCCTTCAGCAGACCTTTCTCCCCGAGATCCTCGACCTCCTCCTCCATCATCTCGCTGTAGCCGATCACGGCCGACAAAGGCGTGCGCAGTTCGTGGCTCATGTTGGCCAGGAACGCGCTCTTCGAACGGTTCGCCGCCTCGGCCGCGTCGCGAGCGGCCTCGGCTTCCTCTTTGGCGATCGCAAGCGTCGCCTGGCTATGGCTGAGGCTGGTCAAGTTGGCTTCGTTGTCGAGGATGACCTTCCGCAACGCGTCGCAGACTCCCGCCATCCCGAGCGAGACGATGAGGTATTCGGCGACCGCGACCGCCTGCGGCGTGGACAGCGCCCAGCGCTGATCGGAACCGGAGAAGAAGCCGGCGGCCGCGATCGCCGAGAGCGCCGTCGCGAAGAGGCCGGCCCGGAAGCCCGAAGCGACGCTGACCAAGATGACCGCGGGAAGGTAGAGCAGGAACGGTGCCGCATCGAGTTTGACGAAGAGCCTGAACACGGTGATGGCGGCCAAGATCAGGCAGGGAATGCCGTATCGCGACCATGCCGTCGGCGTCCGTCGGGACAAGAACCTGAGGAATTGGTGCAAGGGCCACGCTCCCGGCGGGTACAGACGTTCCGGGGTGCGTCAGCTGTCGCTCGACACGCTCCGACTCAGACGAGCGATCACGTTCACAGGCCTCAACGGCCTGACGTGCTCAGGGTCTGCAACTCATGTCACGCCCGAAAGGATCGGGCTCGCCTCGATGCGGTGGCAACGCTTGTGCCGATCGGCGCCACTCGCGACGCCATCTTCGTCGGCGATCAGACGGCCGTCGCCCGCGTCCGGGGGAGCGAGGGCGTCCGGGCCGAAAGGGTCCTTGCGAATGCGAGAAGCTCGCCGATCGAGAGAACCAGGTGCTCGTCGGTGCCTTCCGATCGCAGTGCCGACAGGACGGGGCTTTCGCGGCTCGCATGCCACAGGCCGACCACCACCACGGCGTCCGGCATCCGTTTGCGGATCCGGCGGACGAAGTACCGGATTCCGGAGACCCCGCTGCTTTCTTCCAGGATGGACAGGCAGCACAGCCGGGTGGCGGTCAGGTCGACCGGGTTCGACGCACCGAGCACCATGTTGGCCTCGAGGCGCGCGCGGAAGCCGGCTTCGACCAAGGCCTGGACCGCCATGGCGGCGGCGAGGTCGTCGAGCTGGCCGCGGCCGGGGATGCAGACGACGTCGAGCGCGTCGAAGCCAACACTGGCGGCACGGTCGGCAGGCGTTGCCGCATCCGTGGCTCGTGGCCTGCCCGGTGAAAGGCGGGCCAGCATCGTCTCGATCTGGGCGTGGATCCCCTCGAGACGCTCGAACGCGAGATCGTCGCGCATCAGGTCGCCCTGCGCCAGGGCGAGGCCGGGAAGTGCCACCGAATCGTAGTAGTCGGTCAGCGAGGACGCCGCGATCTGCCGCCGGGCCGCCGGCACGAGCGCGACCGCGTGGCCTTCGAGGGCCCGTTGGTAGAAGGTCTCCGGCGGCTCGAGCGGAGGTTTGTCGCCCAGGATGACGTCGATGAAGGCCAGAGCCTCGACGTGACGGCCGATGACGACCAGGCAGACGGTCAGCGGGGTCGCGATCAGGAGGCCGATCGGTCCCCACAGCAACGCCCAGAAAGCGGTCGCGACGATCACGGCCAAGGGGGACAATCCGGTGCTGTGACCGTAGATCAGGGGCTCGACGAGTTGCCCCATCACGAGTTCCGCGCTCACGAACAGGGCCAGCACCACGATGGCCAAGGACCAGCCGGGAACGATGGCGACCGCGAGGAGCAGCGGGGGGGCGAGCGCGATGAGGACGCCGATGTAGGGGACGAAGCGCATGAGCCCGGACAGGATGCCCCAGAGTAGCGGATTCGGAAGCCCCGTAAGCCAAAGGCTGACGCCGATCAGCGCTCCGAATCCGGAATTCAACGCCAGTTGGAAAAGGAAGTAGCGGGAGAGGCGACGCGCGGCGTCGTTCATGGCCATGATGGTGCGATGGAGGTCGTTGCGCCCTACCAGGCGAACCAGCCGATCCCTCAGGTCGTCGCGGGCCAGAAGAATGAAGATCGAGAAGATCAGAACGACGCCACCGGTCCCGACAGGGCCGAGCAGAGGCATGGCAACGTTGCGCGCGATCGCCAGGTTGGATTGCCCGATGTCGAGCACCGCGGGCCCTTGTGCCGCCGCGACGGCCGTGCCGTTCCCCCCTTTCGGCGTGGCCAAGGCCGCACGGATCAGCCTCGCCACCGGCCCCTCGCCTTCCCCGAGGGCCTGCCATTTCTCCCTGACGGTCGACTCGTATTCCGGCAGACTGCCGGCCAGCAGGGCAGCCTGCCGGCCGACCACCAAGCCGACGCTGCCGATGATCCCGAAAGCGAGAAGGACCACCACCATGACGGCCGCGACTTTGGGCAGCCGCAGACGCTGCAACAGGGCGCAGGCGGGGGCGAGGACGAAGGCCAGCAGCGAGGCCAGCACGAGCGGCACGACGAGTTCGCGGCCGAAGTAGAGAGCGGCGACCAGAACCGTGCCGCCATAGAGGGTCGACAGCGCCGGGCGCGTGGTCGATGCAGCGGAGGCGTTGTCGAGTGTCGGGTTCAAGGCGTCATCCAGGATCGGGAGGGCCGGCGGGTGCTGGAAATACCGACTGTCCACGGTTAACACGGACCGACGCATCCAAGCATCAAGAGGACTCGTGACCAAGCTTCTCATCGTGGAGGACCACGACGAACTTTCGGACTTCCTGTCGAGGCGGCTGCGTCGTCGCGGGTTCGAGGTCATCGTGGCGCGGGACGGGCACGACGCCCTGGAGCAGGTGGATGTCGAGAAGCCGGACCTGATGCTGCTCGATCTGAACCTCCCCCTGATGGACGGCTGGACGGTCGCGCGGACACTCCGGCAGCGGTTCAACACCATCCCGATCATCGCCTTGACGGCGCATGCCATGAGCGGCGACCGGGCCAGAGCCCTGGAGGCGGGCTGCGACGAACACCATGCCAAGCCCGTCGACCTCGAACTCCTGCTGGAACAGGTCGACGCCGTCTTGCTGCGTCGCGAGGAGGCCGAGGATTGATCGGGGCGGCCCCCTTGCAAACCGACTTTCGACCTCCACTTACCATCCATACGGATGGTAGGTGGAGGTTCTCTTGGCGACGAAGGCAGTGCTGCCCAGCACGAGGATGGCCGATAGCGAGAAGATCACGATCAACCTCGGCTACGTCGACCTTGGCCACATCGACCTCATGGTGCAGGACGGCTTCTACTCGAACCGAACGGACTTCATCCGCACCGCCATTCGCAACCAGCTCGAACGGCACGGCGACGCCGTCAAGCAGTCGGTCGCCCGGAAACGGTTGAGCCTCGGGCTCTCCCACTACAGCCGCCAGGATCTCGAATCCGTCAAAGCCGCGGGAGAACGGCTCGACATCCAGGTGCTGGGCCTTGCCAGCATCGGCCTCGACGTCACGCCCGAACTGGCGCGGCAGACCATAGCCTCCGTCCAAGTCCTCGGGGCGCTGCACGCGAGTGCGGCCGTCAAGGATGCCCTCAGCGACCGCATGAGCTGAAGCCGCCTCCGGGCGGGCCGCCTCCGGGCGGGGCCGCCCCCGGGCGGGGCCGCCCCCGGGCGGAGCAGCCTTCCGAAACGCCTATCGACATTCGACCCGGCATCCCGCCGGGACCGACCCCGCTTGCCTCAGGACCTGCCCCATGCTCGCCAAACCGACCTTCGACATGAACCGGATGACCCGCTTCGCCGACCGGATCGCCGACGTCGCCAAAGCAGCCTCGTTGCTGCGCAGTCCGCTCGACGCGGGGTTCAAGGCCAGGAGGACTTCAGGCGGTGCTCCTGATCGGAACCCTGATGCCTTTGGCGTACTCGGCAAGGGCTTCGACCCGGTCGGAGCCTCTCCGGGCCTGCACGCTTTGGTCGAGCGCCTCTCTGCGCTCAAGCCAGACGCCGCACTTTGCGGCATGGCGATGCCGGGTGGGCCGCAGCCTGCCGTCGTTGTGCCGGATGGCGCCCGCTTCGAAGAGTTCACCTTTCAGGGCTCGGGCGGAACGCTCGGCTACAAGCTCTACGTGCCGTCCGGCTTCATCGGGCCGGACAGGCCGCTCGTCGTCATGCTGCACGGTTGCACGCAGTCGCCGGACGACTTCGCGGCCGGCACCCGCATGAACGAGATCGCGGAGCAAGAAAACCTGCTCGTCGCCTATCCGCGACAAACCTCATCCGGCAATGCCCAGAAATGCTGGAACTGGTTCGAAGCCAAGGACCAGCGACGCGATGGCGGCGAACCGGCGCTCATCGCCGGCCTGACGCGCAAGATCATGCGGGATTTTCCCGTCGACCCGACACGCGTCTTCGTGGCCGGGCTGTCGGCGGGTGGGGCCGCGGCCGCCATCATGGCACAAGCCTACCCGGACCTTTACGCCGCGGCCGGCGTACATTCCGGTCTCGCGGCCGGCGCCGCCATCGACATGGTGTCGGCCTTCGCCGCCATGCGGCAGGGCGGCGCGCCACGCCCGGGAGGCCGGATGGGTCGGCCGGTCCCCACCATCGTGTTCCACGGGGACGGCGACAGGACGGTACATCCGTCGAACCGCGACCACGTGCTGGTGCAGGCCAGGGCCGGCGCAATCCTCGAGTGCTGCGTCACGGAAGGACGTGCGCCCGGTGGACTGACCTACACCCGGACCGTTCACGCCGACGAGGCGGGACGACCGATGCTCGAGGATTGGGTGCTGCACGGCGCCGGGCACGCATGGTCGGGCGGCAGCCGGGCCGGATCCTACACGGAACCCCGCGGTCCCGACGCGAGCCGGGAAATGGTGCGGTTCTTCCTTCAGCAAGACAGTGCGAGAGCTTGAGCGCCCGGGTCGACCTGCGCTCAAGACCAAGGTCACGGTCGGCTCACACGTCCTCCGCGGCCACGAAGATGCGCAACCGATGTCTGTCGGGACCGAGCGCTACGGCGCCCTCGGCCTGCCAATCGGCACGGGTGCCGTCGACCTCCGCGACGCTCTTCCGTGAGGAAACGCGGCGCTCTCTCCTGCAGGCGGCGTCGATCACCTCCCGATTCCGACCTGACGCCGCGAAGAGGTCTGGAGGCTCTCGGGCCGACCCCGCGATGGCATGGCACTCGTCACGGCAGGAGCCAGCCCCTGTAGGCATGCTCCGGCCGCGAGGGCGGCGGCGCCGGGCGTCCGCTCAAGCGGGTGTAGGACCGGGGCGTCATCAACGCTATGCGCAAGACCTCCGTTCGACGACGTGCCGATACCGCGACGACGAGGCTCACCCCGAGCCGAGATTGGGCGGATCGCGCCACCATCACGACGCGCCGGTCGATCGGGTAGGACCTGCCCTGCCGCTTCACGGCGTCGACAGCCAGCAGGACTGAGCGCGGGCCGAGCCGGGAGACGACCGAGACACCCAGCGGGTCGCCATCGATGGTCCACCCCCGAACGGAGTCGTCGGGGTCGCAGGTGACCGCGATCCACAGCGATTCCGCGTCGGCCAATGGCACGGCTATCAGCCGGTCACGTTTTCCGGTTGCCAACACGACCCGAGGAAGGATGCCGCGATTGGCCGAATGTATCGTGTCGCCGACGTCCAGGACCCTGCGTTGGAAGGTCAGGAACCATCCCGGCGCCCGGATTTCGAACGCGCCATCAACGGCCGTCGTCACGGCGTTTCACCTGGCCGCTCGAGGCATCGTCCCAAACGCTTTTGAGCATGCCTTCGAGCCGCGCACCGCTGACGCCCAAGGAGCGGGTCAGTTCGACTTTCACGGCGTCGCCCAGCGGGAGGGAGCCTGCGGCCTCCGGTTTCGTAGACGGCGCCCCCAAGCCTGGCGCTTCGGTTTCGCCGGAGCCGCTTCCGCTCGCACTCCCTCGGCTCGCGGCGGCGGCGATCACGCTCGCCGAGGTCTCGGGAAGACCTGCCCCCCCGCCATCGATCGACCGCGATGCGGTCGCCAGACTACCCTTCGCGACCAGGAACGCCTTCAGCGCCTCCATCCTGTGAGATCCGGAGCTGGTCCGGTCGAGGCCGGCGCCAGCGTTCAACTGCCAGGTCAGCCACGGCAGGGAAGGGTCGATCGCTCTCTGCAGGCTGTCGAACAGGTCGTCGTCCGGGATGAGCGCCGGCCGCGCGACGCTCGCCGCGGTCAAAGCGTCCCAGCTCGCGCGCAGCATCGGCGGCGTGCGCAGCACCGTGTCGGCGGGCATGGAGTTGGCGGCGCGCAGGTTCAGAGCCAAGACGTCCGGATGATCCGGGCCGAGTATGCTCCGCAGTTTCGCCAACACTTCGTCCAGGAGGTCCCGCCGGCCAGGCTCGTCCCGCAGCAACAGGTGCGCCGCGAGCAGCCCGAGAATCGGATCGTCGAACTTGAGATCGAACAGCTCCTTGTAGACTGCCTCGGCGATCGGGCGGCGCTGCACGAGCGCGTAACGGGCGAGCACGGCGACCCGTTCTCCCTTCCCGCTTGGATCGAACATGCGCCCCGGGCCGCGATCTTCGCGGGACATGACGATGGCGCCCCCCGCGAGGTCCGCGCGACGATCCCCGTCGCGGTCTTGCCGGAACATGAACGACTGCGTCTGCCAGCCGGCAACCGCAATGACCATCCGCTCGGAGGTCGCGCCGTCGGCCGCGGTCAGGCGCAGGCGGTAGGCGCCAGGATCGACGGACACGCGATTGCCGGCGGAGACGTCGCCCTTCTGCCGATAGTCGGCGCCCTCGAGGAGATCGAGCAGCCGGGTCCCTGCCGCGTCATGCAGCGCCAGGCCGAGCAGCGGGTTGCCGGTGGTGGTCTCGTCGGGCGACCAGTCGCGCGCGAAGACCAGGATCGTGGCACCAGCCCCATGGTCGATCGGCGTCATGCTGCTGGCGTCGATAGCGGCCCGTTCATGATAGTCGCGGGTTCGGGCGGTGTTCGACAGCGGCACGGGGGTGGGAAACCGCAGGTCGTCTTCCGAGATCGGCACGGTGCGGTCGCCGGCGAGCGCGACAACCTTTTCCTGAGTCGCCGGCCCCAGCCGCGTACGCAACTCGTAGAGCCCAGCCGGAAGGGTCGCGTCGACGCAACCGAGGCCCGTGAGCACGGGGTTCTGCCGTGCGTCGAGCACGGTGATCTCGGCGGTCTTGTCCGAGGCCGCGACGGTCAGGCGGAACTCAGACATCGACGCGATCCCCGCTGCCGTCGGCCTTGAGCGCGCCCGTCACCTTGAACGTCTTCTCCAGACCGCCGGCGGCGGAAAGCTGGTAGAGACCGATCGGCAATGTCAGGTCCCAGGTCTGGGCGACGGCGTTCTCGGCGATCGTGTTCAGGCTGCCATCCAGGATCACCGCCGGCAGATTGGCGCCGGGCAGGCTGACGCGAACCGGGTAGCCCGGAGCCGCCGCAGCGCCGGCCACCTTGGGGACGACCACGAACGGGACCGGAGCGTACACGTCCGGCACCTGGGCGTAGTCGTCGTTCTGCTGTTCCTGCGGGGTGTACTTGGCTTGCATGTTGTTCTGCAGATAGGCCATGAGCCGCGCGCTGGTGATCTCGCCGGAGAACGGATCGCGGGCATTGCCGCGCAAGGCCTCCATCAGGGTCAGTGTGAAGACGCCACGCACCTTGCCCGTGGCGTCTGGCTTCTCCAACGCGAGTCTGCCGTCTTGCGTCGCCTGCGCGTAGAAGCGATGCGTGCCGGGTTGGTCGCGACTGACCAGCGTCGGCGGCATCAGGTCGACAGTGGAGAACCGGTTGCGGCACGCGTCCTGGAACAGCAGGATCTCCTTGAACCAGCCGCCCTGGAACAGGCGGTCGGCCCAAAGGCGGCAGGCGAAGTTCTCCGGCACGGTGGGGCTCGTGTTGGCGACCAGCAGAGCCGAGCGGTCGAAAGACGGGGCGAAGCCGTGCCCGGAGAAGAACAGCCACAGGCGTTCCCCGGCCTGCAGGCCGTCGCCGTTCTGGTTGTTTTCGTTCGCCGCGTCGTCGACGTCGCGGAAAAACGTCTTGATCTGCGTGTCATCCGGCAAGGCATCCCGCACCTTGCCCGACGCCGGGGGCGTGCTGATGATCAGTTTCGCGTTGGCCGGGACGACCCTGCCCCCGGCGGGCGACGTCACCCAGTCGAAGAAGTCGCGGGCGTCGGCCTCGGCGCCATGCAGGTCTCCAAGCCCCGGGTAGCAGTTGATCCCGACGACCAGCGCGCGGTCCACCAGGGCCATGGTCAGGGATAGACCTTCTTGATGAACGCCCGATCGGTCGCCGAGAGGTCTGTATTGAACCCGGACGACTGGCCGTCCGTGCGCCAGCTGGCGGGCACCGGGTACATCATGATCGACGTGGTATCGAGCGTGGTTCGTTCGATCCTGTTCGGCGGATATGTGTCGAACATGTTGTGTTGGATGGTGGCCGCGTCCCAGTTGTTGGGGGGCTTCGACAGATCGTCGATGACCGCCGGCTTGTTCCAACCCGCCGGATCCAAGAGCTGATGTTCGTGAACGAGGCCGAGCGCGTGGCCGAACTCGTGGACGATCACCCGTCGAGCCTCCTCGTCGGTCACTCCCGGCGTCAACCAGCCGAAGTTCATCGTCGCTCGGTCCCGTGCGATATTCTTGCAGGTCGTGCCGATGACCGACCACGACCCCGGTTGCGCGAAAGTGATCCTGACTTCGCTGTGAGCGGGATCGTTGACCCAACTGAAGCTCAGTCTGGCGAGGTCGGTGATCCATTCGGTGGCGAACCGCTTCACCAAGGCCATCTGCTCGTCGGTTCCGTCCAGGAAGGCTATGCGAATCACGGCGCCCGGCTGCCATTTCGACGACAGCAGCAGACCGGCCTTCTCTTGGTCAGTGTCCGCCAGCGGTGCTGCGAACCATGCGAAACACCAGCAGTCGGGATTTTGTCCCGCAGCATCGTCAGTCATCGTATTCCCCAGAAATAGATTAGAATGGAATAAAAATTGAAATTTGAGCTGCCGGTTCTGTCGGCGCCAATGCTGATTGGATCAGGACCGACGCCGCCTTGCAACACTTATCGTCGGCCCACGACGAAGATCGGCAAGCCGGCATGCTCCTGTCGTGCCCCGGCGTCTCCGAGACGCCATGCAGGTCGATCCTGCGCCGAAGCGGTCGCGGCGGCTTGGGAAGACGGAGACTTGTTCGGCAACATCAAGGGAGCGCGGTGAACTGTCGATATCCTCGCTATGAGGCCTGAGCCTAGATTACGATATCAACATCTGCCACCATGATTGCTGCGCTACTCGGATCGACCGGCACGGCGGCCCTGGCGGCCGGCGTCAAGATCTTTGTTGTCGGCGATAAGCCGGATGATCAGTTCTGATCTATCGTGAAACGTGGGGCCGAAGATGCCGGGGCAGTCGCCAAGGCGGAGGGCGGCTCGGTGACCTGGCTGGGCCCGCAGAACTACGACAACCTCGGTGTGGATGCTGCGGAGCTGATCCGGCAAGCCATCCAGCAAGGTGCGACGGCCATCGTGGGCCCGGACTGGGTGCCCGAGGCGATGGACCCAGCCTTCAAGGCCGTTGTCGACGTGTTGTTGGTCAAGACAGCCAGGAGGAGGAGGACGCCGATGATCAGGCTCGACCAATTGCGGTCGATGCTGTTGAAGTAGATCCCCTGGCCGACGACCGCGAAGGTCAACGTGCGCGACTCGAGCGACAGGCATCGTAAGCTAGTGACGCCGGATCGTCGCGAGCGGGCGGCCGCTCGTGCCGACACGCAACCGAATCTGCACTCAAAGTGACGAGAAGCCTAGATGAAGATCGCCCTCGATCCCTTCATGCATCGACATCTCAGCCTCGAAGAGCTGCCCCACAAGGTCAAGGAGCTCGGCTACGACTGGATCGAGATGTCCCCTCGAGGCGACTTTCTCGAATGGTTCAAGGCCCCGCGCGTCTTCCCCGAACGGATCCGCACATTCAAGAAGGCATTGAAGGACGCCGGCGTCGGTATTGCGTCTTTGCTTCCCATGTACCGGTGGGCCTCCAACGAGGAGGTCGAGCGTCTGGCGGCCGTGCGCCATTGGCAGCGTGCCATCGAGATCTGCCTCGAGCTCGAAGTGGACGTGATGAATTCGGAGTTCGGCCGCGGCCCGCACCCCGACAAGGGCTCCTGCTACTGCTGCCACACGGGCTCCATGATCGAGGCCTGCGAGGACGCCTGGTGGCGCTCCATGGAGACGCTCGTGCCGATCTTCGAGCGGGAGAAGATCATCCTCCACGTCGAGCCGCACCCGGAGGACTGGTGCGAGACGCTGCAGCCCGCGTTGGACATCATCCGCACCGTGAACTCGCCCAGCGTGAAGTTCCTCTACTGCGCCCCGCACACCTTCTATTTCGGCGACGACACCCGCGCCATGCTGCGTGAATGCGCCGACGTGCTCGCCCACGTGCATGTGGGCGATACGTTCAACCATCGGGCCAGCTCCGGCTTGCGCTACATCCTCAACCCGCCCGGCACCCGGGCACGGGTCCACCAGCACACGAACATCGGTCAGGGCGAGGTGCCGTGGGACGAGTTCTTCGGCACGCTCGCCGAGATCGGCTTCGACGGCATCATGACCTCCTGCGTCTTCGCCTGGGAGGACAAGGCCGACGCTTCCAGCACGTTCATGCGCTCCGAGATGCAGCGCTACGTCGACAAGTACTGGGCAGCGCGATGAACCTCCGGGTCGGGATCATCGGGACGGGGATGATCGGTCAGGATCACATCCGCCGTCTCACGCAGGTGCTCTCCGGAGTCGAGGTGGTCGGCGTGACCGACATCGACGCCGCCCGCGCCGCGGCCGCAGCACCAGCAGGCGCCGAGGTGTTCCCGACGCCGGACGCCCTCATCCGCTCGGACATCGAGGCGGTGGTCATCTGTTCGTGGGGTCCTGCCCACGAGGAACAGCTTTTGGGCGCGATCGCCGCGGGCCTGCCGGTCTTCTGCGAGAAGCCTCTGACGACCTCCGAGGCCGCCGCAAGGCGCGTGATGGATGCGGAGGTGGCGTTCGGACGACGGCTCGTCCAGGTCGGTTTCATGCGCCGCTTCGATGCCGACTACCGCAGGCTGAAGGCGGTGATCGACGGCGGCTCGCTCGGGGCGCCGTTGCTCTACCACTCGGCGCATCGCAACGCGTCAGTGCCAGAGGGGCTCTACACCTCCGACATGCCCCTGAACGACACGCTGGTCCACGATGCCGACATTTCGCGCTGGCTGCTGGACGACGAGATCGAGGGCGTAGAGGTGCGGGTGCCACGTCGCAGCCGTCGCGGCAAGGAGCTGCGCGACCCGACGTTGGTGCTCCTGCACATGAGTTCGGGAGCGCTCGTCAACGTCGAGATCTCCGTGAACATATCCTACGGCTACGACATACGCGGTGAGGTCAGCTGCGAGTCGGGAGTGGCCAGCCTTCCGAACCGCCCGGCGACGATCGTCAGCGACCGCCACGGGGTGCGTCAGGCTATCCCGGGTGACTGGCGTGAGCGCTTCCTGGAGGCTTACGACCAGGAGTTCCGCGAGTGGATCGTCGCGGCCCGTAACGGAACTGCCACCGGTCCGAGCACCTGGGACGGTTACGCCGCGACCCTGGTCGCCGACGCTGCCCTCCGAGCCGTCGACAGCGGCGGGTTCGAGCGGATCGCCATGCGAGACAAACCCTCGCTCTACGCGACAGCAGTCACACCGGCGTGACCTGCGAGGTCACGTCCCAGAAGGATCGTCAGGTATGCTCAACGGAGAACAGCTGATCGAACGCCCGCTTCGGTGGGGCATGATCGGCGGCGGACGCACCGGCCAGGTCGGCTACAAGCATCGCACCGGCGCCTTGCGCGACGCCACCGCCTACGAGATGGTCTGTGGCGCCTTCGACCTCGACGCCGAGCTTGCGCCATGGGCGTCATGTGCCCCATCGGCCGCGGCATCATCGACTATCCCGCCATCAGGGTGCTGCTCGACCGCATCGGCTGACAGGACTTCAGCACGGTCGAGCAGGAACGCGACCCACGGAACGTATCGGGTTCTGAAGCTTCAGGGCGAAGGTCGGCGGCGCGTCAGAGGTGAACCGCGCGGCCTGAAGCGGTGATCCCTGTCGATGCCGCGTCCCGTTGAGTACAACCGCGATGGCCCTGCGCGACGAGGCCCATGAGATGGTAATGACGAGAAGAGGCAGGACATGAGAATCGGCTTAGTTGGGTACGGCACGGGTGGCCGCCACTTCCACGCGCCTTTCATGGCGGCTGCCGAGAACGTCGAGCTCTCGGGAGTCGTCGCGCGGGCGCCGGCCACGGTCGCGGCCGTGAAGGCGGACCTGCCCGGCGTCGCCGTCTACCCGAGCTTGACCGAGATGATCGCGGCCGGCGGCATCGATGCCGTCACCATCACCACCCCGCCACAGACGCGGCGCGCGTTAGTGATCGAGGCAATCGCGGCCGGTCTGCATGTCGTCGCCGACAAGCCGTTCGCGCCGGATGCCGAGAACGCCCGGGACCTCGAACGCGCTGCCGCTGTCAAAGGGGTGGTGCTCGCGGTCTTCCACAACCGGCGCTGGGATTCCGATCTGCAGACGCTTCGCAAGCTGATCGACGAGGGCAGGCTTGGACGGATCTGGCGCATCCATTCCCGTATGGATTTCAACGAGGTCTCCACGCTCGAGGCCGGTCCGACGGGCGGTCTCCTGCGCGACCTCGGCAGCCACCTCGTCGATCAGATGATATGGCTTCTCGGTCCGGTCGTGTCGGTCGACGCTCAACTCGATATGGTGGAGTTGCCGGAAGGCCCGACTGACGCGAGCTTCACGATGACATTGCGACATGAGGGCGGCCCTCACAGTCATCTCTCGGCCAGCAAGCTCAACTACCTGCACAGCCGTGAGCTTCGCGCCTACGGCGACAAGGGGAGCTACGTCGCTTCGGGGTCCGATGTCCAGGCGCAGTCGATCTTCGCGGGTCGACGACCTGTCGACGACCGCAATGGCTGGGGGTACGAGCCGCAAGCCAATTGGGGTACCCTGCGAACCGCTTCTGGCGAGGAGCGTGTGCCAGCCGAACAGGGTCGCTACCACGATTTTTACGAACTGTTCGCCAAGGCGGTGCACACCGGGGAAAGTCCTCCGGTGACGGCCCATGAGGGAGTGGCGGCGATCGCCGTGCTCGACGCTGCCCGAACCAGTGCGGCGGAACGTCGGTCCGTCGAGCCACTCCGCTGAATGGATGGGATGCGACGGTTCAAACGTTCCGCTGCACGCCCGACCGCGCCAGAACGCCGGGCTTCAAACGCTCGTTCGGGCCATAAACCTCAACCGGATGAAAGAAGAGCTTCGGGGTCGTGTCCAGCTCCCCGAGGCGCTTGCGGTAGGCTCCGAGACAGGTTTTCCGTTCCTCCGCCGAGAGGCGACCCGGCATGTAGGCGACGAACGGGGGCAGAACGTCGAAGCCGCTGTAGCGCAGCAGGCCGTTGTGAATCGGCCAGAGCAAGTTGAGGATGTCGCCGTCGATCCCGTCCGGGGCGTAGGTGTCGGCCGACGTGCCGGTCGTCGTGGCCACCAGGGCGGTCTTTCCCCGAAACATCCCGGTGTCGTATTTGCGGCCTGCCATGTAGGCGAACCCTCGCGCGAAGACGCGATCGTGATCTGGCCGGGGCTCGCGATCTCCCGCCGAGGCGGCTGCATCCAATCCGATCGAGGTCAAGAATTGCGCCCGACTGGCTCTCGCTCAACGCAAGCGACGCGCGCCTTATGCCTTGGCTATCGGCCGCACGCGCGAAATCGGCGCGAGCTCGCCCGGAGCTGCGGATCGGCGTAAGACGAGGCATGTCTACAGCAGCAATCCGCCCAGCTTCCGGCATCCTGTGGCGGGACGAGTTTCGCGCGTGCGTGGCCCTCAGCGTGCCGCTGGTCGTGACCAACGCCATCGAGATGGCGATGAACCTCACCAACACTGCCCTGATCGGCCATATCGCTCCCGAGGCGCTTGCAGCCGTCACTTTGGCGCTGGCGCTCTACAACGTGGTGCTCACCTTCGGGATCGGGCTGACGGCTGCGGTGTCGCCCCTGATCTCGCGGGAGGTGGGGCGCAATGGAGGACAGGGCGAAGCGGCACGCCGTGTCGTCCAAGGTGGCTTCTGGAACGCCGTGCTGATCATCGGCCCGATCTGGGCCTTGCTGTGGGAAGCAGAGCCGATCTTCCGCGCCTTCGGGCAGGACCCGGCCTTGTCCCACGCGGCAACCGTTTATCTTCGCGTCATCCAGTGGTCGCTCTTCCCGGTCCTCGTCTATCTTGTCCTGCGTTCCATGCTGACGGCGCTTCAGCGGCCGCGCTGGGCGGTCGTGACCGGCTTGGCGGCCGTGCTGCTGAACGCAGGCCTGAACCTGTTGCTGATCGGCGGTGGTTTCGGCCTCCCGGCCTTGGGGTTCGTCGGCTCGGGCATTGCCACGGTATTGTCCAACGTGTTCATGGCCGCAGCACTCGGGCTGGCCGTGTCGCTCGATGCCCGGCTCCGAACGGTTCGGATTTCCAGCGGGCTGCTCGAACTGCCTTGGCAGGCTTGCGCGGCCTTGTGGCGCCTCGGGCTGCCGATCGGTATCAGCATCATGCTGGAGACCGGCGCGTTCACGGCCGCTACGGCGCTCATCGGGCATTACGACGAGGCATCGCTCCCGGCCCACGCCATCGCGCTCCAGTTCGCGGCGCTGACCTTCATGGTTCCGCTCGGCATAGCGCAGGCCGTGACGGTAAGGGTTGGACAAGCAGCAGGAGCCGGCGATGGAGCGGCTGTGGGTCGCGCAGGATGGACGTCCCTCGGGCTATGCATCGGAACCATGATGGTGTCGGCATTGATCATGATCGGTCTGCCGGGGCCGATCATAGGCCTGTTTCTCGATCCCTCCGAACCCGGCGCGGCGGCGATAGCCGGTACGGCGACGACCTTGTTGGCTCTGGCGGCGCTGTTTCAGATCGCCGACGGTGCTCAGGTCGTGTTCGCGGGCATGTTGCGTGGGTTGCAGGACACGCGCGTTCCCATGCTGATCGCCGGGCTCGGCTACTGGGGCATCGGCGTCCCGGTCGCGGCCTTGCTGGCGCGCCGATCTGGGGCACCGGGCGTATGGATCGGGCTCGTGGCGGGGCTGTTCGCGGTCGCGGCGCTGCTGTTCGCACGATGGCGCTCGTGGCGCCGGGTCCCTCGTCCTGGGTAGCCGCGCTGCAGTCCGATCCCATCGATGGGCTGCGATGGGCGAAGAGATGGCTTTCTCGACTGCATCCATGTCGGCGTGAACGAGTTTGCCCAGCCCGTCGCGCAAGCGAGCGTTTCCGTCCAACATGCTCCAATCGCGCGCCAGGCTGGCCGTAGTGCCGCCAGAGGAGGACAGGCGGCAACGCCCCCGTCGAGATCCCAACCGATCAGAGTGTCACCCTGTTGCGATCACGGACCCCGCACCGGCAGCGCGACGGCTTTCCGGGCCGATGCCGATCTTCGACATCGAGACGCGTCAGCGAGGGTCGTTGTTGACGTCCGTCTCGACGGCGCGTGTCAGTTCGTAGGATGGAATGGTCGGGCTGAACGGGCTCGATCCCTTCAGCACCACCCAACCCGCATAGAGCGCCAACGCGACCAGCGGAATGGCCGCGATGGTATAGGTTCCGTCGGGATAGTCGAAGCCCATGAGGATCAGAACCCCGGCGAGGAACGCAAGGGTGAGCCAGGATGTAAACGGCGCCAAGGGCATGCGGAACGCGACGGGAGGGATGATCCCCCGGTCGATCTTCTTGCGCAGCAACATCTGGCAGACGACGATGAAGCCCCAGGTGCTGACGATGCCGAGCGAGGCGATGTTCAGCACGATCTCGAAGACTTGGCTCGGCACCACGTAGTTGAGCACCACGCCTAAGAGATAGACAACCAGCGTCACGATGATGCCGCCATAGGGGACTTTGGCCCGGTTCATGCGCGAGACGAAGGGCGGAGCCGACCCGCCCATCGCCAGCGAACGCAAGACCCTTCCGGTCGAGTACAGCCCGGAGTTGAGGCTCGACAGCGCGGCCGTGAGCACCACGATGTTCATCGCGGTGCCGATGCCTGGCACTCCCAGAGCGCCGAAGAAGGTGACGAATGGGCTGACGCCGGCCTTGTAGGCCGTCCAGGGCAGCAGCATGACCAGGAGCACCACCGACCCGACGTAGAACAGGGCAATGCGCCACATTACGCTGTTGATGGCGCGCGGCAGTACCTCCTCGGCGTTCTCGGCCTCGCCCGCAGCTGTACCGATCAGTTCGATGCCGGCATAGGCGAAGACCACGCCCTGGATGATGATCACGGCGGGCAGAAGGCCGTGAGGGAAAAGCCCGCCATTGTCCGATATGAGGTGCAGCCCCGGCGCCTGCCCGTCGACCCCATGTCCGGTGACCACGAGGGCGGTGCCGATCAGCAGGAAGAGGACGAGCGCCCCGACCTTGACGATCGAGAACCAGAACTCGATCTCACCGAACCACTTCACCGCAACCATGTTCATGGCACCGACGAAGGCCAGCGCGATGAGCGCGAAGGCCCATTGCGGCACATCCGCGAAGCTTCCCCAGTATTTCATGTAGAGGGCGACGGCCGTGATGTCGACGATGCCGGTCATCGCCCAGTTCAGGTAATACATCCAGCCCGCGACGAACGAGCCACGCTCGCCCATGAATTCGCGGGCATAGGAGACGAAGCTGCCCGAGGTCGGGCGGTACATGACCAGTTCGCCCAGCGCGCGCAGGATGAGGAACGAGAAGATGCCGCAGAACAGGTACACGAGGGCCAGCGCCGGGCCGGCGATCTGCAACCGGGCGCCGGCGCCCAGGAACAGGCCCGTGCCGATGGCACCGCCGATGGCGATCATCTGCACCTGGCGCGGCTTGAGGCTCTTCTCGTAGCCTTCCTCATGGGAGTCGAGCAGCGCCCGCTGGTCGCTGACCGCACCGGGGTTGAGCCCGGTTGGCGTATCGATGGCAGTCATGCTGGATCCTTCCCGGCCGCAGCGAGGGTTGCAGAACGGAGCAAAGATCGACCGGGAGACCCGGTCGATACGCTTCGTCAGGCCGATCGGTTGCCGAGCCAGATGCGGCCTCCGCGCATCACGAAAGGCGAAGTGTTTCAGGCAAGATCCGGGCCGTTCACTATTCAGCCGCCATCGCCTTGTTCAATGGTTCGACCACGCCAGTCCTTGAATTATCAAGGACTGGCGGCGCATCGCAGCAACCGTCACGTTTTGGCTCCAAACAAGCCTAAGGTCTTGGCAAAGCGACGGACCACGTCGTCCAAGAACCGCGCGCGTTCAAAGGAAATCCGCGCCATCGGGAGCAGTGACGACCGACCCTACGTTGAAGGGTGGACCAGCCCAAAGCCGTGCAGGACCGCGGCTTGGATCACCATCACGACGAGCCAGTGAGTGCAGTCGAAGACGACCGCAGACGCGGAAAGTCCGCGGAACACATGCGTGACCACGAGAACCGGAACGACGAAGCCTATCCAGATCACCACGGCGCTTGCGATCGCCATGACCCATGGGTCTCCCTGTGGTGGCGCAAGGATCAAGGCTCCCGCCAGAATGGCTGCAAGCCAGCATTCAGCGACGAAAGCCGTAATGGCCAGTACGAGCGCATTGCCTGGTGCCTGTTGAATTTGCCTGTGCGGAAGCGCTCGGTAGAACAGACCGACGCCGAGACCAGCGCAAGTAGCCAACAGGATGGCGACGGCATTCGTAATGATGTAGCTCACGTCACCAACCGTCTCTCAGAGTCTGGCCCTCGACCCGTGCGAGGCAAACGGGGTTCGGCAGGGATGCGTGGTGG
>CAXTME010000017.1:0-6785 GCA_964245215.1 uncultured Lichenihabitans sp.
CCCAATCCTCCATTGGAGCGAAGGACGTCACACTTTAGCGAAGTGTTTCGACAGCTTCAGGCCCTGGGCCTGATAGTTCGAGCCGGCGCCCGCACCGTAGAGGGTCAGGGGTCGTTCCGACATCCGTTCGTAGACGAGCCGGCCGACGATCTGCCCATCTTCCAGAACGAAGGGCACGTCGCGCGAGCGGACTTCGAGCACGGCCCGCGATCCCGTGCCGCCCGCCTCCGCGTCGCCGAAACCGGGGTCGAAGAAGCCCGCATAGTGAACCCGGAACTCGCCCACCAGCGGATCGAAGGGCGTCATCTCGGCCGCGTGGTCGGGCGGCACGCGCACCGCCTCTTTCGAAGCCAGGAGGTAGAACTCGCCGGGGTCGAGGATCAGCTCCTTGCGGTTGCGGAGGTGGATCTCCTCCCAAAAGTCGCGCGGGTCGAGCCGGCCCACCACGTCGATGTCGATGATGCCGGTGTGGCGCTTGGCCCGATAGCCCACGAGGTTCGAGGCTTCGAAGCCGCTGAGGTCGATCGACACCGCGACGCCGCCCGCGATCACCGGTTCGGCGCCCGCCACGAGAGGTGATTCGGCGTGTAACGCGCGATGACCCTCATCGTCGAGCCGCGCGTCACCAGCCGAAAAGCGGATCTGCGCCAGTCGCGATCCGGTCCGCACGCGGACCGGAAACGTGCGGGGCGAGACTTCGGCGTAGAGCGGCCCCGCGTAGCCAGCCTCGATCGTGTCGAAGCGCCGTGCCCGGTCCGCGATGATCCGGGTGAAGACGTCGATGCGCCCCGTCGAGCTCTTCGGGTTCGCCGCAGCCCGCACGCCGCGGGGTAGGTCGAGCCGCTCGTCGAGCTCCACGACCGTGACGGTGCCGGGCTCCAGGATGCACCCCGCCGAAAGATCGATCTCGTCCGCCGCCTGGGCGCCGATCCCGTCCATGACGCTGCGGCCCTGCCCCGGCAGGAAGCTGGCACGGACGCGCCATGCGCGTCGGCCGAGCCGAAGGTCGAGGCTCGCGGGCTGCAGGATGGGCGGCGCATCCGCGGGCGCGGCCGAGCAGGCGATGGCGCCCGACGCGAGCAGGTTCTCGATCTGGTGGGCGGCGAGGAGGCCCGGCGCGAAGCCCGCGGGTTCGGTCATGTCATCGGGTCCGTCGGCGTGAGGCGCTACGCTGGTCGACCTACGCGGTTCCGAGCCGGACGCCAAGCCGATCGGATCAGCTTGATACCCGTGCAACTCCGGAGACCGGACAGCCGACATGCTGCCGATCATCGAGGGTCGCCTCGGAAGAGGCGTGGAATGGAAAAACGAACGGCGCGTTCTTTTTTCCACTCCAAACCTCTTGTCTCGTCGAGCTCTTCGCGTATGACAAAGCAACAACACCCTCAGGGCCTGCCATGATCGACAAGACCGCCTCACACCGCCCCGCCACCCGCCTCGTTCACGGTGGCACGATGCGCACGCCGTTCGGCGAGACCTCGGAGGCGCTGTTCCTGACCCAGGGCTTCATCTACGAGACCGCGGAGGCCGCCGAGGCCCGCTTCAAGGGCGAAGAGCCGGGCTTCATCTATTCCCGCTTTTCGAACCCGACCGTCGCCATGTTCGAGAATCGCATGGCGCTGCTCGAAGGGGCCGAGGCGGCGCGCGCGACCGCCAGCGGCATGGCGGCCGTGACGGCATCGCTCATGGGCCAGGTGAAGGCCGGCGACCACGTCGTTGCCGCAAAAGCACTTTTCGGCTCCTGTCGCTACATCGTCGAGGACCTGTTGCCGCGCTTCGGCGTCTCGTCGACACTGGTCGACGGCGAAGACCTCGACCAGTGGCGCGCCGCCATGCGGCCCGAGACCAAGACGCTGTTTCTGGAAAGCCCGACGAACCCGACCCTCGAACTGGTCGACATCGCGGCCGTGGCCGAGATCGCCCACGCGGGCGGAGCGACGCTCGTGGTCGACAATGTGTTCGCGACGCCGCTGCTTCAGAGCCCCTTGGCGCTCGGGGCGGATTGCGTGGTCTATTCGGCCACGAAACATATCGATGGCCAGGGGCGATGCCTCGGCGGCGTGATCCTGGCGAGCCAGACCTTTATCGACACCCATGTCCACAATCTGCTCCGGCAGACCGGCCCCGCCATGTCGCCGTTCAACGCCTGGGTCCTGCTGAAAGGGCTCGAAACGCTTCAAGTGCGGGTCTCGGCCCAGGTCACGGCCGCGGCCCGGATTGCCGACACGCTGGCGAGGCATCCCGCCATTGTGAAGGTTCTCTACCCCGGCCGCAGCGATCATCCGCAGGCCGATCTCGCGCGTCGCCAGATGAAGGGAGGCGGAACGCTGGTGGCGTTCGAGGTCGCGGGCGGCAAGGCGGCCGCGTTTCGGGCCGCCAATGCGCTCGAGATCATCGGCATCTCGAACAATCTCGGCGACGCCAAGAGCCTCATCACCCACCCGGCCACGACGACCCATCAGCGCCTGTCACGAGAGGTCCGCGAAGGCCTCGGGATTTCGGAAGGGATGCTGCGTCTTTCGGTCGGCCTCGAAGATATCGACGATCTCATCGAGGACCTCGACCGCGCTCTCGATGTCGTGGAAAGCCGCGCCCCGAGAGCTGCGGCGGCCGAGTGAAGGTGGAGGTGACGCCGGGGCGGCGTTCCGGCATAGTGCTGGTTTCGCCAACGCCGGGCGTTCGATGTACGCAGCCGTCACCCGCGATATCCAGATCACCGTCATTCCCGAGTTCCTGGCCGACAGGTCGGAACCCGAGGAGAGCCGTTTCTTCTGGGCCTATACGATCGAGATCGCCAATCTCGGTCGCGAGACCGTGCAGCTCGTCGGCCGCCATTGGGTGATTACGGACGACGTCGGCAAGGTCGAAACCGTGAGCGGCCTCGGCGTCGTGGGCCAGCAGCCCGTGCTCAACCCCGGCGACACGTTCCGCTACACGTCGGGTTGCCCGTTGACGACACCGTCGGGAATGATGTCCGGCCACTATCGCATGACCGACCAGGCCGGGCGCAGCTTCGAGGTCGAGATCCCGGCCTTCTCGCTCGACAGCCCGCACGTGAGGCGCGTGCTCAACTGATTGATGCCTCTAGCTCGATCCGAGCATGAGGGATCGTGATCTAAGGCGCAGGCAGGCGCTCCAACTCGTCGATCAGGCCTTCGATGACCCCGAGTCCGATGGTCCAGAACTTCGGGTCGTGCGCGTCGAGGCCGAACGGTTTCAGCAATTCGCTGTGGTGCTGCGTGCCTCCCGCCCTGAGCAGCGCGAAATAGCGCTCGGCGAAACCCTCCGGCGATGTCCGGAACACGCCGTAGAGCGAGTTCACCAGGCAGTCTCCGAACGCGTAGGCGTAGACGTAGAAGGGCGAGTGGACGAAGTGGGGCACGTAGGCCCAGAACACCTCGTAGCCCGGACCGAGCCTGATCGCGGGCCCGAGGCTGTCGCCCTGAACCGACATCCAGAGTTCGCCGATGCGCTCGGCCGTCAGTTCGCCCAGCCGGCGCTCCTCATGGACCTTGCGCTCGAAACTGTAGAAGGCGATCTGCCGCACGACCGTGTTCAGCATGTCTTCGACCTTGGCGGCGAGAAGGCCGAAGCGCGCCTGCGGGCTCGGGGCACGGGAAAGAAGCGACTGGAACGTCAGCATCTCACCGAACACCGAAGCGGTTTCCGCCAGCGTCAGGGGTGTCGGAGCCATCAGGGCGCCCTGGGGGGCAGCCAGCATCTGGTGGACCCCGTGGCCTAGCTCATGGGCCAGAACCATGACGTCACGCGGCCGACCCTGGTAGTTCATGAGAACGTAAGGGTGCACACTCGGAACCGTGGGATGCGAGAAGGCGCCGGGCGCCTTGCCGGGCCGCACGGCCGCATCGATCCAGCGGTCGTCGAAGAACCGCTTGGCGAGCCTGGCGAGCTCCGGCGAGAAGCTCTCGTAAGCGTCAAGTACTGTGTCGCGCGCCTCGGTCCAGGGCACGGTGGGGAGAGGCGCCTGGGGCAGAGGCGCATTGCGGTCCCAGTGGTTCAGGGTGTCGCGGCCGAACCAGCGCGCCTTCAACCTGTAGTATCGATGCGAGAGCCGCGGATGTGCCGCCTCGACGGCCGACACGAGCGCGTCGACGACGTCGCGCTCGACCCTGTTCGACAGATGGCGCGAATCGGCTACGTCCTCGTAACCGCGCCACCGGTCCGAGATCTCGAGGTCCTTGCTTAGCGTGTTGGTGATCAGCGCGAAGGTGCGCCGATGCGCGCCCAAGGTCTCGGCCAAGGCTTTGGAGGCGCCCTCCCGCCGCTCCGGCTTCGAGTCCTGCAGGAGGCTGAGGGTCGGCTCCAGCGAAAGCGCCTCGCCGTCGACATCGAAGCGCAAGGCCGTGATGGTCTCGTCGAACAGTCGCGTCCAGGCCGAACGGCCCGTGATGGCTTTTTCGTGGAACAGCTGTTCGAGCTTGGTATCGAGCTGGTGGGGACGATCCTTGCGGATGTCGTCGAGCCACGGCTTGTAGCGACGAAGCGGTTCCTGCGTGGCCAAGCGGTCGAGGACCGCGTCGGCGACACCGTTGAGCTCCAGTACGAAAAACAGCAGGTTGGACGAGACCGTCGTGACCCGATCTTGCGCGTCGGCCAGAAACTTGGTCCTGGCAGGGTCGGACGTGTCCTCGGTGTAGACGAGTTGGGCGAAGGAGGCGGCGCGGCCCAACACTTCCTCCAGCCGCTCGTAGGCCTCGACGGCTTCGGTCAGATGCCGGCTGCCATCGGGTCCCTCCGCGATCGTCGGCAGCTGACCCCGATAGGTCGTCGCGAAAAGCTCCGCGTCCCGCTCCGCGTCGGCGAGGTCGGCCGCGTAGGACGGCGCGTCCATGCCCGCGTAGAGATCGGCGAGATTCCAGCTCGGGACGGCGCCCGAGGCTGACGCCACCGCGACGGCACGGGCCTGATGAAAGGCGGGACGACGGCGAAGCAGGGTCATCGTGAGGACGGTTCCTGTGGTGTGGGCCACGACAAGGCCCGGCCTCATGCGGCGACCACGATGCGCGGCCTCCGCAACACAGCGGCGGCGGACCTGATAGGCCTATCCGAGCGTGCCGTCACGGGGGCAAATCGCTGCTGCTCGGAAACCCACGGTCGCGAGCCCTTGCACCGGGCGCCGGCGAGGCGGTGGACCGGGCAGCGGAACGGCCAGCCGGGGCCGGCCAAACGCGCGCGGCGCGGCCAAAGGTTCCGCAACGTTAAGAGGGCATTTACCCTGGATGGCCAGGGTAGCGTTGCGAGCGGCCCGCTGATCCGCCGCTTCGGGGATGCATGACCGCTACCATTCTGATCGTCGACGACGACCCTGTGCAGCGCCGCCTGCTCGAAGCGATGGTGCGTCGCTTCGGCTACGGCGCCGAAGTGCTCGACGGCGGGGCAGCGGCCCTGGCCCGGCTCGAAGCCCCGGACCTGCCCCGCGTGGACCTGTTGATCTGCGACCTCGTGATGCCCGAGGTCGACGGCATGACGGTCCTGGCCCGCATGCGGGAGCGCAAGATCACGGTGCCGGCCATCGTCCAGACGGCACACGGGACCATCGACACGGTCATCTCGGCCATGCGGGCCGGCGCCACGGATTTCGTGGTGAAGCCGGTCGGCGCCGAGCGGCTGTCGGTCTCGATCAAGAATGCCCTCCGCTTCGAAGCGCTCGAGGACGAAGTCCGCCGGATGACGCGGCGCGCTTCCGGTGTCCTGACGTTCCGCGACATCGTGACGAAGAGCGACGACATGGGCCGCGCCATCCGGCTCGGCGAACGTGCTGCGCGCTCGACGATTCCGGTGCTGATCGAGGGCGAATCGGGCGTCGGCAAGGAGCTGATGGCGCGCGCCATCCAGGGTGGGTCCGACCGCAAGGGCAAGCCCTTCGTGCCGGTGAACTGCGGCGCGCTGCCCGAAAACCTGATCGAGTCGATCCTCTTCGGTCACGAGAAAGGGGCCTTTACGGGCGCGACCGAAAAGCATCTCGGCAAGTTCGTCGAGGCGAACGGCGGCACGCTGTTTCTCGACGAGATCGGCGAATTGCCCCTCGAGGCGCAGGTCAAGCTGCTCCGCGCCCTCCAGGAAGGCGAGGTGGATCCGGTCGGTGCCAAGCGTTCGACCAAGGTCGATGTCCGGCTGATCTCGGCCACCAACCAGAATCTGATCGAACTCGTGAAGAGCGGCCGGTTTCGCGAAGACCTGTTCTATCGGCTGAACGTCTTCCCGGTCACGATTCCGCCGCTCCGGGCCCGCCGCCTCGACGTCGCCGACCTCGCCCGACGGTTCGCGGCCCGTTTCGCGGCCGAAGAGGGCAAGAAGATCACCGGGATCTCGGCCGAGGCCCTATCGCTGCTGTCGCGCTACGATTGGCCTGGCAATGTCCGGCAACTCGAGAACGTGCTGTTCAGGGCCGTGGTTCTCACCGACGGTGGCGAACTCACGATTGCCGAGTTCCCGCAGATCGCGGCCCAGGTCGAAGGATTCGACGTGAGGGTCCCGCCCGTACCGGCGGCGCTCCCCCAGGCAACGGAACGCGAGATCGTGAAGATCGAGATCCGAGATCCCAATGTCCTGCGGCTGCTCGACGACTGCGGCGATGTCCGCAAGATGGAGGACATGGAGGCGGACCTGATCCGGTTCGCACTCAATCATTACCGGGGGCGAATGTCCGAAATGGCGCGAAAGCTCGGGATCGGTCGCTCGACGCTCTATCGGAAGATGAAGGACTTCGGCTTGAACGAGGGCGAGGACGACGGCGGCGACGAAGCCGCGGCCTGATCGTCGGA
>CAXTME010000017.1:6885-57747 GCA_964245215.1 uncultured Lichenihabitans sp.
GCTTGAACGAGGGCGAGGACGACGGCGGCGACGAAGCCGCGGCCTGATCGTCGGACCCACGGTGTCGTCGAAGTTCGAGAATCGTCGGCACCCGCGGGCCATACTCATCGGGGCGAACGCCGCCATTGTCATCCGCGGGCAACGCTGCCGGACAATCGGTTCCTGAAGCACGCTTTCGCGCGGCATTGCGTTGCTTTCGACCGATCGGGGCGCTTCAGCTGACGGCGGCGGACATCATCGCTTCATGCGGAACAGGCAGGTCCAGCGCGACGGGCCTTGTCGAAAGGTGGGAGTAACGAGCTCGGGCCGGCCGACACCGGCCGACCGGGTACGGACTCCGCGTCATCACGTAAGGATGCATCGGGATGCCTGCGTACCGCGGCCTGGCCGCTTCTCTCCGCCTCACCGCCCTGCTGCTCGGCTGTGCGGCCATCCTGCCGGTCACGGCAAACGCCGTCGAGCCGCATCGCAAGCCGCGCCCCACTGCCGAACTCCCCGACCTCAGCGACTTCGATCCGGGCCAAGACGCCAAGGCCGAGCTGTCCCGACTGGTGGCTGAACCCGGAATCGTCCTGAAGACCAGTGCTCCGACGAGAGCGCGGCGAGACGGTTCGCTTCCCACAGCCGACGACATGCCGCTGCCGGAGCCGGACACCGAATTGCGGACTGCCGAGGCACCCCCGTCGCGCGACGCGACTTCGCCGGGCCAGGACACCGGATCACCAACCGGATCCCTTTATCCGTCGCCGCGCCTGCCCGGCGACGTCGCTCCCCTACAGCCTTCCGCGTCTGAAGCATTCCCCTCGGCGAACCACGACAGCGGCGAGCAGGTGGTCGAGGCGGAAGCGCCTGTTCTCGATGCCACCACCCTGCAGAGCGTCATCGAAGACTGGGTGGGGGCAGACCCGAACCGCCGCAAGGCGCGGCAGGCGATCGCAGCCTTCTATGCCGATCGGGGTTTCGCGTCGCTTTGGGTCGATGAAGGTCGTTTCGACGTTGCCGCACGCGCGCTGCTCTCGCGCATCGATCACGCGGCTGCCGACGGTCTCGATTTGAAAGCCGATCCGGTCGCCATTCCGCATGGCGACGAAGCCACGGCTCTTGCCGCGTCCGAACTCTCGCTGTCCGAGGCGATCGTCGACTATGGGCGGCAGGCCAGCGGTGGGCGGGTCGATCCCTCGCGCATCGACCCGCTCGTGGCGGCGAAGCCCGACGTCGCCGATCCGGCCCGCGTCCTCGCGAGCGTCGCAGAGTCCGCC
This sequence comes from uncultured Lichenihabitans sp., assembly GCA_964245215.1. GTDB lineage: Bacteria > Pseudomonadota > Alphaproteobacteria > Rhizobiales > Beijerinckiaceae > Lichenihabitans. The sequence continues at coordinate 8,145 of CAXTME010000017.1, forward strand.
AATCCGGGTGAGGCGCTGCGGGGCTTCAACCCGCCGCACAAGGGCTATGCGCTGCTGCGGGCCAAGCTCGCCGAATTACGGCAGACGTCGGACATGGCCGAACGAGGGCCGATCCCTTACGGTCCGGCGTTGAAGCCGGGAATGCGTGACGCGCGCGTTCCGCTTGTCAGGGCCCGCTTCGGACTCGATATTCCGGCGAGCGAAGCCCGCGAGGATCATCTCGTCTACGACACGCAGGTGGCCGGCGCGGTCGCCGATTATCAGCGACACCATGGGCTGCCGGCCTCGGGGGTGCTCACGACCCGGACCGTCGCGAGTCTTTCGGGCGGCAATCCGAAGCGACTCGAGAGCGAGATCGTCGCCAATATGGAGCGTTGGCGCTGGCTGCCGCGCGATCTCGGTGACACCTACGTCGCGGTCAACATCCCGGATTACTCGCTCGACGTCGTCAAGGGCGACACCGTCCTGCACCATGCCCGCGTGGTCGTCGGCAAGCCGGACCACCAGACGCCCGTGTTTTCCGAGACGATGAAATTCATCATCGTCAATCCCTATTGGAACGTGCCGCTTTCGATCGTGAAGAAGGAGATGATGCCGAAGCTCGCCGCGGACCCGAACTATTTCGCCAACCACGGTTACGAGACCGTCGAGCGCAATGGCGAAACCTTCGTCCGCCAGCCTCCCGGTGACAGCAACGCCCTTGGGCGGATCAAATTCATGTTCCCGAACAGGTTCTCGGTCTATCTCCACGACACCAATTCGCGAGGGCTGTTCGCGCGCGACGAACGGGCTCTCAGCCATGGCTGCGTCCGGGTCGACCAGCCGTTCAAGCTGGCCGAGGTCGTCCTCGGACGAGACCGAGGTTGGAGCGAGGCCCGCATTGCCAGGATGGTGGGCGGCGACGAGCGAACCATCATGCTCCCGAACCCGATGCCGGTTCACGTGAACTACTTCACGGCTTTCGTGGACGATGGCGGCGAGTTGCGCCTGCGCGACGACGTCTACGGCTATTCGGCCAAGGTCAGGGCGGCCCTCGGCCTCGATGGCTGACCTTGCGGGGTAGCGCGGCGAATCGCTTCGTCGTCGGGCCGACGCCATGCAATGATCGGCAGTAGGCGACGCGGCCTTCCCGGCGAACTCGCGACGGGATAGCAGAGCGGGCCACAAGTCCGCATTGACGGCTTTTTTTTTCCACGACGTGACTGTAAGGAGACAGGGTGGCTCGCCGCCACGGGAGTGAAAACGTCTTTCAAAGGGCTCTCGGCTGAGGCCAGTCCAGGTTTTCGAACAGCAGTTTGGCCAACGATACGTTAATGTAATTCGGCGATCGTTCGCTCAATCCTTGCGCGTGGCCTTTGAGCCACGCCGTCAACAAGCGAGTTCCGCATTGAGACGATGGCGTCCGCCAACCTGGCCACGGGCCGTATCACTGCTGCCGAGCGTGTTTGCAGCCTTGACCGGGACAATGATCCTCCTGGCGCCAGCCACCACCGAGAGCGCGATCGCCAACGGCGACACGAGAACCATCCACCTTCACCACGCACATACGCAGGAAGCGATCGATGCGACCTTCATGGTCGACGGCCAGTATGATCCGGCGGTCCTGCAAAAGCTGAACTGGTTTCTTCGCGATTGGAGGCGCGAGGAGGCGACCAAGATGGATCCGAAGCTCTTCGATACGATCTGGGAGGTCTATCGCGAATCGGGATCTCAACAGCCGATCGAGGTCATGTCGGCCTATCGCTCGCCAGAGACCAACGCGATGCTGCGCCGCGCCTCGAGGGCCGTAGCCGAACATTCCCAGCATATCCTCGGCAAGGCGATGGATCAGCACTACGTGGACGTGCCGATGTCGCGGATCCGCGAGATCGCCATGCGGCTCCAGCGGGGAGGCGTCGGCTTCTATCCGACCGCCGGCACGCCCTTCGTGCACATGGACGTCGGCGGCGTGCGGCATTGGCCGCGCATGAACTACGACCAGTTGGCTCGGCTTTTCCCCGACGGCAAGACCGTCCATATTCCATCGAACGGCCAGCCACTCCCGGGATACGAGGAAGCGCGGGCGGAGCTCGAAGCCCGCGGCGACAGCTTCAGCTATCCGACGGCCGGCGAAGTCAAATCCAAGGGGTTTTTCGCGTGGCTCTTCGGTGGTAGCGGCGATGAAGAGGGCGATGGCCCGGCCGAGCGCGATTCCGGCTCCGGCCGGCCCGTCAAGGCTGCTCAGCAACGCGTAGCATCCCTCGACCGTAATGCGGTCGGCACGATCCCGGACGAGCCGCTGGCCACGGCCGGCAAGAATGCCGGCATGCGCAGCTTCGCCTTTTCGAACCTGACGCCCGCTCCGGAGACCGTTGCGCCGTCTCCGGCTCAACCCACGGGTCGTCGGCGTGGCCGTCAGGTGCCGGTGGAGACGGCATCGCTGGCGCCTCAACAGGCGGATCCGTCCGCGGCCCAGGCCCAGCAGGTCCTCGCGCAGGAAATGCAGCGCCAGAACGATCTCAAGGCTGCTCAGGCGCAACAGGCGCAAGCTGATGCGGCGGCCGCACGGGACGCGGCGGCTGCACGGGACGCAGCGGCCGCACGGGACGGGGCGAGTGCGAAGCAGGCGGCTGGGGCTGGCCTCGAGACAGTCGAGCGGCCCGGGGCGGCAGAAGCGCCGTCGGCTCGCCTTGCCGCAGAGACACCCGACGTATTGTTGGCGGCGCCGATGCCGCCGCGGCGACCCATGGAGCTCGCGACGGCAGGCCCCGAAATGCCGCTGCCCCCGAGCCGACCCAACGGACTGATGACGCCCAACGATCGCGCCCCGACGCCGGGCGCCGCACATCGCGATGCGATCGCGGCGCTGTCGGGTGACATCGGCCGGGCCAATCTGCCAGCCGCCATCACGCAAGGCTTGGCGCAGCCCAATGGCGTTCCGTCGCAGCACCTGTTGTCCTACGCGGCTTCGGTCCCCTTGCGTCCTTCCGTGCCGTTGCCGGTCGCGCGACCACAATTCGTTGCAGCAAGGCTCGATCGTTCCAATTTCCGCAGTCTCACGGCCGCAACACCTGCCAGCAGCAACATGTCGCGCTCCGGGCTCGGCTCATCGGTATCGGCGCTCCGTCCCGCGGCCCGCGCGGATCTCGGAACCCTGGCGACAGCGGACCCGGGGGGTTCCGCTTCGCGGTTCAACAGCCGTGCCACCGACCTCTCGACGGATCGCTTCTCCGGCACAGCCGTGCGGCCGCTGGAACGGGTCAGCACCGCGACCCTGCACAAGGCCGCCACGACGACGACGGAGTGAGCCGAGGAGCCAAGGCTCCGAAGCACGCCTCGACGCCGGCACGTTGACCGGCGGCGGAGAAAGCAGCATGAAACGCGTCGATCCGTTCGCCCGATCGAGGCAGTCCCATGCAGAAGTTCGACCATCTCAGCGGCATTGCGGCCCCGTTGAAGATCTCCAACGTCGACACCGACAAGATCATCCCGAAGCAATATCTGAAGACTATCAAGCGCACGGGTCTCGGTTCCGGCCTGTTCTCCGAGATGCGCTATAACGACGACGGTTCGGACAATCCGGCATTCGTGCTGAACCAACCCGCCTACCGTGATGCCACGATCCTCGTCGCGGGCGATAACTTCGGCTGTGGCTCATCGCGCGAACACGCCCCCTGGGCGTTGCTCGATTTCGGAATTCGGTGTGTGATCTCAACGAGTTTCGCGGATATCTTCTATAACAACTGCTTCAAGAACGGCATCCTGCCCATCGTGGTGACGCCCGAGCAGCTCGAGCTGCTGTTCGACGATGCCGAACGCGGCTCCAATGCCCGTATCTCGGTCGACCTCGCGGCCCAGGAGATCCGTGGCCCCGACGGCGGCAGCATCCATTTCGACATCGACCCGTTCCGTAAGCACTGCCTTCTCGAAGGACTCGACGACGTCGGCCTCACCATGGCCAAGACGGCCGAGATCGATAGTTTCGAGCAGCGAACCGCACGGTCCCGACCCTGGGCCTGATGGGAGGACCAGTGCCGAAAGGTCGCGCCAACCTGTGCGGGACGCGGGCGTTGACGCGAGCATCAATCAACCGGGACCGCGACAATGGCCGATACGAAGACGCTTGCAAAATTCACCATCGCCGAAGCCGGCGAGGAATTCAGTCTGCACATCGAGGATGAGGCAGGGCACGTCCTGGAGTTCAGCGCCACTCGCGACCAGATCGATCTCATCGCCGACCGTCTCGACGAGATCCTGTCACAGGGCGACTCGGCCGATGAGGTCGAGCTGGACGACGAAGAGGTCAAAGGCGAGGCCGCCTGACCCGTTCAGGCCACCCCGCGATCCGAGTCTGGCTTTGCACCACCTGCGGGATCCGCTAAAGCCCTGGTCCGTCGCCCGCGGATCAGGGAGCTTGTCTTGTCTTGAGGTCCATCGTTCTTTTCGCCATCGGTGCCCTCAGCCTCGCAGCTATCCAGCCAACTAGCGCGTGGGCGGCTTCCGACTTCCCAGCGTGTCTCCAAACGTTGCGATCGGTCGCTGTGACTCGCGGCGTGATGCCCGAGACCTTCGATGCCGCGACGAGCGGCCTCGAGCCCAACGACGTCTTGCATTTCCAGGACGAGCAACCCGAGTTCACGACGCCGGTCTGGGACTATATGGCGGGGCTCGTCGACCAGGAGCGGGTCGACGACGGCAAGGGCATGGTCGACCGCTACGCCGACGCGCTCCGCCGCATAGAGGCTCGCTTCGGGGTCGATCGAAACATCCTCGTCGCGCTCTGGGGTGTCGAATCGGATTTCGGCAAGAATTTTGGCTATCGCCCGATCGTGCAGTCCCTCGCCACACTGAGTTGCTATGGCCACAAGCCCGCCTATTACCAGAGCGAGCTTTTCTCGGCCTTGACGATCCTGCAGCACGGCGACGTCAAGCCCGACCATTTCGTTGGCTCCTGGGCAGGTGCATTCGGGCACACGCAGTTCATGCCGTCCACCTTTCTGCGCAACGGCATCGACATGGAGGGCGATGGTCATCCCAACATCATCGATTCCGTGCCGGATGCGCTGGGCTCGACAGCCAATTACCTGAGAAAGTCGGGCTGGGTCTCGGGCCTGCCCTGGGGCTTCGAGGTCAGGCTTCCGGCAGGGTTTGCCGGCCCGATCGGTCGAAAGAACCGGCATCCGCTGTCGTTCTGGGCCGCTCACGGGTTGACGCGGGTCGACGGCGAGGCGCTGGGGTCCGGCAGCGAAGAGGCTGGGCTCCTGCTGCTGACCGGGCGGGCAGGACCGGCTTTCCTGGTGACCCGCAACTTCGACGCGATCTATGCCTACAATGCAGCCGAGGTCTATGCGCTAGCCATCGGTCATCTTTCCGATCGCCTGCGCGGCGGTGGACCCATCGTGACGCCGTGGCCGACCGACGATCCCGGCCTGTCGCGGGTCGAGCGCCGGGAACTGCAGAGTCTCCTGGCCGGCAAGGGATACGACATCGCCAAGCAGGACGGTGTGATCGGCACCCAGACCCGGCAGGCCATCGCGTCCTACCAGCAAAAGATCGGCGTTCCGGTCGACGGACGCGCCAGCGTCAGCGTGCTCAAAGCCGTGCGGGACGGCCGTTAGGCCAATAGCTTCGGAAGCATGAGGGCCATCGCCGCATGGGCGCGACACCCGTTATGGCTGCCCCTCCGCCCGCTCGATCTCGGCGAGAACGGCCTGCAGCAACAAGGGTAGCTGATTGGCGATGACGCCCCACGCGAAAGTTTCGGCAACATTGTCGTAGTCGTGCCGTATAGAGTTGCCGACGTCGTGGACGCTGCGCCACGAATTTCCGGGTGCCGTTCGGTTACAGCCTGATCGAGGTGACGGCTGGCTTCGGATATGATTTCAAGCATGCGCGAGGCAGCGGCAAACGACTTACGGTCCCTCCCTGAAGTTTCAACGTCAATCCGAGGCCGTTTCGGGCAATGGGGCCTTCGCGCCGATGTCGCGTCGGCAGAAACCCTCCGGCCAGTCCAGTGCCGCGATGCCCGCATAGGCCCGCGATCGGGCCTCCGAAGCATCCGGAGCGACAGCCGTCACGGTCAGTACGCGACCACCGTCGGCCAGGATCCTTCCGCCCTCGAGGCGGGTGCCGGCCTGGAACAGCGTGACGCCGGGCGAGGCCGCGACGCGATCCAGTCCGCGGATCTCGGTTCCCTTCGATGGCGCATCGGGATAACCGCGCGCCGCCATGACGACCGCGACGCCGACTTCCGGCCGGAACCGGACGGCGCCGTCCCGCAACGTGCCGCGCGCCGTCTGGTCGAGCAGGGTCAGGAGATCTTCGGCGAGGCGGGGCAGAATCGCCTGGGTCTCGGGGTCGCCGAAGCGCACGTTGAACTCGATTAATTGCGGGCCCGCCGCGGTCAGCATCAATCCGGCGAAGAGCACGCCCTTGAACGGCGTCCCGCGCTCCCGCATTCCGCGCAGCGTCGGCGCGACGATCTCGTTCATGATCCTGGCTTCGAGCGCCGGCGTCATGACGGGGGCGGGCGAGATGGCGCCCATGCCGCCGGTGTTAGGTCCCGTGTCGCCATCGCCGACGCGCTTGTGGTCCTGCGCCGATCCGAAGGCCAGGGCGCGCGTCCCGTCACAAAGCGCGAAGAACGAGAGTTCGGTGCCTTGCAGGAAATCTTCGAGCACGACCGAAGCCCCGGCTGCCCCGAAACCGCCCCCGAACATGAAGTCGATCGTCCGTTCGGCTTCCGCCCGACCTTCGGCGATCATCACCCCTTTGCCGGCCGCGAGCCCGTCGGCCTTGATCACGATGGGATAAGACACCGCCCGGAGATGCCGCTTGGCGGATTGAGGTTCGTCGAACCACCCGTAACGCGCCGTCGGAATGGCGTAATCCCGGGCCAGTTCCTTGGTGAACCCTTTCGAACCCTCCAGCCGGGCCGCAGCCTTGGTCGGGCCGAAGACCGCGATCCCGGCAGCGTCCAGGGCATCGGCGACCCCTGCCACGAGCGGCGCCTCGGGACCCACCACGACGAGATCGATGCCGTGGTGCCGCGCAAAGGCGACGACGGCCACGGCATCGTCGGGGTCGATCGCCATGTTGACGCCGAGCGCCGCGGTGCCGGGATTGCCGGGTGCGATGAACAAGCGAGCGAGCCTCGGGCTCGCCGCGATCGCTGAGGCCAGCGCGTGTTCGCGTCCCCCGGAACCGAGGAGAAGGACGTTCATCGTTTCGGCCAAGTGCTGTCGGTCCGGTGGCGCGGCATAAGCGCCTTCTGACATGTTTCGGGCCAGCAATGAAGCTTGCTCACGCGGCGCCGCGCGCTTCGGCGCCCTGCTCGACCCGGCAGAGCGGGGCGACAGGCACCGGGTCCGGTGCTAACCTCCGGCCATGGCCACGAGACCGACAGGCCGGCCCGCAGCGCGGGTCAGGGCCGATGCTCCCTCGATCTTTGATCCCGTATCGTCCGGCGCCGACCCCGAGAGCGGTCGGCTCGGCAACGTGCCCGAGGTCAGCGTCAGCGAGCTGTCCGGCGCCCTGAAGCGCACCGTCGAGGAGCGGTTCGGCTATGTGCGGGTCCGGGGCGAGATCTCGAACTATCGCGGGCCACACTCCTCCGGCCATGCCTATTTTTCGTTGAAGGACGAAGGCGCCCGCATCGACGCGGTCGTCTGGCGGACGAGCCTTGGTCGCATGCGGGTGAAGCCCGAAGAGGGCATGGAGGTGGTGGCGACGGGGAAGATCACGACCTTCCCGGGAAAATCCTCCTACCAGATCATTATCGAGACGCTCGAGCCGGCCGGGATCGGCGCCCTCATGGCGATGGTCGAGGAGCGCCGTCGGCGTTTCGCGGCCGAGGGACTCTTCGATGCCGAGCGCAAGCGGGGCCTGCCGTTCCTGCCCGGCATCATCGGTGTCGTGACGTCGCCGACCGGGGCGGTGATCCGTGACATCCTGCATCGGATCGAAGGTCGCTTCCCGCGGCACGTTCTGCTCTGGCCCGTGCGGGTCCAGGGCGAAGGCAGCGCAGACGAGGTGGCGCGGGCCATTTGGGGCTTCAACGCGCTGGCGGCCGACACGCGCCCGGCGGGCGCCGCGTTGCGCCCGGACGTGATCATCGTGGCCCGGGGCGGTGGCTCTCTCGAAGACCTCTGGGGGTTCAACGACGAGGCCGTGATCCGGGCCGCGGCCGGGAGCCTGATCCCCCTCATCTCCGCGGTCGGCCACGAGACCGATTGGACGCTGCTCGATCACGTGGCGGACCTGCGGGCTCCGACCCCCACCGGAGCGGCCGAACTCTGCGTCCCCGTGCGGGCCGACCTCGCCGTCGCGATCGACAGCCTCGAAGGACGGCACGGTGTCGCCATGCTGCGAGGCCTGGACCGGGCGCGTGATGCGTTGCGCGCCACCGCCAGGGCCCTGCCGTCCGGCGCCGAACTCCTGGCGGTGCCGCAGCAACGGCTCGACCGCGCCGTGACCCTGCTTCCCTCCTCGCTTCGCGCCGGCGTCGATGCGCGACGATTGGCACTGGCCCGGCTCGGCAGCCGCCTTGCGGCGCAATCGCCGGGTGCTCGTCTCGGGCGCGCGGTCGAACGGCTTCATGGCCTCGAGGCTCGACTGCGACGCTCCTCGACGGTCGCAGCCGAGCGACGCCGCCAACGGTTCGAAACCGTTGCGGCCCGCTTGAACGCCGCGCTCAAGGCCCGGGCCGCTCTCGCGACCCAGGAGAACCGCAACGGTCGCCATCGACTCGTCGGCTTGGTCGATCGCCTGCGCGGCTCCGCCCTCGCGGCGCATGAGCGCCGTTCGGCGCGTCTGCTGGGTCTCGCCCAGCTGCTATCGAGCCTGGGTTACAGGGCCGTGCTGGCCCGCGGCTATGCGCTGGTCCGCGACGAAGGCGGTCGCCCGGTCAGGACCGCGGACGGCATCGCGCCCGGCACCCGGCTCGGGGTCGAGTTCGTCGACGGAGCCGTGGCGGTCGAAGCGCTGGATGAAGCCGAGCCGAGCCGCGCTCCGCGGATGCGCGCGGCAAAGCAGGCCGGCAAGGCGCCGGCGCCATCGACGGGGCGCCAGGGGAGTTTGTTTTAAAAGGCTTCGACCTGAGGCGGCTTGACGACCCTCGTGCGGAGCCGGGCGGGCGTCGAGACACGCGCAGCCCGGCCAGCGCGTTGCCCGATCCTTACAGGTTCTCCACCTGTGTGACCCCGGCCAGCGCCCGCAGCGCATTGGCGACCTCGGGCGACACGGCATAGCGGTCTCGAAGCCTGATCTCGACTTCCCGCTTGCCGCCGTCGGACGGCACCAGGAACGAGACTTCGCCGTCGCCGCGCCGCTGCAGCGCGGTTGCGATCGAGGCGATCGGACCGCTGTCGCGCAGGTGGATGCGCAGCCCCTTGCCGATCCGGCAGGCTGCTGCCTCCAGGGCCTCGGCCTTCAAGATGCGCACCCGCACCTCGTCTCCCTCGGCGCTGGCCTGGACATCGAGCAGCACGGCGTTGCCTTTCTCGAACAAGTCGCGATGCGTGTTCAGCGTTTCCTGGAACATGATGGCCTCGTACTGGCCGGTCGGGTCCGAAAGGTCGACGATGCCGATCTTGTTGCCCGATTTCGTGCGTCGTTCATTGCGATCGAGCACGGTGGCGGCGAGGCGCCCCCCGGTCTTGCCGGACGTCCTGACGTCGCGCGCGAAGCTCGACCATTTCTCGACCTTTAGCCGCGCCAGTACCCGCCCGTAATCATCGAGCGGATGGCCCGAGAGGAAGAAGCCGACGGCGTCGAACTCGCGTTTGAGCCGCTCGGCCGCCGGCCAGGCGCGGCCCTGCGGCAGGTGCAGCAGGCGCGTTTCGTCGCTCCCCCCGAACATGGCGCCCTGCCCGGCCTGCCGCTCGCCATGCAAGCGGTTGGCGACCGCCAGCATGGATTCGATCCCTCCGAACACTTTTGCCCGGTCGGGCTCCAGCTCATCGAAGGCGCCGGCTGCGGCAAGGCTCTCGAGGACCTTCTTGTTCACCTCGCGCGGATTGATGCGGGCCGCGAAGTCGCCGAGGCTCACGAAAGGCTGGTCACCACGCGCCTTCACGATGGCCGCCACTTGCCCTTCGCCCGCGCCCTTGACGGCAGAGAGCGCGTAGCGCATCGCGCCGGCCGCGGCATCGACCTCGAAGTCGACCCCCGACAGGTTGATCGAGGGTGGCTCGACCTTGAGGCCCATCCGCAGCGCCTCGTTGCGGAATTCGCTGAGCTTGTCGGTATTGGCCTTGTCGAGCGTCATGGACGCGGCCAGGAACTCAACCGAATAGTTCGCTTTAAGGTAGGCCGTCTGATAGGAGATCAGTGCGTAAGCCGCGGCATGGCTCTTGTTGAACCCGTAGTCGGCGAATTTGGCCAGAAGATCGAAGATCTCGTCGGCCTTGGCTTTCGGGATATCGCGCTCGACGGCGCCGTCGACGAAGCGCTCCCGCTGCGCATCCATCTCGGCCTTGATCTTCTTTCCCATGGCACGGCGCAGCATGTCGGCTTCGCCGAGAGAATAGCCCGAGAGGGTCTGGGCGGCCTGCATCACCTGTTCCTGGTAGATGATGACGCCGAAGGTCTCCTTGAGGACGGGTTCGAGCTTCGGATGAGGGTATTCGGGCTGTTCCTCGCCGAGTTTGCGGGCGCAGTAGACCGGGATATTGGCCATCGGACCCGGGCGGTAGAGCGCCACGAGCGCGATGATGTCCTCGAGCCGGTCGGCCTTCATCTCGGCCAGGGCTTTGCGCATGCCGGCCGATTCTACCTGGAACACGCCGACCGTCTCGCCGCGGCCCAGCATGGCGTAGCTCGGCGCGTCGTCGAGCGGGATCTTCGACAGATCGAGGCTGATGCCGCGCTGCGCGATCAGCTTGATGCAGGTCTCGATCACCGTGAGCGTCTTGAGGCCCAGGAAGTCGAACTTCACGAGTCCCGCCGGCTCGACCCATTTCATGTTGAACTGGGTGGCCGGCATGTCGGACTTCGGGTCGCGGTAAAGCGGCACGAGTTCGTGCAGAGGCCGGTCGCCGATCACGATGCCGGCCGCATGGGTCGAGGCGTTGGAATAGAGCCCCTCGAGGGTCCGCGAGATGAACAGGAGCTTGGCGACCTTCTCGTCGCTCTCGGCCGCTTCCTGCAGGCGCGGCTCACCCTCGATGGCCTGGGCCAGCGTCACCGGATTGGCGGGGTTCTGCGGCACGAGCTTGGCCAGCTTGTCGACCTGTCCGAGCGGCATCTCGAGAACCCGACCGACGTTGCGCAGCACGCCGCGGGCCAGGAAGGAGCCGAAGGTGATGATCTGCGCGACCCGGTCGCGTCCGTAGCGGTCGCGCACGTAAGCGATGACCTCGTCGCGGCGCGTCTGGCAGAAGTCGATGTCGAAATCGGGCATCGACACGCGTTCGGGATTGAGAAACCGCTCGAACAGCAGGCCGAAACGCATCGGATCGAGATCCGTGATGGTCAGCGCATAGGCAACGAGCGATCCCGCACCAGACCCGCGCCCCGGCCCGACCGGGATGGCCTGGGCCTTGGCCCATTTGATGAAGTCCGAGACGATCAGGAAGTAGCCGGGGAACTTCATGCTGGCGATGACGTCGAGCTCGAACTGCAGCCGGTTCGCGTAGTCGGCTTCCTCGAACCCCGGCGCGGGGCCGTGGGCCGCGAGCCGCAGCACGAGCCCCGCGGCAGCTTCGTCGCGTAACGTCCGCTCCGCATCGAGCGGGGCGCCGTCGTGCGAGGTGTAGAGGGGCAGGATCGGTTTGCGGGTCTGCGGCCTGTAGGAGCATCGACGCGCGATCTCGACCGTGTTGGCGGTCGCCTCGGGGAGATCCGCGAAGAGCTTCTCCATCTCGGCCCGGGTGCGGAAGCGATGCTCCGGGGAGAGTTGCCGTCGATCGGGCGTGCCGAGCACCTGGCCCTCCGCGATGCAGATCAAGGCATCATGGGCTTCGTGATCCGCCGGACCGGCGAAGAAGGGCTCGTTGGTGGCGACGAGGCGCAACTCGCGTCCGTAGGCCAGTTCCAGAAGCTGGCTTTCGAGGCGGCGCTCCTCCGGGAGCCCGTGACGCTGCAGCTCCACGTAGACGGCGTCATGGCCGAACAGGGTCACCAGGCGGTCGAGGCGCGCCGCCGCGGCGTCCGGTCGATCGACGCCGAGGACTCGGTCGATGCCGCCGTTGGGGCCGCCAGTCAGGACGAGCACGCCCGCCGTGCTGCCGATGAGGCGGTCGAACGCGATGTGAGGCGCATCGCCCGGCGTGGGGTCGAGATAGGCCTCGGACCCGAGCCTCATGAGATTGGTATAGCCGTCTTCCGTCGCGGCCAGCAGCACGACCGAGCCGCGGGCCTGCCGCGCCCCGTCGCGTCCGAACAGCGCGCCGTCACCGAAATCGATTGTCAGTTGGATCCCGATGATCGGCTGGATCCCCTCCTTGGCGAGCTTTTCGGAGAATTCCAGCGCCCCGAACAGGTTGTTGGTATCCGTGATGGCGAGCGCCGGCATGCCGTCCGCCGAAGCAAGCTTGCCGAGCTTCGCGATGGTCAGCGCGCCTTCGCGCAGCGAAAACGAGCTGTGCACGTGCAGGTGAACGAAGCCCGGTCCCTGATCCATCGCCCTCATGTCCGCCGTTCTCCACCGCCGGCACGGTGCGCCGGGCCGCACCACGAGTCGAGACGCCCTGCTCTGCGATCCACTGATTACGTCGTCGGGGGTCCGTCGACCCGCTCACGGGACCAGCTTAGGGATGTGCCAGCATCGCGACAGAGCACAGGAAGACGGCGAGGGACAGGATCTCGAAGGCATCGGCGGCAAGGCGTCTCAACATCGAAGCTCTCCAGCAAGTCAGGCAGAAGAGCCTTGTTCATGTTTTGTTCTTTCGCAAACTAAAAGTGCGAAAGCTTGCCGAAATGGTTAATCGATGTCCGGCGGGCAGTGGCCCACCGGACAGGCCGCGAGGTCGTGGAGCCGATTAACGGCAGACGCGATGCGGCAGGGGCAGCAGGACGGTCCGGCAGAACGGCCGACGGATGATCGGGCGGACCACCACCATGCGGTTCGGCCGACAGCCGAGCAGCGGGCCGCGATGGAAGCCGGGGCCGCAGCCGCCGGCCACGAGGGTCAGGCCGGCGTCGGCCTGCGCGACGGGGGCGGTGGCGATCGGGAAGGCCTCGGCCGAGAACGGCAGGGCTGCGATCAGAACAGCGGCCGCGGCCGCACGCTTCATCAAGTGGGTCATGTTGACATCCTCCGGTTTGCTGCACCGCCATCGACGCAGGAGCGTCGATCGCACCCCGAAGGCCTGCAGCACGGCATGTCCCGTCTTGCGGCCCTTGGGCGGGGCGTTGCTAGCTCACCCTTTCTGCACGGAATGTGAATAGTGCAAGTGCATAACGCGGACACCCCGACGGTCGAACCGCGTCGTCCGTTCCCGCCCGATCAGCGAAACTCCGCCATCCGCCGCAATCCCACGATGATCCGCGGTGAAATGCCAGTCGGCGACTGGACTTGCCTCGGCGACTCAGGCAGGCAACGTTCGAGCGTGCTCGACGTTTCAATCGGGCATATGGCCTTCCGCGGAACAGCCCATTGCAGACGACCTGTGGAGGGTGGACGATGGATCGATCATGACGGTAGCCGAGTGCGCGGCGGGTTTTTCCTTGTTGATGACGGGTACGCAAATCGTCAGCACGAGCGTGGCGGCGGTCCGATGCCGTAAGGTGCGGCAGTCCTGCCCTGTCCCGGAGAATGCTCCGGGTATCAGTCTCATTCGGCCGGTCTGCGGGCTGGACAATTACGCCGAGGAGACTCTCCGGTCGAGTTTCACCCTCGATTACCCGAAATACGAACTGCTGTTTTGTTGCGATCGAGCCGACGACCCGGTCCTACCGCTCATCCAGAGGCTCATGGCCGCCTACCCGGGCATTCCGAGCCGGATCGTCATCGGTCTCGATGAAATCAGCGCCAACCCCAAGCTGAACAATTGTGTCAAGGGCTGGCGTGAGGCCACGCAGGCGTGGATCATCATGGCGGATTCCAATGTCCTGATGCCTCCCGATTACATCCAGCGTCTTCTGAAGCGCTACCGTCCCGATACCGGGCTCGTGTGTTCGACGCCGATCGGCTCGACGCCGGACGGGTTCTGGGCCGAACTCGAATGCGGGTTCCTGAACACCTTGCAGGCGCGCTGGCAATACGCGGCTGAAGCCATCGGCTTCGGTTTCGCGCAGGGAAAATCGATGCTGTGGCGTCGAGAGACCCTCGATCGACACGGTGGGATCGAGGCGCTCGGGGCCGAGATCGCCGAAGATGCGGCTGCCACCAAACTCGTGCGCCGCCAGGGGCTGAGGGTTGGTCTCGTCGACAACCCATTCGAACAGCCCCTCGGTCGCAGGACCTTCGCCGAGGTCTGGGGCCGGCAACTTCGCTGGGCTCGGTTGCGCCGGGTGACGTTTCTGCCGTTCTTCCTGCTCGAAGTGTTCACGGGTTGCGTGTTCCCGTCGCTTGCTGGTGCTTATGCGGCCAATGCCTTCGGCTACGACCCGCTGTCGACCGGCTTGATGATAGCGGCGATCTGGATGGCGTCCGAAGCGGTTCTGGCGCAGTCGGCGGGTTGGCGGATGACCTGGGCATCGCCGTTCGTCTGGATTTCCCGCGACTGCATGCTCCCGTTCCTGTTCACCACGGCGCTGCTCACCGACGACTTCGTCTGGCGCGGTAACGAGATGACCGTGAAGGAAGAAGCCAAGGTCGGTTGAAGGACACCATGTCGGACCAGGAGACGTTCCACCTCTCGCGGGCCGGGACGGTGCCGAACAGCCGGCTTCCCGTCATCCTGCATCGGAGAGCGTTCGAGGCCGCTGCGAGTGCCGCGGTCTACGAGAAGACATTCGCCCGCAACGGCTGGTCCAATGCGTGGCGGAACGGTGTTTATCCCTTTCATCACTTCCATTCGACGTCGCACGAGGTCCTCGGGATCACGCGGGGTCGTGCCGTCCTGCGTCTCGGCGGCGACCCGGGGCGCGACGTGCAGCTATTGGCCGGCGATGTGATCATCCTGCCGGCCGGCACCGGACATCGCCGGATCGCGTCCGAAGGCGCCTTCCTGGTGGTCGGCGCCTATCCGGATGGACGAGCCTGGGATCTCCTCGAGGCCGACGCGCTTTCCGAGGCGGACGTCACCGCTGCCGAGGAGCGGATCGCCGCCCTGCCGGTTCCGGCGCGAGACCCGGTCACGGGCCAGCCGATGGCGTCGGTCTGGCTCGCAACCTGAAACATGTCCCATGGTGCCGATCTGTTCCGCATCGGAGAGGCAGACCTGCCGCGATGACTGCGCCGCCTACTCGGCGGCGTCGGCCTGCCAAGCCGGCGCCTGTCCTTGGCGCCCCGCCTTCAGCAGTTCCGCCACCAGGAACGCCACCTCGATCGACTGCTCGGCATTGAGCCGCGGGTCGCAATAGGTGTGATAGCGGTCGTGCAGGTCGGTGTCCGTGATGGCGCGGGCTCCGCCCGTACATTCCGTCACGTTCTTGCCCGTCATTTCGAGGTGAACGCCGCCGGCGTAAGTTCCCTCGGTCTGGTGGACGGCGAAAAAGGTCTTGATTTCGCTCATGATGCGATCGAACGGTCTTGTCTTGTAGCCGCTCGACGCCTTGATGGTGTTGCCGTGCATCGGGTCGCAGGACCATACCACGGTCCGGCCTTCCCGCTGCACCGCCCGGATGAGGGCCGGGAGGTGGTCGGCGACCTTGTCGGCCCCGAAACGGCAGATCAGCGTCAGTCGGCCGGCCTCGTCGGCCGGATTGAGGATGTCGATCAGGCTCAGCAGACCGTCGGCGGTCAGCGACGGGCCGCATTTCAGGCCGATCGGATTCTTGATGCCGCGAAAGAACTCGACATGGGCGCCGTCCGGCTGCCGGGTCCGGTCGCCGACCCAGATCATGTGACCCGACGTGGCGTAATGATCGCCGCTGGTCGAGTCGATGCGCGCCATCGCTTGCTCGTAGCCGAGCAGCAGAGCCTCGTGCGAGGTGTAGAACTCCGTCTGCCGAAGCTCGGGGTGATGTTCGGCGTCGAGGCCGATCGCCTTCATGAAGCCGAGCGCCTCCGTCAGGCGATCCGCCACTTCGCCGTAGCGCGACGATTGCGGGCTGTCCTGGACGAAGCCCAGCATCCAGCGATGGGCGTTTTCGAGATTGGCGTAACCGCCGCTCGCGAAGGCCCGCAGCAGGTTCAAGGTCGCGGCCGACTGCCGATAGGCGTCGAGCTGGCGCTGGGGGTCGGGTGTCCGCGATGCCGGATCGAAATCGATGCCGTTGACGATGTCGCCCCGGTAGCTCGGGAGCTCGAGACCGCCAACCGTCTCGGTCGGAGCCGAACGCGGCTTGGCGAACTGCCCGGCGATCCGGCCGATCTTCACGACCGGCACGGCACCCGCGAAGGTGAGCACCAGCGCCATCTGCAGGAAGACGCGGAACGAATCACGAATGTTGTCGGCCGCATGCTCGGCGAAGGCCTCTGCGCAATCGCCGCCCTGCAGCAGGAAGGCCCTGCCCCGCGCGACGTCGCCGAGGTGACGCTTCAGCTTGCGCGCCTCACCTGCAAAAACGAGCGGGGGGAAGCCCGCGATCTGCGCTTCGACGGCCGCAAGGGCCGCGACGTCCGGATAATGCGGCATCTGTTCGACGGGCTTCGACCGCCAGGTCGTTGGCGACCAGGTTGCGCGCGTGGCGCCCTCGATCCGGTTGCGATTCTGTCCCATCACCTTGCTCCCCGCGGGACACTTCGCATCAGATGCGTCGCGATCCTCGCCGTCGTCGGCCCATGATCGGCGTGCTCGACGTCATTTCGAGGGTACGTTCACCGGCCGTATAGGGCGGCGCTTATACACGACCCAGAACGGCGGTCCACCGGTCCGCGAAGCTTCCGTGCCGCAACAGTCGTACCAAATGGCCAACTCATCAAACAAACTTGAGCGTAGCAACACGTTTTCGCCAAGTTGCGAGCGGTAATCCCGTGCTGCGGCGCGACTAGCGCGGGCCGCGATGCCGGCTCGAACCCGTGCCCCAGAGCTCTCTCCGTCCAGACCCATGCCCGCCGCTTCGTCGATCATCGCACTGCTGTCGTCCGTCCTCGCGTTGATCGCGGGAAACGGCCTGATCAATACGCTCGTACCGCTGCGCGGCAAGCTCGAGGGCTTCCCCGATATCGCGATCGGGCTCCTGGGATCGGCCTATTTCGCCGGCATGCTGGCCGGGACCTTGGCGGCGCCCGGCCTGATCTCCCGGGCCGGCTACATCCGGGCCTTCTCGGCCTTCGTGGCCATCGCGATCCTGATCTCGCTCGCCTATCCGCTGACCGTTCAGCCCGCCGTCTGGGTGGGCTTGCGGTACTGCATCGGCTTCGTCTTCTCGGGCTTCTATGCCGTGATCGAAGCCTGGCTGTCGGACAAGTCCGACAACTCCAACCGCGGTCGGGTCTATGCGGTCTACCAGGTGGTGAGCTACGGCGCCACGGCGGGCGGACAGGAAATCCTGGCCTTCATTGATCCCCATTCGGCGACCCTGTTCTCCATCACGGCCGGGTTCTTCGCCCTGGCGATGCTGCCCATGGCCTTCACCAACGCAGAGCCGCCGCCGCGCCCGCGCACCTTGAGCCTCAGGTTGCCGTGGCTGGCCCGGACGGCACCGGTCGCCGTCGTTTCCGTCTTCTTCATCGGCTGTGCCAATGGCTCCTTTTGGGCGCTGGCCCCGGTCTATGGGCTGAGCCTCGGCTTCGGTTCCGCCAAGGTCGCGACCTTCATCACCTCGGTGATCGTCGGAACGGCCGTGGCGCTCTACCCGGTCGGGCGCATGTCGGACCGGATCGACAGGCGGACCGTGCTGATCGTCTTCGCGGCCATCGGAGCGGTCGCCGAGGTGCTGCTGGCGCTCGGCAGCACGCTGCCGTTCGGGCTCGTCTGCGGACTCGGGTTCGCGGTGGGCGGCACCACCATGGTGCTCTATACGCTGGCCGTCTCCCACGCCAACGACCGGGCAGGCCCCGAGCACGCCGTCTCGGTCTCGTCGGGGCTGCTGTTCCTCTATTGCGGGGGCGCGATCGTGGCACCCGTCATCGCGTCGACCTTCATGGCCCGCTACGGCGCCCAGGCTCTCTTCTGGCAGAATGCCGTCACCCATGGCGGACTTGCCGCTTTCGCGCTGTGGCGCGTCGGTGTGAGGCGGCGCGCCGTACCGCTCCAGCCGGGGTCGGCCCTGCGACGGGTCGAGCCCGGCCGCGGCTGATGCAGGGTCGAACGACCCGGTCTATGGTGACCGGTATCGCAGCTTTGGATCCGTCATGCATTCGCGAACCTGGACCTTCTTCGACGACGTCTGGCACGAGGGCAACGTCCCGATCATGGGTCCGCGCACCCATGGCGCGTGGCTCGGCTCGACGGTGTTCGACGGCGCCCGCGCGTTCGAGGGCGTCGCCCCCGACCTCGAACACCACTGCCGGCGCGTCAACGTCTCGGCCCAGGCCTTCGGATTGAAGCCGGTCGTGGCGCCCGAACGCTGGCTCGACCTGGCTCAGGAGGGCATCGCCCGGTTCGGGGCCAAGCCGGAGCTCTATATCCGCCCCATGTACTGGGCCGAAGAGGGCTACAGCGGCGGCGTCATGTTCGACCCTGCCAGCACCCGCTGGTGCCTCTGCCTCTACGAGGCTCCCATGCCGAAGCCGGCGGGCTTCTCGATGACGCTGTCGCCCTATCGCCGGCCGACCGCCGAAACGGCCCCGGTCGAAGCCAAGGCGGGGTGCCTCTACCCCAACGGCGCCCGGGCTCTCGCGGAGGCGAAGAGCCGCGGCTTCGACAACTGCCTCATGCGCGACGCCCTCGGCAACGTTGCCGAACTCGCCAATGCCAACGTCTTCATGGCCAGGGACGGCGTGGTCTACACTCCTACACCGAATGGCACGTTCCTGGCCGGCATCACACGTGCCCGCGTCATCGGCCTCATGCGCGAGGCCGGCATCACGGTCGTCGAGGCCGCGATGAGCTATGCGCAGTTCGAAGCCGCCGACGAGATCTTCTCATCGGGCAATTTCTCGAAAGTGATGCCGGTCACCCGCATCGAGGATCGCGCCCTGCAGCCCGGGCCGTTCTACCGCCGGGCACGCGAACTCTACTGGGATTTCGCGCACGGCTGAGCGGCCGACGTCAGCCGGCGTCGATGAAGCGCCTGATCCAGGCGGCGACGCGCGGCGCGTCGCTCGGCGCCTGCAGGGTCGCGAGCGTCCGCTCGACATCGCTCTGATCGGCGAAGCTCGACCGCTTGAGGTCGACCAGGGCTTCGGCGAAGGCGTGGTCGAACTCCGGGTGGAACTGGAACGAGATCGCGTCGCCCCCCGCGTAGCTCAGGATCGCGTATGGCGTGAAGGCGCTGGCGGCCAGCACCGTGGCGCCCTCCGGCGCGATCGCCACCTGATCCTGATGCGAGGCCGCGACCGACACCCGCCCGCCGTCGTCCATCCAGGGTGCCGCGGCCCGGACGTCGTAGTGATGCAGACCGAGACCCCAGCCCTTGGGGCTCTTCTCGACCCGGCCGCCGAGGGCTTCGGCCATGATCTGATGGCCGAAGCAGATGCCGACCAGTTTGGCCCTGCCCTGGGCGCTGCGGATGAAGGCCTTCAAGGGCTCGATCCAGGGCAGGGGATCATAGACGCCGGCCGGGGAGCCCGTGATGACGTAGGCCGCATGGTCTTCCGGCCGGTCCGGCAGTTCGCCTGCCTCGACGTCATAGGTTCGGTAGGCGTAGCGGTCTCCCAGCATCCGCCGCATCATGCCGTCGTAGGGGCCGTGGCGTTCGACGAGATGAAACGGCACGACGCCGGTCTGCAGGATGCCGATACTGGTCATGGGAAGGGCTTGATCCGGGGCGTTGTCGAGTAAGGCGAGAACGTGGATATCCGGGGCGATGCCGCAGATCAACGGTTCGACATTCGATGTTGCTTTATTGCCCCCTCTTCCTGAGCCGGCCGGAACGCGGTCGTGTCGAAGGATGGGCCACCGCCTGTGCGTGCTTCGACACGGCCCTGCGGGCCGGCTCAGCACGAGGGTGGTCGAGGGTTTTCGGTCAGACCCGTAATGCCGTTGTGCTCCACAACCCGCGTCGTGCTTTCTCGCCCCACCGCCTTCATCCTGAGCGGAGCCGGCTTGGGGCTCCAGCACGCATAGCGTGTTGGAGAAGCCGGCGGAGAGCGACCGCGGATTGCTGTCGTGTCGAAGGACGTCACCCCATCGCCAGCGCCTTCTCCCGGATACCGCTCAACGTCTGTCCTGGGGTGATGGCCTCGGGGTCGATCTTGAGGTGGATGATCGACGGCAGCCCCGAGGCTCGCGATGCCGCAAAGGCGGATGCGAACTCCGACGTGCGCTCGACCGAGACGCCGAAGCCGCCGAAAGCCCGCGCATAGGCCGCAAAGTCCGGATTCTTCAATGTCGTGGCCGAGACGCGTCCGGGATACTCGCGCTCCTGGTGCATCCGGATCGTGCCGTAGATCCCGTTGTCGGCCACGACCGCGATGATCGGCAGATCGTATTGCACGGCGGTCGCGAAATCCGCGCCGTTCATCAGGAAGTCCCCGTCGCCGTTGACCGAGAGAATGGTGCGGCCCGGATAGAGCCGTGCCATCGCGACCGCGGCCGGGATGCCGTACCCCATGGAGGCGGAGGTCGGCGCGATGTGGCTGCCGAAGCGACGAAAACGGAAGAAACGGTGGATCCAGGCGGCGTAATTGCCGGCTCCGTTGCACAGGATGGCGTCGGCCGGAAGATGGTCACGCAGCCAGACCATCACCTCGCCGAGATTGACGCCCCCCGGCTGCGGGGTCGGGACCTCGCTCCAGGCGATGTACTCGCCATGGGCCTCGGCGACGCTGTCGACCCATCTCGGCTCCGGGACGGGCCTGAGGGCGCCGAGCGCTTCGATGAACCGGGCGGGCGTCGCATGGATCGCGAGGTCGGTCCGGAATACCCGGCCGAGCTCCTCCGCTTCCGGGTAGACGTGGACGAGCTTGGGCTTCTCGGCCAGCCCGTCGAAGAGTTCATAGCCCTGCGTCGCGATCTCGCTCAAGCGAGCGCCCACGACGAGCAGCAGGTCGGCATCGCGCACGCGGGCCACGAGCCGAGGGTTGGGCGCGAGGCCGAGGTCTCCGGCATAGTGCGGGTGTAGCGCGTCGAAGAGCGGCGCGCGCCGGTAGCTCGTCATGACGGGCAGCCGGAACCGTTCGGCGACGTCCTGGAGCGCCGCGCGCGAGACCTCGTCCCACCGGCTGCCGCCGACGACCATGATGGGCCGCTCCGCGGCCGCGAGCAGCGCCTGGAGTCGATCCATGTCGGACGAACCCGGAGCCGTCTCGATCCGAGAGGCCGCAGGGATGTCGTCGACCGCGACGCGGGCGTTCAACACGTCGCGCGGCAAGGCCAGCACGACAGGGCCCGGACGGCCGCTCAGCGCCACGTGGAAGGCGCGGGCCACGAACTCGGGCATCCGCTCGGGGACGTCGACTTCGGCGACCCATTTGGTCATGCTGCCGAAGACGGCGCCGTAGTCGAGTTCCTGGAACGAGTCCCGCCCTTTGACCGAACGCTGGACCTGACCGACGAAGACGATGACGGGCGTCGAGTCCTGTTGGGCCACGTGGATCCCGGCCGAGGCATTGGTGGCGCCCGGCCCGCGCGTGACGAAGCAGATGCCCGGCTTCCCGGTGCTCTTGCCATAGGCGTCGGCCATCATGGCGGCGGCGCCCTCCTGCCGGCACACCGTCACGGCGATCTGGCGGTCGTGGAACGCATCGAGCACCGCGAGGTAACTCTCGCCGGGCACGCAGAAGACGTGGTCGACCCCGTTGATCACGAGGTGCTCGACCAGCACTTCGGCGGCCGTGCGGTTCTTCGGCGAGCTGTGCGGCATGGGGGCTCGAGGTCCGGCGGCGATGATCAGTTCTGGGTCGAGGGCGTGTCGCCTGCAAGTCCGACCCGCGATCGTGCTGAACGCCTCGTTGCAGGCCTCGACCGGCGAAAGCGCGCTCTAACGGTCGAGCGCGTCAAGCCCCGAAGATGACCCGCTCCGTATAGGCGAGGTCGCCGATGCGGGGGCGGTGTGGTCCACGAAAATATTTGCGCGACTGGCCGAAGCGCCGGAGCGCCACGAGACCCTTAAGCGGCATGTCGGCGTCGAGGACGACGCCCGGGAAGCCGCGCCGCAGCAACGCGCGGCCCAGCGGCGCCGCGAAGCGGATGAAACTCGCCGGCTCGCGGCAGTAGATCATCTGCATGAGCGGAAGGGGGTAGCGTCCCGAACGAATCCGGAACGGCAGGAAGACGAAGGGATGCGCCCCATCCGCAGCCTTCACCACGAGGCTCGTGCAGCCCAGGGCGGCGTGATCGGTCAGCAGCGTCGCATCGGCCGGGTCGCAAGCCGCCCCGTCACCCGGCCCGATGGCGAGCACGGCCGATCTCTCGCGCGCCGTCGCCAGAACCGGGAAAACCACCGCCTGGCCCGACGCATAGGCCTGAAACCCTTGTGCCTCGACGGTACTCCAGGTGTGGGGGGCCGGCGACACGTTGGTGTAGGTCACGTCGCGACGCTTCAGGGCTGCCGCGATCAGCAAAGGAGCATGCATGCGGTAGCGCGGCTCGGTGTACCAGCTCGATGCATTGCACCGGATCCGAGCCTCGCCGCCCTCGACGGCTTCGCTGCAGAGCAGCAGGACGGCACCGACGGGACCGGCCTCGGTCTCGAGCAGGTAGCCATAGCGCGGGCAGCCGGCCGGTAGCACCGGCCGGCCCGCCATCCGGTTCAGTCCCGTCCGCCAATAGGTCACGTCGCGTCGTGGAAATCCCCGGGCGAGAAGACAGGCCAGGGCGTCGAGATCCGTATCGCGGATCTCGCGACGCCGCACCTGGAGGACCGTATCCATACCGTTCACCATGGCCGGACGATCCGCTTGTCCCAAGATCCGAGCTTCTCTACCGTCAGGATGGACAGCTGAGGTAAAGATCTGATGGATATGAGATCGGTCATCGTTACATCGATCGGGACCGTCGCGTCCGAGCAGTCCAAGACGCTGGCGCCGCTGACCGATGATCTCGTCCTGCTGAACTCCGGCCTCGATTCGCTGTGTTTCGCGATCCTGGTGACCCGTCTCGAGGATGAACTCGGCTTCGATCCCTTCACGATTTCCGACGACGTCTATTTTCCCGTGACTCTTGGCGACTTCATCGGATTCTACGAAGATGCAGCACGACGACAGAGCCCTCCGTCAATGGTTGCATAAGGGACCGAGCCACGAAGGCCGCTTCTTCGCAGCCAAGCATCTCCGCGTCTCCCTGGCCGATGTCCGCCACGGCAGCGTTCTCGGGTCGGCGCGTGGCCGGTTCGCGGACCGCTCCGTCCTGGTCCGAACGCGCGACCAGTTGCCGACCGCCCTCGCCCTGATCGATCTCGATGGCCTCGCTCGCCGCATCGTCATCGCGCCTCCCGACCTGAAGTCCTCCGATATCGCGACCGTGATGGCGGAGGCCGAGATCGACGCCGTGGTGACGGACGCCGAGCCGGAAGCCTTCGAGCAGCGTCCCGATCTCCTGGTCGCGAGCCCGGTGCCGCTCGGACCGTATGCCGTAGCACCGTCCGGCGACACGCGCCGAACCGAATGGGTGATGTTGACGTCGGGCACCACGGGCCCCCCCAAGATGGTGGTCCACAGCCGCATCGGCCTGACCGGCGCCATACAGCCGGGTGCGAACGACGACCGGCCGAAAGTATGGGGGACGTTCTACGATATCCGGCGCTATGGCGGGTTGCAGATCCTGCTTCGTGCCGTGCTGGGGGGAAGCTCCCTGGTTCTCTCGCAGGCCGGCGAGCCGATCGGCGATCACATGGCGCGGCTCGCCAGTGCGGGCGTCACCCACCTTTCCGGCACCCCGTCGCATTGGCGCCGCGCCGTGATGAGCACTCACGCCGACCTGGTCTCGCCGGCCTACGTGCGGCTCTCGGGCGAGATCGCCGACCAGGCCATTCTGGACACGCTCGCCCGGACCTATCCCGGTGCCGCGGTCGGCCACGCCTATGCGTCGACGGAGGCCGGGGTCGGCTTCGAGGTCGATGACGGACGGGAAGGGTTCCCGGCGCGGTTCCTCGATTTGGACCGGACCGTCGCGATGAAGATCGAGGATGGCTCGCTCCGCATCCGGTCGTCCCGCACCGCGAGCCGCTATCTCGGACCAGCGACTTCCGCGCTGATCGATGCGGAGGGCTTCGTCGACACCGACGACCTCGTCGAACAGCGGGGAGACCGCATCCATTTCGTGGGACGCCGGAGCGGCATCATCAATGTGGGCGGGCTCAAGGTCCACCCCGAGGAAGTCGAGGCCGTCATCAACCGTCACGCGGGCGTCCGCATGTCGCTGGTGAAGGGCCGCAGCAATCCCATCACGGGTTCGATCGTCGTGGCCGACGTGGTGCCGAACGGGGTCGACGCCGACGGCGCGCCTTCGGCCGACGGCATGGCACGTCAGGCGACCCTCAAGCGCGAGATCCTGCAGCTCTGCCGCGAGGCCCTGCCGGAACACAAGGTGCCGGTGCTGCTGCGCTTCGCGTCGGCGCTGGCGGTCACGCCGGCCGGCAAGCTGGCACGCACTCATGCGTAACGTCGTGGTGACCGGGGCGAGCCGCGGTCTCGGACTTGGGATCGCGGTCGAGCTCGCGGCCAGCGGCTTTCGCGTCGTTGCGGTCTCCCGCCGCACGAGCGAAGCGCTCGAGGCCGCCAGCGAGGCGGCGCGGGCCGGGGCGGGCGAGATCCTGTTCGCACCGCTCGATCTCGGCGAGACCGACGCCATTCCGGGGTTCGTCCAGGAGTTGCGGCGCCAGCACGGCGCATTCTACGGGCTCGTCAACAATGCCGGGATCGGTACCGAAGGCCTGCTGGCCATGATGCACTCTTCCCAGATCGAAACGCTCGTCCGGCTGAATACGATCGCGCCGATCGTGCTCACGAAATACGTGGTCCGGGGCATGATGGCCGAAGGCTGCGGCCGCGTCGTCAACATGGCGTCGATCATCGCGTCCACGGGCTACAGCGGCCTCTCGGTCTACGGCGCCACCAAGGCCGCGCTCGTCGGTTTCACCAAGTCGCTGGCCCGCGAGGTGGGCCGGACCGGCGTCACGGTGAACGCCGTGGCGCCGGGCTTCATCGCGACCGAGATGACGAGCGGCCTCGACGACAAGCAGCGCGAGCAGATCGCCAAGCGGAGTGCCCTGAAGCGGCTCGCCGAGGTCGAAGATGTCGCCAAGGCAGTGGGTTTTCTCATGAGCGATGCCGCCCGGAACATCACCGGCACCGTCGTGACGGTGGACGCCGGCAACACGGCCTGACACGCCCGGCAGAACGTCGAGCCCGTCTCGGCAGGCTTCCCTCGACAAGGGCCGCGGGTCGCCTCACAGACCGAGCGCGTGCCTGACACGTTCGGGCCAGGTCGTCGGATCGGTGCCGTGCGTGCTGAACATCGCCACGGCGAGGCGGTCCATGCCGAAGGCGACGCATCCCGTATGGGCCGTGGTGCCATCGGAGCAGCGCAGGTTCCAGGTTTCGCCGAAATGGTCGCGATGGTTGTTGAAGCTCATGCAGGCCGTGGGTTTCTCGGCCGAACGGACCGGCACCAACAGCTCGAACTTCAACGCATTGTGCTTCTGCATCGCCGCCATCATCACGCCGACGCGCCCGAAGAACGGATCGTTGGCCTGGTCGATCTCGTAGGCGAGACCTAGCGTATCGGCCATGGCCTTGGCGGTCTCCATCCACGCCTCGCGGAACTCGGAGACTTCGGCAGCCGTGCCGATGCAGACATATTCGCGCATGCGGAACGACTGAAACCGGTCGATGTGATGCGAGGGTTCGCGGCGGAAGCAGTCGCTGGCCACATCGAAGCGAAGACCGCCCGGAGGCAACGGACCGCGTCGGGCCGCGATGGGGTAGACCGGGTAGCAGGCCGCCGGCGTCAGCACGAGGTCGCTGGCTTCGAGCGTTTCGGTCCAGTCGCCGCCGGCCTCGAACGTATCGACGGCCGCCTTGATCTCGGCGTCGCTGCCGCTCAGGGCGCACATGCATCCGAGCAGGTTCGGGAAGCTCTTGAGATAGCCCGACCTCTCGAGCGTGCGGCGGCTCATGACCGGGGGGAATCGGAGCACCTCCGTCCCGGGCTCGCGGTGGCGTGTGATGAAGCCCGCCAAGCGCTCGACCACGTCTTCGTAGAGGCCGGTGCGTCCATAGACCCCCGGAACGCCGGTCGGGCGGAACAGAGCCTCGAGCAGCCCGGTGAGCCGATCGTCGGCCTCGACAAAGCCTTCGGTCCGGATCGCAATCGTCATGTGCCTCGAAGCTCCGCAGTCCTAGATTTCGTTTGGGAACGATGATTGCCGCCGGACGCGCGGTCTCAGTCCATCAAGGACATCGGCACCGTCGACATGAGCGACGTCGTGGCGAGGCTCGCCAGGATCCGGTCGTTGTTGATCATGATCGGGGCCGACAGCACGTCCCGCAGCTGCCGCCCCAGGCTGCAGTCGCTATCGTTGCGATAGCCGGAGAGACCGCAGGCCCGCATCGCTTGCATCACGATAGCGACGGCGCTTTCGGATGCCTCCACCTTGAGCAGGTTCATGGCGGCATGAAAATCGAGCGACGCGAAGAGGTGTTCGTCGGCCAGAGCCGCGTCGTAACGTCGAATGGCGGACCGGACGAGCGTCGTCAGGGCGCGCAGGGAGGATTGAGCCCTGGTGAAATGGGCTGCCCCCGGCGGCATCTGGCCCTTGCTCTGCCGGGCTGCCTTGCGCAGGAACACCTGCGCGCGGTCCACCGCAGCCGCCGCGATACCGCTCCAGGCCGCACTCCAGAGAACATGAGCCATGGGCGTCATGGTTCGGGTGTGGATCGTCTCGTAGGGCACCGGCAAGATCTGCTCGGCGGCCGCCACGGCTTTCAGTCGAAACCCGGCGCTGCAGGTTCCCCGCATCCCGAGCGTGTCCCACTGCATCAGGGGTTCGAGGTCGTACTGGTTCTTGAGCAGGACCACGAGCACCTGGTCCGACCCGGCGGCATCGGCCGAGCGCCGCATGGTGGTGACGATGCCGTCGGCCTGGGCGCCGTAGGAGATCACGGTCGACTCGCGATCGAGCGTGATGGTGTCGTTCCGGAGGTCGACCGCCGCCGCACTCGTCCGAATGTTCCCGCCGTTCTGCCCTTCCGTTGTCGAGGACGCCAGCAACCATTGATTGTCGCAGAGCCGCCGGAGCATCGCTTCGTGCCAAGCGCTCCCGCGTCCATGCTGCATGATGCAGCCGACCTTGATCTGGTGCATGGCGAAGATCATCGCGGTCGATGAACAGGCCCGCCCGAGCTTGAAACAGGCATCGGCGACATCGGCCGTCGAAGCCTCCTCGCCCCCAAGATCCGACGGCACCGCCATGCCGAGAAGCCGCTGCGCTTTCAGCGCCGTGACGGCTTCGGACGGAAATCGTCCCGCACGGTCGACGTCGCCTGCGTGCAGCGCCGCGTCGGTCGCCGCAGCCTCGACCCGCTGTGCCCAAGAGCGTCGTCCGGTCTCGGCCCATACGGGCGCCGCGCCCGCATCGAAACTTTCGCCAATCCTGATGTTCATGACGCTCTTCATGCCCGATGACACGGTGTGGGCTTTGAATCTACCCTCGAACGGGTCGGCCGTCAGTCATACAGTGTCGATAGGATGAATGACTTTGCTACTTGGCGCTTTTGGTTAACAAATGATTAAAAAATCGAACTAGTTTATCAGTAATCGCTCGCATTGTCTCTCAATTTTTGTCCGCTACTCCCATGCTTGTCGATGACGGGCACCTTACATTGACGAGATATGGGTTACATGAGTGTTCGACTCTGTTTCAAGACAATAGGAGGAGTGAAGATGCTGGCCCAACACGAAAAGGCCCCCGTACATCAGATCATCGAGGTCGTATCGCAGATCCTGCAAAAGCACGGCGTAGAGGGGCCCGTACCGGTCGACGTCGATCTTGCCCGCTTCGGGATGACATCCATCGACATGGTCGAACTGATGCTCGGAATCGAGGCGGAGTTCGATCTCACGATCCCTCCTTCCGAGATCACGCTACGGAACTTCAGCTCGGTTGCAGCCATGCAGGATCTCGTCGCTCGCCTCACCTCCCGCCAGTAGCGCCGACCGGTGCTGAACCTCCGGGTTGAGCGCCCGTCCCCAATTGGTACGACCGATCGTGCTGTTTCAATACGGGACGCGTCGAACCGAGACCATGTCCCGCTTTTTCTGATCAAACCAGAGATCGGCGAGTAGAACCGACCAAAGCATGCCTCGGCACAAGCGTTGCTATTCAAGTTTCGAGGATCCGGGTGAAAAGACTATGCTTAACGAAATCAAGAATCAAACGTTCAAAGTGTTTCCTACACTTCTCGTTGGAGGTCTGCCAGTAGCTGCCATGCGACTGGAGGACACGGCTTCGGAGATGATCGACTATTGTCTTGCGCCGCGGCGCTCGAGCATGCCGTTGATCATGACGTCCATCAACGGTCAGACGTTGTCGTTGTGCGCCAACGATCGACAGGTCTACGACGCCTTTCGCCAAGCCGACGTGATACATTGCGACGGACAGCCCCTCGTGATCCTGTCGCGAATGTTGGGACGGCAGCCCTTGCCGGAGCGCGTGGCCACGACCGACCTGTTTCCAGCGGTCGCTCGCAAGGCAGTGCTCTGTGGCACGACGTTCTATCTTCTGGGTGCGACCGGTAGCGTCAACAGGGAAGCCGTCGCCCGGAGCCGCAAGGCGTTTCCCGGCCTGCAAATCGTCGGAGCGTCGCACGGCTATCTCTCGGCGGCCGAAGAGGACGCCGTCGTTGCCGAGATTGCCAAGCTGAAACCCGATGTCCTTTGGGTGTCCCTCGGTGTTCCTCTGGAACAAGACTTCTGCAACCGCCACAAGGAGGCCTTGAGCGGCGTCGGCATCATCAAGAGCTCCGGCGGCCTATTCGACTTCCTGGCGGGTGCCAAAAGCCGTGCCCCGGCCTGGGTTCAAAAGTGGGGTTTCGAATGGCTCTATCGCTTGATGCTGGAGCCGCGACGCCTGTTCAAGCGCTACATGACCACGAACCCGCATGCCCTGCTGATCATCGCCAAGACGATGCGATGACGAGCAGGGGCTGACCGTCCGCCTGGACGAGCCTTTCACTTCACGCAAAGCGCAGACGCTGGCCGATCCCGAGGCGGGCACCCTTCTCCAGCATGGCATGCCCGAGCGCGATGTCGCTCAGCGACAAGCCTCGGTGCCAGAACAGGATCGTTTCCGCAGCGCTGTCGCGTCCGCTCTTCACCCCCGCCACGATCTGCCCGAGTTCGGCATGAAGCGTCGCCTCGGAGAGAAGGCCCGCTTCGACATGGGGTCGCAAGGCACCGAAAGGACCCGAGCGGCACTGCCCCCAATCGTCCACCACCATCTTGCTCATGATGTCCGTCAGCGACAGTTCGACGGCGCTCATGGTGCCGTAGGGTACGACCAGGGCACCGGGCTTGATCCAGTCCGTTTTCAGGAGCGGCGCCGGCGCGTCGAGGCGTGACGCTTCGACCACGATATCGGCCCCGACCACGCAGGCTTCCCAGCTGTCGACGGCCCGCACCGGCTTGCCGAGATCCTTCGCCAGCCTGGCCGCGAAATCGTCGCGGCTCTCGGGCCGGCGCGAATGGACGCGGATCTCGTCGAAGCCGAACAGACGATCGAGCAGCTTCACGTTCCAATAGGCCGTGCCCCGTGCCCCGATGTGGCCGAGCACCTTGGGGTTCGGCGGCGCCAGATGCTTGGCCCCGACCGCCGTGACGGCCCCGGTTCGCATCTCGGTAATGGCCGTGGCATCGAGTATCGCGCGGGGCACGCCGGTGCGCGGGTCGAAGAGGTTCAGGACACCGAACTCGGAGGGAAGCCCCTGGCGGAAATTATCGACGAAGTCACCCACCACCTTGACGCCGGCGAGGTTCATGGGTGCCACATAGCCTCGCAGGACGTTGAAGTGTCCGTTGAACGTCGCATCGGGCATCAGGTGCACGCGCGGCTCGATAACCACCTGCCCGTGACCCTGGGCCGCGAGGCCCGCCTCGACGGCGCCGATGATCTCGTCGTCGGTCAGCGCCAGCTCATCGATGTCGAGGGCGTTCAGGTAGTCGATGTAGATCGGCTTCACGGCAGTCTCCGAGGTGGCGCGCAAGACGCGCTCGGCAGGGATCAGAGCCCCAGCAATCGAGACGCCGCGAGAGCACCGTCCTGATAGAGAAGCGGCGCGATCTCGTCGGACAGATGCACCGACATCACCTCGCCGATCAGGACGGAATGCGATCCGTAGGGCACGTTCTGCCGGATCTCGCAAAAGAGATTGGCCTGGGCGTCGTCGAGGTATGGCATGCCGCCGAGCTCGTCCATCCAGGCACCGTGGCCGAACCGGGCCTCCCCGTCCGCACCACCCCCGAAGGGACCGACGAGGCCGGCGTGATGTGTACCCAGGATATTGACGCAATAGCGTCCGGTCTCGACGATGATGTCATGGATGCTGGCCGAACGATTGACACAGATCAGCAACGTCGGCGGCGCGGCGGTGACCGAGGTGACGGCCGTGGCGGTCATGCCGAAGCGTCGACCTTCCCGGCCGGCCGTGACGATCGTCACGGTGGCGGCGAGCCTGCGCATGGCGAGCTTGAACGCCGCCTTGATTTCGATCTCGGGCGGCAACCCGGGGTCCGTTGGCATCGATCCCGTCCGCTCCGTGCCGGTCCGTCATCAAACATCTGATCCCGCCGCCTGAAGGCGGCGCTCAACCTCTACAGCCGGACCCGCCGTGGCCACAAGCGCTGCAGCGGCCAGCTGGTGAACCGGCGCCCCGGTTCCTCACGGCGTCCTGGCGTAGAGATCCGTCGCGCGGATCAATTCCGCCAAGATACCGGGTTCGTTGAAGGCGTGGCCGGCATCGGGAACGAGCCTGAACTCCGCTTCCGGCCAGGCCCGATGCAGATCCCAGGCCGACTTCATCGGCGTGGCGATGTCGTAGCGGCCCTGGACGATGATGCCGGGAATCCGTCCCAGCCTGCCGGCATCGCGGAGCAGCTGTCCTTCCTCGAAGAAGCCGCCATTGACGAAATAGTGGTTTTCGATGCGCGAGAAGGCGAGGGCATAGCGATCGTCGGCATGCAGCGTCGAGAAATCCGCGTTGGGCAGCAACGTGATGGTCTCGCCCTCCCACAGGCTCCAGGCGCGAGCGGCTTCGATCCGGGCGTCCGCCGACGGTCCCGTCAACCGGCGGCGATAGGCCACCATCATGTCGCCGCGCTCGGCCTCCGGGATCGGGGCCAGGTAGCGCTCCCACTTGTCGGGAAACAGCCAAGAGGCGCCCTCCTGGTAGTACCAGAGCAGTTCGGCCCGGCGCAGCGTGAAGATGCCGCGCAGGATCAGCGCGGTCACGCGCTCGGGGTGGGTCTCGGCATAGGCGAGCGCCAGGGTCGATCCCCAGGAGCCGCCGAAGACGAGCCAGCGCTCGACCCCGATCATCGTGCGGAGCCGTTCGATGTCGGCGACAAGATCCCAGGTGGTGTTCGCCTCGAGGCTGGCGTGCGGCGTAGAGCGTCCGCAGCCGCGCTGGTCGAAGACCAGGACGTTGTAACGCTCGGGATCGAACAGCCTCCTGTGAGTGGGCGAAGACCCAGCGCCCGGGCCGCCGTGCAGGAACACGGCGGGCTTGCCGTCCGGATTGCCGCACAGCTCCCAATAGAGGCTGTGCCCGTCGCCGACATCGAGGGTGCCCTGCCGATAGGGTTCGATGGGCGGATAGAGCTGCGCCGGGGCTGCGGGAGCGCAGCGGTCTTGGTCATCGGGCACGGGGCATCCTCGCTTTGGGATGGGGCGGGCTCCAGCATTCCGGAGCGTCGCGGATACTGGTATCATGGGCGCCATCTCGGCAACTGCCCTTTGATGATCGTTAGGAGCCGCGCCTCCTCCACGCTTCGCGCGCTCCCCTCCTCCGCCTGCGGAGGAGGGGAACCACCTGAAAGGCGGTGGAAAAGGGTTTCCGGATCACCACGCGACGATGAGGTTCGAACCAATGAGCAACGCCCTGACCCGCCGCAGGTTGTCGGCCGGCCTCATCACCACGATGCTGGCTACGGGCCTGCCGCTCTGCCCGCAGATCGTCCGCGCGTCCGACACGACGGTAGACGACGATCTCGCCAAAACGCTGGCCGGCCTCGAAACGGCGAGCGGCGGCCGATTGGGAGTGGCGTTCCTCGATACGGGGTCGGGGCGACGCTCCGGCCATCGTTCGAACGAGCGCTTTCCCCTGTGCAGCACCTTCAAGGTCCTGGCGTGCGGCGCCGTCCTGAGCCGCGTCGATGCGGGACAGGAGGACTTGAACCGGCGCATCGTCTTCGAATCCAGGGATGTCGTGACTTATTCGCCGGTCACCAAGGACCGGGTCGGACGCGGCGGCATGACGCTCGGGGAACTCTGCGAAGCCGCCCTGACGCAAAGCGACAACACGGCCGGCAACCTCATCCTGGCGAGCCTCGGGGGCCCCTCCGCGGTCACGACCTACGCGCGATCCGTCGGTGACCTCTCGACCCGGCTCGACCGGATCGAAACCGACCTCAACGAGGCAACGCCCGGAGACCTCCGCGACACCACGACCCCGGACGCGATGGCCGGCGATCTCCTGTCGCTCGTCGTCGGCGACCGCCTCTCGGCGCGATCGCGCGAGCAGCTGACCACGTGGCTCGTCTCCAACCAGACCGGCGGAGCGAAGCTCAGGGCGGGGCTGCCGCAGGACTGGCGCATCGGCGACAAGACGGGTGGGGGCGATTGGGGCACGACGAACGACGTCGCGGTGGTTTGGCCACCGGGCCGAAAGCCGCTGATCGTCTGCGTCTACCTCACCGAAACGAAGGCCAGCTTCGCGGATCGCAACGCCACGATCGCCGCCGTCGGGCGGGCGATCGCGACAACGCTGCAGGGCTGATCGCCGTCGTTCTTCTAAATCTCGGCGGTCCCGTTATCCGCCGAACAGCTTGTCGAGCAGACTTCGGTCGTCGCGGCTGACTGTCCTCGGCTGTTCGGAGTCCTGGGGGATGACGGCCGGCGGTACCGGTTCGTCGGTGTAGCGCGGATCGTCGACACCAGGGGCCGCATCCGAACGCGATGCGCTGGAAGGCTGCTCGGCCAGCCGGGTGATGCTCATCGGGGCGCCCGGAGCGGCACCCGCGGCGGCGATCGAACCGGTGGGACCGGGATCGGCCCTTTGCACCGGACCGGACGAGAGAACGCCCGGGTGGCCGGTCGCCGGATCGCGTTGCGGCAGGGCGCCCGTGCCCGGGATCGCCGCCGTCGGGCCGGCGTCGATACCATCGGGCGAAGCGACGGACGGCGAACGATAGTCGCCCGGAAGCGGCGACGGCGCCACGCCCTTCAGGGCCACCTTCATGTAGCGGCTCCAGGTCTCGACCGGCAGGTTGCCGCCCGAGGCCTTGCGGGTCGGCGTTCCGTCGTCGTTGCCGAACCAGACCCCGGTCACGAGCCGGCTCGTGTAGCCGACGAACCAGGCATCGCGCCAATCCTGGCTGGTACCGGTCTTGCCGGCCGCCTGCCAGCCGGGGAGTTCCGCCTTGCGGGCCGTGCCGATCAGCAGGGTCTCCTCCATCATGGCGTTCATCATGCCGACGTAAGCCGGGTCCACGGCGCGGCCGAGATTGGCGTTACGGCGCTGATAGAGCAACTTGCCGGCCGCGGTCTTCACCCGAGTGATGATATGCGGCTGCACCGCGACGCCGCCGTTGGCGAAGGGCGCATAGGCGGCCGTGAGTTCCAAGGGCGAGACTTCGGACGTTCCGAGCGAGATCGAGGCATTGGGCTGCAGGTCCGACGTGATGCCGAGGCGGTGCGCAGTCTTGACCACGGTGCGCGGCCCGACCTCGACGCCGAGCCGCACAGCGACCGTGTTCAGCGAGAGGGCGAGCGCCTTGGTGAGCGTGACGGGTCCAAAATATTCGCGGCTGTAGTTCTCGGGATGCCAGCCCTTGATCGTGATGGGCCCGTCCTCCCGAACCGAATCGGGCGTCAGACCGGCCTCGAGTGCCGAAAGATAGACGAAGGGCTTGAAGGACGAGCCGGGCTGACGCTTGGCCGAGACCGCGCGGTCGAACTGGCTGTCGGCGTAGTCGCGCCCGCCGATCAGGGCCTTGATGCCGCCGTCGATGTCGAGCGACACCAGCGCGCCCTGCGACACGCCGTATTTGCCGCCGCTCTTGGCGAGGCCGTCGACGAGCGCCCGCTCGCCCGCCTGCTCCATGGCGGGACTGATCGTGGTCGAGACCACGATGTCCTCGTCCACCGCGCCGATCGTGTCGTCGAGCATGTCCATGACGTAATCGGCCGCGTAGTTGACCGCACCGTTCCCGTGCTCCTTGACCGTGTGGGCGGGCTGCGCGAGCGCCGCCTTGCCGGCTGCCTCCGTGACATAGCCCTCCTGCACCATGGCGGCGATCACCTGGGCGGCACGTTCCGCGGCACCGGAAGGGTTGCGGTTCGGTGCAAGCTTCGTCGGCGCCTTCATGAGCCCGGCCAGCACCGCAGCCTCGCCGAGGGTCACGGATTTGGCGCCGTGGCCGAAATAGCGGTTCGCCGCAGCCTCGACGCCGTAGGAGCCGGAGCCGAAATAGACGCGGTTCAGATAGAGCTCCAGGATCTGGTCTTTCGTGTATTTGTGTTCGAGCCAGATCGCCAGGATGGCTTCCTGGATCTTGCGCGACACCGTGCGTTCCTGGGTCAGGAACAGGTTCTTGGCGAGCTGCTGGGTCAAGGTCGACCCGCCCTGCATGCCGCCGCTGCCGACGACGTTGCGCGTGAGCGCGCGGGCGATCCCCAAGGGGTCGATGCCGTGGTGGAAGTAGAAGCGCCGGTCCTCGATGGCCACGAAGGCCTTCGGCAGGTAGGGCGGAAGATCCTTCAGCTTGACGGCCGCCCCGCCCGTATCGCCGCGATTGGCGAGCGGCGTGCCGTCGTCGGCCACGATGGCGATGTTCGGCGGCCGTTTCGGCACCGCGAGCTGGTCGATCGGCGGCAACTGGCTTGCGTAATAGGCGACCGTGCCGCCGGCCCCGAGCGCTCCCCAGACACCGAGGATGAAGCACCAATAGACCAGGCGTCCGAGGAGACTGCGGCGACGTCTGCCGCCTCGCCCGTCGCGGCGGCCTCGGCGCCCCGCCCCGCCCCTGCCCTCGCGGCTCACGTCGATGTCGCCGGAACGACGGCGACCTTCGTCGCGAGACCCGAACGTCGGCTCGATCCGCCGGACATCGCGCGAGCCTTTGACGGGTCTGGACGAGCCGCGGCCGAAGCCGGGCCGGTCCTCGGGCATGGCGCGGAGGTCGTCGGATCGGCCCGAGAAGAGACGCGGCTCGCGGCGCTCGTTCCCATCGCCGCCATTCCTGTCCCGACCCCGTGCCATCGCGCGCCCTGCATCCCTGGCTTTGCGGGATGGTGTTTGAGGCTAATGGCGGCGGATTAAGGGCCGGTAAAGCAAGGCTTTCCGCGAAGTGGCCGTGAGCGCTCGCGCGTCACCCGCTATGGCGACTTGCCGGCCGCGACCGGCGTTGCCCCGATAGCGGCGGCCCGAAGACTGCGCTTGCTCCTGAAGGCGACGAGCTGCTGGTCAGCCAGAACGCCGATGAGGATGACGGCTCCCATCACGGCGAAATTGAGCGAACTCGGGATCCCCAGGAGATTGACGAGGTTCTGCAACACTTGGAGGAGGACGGCACCGAGCACGATGCCGAGGATGGAGCCCTCCCCGCCCCGCAGCGAGCAGCCGCCGAGCACCGCGGCCGCGATGCCGTAGAGCTCGTAGAAATTGCCGTGCGAGGCCGGCGAGATCGACCGCGTGTACATGGTGAGGAACACGGATGAAAAACCCGCGATACCGCTGCACACGACATAGGCCGAGAGGATGATGCGCGAGCTGCGGATACCCGAATAGCGCGCCGCCTCTTCGTTACGGCCCACCGCGAAGAGGTAGCGGCCCCAGACGGAGCGATGCAGCATCACGCCCATGACGAGCGCGACCAGAATGAAGATGGTGAAGCTGTTCGGCACGCCGAAGCTGCGCCCGGTCGTCAGCCACTCGAGCGTGGGGTAGTTCTCGCCGAACTGGAAACCCGCCGTCCCGTCGTCCGTGTAATAGCGCGCGATGCCACGGTAGATCAGCAGCCCGCACAGCGTCACGACGAAAGGCTGCAGCCGCATGCGGGTGACCAGGAACCCGTGCAGGAACCCGACCGCGACACCGGCCACGACGAGGATCAGCACGGCGAAAAGGGGCGGCACGCCGTGATTGGACAGGAGATCGACGAAGATCACGCCGAACAGCGCGAAGAGCGAGCCGATCGACAGGTCGATGCCGCCCGTGATGATCACGATGCCCTCGCCCAGCGAGAACAGCCCGAAGAGCCCGATCAGATTGGCCGTGTTGGCGAGGTTCACGGTCGAGATGAAACGCGGGTTGATGAGCGCCACCACGGTCCCGATCACCAGGATCAGAAGGCAGAGCCCGAGGTCCTTCTTCAGCATGTCGCCTCCATCCCGTCCTTGCCGACAGCGAGCCGCATGACGTTTTCCTCGCTGAACCGGGATCGATCGAGGAAGCCCGCGATGGCACCCTCGTGCATCACGGCCATGCGGTCGCTGACCCCGATGACCTCTTCCATGTCGCTCGAAATCATCAGGATCGCGACGCCGTCGTCGGCCAGCGCCCGCATGAGGTCGTAGATCTCGGCCTTCGACCCGACGTCGATACCGCGCGTCGGCTCGTCGAAGATCAGCACCTTGGGCCGCATGGCGAGCCATTTGGCGAGGACGATCTTCTGCTGGTTGCCGCCCGAGAGGGCCAGCGCGGGCGTCGCGACGTCGGCTGCCTTGATCCTCAGGGAACGCCGCTGCGTTTCGGCGCCGCTATCGGCCAACGCATCGTCGAACAGGCCAAGCCGCGTGTAGCGGCGGAGGTCCGGCAGAACGACGTTGTCGCGAATGGAATCCTCGAGGATGAGCCCCGACCGCTTGCGATCCTCGGGCACGAGGTAGATCCCCCGCCGGATCGCGTCGGGCGGCGCTCCGATCGTGACCTTCTGCCCCGCGATGGCGATGCTGCCGCGGCGTGGCGGCAGGATCCCGAAGATCGCCTCGGCGAGTTCCGTCCGCCCGGAACCCACGAGGCCCGCGAGACCGAGGATCTCTCCCGACCGCAACGTGAGCGAGACGGGCCGCTCGGGATAGGCGGACGTGCAGAGGTCGCGCGTCTCGAGGACCGCTTCGCCCGGCGGAGACTTCGGGGGTCGATAGAGCGCCTTGAGGTCGCGGCCCACCATGAGTCGGATCATGGCATCGTGTCGGATCCCGGATCCTTCGAGCGACCCGACCACGACTCCGTCGCGCAGCACCACCACGCGATCGGCGCACTCCTCGACCTCGCTCAGGCGATGCGAAATGAAGATGACCCCGACGCCGCTGGCCTTCAGGTCCGCGATGATGGCGAGAAGACGCGTGGTCTCCGAGATGGTGAGACTCGATGTCGGCTCGTCCATGATGACGATGCGGCTGTCGAGCGAGAGCGCCTTGACGATCTCGAGCAGTTGCCGCTGCGCCAGCGAGAGGTCGGCGACCGAAGTCTCGGACGTGAAATCGACGCCGACGCGCTCGAGCAGCGGATCGACCCGCCGTCGCAGCGCCTTCCGGTCGACCAATCGCAAGGGGCCGCCCCTGAGGGGCTCGCGGCCCAGGAAGACGTTGGCCGCGACGTCGAGATTGTCGAAAAGGTTGAGTTCCTGGTGCACGAAGGCGATGCCGGCCGCCATGGCATCCGCGACAGTCAGCGACTCGCGTGCCACGCCGTCGATCGCGATGGTTCCGCCGGACGGCGCCACCACGCCGCCCAGAACCTTCATGAGCGTCGACTTGCCGGCCCCGTTCTCGCCGATCAAGCCGACGACCTCGCCGCGGCCGGCCGCGAAGGAGACGTCGCGCAGCGCCTGCGTGGCGCCGAAACTCTTGGAGATGTGGCTCAACGCCAGAAGGGGCTCAACCATGTCGGGCTGCCGTCGAGGGGGGCGTAGCCGAAGCCGCGCCCCCGATCGCGGTCTGCAGCCTTACTTCTTGCCCTGGCGTTCCTTGAGTTCGGTCGCGAAGGCATCGACGTTCGACTGATCGATGATCTTGGTCGGGATGATGATGAGATCGTCTTTCGGCAGGAAGGACTTGTCGCCCTCGATGTACTTGGCCATGTCCTTCATGCCCTGGTATCCCCATTCGTAGGGCTGCTGGACCACGGTGCCGATGATCGTGCCTTCCTTGACGCCGCCGAGCGTGATGGCGTCCTCGTCGAATCCGATCACCTTCACGGCGCCGAGCTTGCCGGCTTCCTTCAAGGCCTCGTAGATGCGCGGCGTGTTGTAGGAATAAAAGCCGATCATGCAGTTGACGTCGGGATTGGCGGTCAGCGTATCCTCGACGTTGCGCTTGGCCCGGGTCTGGTCGATATCGTCGGCCCGCACGTCGATGAGGCTCACTTTCGAGCCCTTGATGACGTCCTTGACCCCGTCGATCCGCTCGCGGGCATTGTCCGCACCCGGCAAGCCGACGAAGCCCATGCACTTCCCGCCTTGGGGCAAAGCCTTCAATACGAGTTCACCGGCCTGCTTGCCGGCCAGGGTATTGCTGGATCCGATATAGGCGATCCGCTTGCTCTGCGGCGCGTCGCTGTCGGTCGTGAACAGGACCGCCTGGCCGGCGACGCGGTTCAGCGCGTCCGTCATGGTCTTGGGATCGACGGCGCTCACCATGATGCCAGCCACGCCCGACGACACGAGGTCGTCCATCAGGCGCTGCTGGATCGCGGCCGACGATTGCTCCGGATATTTGAAGACCAGCGAATAGTTCGGGAGCTCCGCCTGCGCTTTCTTCACGCCCGCTTCCGCGGCCTTCCAGAAATCGGAAGCGCCGTTGACCACGAAGGCCAGCGTCTTCTTGTCCTGCGCCCCTGCCGGGTTCGCCGCGACCATCGCGACCGCCAAGCCCGTGGCAACGATCCATGCTGAGTTCTTCATCTTCGATCCTCCCTGCGTCGCGCTCCTTGAGGAGCGTCGAACCTCAACGGTGTCACCGCGCGGAGGACTCTATGGCCCGTGGGCCATTTCTCCGACTCGGCGTTCCTGATCCCATCAGGCGAGGCTCGTGCCTCGCCTATTTATGTGATTAATGTAGGGTAAGCCG
This sequence comes from uncultured Lichenihabitans sp., assembly GCA_964245215.1. Lineage (GTDB taxonomy): Bacteria > Pseudomonadota > Alphaproteobacteria > Rhizobiales > Beijerinckiaceae > Lichenihabitans. The sequence continues at coordinate 47,508 of CAXTME010000017.1, forward strand.
ACCGATACGGCGGCGTCAATGTAGCTCAACCACCAAAAAGAGCATCATGGTTGCGAGGGAGGAACAACGACCGCTCGGCCGCGTGGCAGAGGGCGCCAGACCGCGCGCGAGCGGCGTCAGAAAAGGCGTCCTGCAAGGCATCGGGCTTGCCATTCTGTCGGGCGAGTTTCCCGAAGGATCTGCCCTTCCCGGCAAGGACGTCCTGATGCGGCGATTCGGCGTCTCCAGCACGCCGCTTCGGGAGGCCCTGCAGGCCCTGGCGGCCAAGGGGCTGATCGCGGCGCGCACCAAGGTCGGGACCTGGGTTCGCGAGGAGGTCCACTGGAACATGTTCGATGCGGATATCCTCGACTGGCGTCTCGAAGCCGGCATCGACGGCGCGTTCCTGGGCAAGCTCTTCGAAATGCGACAAAGCGTCGAACCCACCGCGGCGGCCCTGGCGGCAGATTGCCGGACCGCCGGGCAGGCGCAGGCCCTGCGTGAAGCGTCCGACGCCATGACCGTGGCGGGAAGCGACATGGTTCGCTTCACGGCCGCCGACCTCGACCTTCATCTCCTGGTGCTGGCTGCCTCGGCCAACCCGTTCATGCAATCCTTCGGGGCGGTCATTCGAACCGCACTGGCCGCATCCTTCTCGTCGAGTGCGCCGGCCGCCGATCCCGAACGCGCCCGAGTGGCCGTCGAGGAACATGTCGCCATCGTCGACGCGATCGCCGAACGGCGCCCGCAAGCGGCCGCCGAGGCCATGGAAGCCGTGATCCGCACGGGATGGCGCAACGTCGGAGGCGATCTCGGGCAACCCCTCGCGGGCTTGGCCGTCGCGGCGTTCCGGCCCATGGTGGCCGGCAAAGCCCGCACGACCCGCGAGCGGCTTCGGCGCGACGCGACGTGATCGGCGGGCATCGTCGCTCGTGCGACGAGCCTTGGGTGAGCCAAATACCGATCGGGATGCCGCGCGGGCCTGCCCCCGCCGGCTCGGGCTCTGCCGGATATCGGGCGACGTCGCTGGGTGGCATGACGGTTGCTAAGCCCCAGGACAGCGTTTCGGCCGAGGTTCCGCTGCCGGGCGATGCCTGGCCGAAGAACCGACAAGGACATCATTCATCATGGCTCTCCCAGGAACCGTGATAGCCGCGGGCCATAGTCCAGAGCGCGACGGGATCTCGCGTCGCCGCTCGCTCTTGGAACGAGGCGTGTCGACGACCTGATGGTGGTCCCGTTCGTGACGCTGCAGGGTTGGAGGGGTCCAGCGGTAGGCCAAGCGGTCGTCCGATGAACCAGCCTCACGGCGCATTGACCGAGCCGAAATCGGCTATACGGACGACCGACACGCATTGCCCCTATTGTGCCTTGCAGTGCGGCATGACGCTTCTGGCCGACGACGATGGCCGCCTGAGCGTGACGGCGCGCGACTTCCCCACCAATCGCGGGGGCCTCTGCCGGAAGGGATGGACAGCGGCAGCCCTGCTCGACTCGCCCGAACGACTGCTGACGCCGCTCCTCCGTGACCGGAAGGGCGGCACACTCCGCGAGGCCGGCTGGGACGAAGCGCTCGACCTCGTGGCGGGCCGCCTGGCCGCGATCAAGCGACAGCACGGCGCCGATGCGGTCGCCGTCTTCGGGGGCGGCGGACTGACCAACGAAAAGGCCTACCTGCTGGGGAAGTTCGCCCGGGTCGCGGTCGGCACCGCGAATATCGACTACAATGGGCGGTTCTGCATGTCCTCGGCCGCGACGGCCGGGCTGAAGGCTTTCGGCATCGATCGCGGTCTCCCGTTTCCGATCGCCGACATCGCGGGATGCGAGGCCGTGCTCCTGGCGGGCAGCAACCCGGCCGAGACGATGCCGCCGCTGATGCAGTATTTCGACGAACAGCGTGCCCGCGGCGGCCGGCTCATCGTGGTCGACCCTCGCCGCACCGCCACCGCCAAGGCCGCCACCCTGCACCTGCAGACGACGCCCGGATCGGATGGGGCGCTGGCGACAGGCCTCCTGCATGTGGCGATCCGCGACAACCTCATCGACCGGACTTTCATAGAAGAGCGGACCTCGGGGTTCGAGGCGGTGCGCCGCATCGCGGCGCTTCACTGGCCAGATCGCGTCGAGCGCATCACCGGCGTACCGGAGCGGCAGATCGTCGAGGCGGCCCACATCATGGGCGAAGCCGCGACCGCCATGGCGCTCAGCGGCCGCGGTGCCGAACAGCAAAGCCAGGGCGTCAACAACGTCCTGGCCTTCATCAACCTCGTCCTGGCGCTCGGTCAGGCCGGCAAGCCGTTCAGCGGCTACGGCTGTTTCACCGGCCAGGGGAACGGCCAAGGCGGGCGCGAACACGGCCAGAAGGCCGACCAACTTCCCGGCTACCGGAAGATCGCCGACCCGCGGCATCGCGCCGAGGTCGCGGCCGTCTGGGGTGTCGACCCCGACTCGCTGCCGAAGCCGGGCCTGTCGGCGTGCGAGATTTTCGACGCCGCGGGCTCCGGGGGCCCGGTGCGCGCCATGATGGTCTTCGCGTCCAATATCGCCGTCTCGGGCCCCGATGCCGGGCGGCTGCGTCGCAACCTCGACGACCTCGATTTCCTCGTCGTGGCGGACCCGTTCCTGTCGGAGACGGCGGCCCGCGCCGATGTCGTGCTGCCGACCGCCCAATGGGCCGAGGAGGACGGCACCATGACGAACCTCGAAGGCCGCGTCATCCGCCGGGCCAGGGCCATGGCGCCCCCCGAGGGCGTGCGGACCGACGCCGACGTCCTGCACGGGATCGCGGCCCGGCTCGGCAGCAGTGCGGCTTTCGCTGTCGATGCCGAGGCCGGCTTCGCCGAACTGCGTCGCGCGAGTTCGGGCGGCGCGGCCGATTACGCCGGCATCTCGTACGAACGGATCGCAGCCGAGGACGGCGTCTTCTGGCCTTGCCCTGACGAAAGTCATCCGGGAACCCCGCGCCTCTTCCTCGACCGCTTCGGGACGGAGGACGGCCGGGCCCGCTTCCACGCCGTCGAGCATCGACCGTCGGCGGAGGAGCCGGACCAGGCCTATCCGTTCTGGCTCACCACCGGCCGTGTGTTGTCGCACTACCAATCGGGCGCGCAGACGCGGCGCGTTCCCGACCTTTTAGCGGCCGAACCCGAGCCTTTTGTCGAGATCCATCCCCAGACGGCACGCGGCTTCGGTCTCGCGCACGGAGACCTGGCACGCGTCACGACGCGGCGCGGCACGATCGAGGTCAAGACGCGGCTGACCGGTACCATCCGCCTCGACACGCTGTTCGTACCGTTCCACTGGGGCGATAAAGCCTCCGCCAACCTCTTGACCCACGCGGCGCTCGACCCCGAGTCGCGCATGCCGGAGTTCAAAGTCTGTGCGGCGCAGATTGCGCCTGCTCACCGCGCGAGCCTGCCGCCTGCCGGCTGACAGGTTCGCGTTTCGTCTTGGCTCCTCAGCAAGGACCCTCATGCACTCGCAGCCCAAGATCCTGAAAGGTGTCTTCGCGTTCGGCGGCGCAGGCTTCGACCAGCCGAGCCTGCTCGACGCGAGCCTCGTCTACGTGGTGCCGCCCGACCGGCGGGCCCAGGCCATCTATCTCAGGGCGGGCAATTCCAGCGACGAGTTGATCTGCCTCGTCCTGACGAGGGACGGCAAGACCATGCGATTGTTCCCGGTGGGCGCCAAGGCGTCGGTGCATGTGCCGTTGGCGGTGCTCGAAGACATCGAACCCGACTGCAAGATCGAGGTGCTGGTTTCGGCGCCTGCGGGATCCCGGGGTCATGTCGTTCTCGACCTCGGCTTGATGGAGATCTGAGGCTCGCGGGACGCGCCTCTCCGCTCTTCCGCGGCCTTCGCCCGCGACCCGATCGAGCCGTTCAGCACGGTGGCGTTTGGCACGGGTCTCGCAGCACGGCGTCGCGCAATGGCGATGGAGGGACCCCGACGCGATGTCGAAACGCAGGTTGGTCGTGATCGGCAATGGTATGGCCGGCGCCCGTGCGGTCGAGAACGTGCTGGCCCAGGATGGAGCGTCGCAGTTCAACATAGTGATGTTCGGCGACGAACCCTACGGCAATTACAATCGCATCATGCTGTCCGGGATCTTGAATGGCAGCAAATCGCTTGATGACATCTTGATCAACACGCCCGCCTGGTATGCGGAGAACGGCGTGAGGTTGCACAGCGGAGACCGCGTGGTCGAGATCGACCGCGCCGCAAAGCTCGTGGTCTCGGCCGGTGGCATCAGCGAGCCCTACGACATCCTGGTCATCGCGACGGGCAGCGTTGCCTTCCTGCCGCCTTTCAAGGGCGCCATGGACGCGAACGGCCGACGCAAAGCCGGTCTGTTCACCTACCGAACCCTCGACGACTGCCACGCGATGGCGCGCTATGCCGCGAGAAGCCGCAAAGCCGTGACGATCGGCGGCGGATTGTTGGGGCTCGAAGCGGCGCGCGCGCTCGATGGGCTCGGCTGCGAGTCCCACGTCGTGCATCTGGCGACCCACCTGCTCAACGTCCAGCTCGACGCGACGGGCGGTGCCATGCTGCGGCGAACCATGGAAGGGTTCGGCCTCCACGTCCATACCGGCAAGGCCACGACCGAAATCCTGGGCGAGGATCGGGTCACCGGCCTCGCCTTCAAGGATGGCTCGACGATCGATTGCGATATCGTCGTGGTGGCGGCCGGCGTCCGGCCGAATAGCGAACTCGGCCTGCGGGCCGGGCTCACGGTCGAGCGTGCCATCGTGGTCGACGACCACATGCGATCGATCGACGACCGGTCCATCTACGTCGTGGGCGAGTGTGCCCAACATCGGGGCCGGGTCTATGGGCTCGTCGCACCGCTCTGGGACCAGGCCAGGGTCTTCGCCGAACACGTGACGGGCCGCGACGACCAGGCCGCCTATCATGGCTCGAAACTCGCCACCAAGCTCAAGGTGATGGGGGTCGAACTCGCGTCCATGGGCATCACCGAACCGGCCGACGAACACGACGAGGTGATCCAGTTCGCAGAGCCCAAACGCGGCACCTACAAGAAGCTCATCGTACGCAATGGGCGGCTCGTCGGGGGCATCCTGATGGGCGACATCTCGAAAGCCGCCTATCTGATGCAGGCCTTCGACCGCGAGGCCCCCCTGCCCGAGGAGAGGCTGGCCCTGCTGTTCGACATCGGGGCGCCGCCCCAGGCGATAACGCTCGCCGAAATGCCCTCCGAGATGCAGGTCTGCAACTGCAACGGCGTCAGCAAGGGCACGATAGGCGCCTGCGTGGCCGCGGGCCGGCGCGACCTGCGCAGCGTCATGACGGCCACGAAGGCCGGCATGGGCTGCGGCTCCTGCAAGTCGCAAGTCGACGCTCTGGTGACGTTCTTCCTGGAGCAGGCACCCGCCCTGGCTCCGGGATTGGCGCTGGAGCCGGTGGTCGAGCAACCGACCCGGCTCGACGGCCATGTCCAGGCTCGCATCCTGGACGACGGAACCTTCTCGATGACGCCCGACACCGCGGATGGCCACTGCACGCCGGCCCATTTGATGCGGATCGCCGAAGTGGCGTTGAAGTACAACGTGCCCTCGGTCAAGCTGTTCGGGCAGGACCGCATCGATCTCGTCGGCGTCGCAAGGGACGACCTCCCCAAGATCTGGAGCGAGCTCTACTTGACAGCCGCCGAATGAGCGAAAGACGGTGAGCCGGCGCGACGCGGGATGGCCGAACGCCGCGGAGCCGCTATAGTCGGCGTTCCCGACGAGGAGCGACGCGAATGGCTTTGGCAAGACCGGCACGAGGGATCCTCGCCGCTGCGGCGAGCTTGGCTCTATTGAGCAGCATGGACGCCGCCTCCGCGGGCGTGATGACGCCTGATCCGTCGCTTGAGCAGCCCGGCTCGGGGCTGGACCGGGTGCAATACGGGTACGGCTATGGCTACGGGTATCGCCCGTATGGCTATCGCCCCAACGGATATTACCCGAACCGTCGCTTCTACAATAATCATTTCGGCCCCGGAGCAGCCAAGGAGCGGCATCGCACCCGTCTCGACTATTGCATCAAGCAGCCGTCGCGGTGCTGAACCGTAGAGTGTGTATCAGGCAGCTTCAGAAGCGAGGAGAACATCAACCGCGCGAGCGAAGCGTGGCGGGACCCATCTTCAATCCAGGGTATAGGCTGGGTTGCTTCGGTGCATCGCGCCTCGCAATGACGAACGGTGAGCTCAAGCTTGAACGCTGATCCGACACACTCTAGGCGAAGAGATCCGGGCGCTTCACCCTGAGCGTCTGGACCAGCAGCATGGTCTTCATATCGGAGAGCCGACCGGCGTCGGCCATCGCGGCGAGTTCGAAGAGGGCAAGCTCCACGACCGTGATGCTCTCGCCTTCCGCCGCTAGACCCCCGCCCGCGGCTCTACGGTCTCGCTGCGTGTAGGCCGCGATGAATAGAGTGACGCGTTCCGTCGAGACCTCGGGTGAGGACCAGACGCTGGCGACGCGCTCGAGCTCGATCAAATCGACACCGACCTCCTCTTGCGCCTCCCTGCGCGCATTATCCGTGTCCTGGCTCCCGTCCTCCCATCGGCCGGCGATCGCTTCAAGAATCTCCACTGCCTGGTCGCCCGATGCGAATGTGGCGGCTGTCCGGGGCTGGCGGACCAGCAGAGCCACCTTGCGTTCGACATCATAGGGAAGGACGGCGACACTCGTGCCGTGATCTTCGATCTGGCGGTCCGCCACGCTTCCGTCGGGCAACCGGACCTTGGCGGTCATGAACCGGCCCCAGCCCTGATAGATGGACCTGACGCTGACGATACCGAAGTCCATGATGATCATCGCCTCGGGGCCTGTCGCATCCGCCACTATGACAGGAGCGCTTGCGGCAGCAATCAATCCGATTTCTCGATTTCACCGGCTCGATGGTGCCATTCGCGGTATGGTCGGCCTGGATCCTAACGGAAAGGCGGGATACGACGGTGGTGCGATCATCCCCTTTCGCACTCCGCGATGCGGCGGATCGGGCCTTCGCTCCCCATGACAGCCTCGGCAAAGTACATCGATCGAACCGACTGCCCAGCACACGATCTATTCGTTGGCATTAGCCTCCCGAGCCGGACAGATCCGACCGGAATGGTCGAGCGGCACGAAGTCGACTTGGTATCAGCCCCAGAACTTACTCATTGCACCTTGATCTCCACAGCATCGGGGTCCTTTGAGTAGATCCTGATGTAGTCAATTTGCATATCGTAATAACCCGTGCTCGGCACCGTGACAGGCCATCCTCCTCCCATCGCCAAGTTGAACATCCAAAAAAACTTATCGACAGTTTGCGAGCGATACAGCGGAATCTTATGTAGATATTCTCCGTCCAGGTAAACCTTCACGTCCGTGTCGTCGACAAGATAGCCATACGTGTGGAATTCAGCTGTCAAATCGTCCAAATTGCTAGCAGTCGCCATTGTGTGCTGCTTAGTGCCCCAGTCATTGATATTGGTATGGAACACGGTCATGTCCACGCCATAGGCCTCAAGACCGTCGAGTTCGATCGTTCCGAGCGGGTCGCCGCCAGGCATCTGAGATTTTATGTTGCAGGCCCAGTTGGCAGGCCAAACTCCTTTACCTGCCGGAAATTTCTGCCTGATCTCGACGTAGCCTCGGCGGAATACGGCGCTCGGCGCTCGGCCGTCTGAGAAAGCCGTCGTTATCATGCCCGAGTACCATTTCCGCCCCCAATGGGTCGGGTCGGCGAAGTCAGCTTGATAATGAGATCGAATAGTCAAAAATCCGTCTTTTTCGATATAGACTTGGCGAAATAAAATCGATCGGACAGACAATCATGAGCAAGCAGTCCCACTATTCTGTGTTACTTTTTCACTCGTTGGTTTGGTAACTTGGGTCGCCATCAATCAGGGGAGCGCCGTGGTGCGGGGCCTGGAATGGAAGCCTCTCGCCCATTTAGGCGTTATCAGTCATGATCCTGACACCTGCTCGAAACCGTCCGAAGAGTCGGTGTTAAGCCTTTGGTGCGGACGGCGGGAATCGAACCCGCACGGGAGTGACCCCGAAAGATTTTAAGTCTTTTGCGTCTACCGGTTTCGCCACGTCCGCATCACCGCCCCGGCGCGGTCTCGATCGCCCGTCGATCGTGCGACCATACGCGACCCTAGGATCACTGCAAAGCGATCAGCTGCCCCGTTTAATGTCAGCGGCCACCAAGCTTCCGCTCGAGATCTGCCCCATCGGGGTTTGCGCGGAGGCGCTTCACCTCGGGCCGACGCTCGGGTAGTTTCCCGGATGGGGCCGATGGCACGACCGGCCTCCCCGAGGAGACCTCGCATGGATCTGCACCCGGAGGCCCTCACGTCCGAATCCGTATCGCGCAACCGCGATCCCATCCTCGCGATCCTGCAGCGTATCTTGCCCCGGTCCGGGACCGTGCTCGAAGTCGCGAGTGGGACCGGAGAGCATGCCGTCCATTTCGCGGCAGCCTTGCCGGCGTTAGAGTGGCAGCCGACCGATTGCGCTGCGGACGCCTTGCGCAGCATCGCGGCGCATCGCGCGATGGCCGCGCTCGGCAATCTTCGGCCGCCGATCCCGCTCGATGTCTCATGCCCGCCGTGGCCGGTGCTTCCGGCCGATGCGGTTCTGGCCATCAACATGATCCACATCTCGCCCTGGCACGCCACGGAAGGTCTGATGGCACTCTGCAGTGAGGTGCTCGCGCCGAGTGGTCTCATCTATCTTTACGGGCCTTACCGGGAACGCGGCGTGCCTCTGGCGGCCGGCAATGCGGCGTTCGATGCGAGCCTCAGGGAGCGAGATCCCGCATGGGGATTGCGCGACCTCGGCGTCGTTCGCGATCTTGCGGCACGGCACGGCTGGGATCTCGTCGAGCGCATCGAGATGCCGGCCAACAATCTCAGTCTCGTTTTCAAGCGCGGTCCTGAATAACATACCGGACCCGCTCCGGCGCCGTGCGATCCCACGGTCGCGGCGCTTGCTACCCCCGCTGTCCCTTGGCGAGTGGCTCCTGGAACGTCAGGCCCATGTCCCAGGGGAAGTAGATCCAGGTGTCCTGGCTGACCTCGGTCACGAAGGTATCGACCAGCGGCCGGCCGAGCGGCTTGGCATAGACGGTGGCGAAATGCGCGCGGGGCAGCATGTCGCGAACCACTTTGGCGGTCTTGCCCGTATCGACGAGGTCGTCCACCACCAGCACCTTGGCGCTCTCGTCGAGCGCCTTGACGGCATCCGACACCGCCTTGATCACCTCGAGTCCGCCCTGGGTGTCGTAGTCGTGGTAGCTCGCAACGCAGACGGTCTCGATGGTGCGGATCCCGAGTTCGCGCGCCACGATGGCGGCCGGTACGAGGCCCCCGCGCGTGATGCAGACGAGCGCCTGGAAGGGGCCCGCGGCCGAGAGGCGCCACGCCAAAGCCCGGCAGTCCCGATGGAACTGGTCCCAGGAGACCGGAAAGGCTTTCGGTTGCTGGTCCATCATCTCGCCCGATCTCCTGTTGCTTCCCGAAGCAGCCCCACCCGGCGCTAGACCGGAACCCCGTCGCTGCGCAATCCGGCCAGCATCTCGACGACGGCCGCTCGCGCGGATTCGACGACGCCGGGCTCCTTGCCCCGCACCACGATCTGATTGCGGAAGCCCTCCGGCGTGAAGGACGGGTAGGATCCTATGGAGACGTCGGGATGAAGCTTGGCCAGAGCGCCGAGCCCGGCCGCGTAAGCGCCTTCCGGGAGGCCGGCCGCATCGATCGAGGCGGCGATCATGCGGGCGCCGCCCTCGAGCCGCGCCGCCACGTTGTCCAACATGTTTTGCATGATGGCCGGCACGCCCGCCATCACGATCACATTGCCCAGCATGAAGCCGGGCGCCTTCGAGATGTCGTTCCGGATCAGATCCGCGCCTTCGGGGATGCGAGCCATGCGGCGACGGGCCTCGTTCAGATCCTCGGGCTTGATGCGCTGGAGCAGCATCTCGATGGCGCGCGGGTCTTCACCGATCGGCACACCGAAGGCCTTGGCGACGCTGTCGGCCGTGATGTCGTCATGGGTCGGCCCAATGCCGCCCGTCGTGAAGAGATAGGTGTAGCGCCGCCTCAGGGCATTTACGGCCGCCACGATCTCGTCCTCGAGATCCGGCACGATCCGGACCTCGCTCAGATCGATGCCGAGCCCGTTCAGGACGTCCGCGATCGTGCCGATATTCTTGTCCTTGGTGCGGCCGGACAGGATCTCGTCGCCGATGACCAGGATGGCGG
>CAXTME010000018.1:0-2517 GCA_964245215.1 uncultured Lichenihabitans sp.
GAAATCGTGGTTGCCGCCGACGTTGTACCAGGGGATGCCGACCGTCCCGATGATCCTGTTAAGCCGGTCATACAGCGACAGGTCGTCGAACATGATGTCGCCGGCCGTGAGACCGAACTTGGCGGAGGTGCCGGCCAGCGCCGAGACGATGTCCTCGCGGATGAAATCGACCTCGGCATCGGATTCGGGCTGCGGATCGGTGAAGAGCACCACCTCGAAGCGCTTCGGCTCGTCCTGCCGCGTCAGCGCAAAATCGACGGAGTCCGGCAGGGGTCCTGTCGGGGGGATCCCCTGGAAGGTGAGACCGAGCGCGGACGGGGAACCCGCCGGCTGATGAATGGCATAGAACCGCGGCAGCATGGTCACCGGATCGACCGGCGTCATGTATCCGGATGGCTTGATGACGAAGAGCACGGTCTCGTCGGTGACCGGAAGGGTGTAGCGGCCGTCCGCATCGGTGAGCGCCACATCGCGGCCGTTCGACACCATCACGCCGGAGATCCCCGTCCTGGCGCCGCCGACGGTTTCGTAGACCTGGCCGGAAGCCGCAGCGGGCATCGGAGCAATGGCTGCCGGCGTCGCGCTGGTTGTCGGCGTGTCCGTCGTCTGCGCCGTGGCCGGAAAGGCACCGAGCGCCACGGCGGCACCGCCGGCCGCGGCTATCAGAATGTCGCGTCGTGACACTGCCACCTGTTCGTCGTTCACGTCATGCTCCCTGCCTGCACCCTCCCGGAAGGCTAGCGGGAGCGGATGACGATACGGTGAAGCGCGCCCGGAACGCCGCCGCGGAGCCCCCCGCGGCGCGATCCAGCAACGTGCTTGTGCCGCTTCGCCGGTGCGCGATGGCGGTCGGACGCGGAGCGCGGTATCCTGACCGAGGGAGCTTCGATGCACTCGGTCCGTGCATCGCCACCGGCTCCCGCCTGACGGAGGATGGTTCCATGACGTCCAAGGCCGCCATCGTCGGATGGGCCCATTCGCCCTTCGGCAAACTCGACGCACCCGACGTCGAAAGCCTGTTCTCGCTGGTCGGCACGGCGGCGCTGGACCACGCGGGCGTGGCGCCCGGGGACGTGGAGTTCGCGGCCGTCGGCGTGCTGAACAGCGGCTTCTCGAAGCAGGGGTTCGAGGCCGGGTTGGTCGGCACGGCGGTGCCGGGTCTCGAATACGTGCCGGCCATCCGCACCGAGAACGCCTGCGCGACCGGCTCGGCCGCCCTCCATACGGCGCTCGACTTCATCGAGAGCGGCCGCGGACGCATCGCACTCGTGCTCGGGGCCGAGAAGATGACCGCCACGTCCAACCAGCAGGTCGGCGACATCCTGCTCTGCGCCTCCTACCGTAGGGAAGAGGATCAGGTCGAAGGCGGGTTCGCCGGCATCTTCGGCAAGATCGCGGCGAATTACTTCCAGCGCTACGGCGACCGGAGCGCCGAACTGGCCATGATCGCGGCTAAGAATCACGCGAACGGCGTCGACAATGCCCTGGCCCACGTGCGCAAGGATCTCGGGTTCGCGTTCTGCAACACGGTTTCGGACAGGAACCCGCTGATTGCCGGGGGTCCGCTGCGCCGCACCGATTGCTCGCTCGTCTCGGACGGTGCGGCCGCGATCGTCCTGGCCGACCAGGACACCGCCCGGACCCTGCGGCGATCCATCGGTTTCCGAGCGCGGGCCCAGCGCAACGACGTGTTCCCGGTCGCGCGGCGCGACGTCCTCGCGTTCGAAGGGGCACGCCGGGCCTGGGCGGCGGCCCTCGGCGATGCCGGCCTCGCGGTGACCGACCTCGACGTCGTGGAAACCCACGATTGTTTCACGGTCGCCGAGATGATCGAATACGAGGCGATGGGCCTCGCGGCCCCGGGCGAGGGATGGAAGGTCGTCAGGGACGGACTGACCCGGAAGGACGGCGCCCTACCCGTCAACCCGTCCGGCGGCCTGAAGGCCAAGGGCCATCCGATCGGCGCGACCGGCGTTTCGATGCATGTCATGTCCTGCCTGCAGCTCATGAACGAGGCTGGCGGGATGCAGATCCCCGGCGCGGAACTCGCGGGCGTGTTCAACATGGGCGGCGTGGCCGTGGCCAATTACGTCTCGATCCTGGAGCGACTCCACTGAGCCGTGTGACCGTTCCGGGACGCGTCGGTGGTCGAGGCGACACCTGACCGAGCCGATAGCCGCCACTCTTGGAGAAATCCGCATGTTCAACGCCATCGTGATCGACAAGACGCCAACCGGCACCGAGGCGTCGCTGCGGCATATCGACGAGACCCGATTGTCCGAGGGCGACGTCCTGGTCGAAGTCGACTGTTCCACGCTGAACTACAAGGACGGCCTGGCGCTCACGGGCCGGGGGCCGATCATCAAGACCTTCCCCATGGTTCCGGGCGTCGATTTCGCGGGGACCGTGGTCGAGAGCCGGCATCCGGATCACCGGCCCGGCGACAAGGTCCTGCTGAACGGCTGGGGCGTCGGCGAGAGCCACACGGGCGGGCTCAGCCAGCGCGCCCGCGTCAAG
>CAXTME010000018.1:2617-56057 GCA_964245215.1 uncultured Lichenihabitans sp.
CGCATGACCACCACGATCGGCCTCTCGGACGCGATCCGCACGGGCGGCGATCTCCTGGCCGGCACGGTGCGGGGTCGCGTCGTGGTGGACGTCAACCGCTGAGCCTCGACGGCTCGCCTGTGGGAACTGCGGCGATGAAGGCTCACCCGATCAGTCGTTTCCCGATCCCCGAGATCGACGACATGCCGGACGACATCCGGTCGCGGATCCTGAGCGTCCAGGAAAAGTCGGGCTTCGTGCCCAACGTCTTCCTCGCCCTCGCGCACCGGCCCGACGAGTTCAGGGCCTTCTTCGCTTACCACGATGCGCTGATGGAGCGCGACAGCGGGCTCTCCAAGGCTGAGCGCGAGATGATCGTCGTGGCGACGAGCAGTGCCAACCAGTGCCAATATTGCGTCGTGGCACACGGCGCCATCCTCCGCGTGCGCTCCCGCGATCCCTTCGTGGCCGACCAGGTGGCCACGAACTACCGCAAGGCCGACATCACGCCCCGGCAAAGGGCCATGCTGGACTTCGCCTTGAAGGTTTCGCGGAACGCCGAGGCGGTGGATGACGCCGATTTCGAGGCGCTCGCCGCCTTCGGGTTCACCCGCGAGGACATCTGGGACATCGGTTCGATCAGCGCGTTCTTCGCTCTTTCGAACCGCTTCGCCAATCTCGTGAGCCTGCGGCCGAACGACGAATTCTACAGTATGGGCCGCGTGGCGAGACCCTCAGGCGACACGTGACGATGGCTTTTTCGATTTTTGCTCATGCTGGGGGACGCAAAGGCCGTGTCGAGCCCGCAGCACTTAGCCCTCCATGGCTTCCACGGCACGTTGACATGCTGAAGATTTAGGCAATAACTTTCGACCGCTTCACCGGGATCCACGATCTTCGGAGTCGACACGCGATCGGACAGGCCTTCAACCTTATGATGTGGTGCGACCTTGGCGGTCCCGTTACGGCGAAGGAACTTTTTTTGGACGAAACTGCGGCGGAACTCAGGCCTCTGGCGGCATGGGCTTTGCTAGTTGGCTTTCAGGGAACGCGTGACGCTGCGTCGCGCCGAGAGGTCCATCGCGGCTCATGGAAATCTTTCTTCAAACGCTGATCAACGGCCTCACCCTGGGGTCCATCTACGGACTGATCGCCATCGGGTACACGATGGTCTTCGGTATCATCGGCATGGTGAACTTCGCTCACGGCGATGTCTTCATGCTGTCGGCCTTCATCGCGCTGACCTTGTTCCTGGTGCTGACGCAGCTTCTCGGCGTCACCTCGGTCCCATTGGCGTTTATCATCGTGCTGGTGTCCGCGATGGCGCTGACGGGCCTGTGGAACTGGGCCATCGAGCGCGTCGCCTACCGGCCGCTACGCGGGTCGTTCCGCCTCGCACCACTGATCTCGGCGATCGGGATGTCGATCTTCCTCTCCAACATGGTGCAGGTGATCCAGGGTCCGCGCAACAAGACCATTCCGCCGATGTTCGACCACGTCATCAAGATCACCGAAGGCGGAACTTACGACGTCACGTTGTCCTACAAGCAGATCCTCATCATGGTCTCGACGGCCGTGCTTATGGCGGGGTTCTGGTACCTCGTCCAGAAGACGCCGCTCGGGCGGGCGCAGCGGGCCTGCGAACAGGATCGGCGAATGGCGGCGCTGCTCGGCATCGACGTCGACCGGACCATCTCGCTGACCTTCGTGATCGGTGCCGCCCTCGCGGCCGTGGCCGGGGTGCTCTACCTCAGCTATTACGGGGTCGTCTCCTTCGCCGACGGCTTCGTCCCAGGCGTCAAGGCCTTCACGGCCGCCGTGCTGGGCGGGATCGGGTCCCTGCCCGGTGCGGTGCTGGGCGGGCTGCTGATCGGCCTGATCGAGGTGTTCTGGTCGTCTTTCGTCTCGACCGACTACAAGGACGTCGCGGCCTTCTCGATCCTGGCCATCACCCTGATCTTCATGCCGACCGGGCTGCTCGGACGACCCGAAATCGAGAAGGTCTGATCCGATGCTGATGGAGACCACCAAGCCGGTTGCCGCCGCGCCCGTCGCTTCGGCCTTCGACGTCGCGGTCGCGCTGAAAAGCGCCGCCTTCTCGGCTCTCGTCACGCTCGGGCTCGGCTTCCCGCTTCTCGCCTTCGACACCCATCCCGATATTTCGAACACGCTGGTCGTCCTGCCGCGCTGGTCCTGGGCCATCTGGGCGGCCGTCATCGTCTTCGCGGTGCGCTTTCTCGGCCTGCTCTTCAACGCCCGGCCGCGAGCGGCGAGGCGCCCGCAGCAACTGCGGGTTCCGAGCCGCGCCGAAACCTATTTCAAGACCAATCTCGCCTGGTTTGCCATCGCGGCCCTGATCGTGTTCCCGATGGCGATGTTGTTCATCAACGGTCCGCAAGGATCCCTGAAGTGGATCAACAACTACGGCATCCAGATCCTCATCTATGTGATGCTAGGTTGGGGTTTGAACATCGTGGTCGGCCTCGCAGGCCTTCTGGACCTCGGCTATGTGGCGTTCTACGCCGTCGGCGCCTATTCCTACGCCCTGCTGTCCACCACCTTCGGCTTGAGCTTCTGGATTTGCCTGCCGCTGGCCGGGATCCTGGCCGCATTCTGGGGCATGATCCTCGGATTTCCGGTGCTGCGCCTTCGGGGAGACTATCTGGCGATCGTGACGCTCGCCTTCGGCGAGATCATCCGCATCGTGCTGATCAATTGGACCGACCTGACCAACGGCTATGCCGGTATTTCGGAGATCCCGCGCGCCACCTTCTTCGGCGTTCCATTCTCCGACGACGACGAGGGTTTCGCGCATCTGTTCGGTATCGCCTATAGCCCCATCCAGCGCACGATCTTCCTGTTCTACGTCATTCTATTCCTGGCGCTTCTCACCAATTTCGTCACGCTCCGGCTTCGCCGCCTCCCCGTCGGGCGGGCCTGGGAGGCGCTGCGCGAAGATGAGATCGCCTGCCGTTCGCTCGGGATCAACACGGTCAACACCAAGCTTACGGCCTTCTCGCTCGGGGCCATGTTCGGCGGCTTCGCAGGGTCGTTCTTCGCGGTGCGCCAGGGCTTCGTCTCGCCCGAGAGCTTCACGTTCATCGAGTCGGCCACCATCCTGGCCATCGTGGTGCTGGGCGGCATGGGGTCGCAAATCGGGGTCGCGATCGCCGCCACCGTCCTGATCGGCGGGACGGAACTGCTGCGCGAGCTCGACTTCCTGAAGCGGATCTTCGGCGAGGGCTTCGACCCCGTCCAGTATCGCATGTTGATCTTCGGCGGTGGCATGGTTCTGATGATGATCTGGAAACCGCGTGGCATCATCGCGACCCGTTCGCCCTCCATCTTTTTGAAGGAGCGGAAGAGCATCTCGAGCGACATGGTCAAGGAAGGGCACGGCTGATGCGCTGGGAAAGCGATCCCCTGCTCGTGGTCGAACACGTCTTCATGCGGTTCGGCGGTCTCGTGGCGGTCAACGACCTGTCGTTCGCGGTCGGCCGGGGCGACATCACGGCCCTCATCGGGCCCAACGGCGCCGGCAAGACCACGGTCTTCAACTGCATCACGGGCTTCTATAAGCCCACCGAAGGCCGCATGGCACTGGCCCGCCAGGGCGTGGCGGCGGCCGACGACGTGTTGTCCCTCACGCGCTCAGGCAAGAAGCATATGCGAGGGCAGGCCGGCGACCTGTTCCTTCTCGAACGCATGCCCGATCAGGAGATCGCCCGCACCGCCAAGGTGGCCCGCACCTTCCAGAACATCCGGCTGTTCACCGGCATGACGGTCCTCGAAAACCTGCTCGTGGCGCAGCACAACAGGCTGATGAAAGCCTCGGGCATGACGTTCCTCGGCGTGCTCGGCATCGGCGGCTACAAGGCGCAGGAGGCCAGCGCCATCGAGAAGGCGAAGTTCTGGCTCGACAGCATCGGCCTGATCGACCGCGCCGACGACCCTGCGGGCGACCTGCCCTACGGCGATCAGCGGCGCCTGGAGATCGTTCGGGCGATGTGTACGGATCCTGTCCTCCTCTGCCTCGACGAGCCAGCGGCTGGCCTCAACCCGCGTGAATCGCTCGAACTCAATGCGTTGCTGCGCCTCATCCGCGACGATCACGGCACATCGGTCCTGCTGATCGAACACGACATGTCGGTGGTGATGAGCATCTCGGACCATGTCGTGGTCCTGGACTACGGCACCAAGATCGCGGATGGCACCCCCGACGAGATCCGCAACGATAGCCGCGTCATCGCGGCCTACCTCGGCGTCGCCGATGAAGAAGTCGAACAGGTGGAAGCGGAGATCGGCGCGTGAGTGTCATGACCGAACCGCTCGTCGAGGGGCGTGCGGCGCCCGCAACGCCCCTTCTGTCCATCCGTGGTGTCAAGACCTTCTACGGCAAGATCATCGCCTTGAAGGGCGTCGACCTCGACGTCAACCAGGGTGAGATCGTCACCCTCATCGGGGCCAACGGGGCCGGGAAATCCACCCTGATGATGACGATCTTCGGCAATCCCCGGGCCCGCGAAGGCACCGTGTCCTACGACGGGCGCGACATTACCCGGATGGCCACGCACGAGATCGCCCGCCTGCAGATCGCTCAATCGCCTGAGGGACGGCGCATCTTCCCGCGCATGACCGTCTACGAAAACCTGCAGATGGGCGCGTCGATCAATCAATTCGCGCATTTCGACCAGGATCTCGAACGCGTTTTCGTCATGTTCCCGCGGCTGAAGGAGCGGGCAGCCCAGCGTGGCGGCACGTTGTCGGGCGGCGAGCAGCAGATGCTCGCCATCGCCCGCGCCCTCATGAGCCGCCCAAGGCTCCTACTGCTCGACGAGCCTTCGCTCGGCCTGGCGCCGCTGATCGTCAAGCAGATCTTCGACGTGATCCGCGATCTCAACAAATCGGAAGGACTCACGGTCTTCCTCGTCGAGCAGAACGCCTTCCATGCGCTGAAGCTCGCCGATCGCGGCTACGTCATGGTCAACGGCCTCATCACCATGTCGGGCACCGGCAAGGATCTCTTGAGCCGGCCCGAGGTGCGGGCCGCCTATCTCGAGGGAGGCCACTGATGGGCATCCTCTATTCCGACGCGCCCGGGGCGCTGTTGGCGTTCATCTTCTTCACCATCATCCTCGGCGGCCTCGGGGGGATCGCGACGGGGCGGGCCTTTGCGGGAACGTGGCGATCGGTGTTGCTCATGCCGCTCGCCCTGATCGTCATGGCGGCTTTCGTGCGCTTTCTTCACTATGCCTTGGCCGGAGAGGACCTGACCTCGCTCCAGTTCTTCGTCGTGTCGCTCCTCTTCGTCGTGCTCGGCGGCGCCTACGGCTATCGATCGCGGCGGGCCGAGCAGATGACGCGGCAATATCCCTGGATCTTCGCGAAATCGGGACCGCTCGGCTGGTCGGAGCATAGCTAGGGAGTGTCAGCCAGCCTTTGAAGCAAAGAGGATCATCGACCGTCGTTGCGAGCGACGCGAAGCGACCCAGTTTCATCCTTGGCCAAACACCGGGTTGCTTCGTCGCTACACTCCTCGCAAGGACGAATGATAAGCGCGCACGCTTGTCGCTCGATCCGACAAGCTTCAAACTGTTCCGTCGTAGCGCGCCAGACGCGGGTCACCGCCGGAGAACCCGTCGAGCGCGACGCTCTTGATGACGGCATATACCGGCGTTCCGGGTGCCAGTCCCATTTCGAAGACCGAGCGTCGCGTAATACGGGCGAGCAGCGCGACACCCCCGCAGTCGAGGCGTAACTCGATCGACGGCGTTCCTTCCCGGACGGACCGCGGCGCTTCGGCCACGACCGCGGCCAGGACGTTGAGCGCGCTCGACCCGCTCGGCGGCGCAAGGCTCAACGTCACGTCGCGGGCCAGCACCTGGACACGCAACCGCGAACCTTGCGGCAGGTCGATCCGGGGGACGCGAAGCTCGCCGGCCGGTGTCGAAAGGCTCGTCAGGCCGTAACGGTCGTCCTGCGACAGGATGCGGGCTTCGAGCACCGCCCCTGCCTCGCGGGAGCCGGCGAGGGACACGATGTCGAGTCGGGCCAGGACCTCCGTGGCGGGGCCGACCGCGCTCACCCGGCCCGCGTCGAGCACCACGAGCGTGTCGGCCAACCGCGCGACTTCGGCCACGGAATGCGACACGTAGACAATCGGCACCCGGGCTTCGTCGCGGAGCCGTTCGAGATAGGGGAGAATTTCGGCCTTGCGGGTGTCGTCGAGCGCCGAAAGCGGCTCGTCCATCAGCAGCAGCCGCGGCTTCGCCAAGAGCGCCCGGCCGATGGCGACCCGCTGCTTCTCGCCGCCCGAGAGGCCGGCCGGCCGGCGCCCCAGCAAGGCGCCGATGCCGAGCAGGTCCACCACGGCCGCGACCTCGACGGCGACCTCGCGGCGCGGCGCGAACCACCGCCCGAACAGGAGGTTCTGCCGCACGCTGAGATGCGGCAGCAGCCGGCCTTCCTGAAAGACGACGCCGATCCGTCGCCGATGCGGCGGAACCCAGATCCGCCGCTCCGTGTCGACGAGGACGGTATCGCCCAGCACCACCCGCCCGGTCTGCGGCCGCAGCAGGCCTCCCACGATGTTGACCAGCGTCGTCTTGCCGGAGCCGGAGCGGCCGAACAGCGCCGTTACACCTTGCTCGGCGTCGAATGCGGCCGAGAGGTCGAAGGCACCGACGCGATGCGTCACGGCCACCGACAGCCCCGCCGTCATGCAACGAGCCTTCTGGCGACGCCGCGGGCCAGCAGTTCCGACGCCACCAGCGCCGCCATGGAAACCGCGACCGAGACGAGCGTGAGTTTCAGAGCGCCGGCTTCGCCGCCCGGCACCTGGGTGAGCGTGTAGATGGCGGATGGCAGCGTCTGGGTTTCACCCGGAATGTTCGAAACGAAGGTGATGGTGGCGCCGAACTCGCCCATGGCTTTGGCAAAGCACAGGATCATGCCGGCGATCACGCCCGGCAGAATCAGCGGCAGCGTGACCGCCACGAACACCCAGGCCGGATGGGCGCCCAGCGTTCCGGCCGCCTGCTCGAGCCGTGCGTCCACGGCCTCGATCGACAGGCGGATCGCCCGCACGAGCAGCGGGAAGCCCATCACGGCGCAGGCGAGCGCCGCACCGGTCCAGCGAAACGACAGGACGATGCCAAGATGCGCCGCGAGCCACTCGCCCGCGATACCGCGCCGGCCGAAAACGATGAGCAGAATGTATCCGGTCACGACCGGTGGGAGCACCAGAGGCAGGTGCACCAGCATGTCGAGAACCGACCGTCCCCAGAAACGGCCTCGCGCCAGGGCGTAGGCGACGATCAGGCCCGGCAGCAGGCTCGCGGCCGTGGCGGTCGTAGCAACGAGCAGGCTCAGCCGCAGCGCCGTCCAGGCGTCCGGCCCGAGCCAGTCCGTCATCTCACGACCCGTTGCCGGCCTTGTTCAGCACCGTGAAGCCCTGACGCTCGAAGGCCGCCTTCGCGTCGGGGCCGCGCAGATAGGCCAGGAAGGGTGCATCATCCGGGCTCGTCGCCGCTTTCGTCAGGCCGACCGGGTAGATGATGGGCGGGTGCGTATCGTCCGGGAAAGTGCCGACGACTCTGACATTTACGTCGGCTGCTGCGTCCGTGGCATAGACGATCCCGAGCGGGGCCTCGCCGCGCGACACGAGCACCAGGGCGGCCCTGACGCTTTCGGCCTGGGCCACGTGATCTTTGACGCCGTCCCAGGCTCCGAGTTTCTCCAACGCGGCCTTGCCGTATTTGCCGGCCGGCACGGCATCGACATTCCCCATTGCGAGACGCCCCGAGCCCAGCGCCGCGGCAAGGTCGAAGCCTGGATGAATGTCGACCGGGGTAGCTGCGTCCTTCGGCGCGATCAGCACGATCGCGTTGCCGAGAAGGTTGACGACACTATCGGTCTGAATGGTCCCCTTCTTGGTCGCATAGGCCATCCAGTCGAGGTCGGCCGAGAAGAAGAGGTCGGCCGGCGCCCCCTCTTCGATCTGTTTCGCCAGCACGTTGGAGGCCGCATAGGAGATCTTGGGGGCCGCATGCCCGGCCTTGACCCAGCCCGCAGCCGCGTCGTCGAGCGCGTTCTTGAGGCTCGCGGCCGCGAAAACCACCGGGCCAGCCGACTGCGCTCGCGCTGCACCGTCGATGAGGATCGTCGCCCCGCAGACCAGGAGGCCGGACAGTGCCGCCGCCAAGCCGAAATGCCGCCGCGTCATCACCATGCCGCTCTCTCCTACCCTGCGTGATACCCGATCCACTATAGCGCAGGATGACCGGCGTCCATGCCGAGCGACGGCAAAACCGCAAGGCGCAGCGCAGATCGGAGGTTCTCGCAGTCCTTCGGAGTGGTCGCTCGCAAGAAAAGCCGGCTCGAACGCGAGCCGGCTTTTCTCATATGACCGCAACCGACGGGTTAGGATTGGTTGCTATTCGTCTCGGACCCGCGATGGAGCGCATGCAATACACTCTTGTGCTCGGCAGATCCATGTTCCGCCGCGAGGGTCGGCCGAGCATCATGCCGCGCCGCATAGACATGCAGGGCATGCGATCGGGCCGCATAGTGTTCACGCCCCATACGCGTGACGGCGACTTTGGAGCGCAAGCTCTGGTCTTGCGCAACCCCGGTCCGACTGATGCTGGCATTGGGCTGTGCCGCAGCCGCTGGATTGTCGGTCCCGGGGGTCGTCGTTTCGGGCATTCCGCCCGCTGAACCCGGTGCCGGAACATTCCAGAACGATCTAGCGCCGCCATCGTCGGCACCGGCCAGTGCGTAACCTAAACTCGCCAGCAGTATAGGCGCAGCTAAGACCGTAGGGCCGAGACGCCGCATGCTGCGATATGAAATAGTCATAAGCGTCCTCCGCAATCGGGCAACGATCTAAGCCGTTGCTGAAACGACATTTATGTCCTGCTTGGTTTATATTCAATTTCACCAGCTGCATGGCAGCTATGCGCGCAATCTATGTTCGCGCTGCAGCTTAAACTATGGTTTAAGGTGCAGCGCAGCAAGATCAACGCTTTTCCAGTGCTTGGAGCCACATCCTGGACGCTAAGCGGAAGACCAACGGCAACCGAGCGGAACTGTTCGGTCGCACTTCGCCAGCGATGTCCAAGCTCCGCCTGTGCTGCCGCTGAGTCGTTGTGTAAGGCAACCGCCTCAAACTTCGCCCGCGAACTTCGGGCCCGCAGCAGCCTGAAATCATGAGTGTTCCATTCCGTACCGCAACCGGGCTCTGAAATTCGCGATTAGCATAAGGATCTGTCTCGGAAGCTTATGCGTGCCGCTTTATTATTTCGACGTTTCAGACGGCATCCATAAGTTCGACGAATTCATCCGGCATCGCCCTCGTTAAGTTCGAGGAAGTTTCAAACGAAGCGGAGTCCCTCCTCCGCCTCCTGGACTATGAGCAAAGGGACAGCCCGAAAACCAAGGTCCTCAACGCGATTGTCCGCAACGATGATGGAATTCGATCTATCGCGATACCATCATAACGGGCCGAGGTACGATGCTATTCAGCGGTCGTCGGCTTTGACGTGCTCTGATCGACAACCCACGCCTCGTAATACTTACCTTGTTGGTTGAGGATGGCGGGCCGCTTGAGCGACGATATCTTCATGCTGACGATGGTAGGGCCGTCATTGATCTCCAGGCGATCTGCAGTGGAAGAAATGACGGTAACTGACCGGGCTTCTCCGGTTTTCGGATTGGCAAGGTGGATGTCGTCTCCGGGTTGAGGCGGATCGTCACCGTATCCTCGATCAAGGTGGACTAGGGTGCCGCTTTCCGCGACATCAGTATCGATGACGGCTTCCCACTGCATGACAGTCTCCGAACATGAGGTTCGGTCTACGCTTTCCACTGCTTCAAGGTTGCCAATCGGGAAGGCGGCGCTATGCCACTTGCCGTCGAGCGGCGCAGCACCTGCGCGGGTCAATCCTCGCCGATGCGTCTTCGATCGCTAAGAAAGGCTTTGTACAAGATCGAACAGTTCTGAACACAAGGCATCCAGGGATAGGCCGTCTGCGTATCTTCTAGGCAATGTATTCTTGGCTCGACGCTAGCCAGTCAACGCGCAGGCAAGCGACCACCGTTGAGATCGCTTTGTGCAATGCAGTGCGCCGAGCCGTTGCAAGGAGAAATTCATGGATCTCAGTCCCGCTTCGACCTACCGCTCCAGTATCACGCCCGACAATGATCGCCAGGAAGCGATCAGAGATCGCGCCTACCAGATCTGGGAGGAAAGCGGCTTCGTGCACGGTCGGGATCAAGAGCAATGGCGTCAGGCTGAAGACGAAATCATCGGTGCATCGCCTTCGGACCCCGTCAGCGAGAATGTGACCCAAATCAGTGGTCATCATCGGGACGGTATCAGCGATCTTCCAACCGGGGATGACAATCGACGCGTCCTTGTCGCCGACAGGTAGTGATTTAAACGGCTGGTCAGAGTTGAGAGTGCATGAACGAGGGCTGAGCCATGACCGCGTTACCCTATCCTGAACCCGGCAGTCCTGCGCCTTCGCCCGGCGGCCCGATGCCGGACCTTCCGCCGAACCCGGAGGAGGTGCCTTCGATCGATCCGATCGGCATTCCCCAGCCCGGCCCCGACGTGATTGATCCTGCCGTCCCGTCACCGGGTCTCCCGGGCGGGGTACCCGGTGGCCCTCCTGCAATCCCGGAGAAAAGCCACGTCGGAGAAGGCCTTTGAGAACCCGAAAATCTCCGCCCACTGCGCGGGAGGCATAGTCAACGGCTGACGCGACCCAGCTTCATCCTCGGTCACAGGCTGGGTTGCTTCGCCGCACCGCGCCTCGCAATGACGAAAGGTGAAGCTCAAGCTTCAACGATGGCATGATTTATGAGAACTGTCCGGCGTTGGCCAACTGGTCAGATCAGATTGATCTGTTCGGATCGGACCATGAGCCCGCTTCGTCATGCTCCGCCCAGCACCCCGAAAGCCCGCATCGAGCGGGCGATCAGCCCGGGGTCGAGTCCGCGCGTGATGAAGACGAGACGGGAGCGCCTGTCCTCATCCGGCCAGGCCGGCAGGTGAGTCGGCACCTGAACGAGGCGCTGAACGCCGTGGATCGCGACGGGCGCGTCGTTCCCGACGAGGTTGAGCAGTCCCTTGACCCTGAGGATGCGGTCGCCGTGCCGGTTCAGCAGCAGCGTCAGCCAGAGCCCGAAGGCGGTCCAATCGAGCGCCTGGTCGACCACGAGCGAGAAAGACGCCGCCTCCCCGGTCTCTGTCCGGTGTTGGCCAGAACCGACGTCAATCGCTGCGCGGTCGACCGCAATGCACCGCATGCCGCTCGTGACCGGGCCGGCGAGCGGTTGGTCGCCCAGCAATTCCGCAAGGTCGAAGCCCTGGTCCGCCGCACGCGTGAGCGGCGCGTCGGGGTTCAGGGCCCGCAAGGCCGCGACGAGGCCGGTGATCGCGTCGGGGCCGCAGAGATCCGTCTTGGTCAAGACCAGCCGGTCCGCGACCGCGGCCTGCTTCACGCTCTCGGGTTGGTGGCTCAATTGATCGAGGCCGTTGACGGCATCGATCGTGGCGATCACCCCGCCGATCCGGAAATGATGCCGCAGCACCGGGTCGGCCGTGATGGTGGAGAGCGCCGGCGTCGGATCGGCGAGCCCCGTCGTCTCGATCACCAGACGCTTGAACGCCGGCACGAGCCCGCGCTCGCGTTTCGCGTGCAGGTCCCGGATGGCGGACGCGAGTTCGCCGCGGATCGTGCAGCAGAGGCAGCCCGAGCCCAGCAGCACCATGGTCTCGTCGATCGACTCGACCAGCAGATGGTCGAGCCCGACCTCGCCGAACTCGTTGATCAGCACGGCACTGTCGGCGAGGGCCGGGTCGCGCAGGAGACGCGCCAGCAGCGTCGTCTTGCCGGATCCGAGGAACCCCGTCAGCAGGAAGACCGGCGTGAAATCCGGCACTGCGCTCAAGGGCGCGACTCGAGCCGTTCGAGCAGCGTGACGTCGAGCGGATCGATGACGCGGCCGAGGAGCCCTTCGGCCGATGCCCAAAGATGGGCGAGGTCGCCAACGATCTCGGTCTTTCCCGTTCGCGTCGCGAGCAGGAAGGCGCTTCCCTGCCAATCGCCGAGGTCGAGCCCGAGCGGCCGGAGCAGGATATTGGCCTGATCGACGCGGCGCGCGCGCTCGCGCCGCCGTTCGAGCGGCCCGAGGTTGCGCGTGAACGTCCCCGGGCGCGGATGCGCGTCGGCCCAATGTTCCGCGCCGCCGAGGATGCCGCAGAGCGCACACATGCCGCCGCGCGCCCTATTTCGCCCGCGGGGAGCGCTTGGCGAAATCGTCCGCCATCTCGTCCATCGTGACGAAGCGGACGCCCTCGTGGGCCGCCATGTGGTGATAAAGCCGCTCCAGCATCATTAGCACGTGAGGCCGGCCCGACACGTCCGGGTGGATGGTCATCGGGAACACCGCGTAATCATATTCGCGATACACCCAATCGAACTGGTCGCGCCACATCTCCTCGATGTCGCGCGGATTGACGAAGCCGTGGCTGTTCGGCGCCTTCTTGATGAACATCATGGGCGGCAGGTCGTCGAGGTACCAGCTGGCCGGGATCTCGATGAGGTCGGTTTCGTGGCCGCGCTTCAGGGGCACCATCCATTCCGACGGCTTCTTCGAATAGTCGATCTTGGTCCAGCTATCGCCCACGCGGACATAATAGGGCTGATGGTCGTGGTGCATCAGCGAGTGGTCGTATTTGATGCCGCGCTCGAGCAGCAGTTCATTGGTGACGGTCGAGAACTCCCACCACGGCGCCACATAGCCGGTCGGCCGCTTGCCGGAGAGCGCCTGGACGAGCTCGATCGACTTGTCGAGCACCTCGGTCTCCTGCTGGCGCGTCATGGCAATCGGGTTTTCGTGCGTATAGCCGTGGATGCCGATCTCGTGGCCCGAGGCCGCGACCGCCTTCATCTGCTCCGGAAAGGTCTCGATCGAGTGGCCGGGGATGAACCAGCTCGTCTTGATGCCGAGGCGATCGAACATCTTGAGGAGGCGCGGGCTGCCGACCTCGCCCGAGAACAAGCCGCGCGAGATGTCGTCCGGCGAGTCCTCGCCCCCATAGGACCCGAGCCAGCCCGCCACCGCATCGACATCGACGCCGAAGCCACACAGGATTTCCTTCGCCATCTTCGGATCCTTCTTGCTGGAGCTCGATGGTGTCCCTGGGACATCCCCCGAACGGCGTCCCGCCCAGCATGGTTCGGGCCAAGACGCGGGCGGTAAAGGGCGGGCCTACCCGCCGGGCTTCTCGAGCCGATAGACGGCCGCGTCCCAAAGACGGAAACCCGACGTTCCCGGCGCCGTCACGGCGAGTCCGCCAGCGGCTGCGGCGGCGGCGAGTTCGCGACCGTCGCGCTCCGGATCGCCGCGGTAGGAATAGTTGAGGATCACGGCTGCGCCACCAGGTCGCAGCACGCGCGCGATCTCGGCCACGTGGCGAGACGCGAGGCCAGCTCCGACCAGATAGGGAAAGACGTCGGCCGCGAGCACGAGATCGAAGCCTCGCGTTGCGACTCCGGCGAGATCGTGACCGGAGCCCTCCATGAAGTGCACGTTGGCGTGCTGGTTTCGGCGTCGCGCCTCGGCCACCATCCGCTCCGAGAGGTCGCTGCCGAAGACGGAACGGACGTGAGGCGCCAGGGCGGTCGCGAAGCGGCCGATGCCGCAGCCGAGGTCGAAGACGTCGTGGCCCGGCCCGACCAAGCCCCAGGCTTGCAGTGCGTCGATCACTTCGGCGGTCGCTGCGTCGAGAAGGCCGGGATCTCCGAGCGCGTAGAGAGCGACGCCTGCTTCCGGCGCGGTCGCGGCGAGGCGGTCGAAAGCTCGCCGCCAATGGTCCAGGGTCTCGTCCGCCGTTCCGCCGGACGCCAGGTGATCGACGCTGTCGGTGACGCCGTGGACGACCTGCCAGGCATCGGGATGGGCGAGCAGAAGGCGCGCCACCGTTTGGGCCACGGTCGCCAAGGCGGGGTCGAGCACGGGGACCAGCGAAAGCGCTTCCTCGGCCGCAGCCCGGGACGGAGCCTCCATCAAGAGCTGCATCAGGGCGACATTGGCCGGCATGGCGTGCCGAAGCCGCGCCGCCAGCGCTACGGCCATCGCCTGGCTCATGGGCTGCCGGCTCGGCGAAGGATCCGGCGCAGGTTCGGGCGGTCGAGGGCACCCCATTCGTATTTGTAAGGTTCCTGCCCCCGCAGCAGCTCGATGCGCCCGGCGCCGTCCCGCATCATCGTGTCCGCAGCGTCGCCCATCAGCACGGTCCCGGGACTCTCGAACGCGAAATCGGGGTCGAACCCACCGAGGTAGGCGTAGAGCGTCGCACCTCGCCTCACGCCGTAGAAGACGCCGGCCACCCGCGATTCGATGCGGACCAGCGTCGCATGGAGGAGCCTATGTGCGACAAGCTTCGGGAGGGCCGCGCGATGATAAGCCTGGACCAGCGGATCGGCCAGCACACCTGCTTCGCCGCGGCTTTCCCAGCGCGCGGCATGCAGCCGGAACAGGGCCTCGAGGAATGCCGGAGCCGTCGTCGCGTCGGCGACCTCGACGCAGCCGCCGCGACGGGCGGTTCTATGGCGTGCCATGCGGAGCTTGCGCAGCTTGCGCGGTGGAACGAGGTCCTCGATGCCGCGTCTCCCGGCGGGCCACGCCAGCACCGGACATTGACTCTGCGTTGTGAGCGTGTCGTCCCACCCCTCCGGCGCCCGCCAGAGAAGTGCCGTAGCGTCCGGTGCCAACTCCTCGAGCGAGAGATGGTCCCAATCCGACGCGCCCGCGAGGGCTTCCAGGATGACGGCGCCCGCTCGCTGCTCGCAGCCGGGGATCGCCAGCATGTCGAGGTCGTCGCTGATGCCGATCCCAAGCGGAAGAAGGCGCCGGCTCGCCTCTTCGAGGTAGAGCGGCGCCAGGGCCACCAACCGTCCTCCGCACCGCACCGCAATGGTTCTGAGCGGACCGGGCGCGAAGATCCGCCACCAGGGCAGCAGCCAGGCGGGCGACCGGAACGGTGTCGCGGCCGGGCATGCATCCCACAGCGCCCACCACTCGGCCTCGAGCGCCTCGAGAGCGACATCGTCGCCGATGAATGAAGTTTGCAGCGCGATGCTCACCCCTTCTTCCGAGAGAGCCGGCGATAGAGATCGAAATAGCCGGCGATCATGCGGGTTTCGTCGAACCGGGCGCGCGCGATGGCGCGGCATGCCTCGGGGTCGATGGTATCGCTCTCCGCGATGGCGCACGCCATGGCGTCCGCGGTCTCGACGAGAAAACCGGTCCGGCCCGGCAGCACCGTGTCGCTCAAGGCGCCATTGGGCGTGGCGATGACGGCCGTCCCGCAGGCCGCGGCCTCGCGGGCCACGAGCGACGAGGTCTCCTCCGCGAGGCTAGGCACGAGAAGGCATCGGGCCGCGGTGAGCAGCCGGCGCTTCCGCGCGAACCCCACGGGTCCGATGAACCGGCGCCGCCGATCGAGCAGCGGCCGGACCTCGGCCTCGTAGTAATCCCGATGCGCCGCATAGGAATAGAGTTCGCCCGCGACCAGCAACGGGACGCCGGCACGATGCGCCGCCTGCAGCGCCAGGTGAACCCCCTTCTCCGGACAGATCCGCCCGAGGAAGAGCGCGAAACCGCGTTTGGCATGATGCGCCTGGAGTTTCGACACCGGGACGCCGTTCTCGACGGGCTGCAAAAGACAGGGCGAAGCGGGACAAGCCGCGTGTTGCGACGCCGAGACGCCGTTGAGCCATGTGTCGGGCCGCCGAGGGTGCAGGGCCTCGGAAGGATACCAAGCCGGTGGCAGATGAAGGGTTGCCAGGACCGGCGGACCGGGAGCCGGCAGGTAGCGGTCGAAATCGATGCCATGGAGGTGCACGAGGTCCACGGTCTCGCGGGCCAGCACGGTCGCGATCGCAGCCCGGTTGCGGGCCTGCGCTTCGCTCTTCGCCGTATCGTCGAGCACGCCTTCCGGACAGGCGATCGGCTCCAACTCGCCCGCGACGCGGGAACCCTCGGGTGCCACGACGATGGAGCGATGTCCGGCCGCCACGAGGGCCCGGTCCAGGATCGACAGGATCTGCTCGGAGCCTCCGGTCGCATCGGGCGAAACGCGCGCCAGCGGATAGCTGACGCTCAGCACCGTGAGGCTCATGGCGGCAAACCGAGATCCGCCAGCGCCGTCCGCACGAGCCCCTGCCAGCGCTCGCCCGTGAGGTTCCAGCCATGGCGCTCGTAGAGCAACTGCGCGTCGTTCGGCAGAACCGTGAAATCATAGGCGGGCGCGACCCTGAAGCTTTCCTGGTCGAGCCGGAACCCCGTCAGCGTTTCGCTCTGGGTACGATGACAAGCGACCATGCGTCGCTTGAGCTTGAGATCCCCGGGCCCTAGATCGAGCGAGGTTTCGTCCGACGCGCCGTCATGCGGCAGGAACCGCTGGCGGATCCAGCCCTCCGGGCCGGCGTGATAGAACGGCATTTCGACGATTGTTGTTTGAGCTGTCCGACCCGCCAGCCTGATCGCGGCCCGGACCGCGAAGGCCACGGCATCGTGGTCCGGGTGGCCGCCCTCGTAGGCGTGGGTGAGGACGAGGTCGGCGGCCTTCATGAAGGGTACGAGTCGGAGGGCGATGTCGCCGAGCCGGTAGGCCGCCTCCTGGTCGGCGACGCCCAACATATGATGCCGAGCCGACGGGACACCGGCAAGCGCGAGAGCCTCCCGCGCCTCCGCCGAACGCGCTGTCGCATAGGCCTGCGGATCCCCGAACCCGTGCCGGCGGGCGTCGCCACCGTCGCGAGGCGCGCCATCCGTGACATGCACCACCGTGACGTCGGGGAGGCGCGTCAGGAGGATGCCGCAGCCGAGGACCTCGTCGTCGGGATGGGCCAAGACGACGAGCCCCCTCATCCGGCGCTCCGCGTCACCTTCTCCCGCCAGCGGGAGAAGGATGAATCCGGAGGATGCGGTTCGTCCTTCTCCCGCCAGCGGGAGAAGGTGCCCGACAGGGCGGATGAGGGGAAACACTGTCACGACGAGTCTCCCCTCATCCGGCGCTGCGCGCCACCTTCTCCCGCCGGCGGGAGAAGGACACGCCCAGTTATACCGCGATCGGCTTCACGGCACCCGGCCCGACGTAGCGGCGTACCATCTCGGCGCAGAACGCCGCAAAGAGCTCCGGCTCGCGCGGCGGACTCGTGTGGTGAGGCTCGACGCCGAGATGCTCGGGCGTGAAACAGAACGTCACGGTCGTGTCGAACGGCTCCAGCGTCCGGACGAGCCGATCGAACCAGCGCTCCGCATCGGGGCGGAACCAATCGGCCCAGCTGAGCCCCGTGCGTAGGTAGGTGACGCCGAGCCGCTTCATCCATTCGACCGCGTCGTCAAGGCGATGGTCCTCGAAATGGAACCATTGGCAGAGACCCATGGCGGGGGCCAATTCCCTGAACTGCTTCGCGGCGAGCTTCGGCGTGCCGTCCTGGCGAAGCAGCCCCATGGCGAAATGCCGGTAGTAGGAGGACCCTTCCGCTTCCTTGTGGCGGGTCGTGGCTTCCCACTCCTTCGGCAGGTCGTAGAGCGAGTACCAGTGGATGCGGGGCGCGCGACCGACCAGCAGTTCGGCCGTGCGCTTCAG
Source organism: uncultured Lichenihabitans sp. (assembly GCA_964245215.1). Lineage (GTDB taxonomy): Bacteria > Pseudomonadota > Alphaproteobacteria > Rhizobiales > Beijerinckiaceae > Lichenihabitans. The sequence goes on from CAXTME010000018.1 coordinate 20,268, forward strand.
GCCCCACTCCTGGACCTCCTCGGCCCCGAACGTCGAGACCCCGACCTCGCTGACCCAGACGGGCAGGCTCGTCACGGCACGGATTTCGTCGATCTTGCGAGGCCATTCGGCCAAGGCCCAGAGATTCCAGTCGAGCGGGAACCCGTGCACCGCGACGGCTTCGAGATGGCCCAAGACCCCCATCGCGTCGAGGTGCTGGACCCAGGTCGGATCGATCGGCGACATGCCGCCGAGGACCCGCGGCAGCGTCGCGTTCTCGCTCCTGATCGCTTGCGCGGCCAGGATCGTCATTCGAGCAAAGGCGCTCCAATCGGGATCGAGGACCGGATCCCAATGGGATTTGTTGTTCGGCTCGTTCCAGATCATCGCAGCTTCGATCAACGGACAGCTCCTTTGCTCGGATAGGCCGCCTCGGCAAAGTCACCGCGGGTGCCCCGCCGGCACAGGAAAACCTCGGGATCCGGATTCGCCAGGATCTCGAAGCCCGACGACCGCAGCATCGCGGCCGAGCAGGCGAGGTTCGGTGCCCACCAGTTCGTCGGATCTCCCGCGTAGCGGTTCTCGATGAAGTGCATCTTGGGGTAGCCGGGCGCATCGAAGTGGGCCTGGTCCCAGAAGTCGTAGTCGGGCGCGACCGGCACGACGTCGTTCGATCCACGCTGCAAGGACTGGAACAACATCAGATCCTTGGCGACGTTTTCGTAGATGAGATCGAGGGCGAGCAGCGGATGCCGCAGGTGATAAAGCACCCCCATGAAGATCACGAGGTCGAAGCGTTCGCCCAGAGCTCCGACATCGTAGATCGACAGCTGGCGGAACTCGATGCTCGTGCCCAGCGTCTCGGCCGCGAACCGCGCCTGGGCCAGATAGTCCGGATCTGAATCGATCCCAAGGACCCGTTCGGCGCCGCGCCGCTTCATCTCGATCGCGTAGAAGCCGCCATTGCAGCCGATGTCGAGCACACTCATGCCGGCGAGGCTCTCGGGCAGCACGTGAGCGAAGCCACGAAACTTCACGCCCGGGTAGTCGCCGAGGAAGTGATCCGGCGCCGTCCAGACACCCCCGAGGTCCATGTTGTGGAACCAGGGTCCGAGCGCTTCGGCCCGCGACCGGATCGCCGAGGCCTTATCTTCGATCGTCATGAGCGAGTCCGTGTGCGGGGCCGGCAGCCGTCGTGGTCCGACCGGTCGTCGGGGCGCCCTGCCCCAGAAGCCCGATGGCGGCGCGATAGCCGTTGAAGGTTCCGACGTCGACATAGGCCTCGCCGGCTTTGACGCCCTTGGCCCGCCCGCCCTCCGCCAGATAGGCATTGACCAGCGTGCCCAAGAACTCGTCCTCCCGGTGGCGCTCCCGCCACAACCGATCGAGCCTGTGGAACACGTGGCCGGGCATCTTGAATCCGCCCCAGATCCAGTGCGACGAGGCATCGGCGCGTTTGACCTGGATTTCGACGACATCGTCCCGCTCGTCGAGCAGCACGGCGTCGAAGAGCTCGGGACGGTCTACCGGAAACAACAGGAACGAGAGAGCGTCGTCCGGCAGAGCCGAAAATCCGGTCCTCGGAAACCAGACCGTGTCGGGCAAGCCGACGATCACGGGTTCGTCGGCCGGGATCAGGGGCGCGGCGCGGAACAGGGCGTCGCAGAGGCCGCTCGGCTGGGGTTGGACCACGTAGGCGATCGATGCCCCACCGTAGCCGGCCGCGTAGTAAGCGAGGATGTCGGATTTGCCGGGCCCGATCACCATGCAGATCTTGTCAGCTCCCGCCGCCGTCATCCGGTCGAGCAGGTACTCGCTGACCGCACAGGGGCGTTCGACACCGGCGTCGAAACGGCTGCCGACCGGAAGCAGCTCCTTCGAGAAGGCCAGCGGCTGGATCCGGCTGCCCCGGCCCGCCGCAGGTACGATGCCCCACATCTCAGCCTACTCCCCGGCCATGCGCCCCGCCCGACCGTGCGGCCTCGATCGCGGCTTCGAAGTCACCCGCCCGATGATCGGACGTATGCGCGTCGAGAGCGCGGGCGCGTCCGGCTCCGGCGATCCTTCGCAGTTCCGTGTCCGACAGGTCGACGGCCGCCAAAGCGTCGGCTTCAACGCCCGCCACCAGAAGTTCGGTTCCAGGCGCGAAGAAACTGTCGAGACCGGCCCACGCGTCGGTCAGGATGGCGGCGCCGCAGGCCGCCGCCTCGAAGAGACGGCCCGAAGGGCACCAGCCCATCTCGGCCATGGCGCGGCGCGTCACGTTGAGGGTGAGACGAGCCGACGAGAAGAAGGACGGGTGGTCGGGAGGCGCCACGTGCCTCTTGAAGAAGATGTTGGCCGTCCAGGGGAAATCCGCAGGGTATTGAGCGCCGCCGATGAGAAAGCGCCGGGCCGGCCGCGCCCGCGCCGGTGCGACGAACAAGGCTTCGAGCGCGACCTGCCGATCGGCCGCATAGGTCCCGAGGTAGGAGAGATCCGACGCGAAGCGAGCCTCTGGCGGTACCGGACGGTGGAGCGCCGGATCGACGTGGCCGTAGAGCGGCGCCACCCGGCGTGCGCCGAGGTCCGCCACAAGAGCGTCGAGCGCCGGACCGCCCGTGTAGGAGAGGACGAGGTCGTAGCCCGCAAAGCCCGAAGGCCCGACGTATGCCGGCCGATCGCGCCCGTCGAGGCCACCCGCTTCGGCGAGCCTTGCCAGAGTCACGGGCGTATCGAGGTCGTAGAAGACCCGTAACGGACGCGCGGCATCGAGCAGGAGGCGCTCGGCCCGGAGCGCATCCGGACAATAGGACGTGACGATGGCGACATCGGCTTCGCCGACCTCGCGGGACGCCCTGCTCTCCACCGTCTCCCAATCCGGATAGATGACGAGGTCGACGTCATCGAGAGCGTGAAGATCCCGGTTCTCCCGATAGAACGGCGTGTCCCGTTCGAAGAAGACGACGTCGTGACCGCGGCGGGCCAGCGCTTTCAGGAGCCCGCGCCAGAGCGTGGCGTGACCATTGCCCCAGGATGACGAGACCGTGAGGCCGAAGATGACGATCTTCACGGCGCCGGAACCTCGTTCGTCCGGACCACGCGTCCCACCTCGCCCCAGAACCGTAGGGTCGTGACCGAAGCGGGTTCGATCGTGAAAGCATCATGGCGATCGAGCGAGAGACCCAGCACCGCGCAGACGATTGCCTTGATGACGTCGGAATGGGTCACAAGGGCGACCGACATCTCGTCGGCGGCGGCGAGGCGCTCGACGAGGCTCATGGCGCGCGACTGCACGGCCCGCATGGTCTCGCCGTTGGGCGTGCCGGCCTCGGCCCGCGCCACGTTCCACGATTGCCAGCGCGGGTCCGCGGCGAGGACCGAAAAGGCCGCGCCGGTCCAATCGCCGCAATCGATCTCGTTGATCTCATCGGCGACCTCCACGTCGCAGCCGAACTGCGCCGCCAACACGGCGGCGGTCTCTCGCGTGCGTTCGAGCGGACTTGCCAGGACGCGGACGATGCCGCGGCCCGCGAGGTGTCTCGCCAGGGCATCGGCTTCGCGCCGGCCGACGTCGCTGAGCCCGACACCGGGGCTGCGGCCGGCCAGGACACGGTCGAGAAGACCGTGGCTGGCGTGCCGGATCAAGGACAGGCTCAGCACGGGACGCGTCGGCTCACGACGTCACTCCAGGCCCGCCATGAACCTCTGGGTCTGCTCGCGCGCCTCCTGGTCGGTGAACTGGCGCGGGGGCGACTTCATGAAATAGCTCGACGGACCAACGAGGGCGCCGCCGATGCCGCGGTCGAGCGCCAGTTTGGCGCAGCGGACCGCGTCGATGACGACCCCGGCGGAGTTCGGCGAGTCCCACACCTCGAGCTTCAGTTCCAAGCTCAGGGGCACACCACCGAAGGCCGTGCCTTCGAGCCTGATATGCGCCCACTTGCGGTCGGTCAGCCAGGGAACGTGATCGCTCGGGCCGATGTGGAGATCGTCCGGGTCGAGCGGAACGTCGAACTGACTGGAGACCGCCTGGGTCTTGGAAATCTTCTTCGATTCGAGCCTGTCCCGTTCCAGCATGTTCTGGAAATCGGCATTGCCGCCGAAGTTGAGCTGGTAGGTGCGGTCGAGCTTGACGCCGCGGTCCCGGAAGAGGTTCACGAGGGTCCGGTGCACGATGGTGGCGCCGACCTGGCTCTTGATGTCGTCGCCGATGACCGGAAGACGTTTGTCGGCGAACCGCTTTTCCCATTGAGGGTTCGACGCGATGAAGACCGGCATGCAGTTGACGAAAGCACACCCTGCTTCGAGGGCGCGTTCGGCATAGAACTCGGCGGCCCGCTGGGACCCGACGGGCAGGTAGGAAACGAGAACGTCGACGCGCCTGTCCCGCAGGATCGCGGTGACATCGGCCGGCTCGGCATCCGACTCCTTGACGACGTCGCGCAGGTAGCGGCCGACACCATCGAGGGTCGGTCCCCGCTCGACCTTAATCCCGAGATGGGGGACTGCGGCAAAACGATGCGTGTTGTTCGGGGCAGCCAGGATGGCCTCGCCGAGGTCGCAGCCAACCTTGTCGGCGTTGATGTCGAAGGCCGCCACGGGTTTCACGTCGCGAATATGGTAGCCGCCCACCTCGACGTTCATCAGACCCGGGATCGGTTCGTTAGAGCGTGCCTCTCGATAGTATTCGAGGCCCTGAACCAAGGACGAGGCACAATTTCCTACCCCGACGAGGCCGACGCGAAGCTGCTTCTGTCCCAATGTCCGTTCCTTTGACACCGTCGCTGCTTAGGCCATGAGGCGTAGGATTGCAAAGCGGCAGCCCCGCCCACAGCATCGACCAGAGAGCCACCGCGGCCAGAGTCGCGGGGCGTTGGAATCTTCAAGGCTTCCTTAAGCATCGTCGTGTTCCGTCCAAGGTCCGGCGGCTCTGGGCAGGACGGGGCGATATCGATGTTGAATTCGAAGACGGCGTCCGCGATGGTCAGCGTCATGGTGGGCTTCGGTTGCATGGCCAGCGTGTTCTGGGGACGCGTCGGAACCGGAGACGTTGGCCCCCGAGCGAGCCATGTCGAGACCGCCGCGGCCCGATCCGAGCTTCCGGCCTCGGTGCCTCGGTCCGAGCCCCATCCCGCCGCCGCCGAGAGGACGGAGGCCGGCATCGACCGAAGCATCACGACGGGCGCCATCGGCCATGACTCGGCGTTGCGAAAACCCAATCCTCTCGCCTATGCGGACGGGAAGACGAGCGGTCCACCGACCCTCGCCGGGGTCGAAGCCGTCAATTATCTCACCGGCAACACATTGAAGCGTGAAGAACCCGGCAAACCTGCGCACTACACCTACTTCGCGTCCCGCGGCGTTCAAGGCGACGGCAACGAGCGAAGCTTCGTGGCCTCCGCCTGGGATCGCAACCGGCCCGATCTGTGCGAGGTGGCGGCCGACGGAACGCCCGACTGCCGTCCGCTCACGATCACGCTCGACGGCCAATACGAATTTCCCGGCGCGAAACTCGGCACCGTTTCGATCGGGGGCTCAACCCTGACCCTGTTGAAGGGCAATGTCGCCAAGTTCCCCGACCACGTGCCCTTCCTCGACGAGGTACCGGCAGGCGCCGCGCTGCCGCCCCCGAAGGGAGGAGCGGCGGGGGCTACCGCGCTCTGGGCAGGGTTCGTCGGTCGTCTCGTCTCGGTCGAAAGCGACGATGTTCCCGGCGCCGACCGGCGCATCCTGTATTACGCCGGGGACAATCGCGTCCTCGACGTCCGCCCGACAGCCGGGGATGCCGCGCACCAGGCCGCTGTTTCGGTCACGGTCGGCCACTGGCACGCGTCGAAGACCGGCATCTGCCAGACGCGAACGATCGGCGACGTGGCACAGTCCTGCTTCAAGCCCGAGGCTTCGGGTCCCGACAGCCTTCGCCTCGTCCCGATCGGCAAGGGTGGCAAGACCCAGCGCCTGACCGTCTTGACGGAAGCCGCGGCTCCCCTGACAGCAGGGCAATGATCCGGACGCCCATGCTCCGATGCAGGGTTCTCCCGCGATCAACGCGATGGGGAACCCCGCGATCCGCCGCCACGCCCCGACGGGCCTCCACGGCTCGATTCTGACCTGTGGCCAGAGGCGGCAGTTCCGGGCTGACCACCGGACCCGGTTCGATCCAAGCCTCCCTTCCGCGCCTTGTCGTGGCGTGACCGAACCCGATCGGGGACGAGCGGATCGTGCTCGACCCGCACGGATTCGACCATCACCGTACCGTTCGGATCCACCATCGCGGTGACGACGGCCCGTACAGGCTCGCCCGATGGCGGCACCGAGGCGCTTCCCGCACCATTCACGACAAGCCCCGATCCGAGACGCAGACCATCGCTCGACGCGGCCACATAGGCTTCGAGCGAGAGACGGCCGGCCTCGGGCGCGAAGGGGACCGCGGGTTCGACCACGATGGTTGTAGGTTCGAACACCTGGTCATGCCGTTCGCCGGCCAGCGACAAGCGGCGGCCGGCCAGCTTCGGTTCCAGCCCCGCTATGCGCAAGATCCCGATCGTGAGCACGCCGTTCTCGTCGGCCCGCAGGGGGCCGCGCAAACGTGAGGCAGCTCCCGGCCGCGGCTCGACGAGGCTCGCGACGACGCTGCCGTCTGGCCGCCTCAGTCCGCTGACCGCCACGATCTCACCGAGGTTGTGGCTCGTCGAGGCTTTGCCAGAGCCCGGAACGACCCTCTGGCCCAGCACCGTAAAGCCGTCCTCTTCGATGGAATCGATCGGGCCCACCACCTCGCTGCGCACCGCGATCTCGGTTGTCCTCAGTTTTCCGATCCGACCATGGGCCAAGACCTCCACGACATGGCCAAGGCGGAGATCGCGCGACGTGGCCGGCAGATCGTCGATCGTAACGCGGACCGAGGGCGGGAAGGTGACGTGCAGGTCGTTGACCACGATGCTGCCGAACCGGCGTATCGTCCCGACCACGCCTGTTCCTCCGATGCCTCGGTCCTGTCCCAACCGCTCGACCGGATCGGACGGTGCGACACCGGTGCCCCCGATGCCTCGGTCCTCCCCCGGCTGACCTTGCGCTGCGGCGCGCGCGACCCAACCGAGGCCTAACAGCATCGCCGCGACAGCACGCCGGGTAAGGCTCGGCGGTCGGATCCGGTCTCCGCTCAAGCGAGCCTCCCTACGGCGCGGGAGCGACGAGGCCGCGATGACGCGACCGCGGCAAGCCGACCGGCGGAGAACCGCGTCGTAGGGACGCTACGCCGATGCCGAAACGCCGGCGGCCCGTCATTCCCCCGCTCCCTGGGCGTCTGGTGGCGCGTCGGTCGGCTCAGGCTCGGGGGCAGGCACCTCCTCCGCATAGATGTAGACACCGAAGTTCCAACGCCAGCGGCCTCCGGGATCGGCTTCGCAGGCCTCGTGGGCTTGTCGGTTGGCCGTGCGCAAGGCCTCCACGGCGAGGTCTCGGGATCGTGCCTCGAGATCGCGTGCGACGTCCTGCGAGAGGCCATCGTAATGCACGGCCCGTTCGAGAAAACGCGACGGTTCTCCGAGAACGTTGGTGACGGCTGCGGCCGCGTGGTCATGGAGGTTCCGGCCGAAATAATAGAGTTGTTGCCCATCGCCCGCCTGCGGCACGAAAGCGGTGTCGACCAACGTCACGACATCATCCGCCGACAGCGTGGCGAGTTTCTGGTCGAGCCACTCGTCGAGAACCGCACGGGGACGCAAGTCGCGCGTCACCGAGGCCACCAGCGTTTCGAACGACGGTTCGCCAGGCGGCGCGACACGGCGCAGCGGCAAGGGGCGGCCTTCCGGGTCCGTCGTGTCGGCCGAGGCCAGCCACCGCGCCAGGATGCGGCTCGTCCGTGACAGGGAGGCCGGAACGACGTTGACGGGCGCACCGGCCCCTCGCAACCGCCTGACCTCCTTGCGGTGGATGCCCGTCAGGAGGCTGACCCGGCTGTCGGTCTGCTCTTTTCCGGAGAGCGCGAAGTCGTGCTCGGCCACATTGACGTAAAGCTCACGCAGCATATCGCAGACGGCCGGAAAGGTGATGCCGCGGCGCACGAAGAGCCGAACGAGCGGACGAAGCAGGCGTACCATTGCGGCATGCAGCTTGGTCGTATCGAGAGGTCGGTCGGACGGCGAGTTCGGCACGGGGCACCTTGACTCATGCAGGCGTGGGACACAATCCCACTGCCTTCCGGATGGTGTCCCGCGACCGGCGTGGCACTGCAGACCATTTCACCTCGGGTTCCGCTGTTCTGCACCAACCCCAGACTTTAGCCGACCTCCGGAACGGATCGGCCCCAGGAAAAAACCGCCCGGCGAGACAAGGGCCGTCAAACCTTCAGCGCCACTATGGCGTTGTCCCTGTGTCGTCCCTGCCGCTCGATGGCGGAAGGTCCGGAATCGGCGCGGAGTTTCGTTCATGCACATCCTCTGGATTATCATCATCGGCTTCCTGGCCGGGGTCATCGCCAAGTTCATCATGCCCGGGCCCAACGAACCGGGCGGCTTCATCATGACAACGATCCTCGGCATCGTAGGCGCGTTCGTCGCAACATATCTCGGTCAGGCGATCGGGTGGTACGGACCTGACCAGGGAGCCGGCTTCGTCGGCGCCATCGTGGGTGCGATCGTAGTCCTGGGCATCTACGGCTTCTTCGCCCGCCGCAGTGCGGTCCTCTAATGACGGACGGAGGCCGGTTTCGCCGGCCTCCTTTGGCTTCAGCTCGACTGAGCGAGTGCCGCCTTCAGCGGGCAGTACCCGACGGCGCCCCTGTAAGCCAGAAACACCCCGGCTCCGAGGGCCAGCACGCTAAGGGCGGGGTTGGGTCGAGGCTTGGCGGCCGCCGCCGCCAGAGCCAGCCCGGCCCCGGCCGAGATCGCTCTCTCCATCATCGACAATCCGCCGGCAGAATATTCGTTCGTCATATCGTTCCCGTTCAAGACTTGGACGTGGGATCCTTGCTCCCCGTTGTCGTAACCGACGGCGGGAAACGGGGTTCCCGTCCGCCTCCGGATCGTAGGCGCCGCGACGCTTGAACGCCGGACGACGGCTGGAACCCATAGGCTCGCAATTGCCGTGAACCTGTCCTGGATCACTCCGACCCTTGCCATCGGTGGGCGCCTGGATGACGTGGAACTCGATCGGTTGCGCGTCGATCAAGCCATCGCGGCGGTCGTCGATCTCCGCAGCGAGGCGCTCGACGACGCCGAGATCCTGAGACGACAGGATATCGAGTTCTTGCATCTTCCCATCGAGGACCATGCCGCCGTGCCGCCGATCATGCTGGACAGGGGCGTCGCTTTCCTGGCCCGCCATGTCGCGGTCGGCCACCGCGCCCTGGTCCACTGCGAGCACGGGATCGGGCGATCGGCCACGCTGGCCTTGGCGGCTCTGGTGGCGCAGGGCTTCACGCCCCTCGACGCCCTGATCATGGCCAAGGATCGGCGGGAGCGCGTCTCGCCGAGTCCGGCTCAGTACGATGGCTGGCGGGAATGGCTGCAGGCACGCCAGGCGGGATCCGGGGAAACCTGGACGATCCCGAGCTTCGACAGTTTTGCCAGTGTGGCTTACCGCCATCTTCGATCGTCGGCGCCGTGATCTTCTACGGCGATACGACGACGACAGTTCCGACGCGGACTGTATGGGATCTCCTCGAGCAGGACATCGCGCGGGCTGACACGTCGCCTTCCGGCATAGACCGGCATGCGGCCTGGGTGTCGGCCCTCGTGTCGGCGGGCGAGTTGGTCCAGGGACTGGCCGACGCGGCGCTCGACGGCGTCGGCGTCGACGACGATGGCGAGCCGGAGCGGGCCGCGATGGCTCTCGCCGCGGTTCTGGCCGGGATCATGGGCCGGTCGTGGGAGAGCGGCTTCGATGCGGCGCCTGGATCCGCTTCGACGGTCGTCGCAGCTTTGAAGACGCTCAAGTCGCTCGACGGATTGCCCGTCTGTCTCCAGATCCGCCGTCCGGAAGGCTTCGCCCATTACGCCGTGTACCCGGAAGCTTTCTGGCATGCCGCCCGAACGCCGGGACCGAAGCCTCGGCGGGTCGTCGGCATCCGCTCGATCGGCACGTCGTTGGCCGCGGCCGTCGCTGCGGCCCTGAACGCGCCCGCGCCGCTCACCTTGCGACCGATGGGGCATCCCTTCTCACGGGAGACCAGGCCAGGCGCGCGAGTGCTTGCCAAGCTGCGTCAAGGTGCCGGCGAGACCTGGGCCATCGTGGACGAGGGACCCGGCCTGTCGGGCAGTTCCTTCACGGCCGTAGCCGATCGACTCGCCGAGAATGGGACGCCCCTCGACCGCCTGGTCCTGTTCCCGAGCCACGCCAATCCGCCGGGCATCATGGCGGACGAGGAACGCCGCCGTTTCTGGTCCAGGGTGCCTCGCCGCGTCACGAGCTTCGAGACCCTCATCGGGCCGGCGGCGGGGCGAAGGCGCGGCCTCGCGGCCTGGGTCGGTGACGTGACCGGAGACCCCGAATGCGGTCTCGTCGACATGGCGGGCGGCCTGTGGCGCGGGCACCGCTACCGGAACGAGACCGAGTGGCCGGCCGTGGATCGACAGAACGAGCGGCGGAAATACCTGGTCGAGAGCTCGCGAGGATCGTTCCTGCTGAAATTCACGGGACTCGGCGAGTTCGGCCGCGAGAAGATGGCGCGTGCAGAGACGTTGGCGGCGGCGGGTTTCACTCTCGAGCCCGTGGCGTGGCGTCACGGGTTTCTGGTCGAGCCCTGGCGTCGCGACGCAGCGCCCATGCTGTGGCCGAACCAGGACCGCGGTGCTTTTCTCGTGCACCTTGCCCGATATCTCGGCTTTCGGACGCGGGCCTTTCCGGCCCGCCAGAACGCGGGGGCGTCACTCGCCAGTTTATACGAGATGGCCAAGGCGAACGGGACGGAAGTCCTGGGTGCGGCAGCGTCGCACTGCCTCGATCCCTGGAACGAGCGGCTTCGAGAGCTCGCGACCGCGTCGCGCCCGGTCGCCATCGACGGCAAGCTCCAAGCCCATGAATGGCTGGTGGACGGGCGGGGCCGATGGATCAAGACCGACGCCCTCGATCACTGCTGCGGACACGATCTCATCGGCTGCCAGGACATCGCCTGGGACGTGGCGGGCGCCGCCGTCACGTTCGAGCTCTCGGTCGAAGAGGCGGAACGACTACGCCGCGACGTCGAGACCGAAGCCCGGCAACCCTGTCATCCAGGCCTCGTCGCCTTCTTCCGCACCGCCTATGCGGCTTTTCAGGTCGGGGTGCTCACCCTGTCGCGCGGCCGCGAGCATCAAGAGGAAGCGGAACGCCTGGACCTGGCTGTCCGGTCGGCCGTGAAGGCGCTGCGCCGCGAACTCGGCAGCTCCTGCGCAACGACTTGAGCCGCGCCCAAGACGGTCCACGCAACTAACCTGTGCCCGTTTCTTGCATGCCATTCCTGGCCCTATTTGGCCCGACCGCGCTGCCTGCATCGCTACCTTACGCCGTTGGAGTACACCCGACATGAAGATTCGCTGCGGATACGACATCTCCTATTTCAGCTCCATGCCGACGCCGATGCAGTTCCTTTTGAGCGTTCATCCGTCCCGAGAGCGCGATCTCGTGACCGAACAAGTGATGAAGACGGACCCTTACCTTCCGGCCCGCGTCGTTCTCGATCATTTCGGCAACAGGCTGACCCGGATCATGGTGCCGCCGGGCGACCTCCGTCTTTCGGCAGATTTCGTCATCGAGGACAGCGGTCTGCCCGACGATGTCAACTGGGACGCGCAGGAGGTGCCGGTCGACCGCCTGCCCGACGACGTTCTGATCTTCCTGATGGGCAGCCGCTATGCCGACACCGACCTCCTGAGCGATATCGCCTGGTCGCTGTTCGGCGGGACGCCTCGGGGTTGGGCGCGCGTTCAGGCCATCGTCGATTACGTGCATGATCGTATCCGCTTCGACTACCAGCTCGCACGTTCGACGAGGACGGCGAGCGAAGGCCATCAGGAGCAGGTCGGAGTCTGCCGCGACTTCGCGCATCTCGCGGTCAGCTTGTGTCGTTGCATGAACATCCCGGCCCGCTACTGCACCGGCTACCTCGGTGACATCGGGATCCCGCCCGTCGATGCCCCGATGGATTTCAGCGCCTGGTTCGAGGTCTATCTCAGCGGCCGATGGTACACGTTCGACGCACGCCACAATACGCCGCGCATCGGCCGTGTCGTCATGGCGCGCGGTCGAGACGCCACCGATGTCGCCATATCGACGGCGTTCGGCCAGGCCATTCTCGGGCGATTCGACGTCGTCACCGATGAGGTCACCGAGCCCGAGAGCTATCGGCACACTTACACGGCGAATTTCTCCGCGAGCATCTCCGAAGAGCAACCTCAAATGCCCGCCGTCTGAGGTCCCGGGATCGGACTGGAAAGGTCGCGATGCCGTCGTGTATGCAGTCGTAGGGTGGACCGCGTCGATCCGGAGGCGCCACGGGTCGCATTCGAGCCAGCAGGTCTGCCGCGGAGGATGATCCGTGACGCTGACGAATTCGCAGGCGATTTCATGGAACGCGGATGACGGTTCTCTCGGTTCGGCACATCACCAAATACGAGTACAAGGCGCCGGTGCGCTTCGGGGAGCATCGTCTGATGTTTCGCCCCCGGGACAGCTACGACCAGCGCTTGATCTCGTCCGAAATGATCATCTCGCCCGAACCGAAGCGAGTTCGCTGGTTCCACGACGTCTTCGGCAATTGCGTCGCCGTGGCGAGTTTCGGTTCCGAGAGCTCCATCCTGACGTTCGACACCTCGATCACGCTCGACCATACCCCGTCCAACGCGCCCGATTTCGTCATCGAGGATTATGCAAGGACGTATCCGTTCACCTACGGCGCTGAGGAACGGCCCGACATCTCGCGGTTGATCGAACGCCAGTACCTCGATCCGGAACATCAGCTCGACAAATGGGTCCGGCGTTTCGTCCGCTACGGACAGCGAACCGATACGGGCGAGCTCCTGATGACGCTCACCTACGCCATCAAGGAGAGCTTCACCTATGCGAAGCGCTTCGAGCGCGGCACGCAAGACCCACTCTTGACGCTGAACAGCGGCAAGGGAACCTGCCGCGATTTCGCGGTCCTGATGATGGAAGCCGTACGGGCGCTCGGGTTCGCTGCACGCTTCGTGTCGGGCTACCTCTACGTTCCGAGCGATCGTAGCGAGGAGCATGTCGGCGGTGGCAACACACATGCGTGGTGCCAGGTTTATCTCCCGGGCGCGGGTTGGGTCGAATTCGACCCTACCAACGGCATCGTGGGCAACCGTGATCTCATCCGCGTCGCCGTGGCCCGCGACCCGCGGCAAGCGATCCCGTTGCAGGGCAGCTACTTCGGGGCGGCTGCCGATTACGTCGGCATGTCGGTATCGGTCGACGTGAAGGAAGTGGATCCGTCGCGGATCGAGGCTGAAGAGCCGAAGAGCCGCCCGGTGGAGCGAAGCCATGACATGTCGACGGGATCGTCCGACACGGAATCCACGCCATCGAATGCGCTACAGTGCGCGTGAGGTGATCCATTGCGCTCGACGACTTCGTTGCACCCGCCCTCGGGTCGGGTAGGATGCGTCAGCCAGCTTCCGCCAGCGCAGCGGAACCCAGCTTCATCCTGGGTCACGCAATGGCTTGCTTCGTCGTCAAACATCTCGCGATGACGAAGCCCAAAGCTCGAGCCTCAACGCCGATCTGACGAACATCAGCCTCGCATCAGCTGACCCGGGACAAGCCGTCCGAAGCCACGCGGTTGTTCGGATCTATCACCTTGGCCCGGGAGTAGGACTCCCTCGCCTTGGCATTGTTGCCGCTCTTCTCGTAGGCCAAGCCGAGATCGGCCCAGGCTTCGGCGTTCTTCGAATCGACATTCAGTGCGGCATTGTCGTCTTCGATCGCCTGCGCATATTTACCCTGAGCCGTCAGGCTCTGGGCGCGGGCCTGATACGGCGCCGCCGCGAACGGATCGCGATCGATGGCATTGTCGAAATCGGTAATCGCCAGCGCCTGTTCGCCTTGCCGCTGATGGATCAAACCCCGCGCGTGAAACGCCTGCGCGCCCAGACCACCCTCGGAGTTGAGCTTGATGGCCTGATCGAGGTCGGCCAGGGCCTGCTGGTAGTTGCCCTGTGCCCGCAGCAGGTTGCCACGACCGAGATAAGCCGGCGCATGGTTCGGGTTGCTTTGGAGCGCATGATTGAAGTCAGCCAGCGCCAGATCGTTGTGGCCGGTTTGCCGATAAGCCAAAGCGCGATTGGTGTAAGCGGCCGCGTTGTTCGGGTCGATCTGCACGGCTTTCGTGAAATCCCCGATGGCCTTGTCGAAATCGCCGGTCCGGGCGTAAGCGGCGCCTCGGGTATTGAAGGCTTCCGCATCTCTTGGATTGCGCGCCACAACATCGGATAGTGAGGCCAGATTGACCGAACTGTCCTTCGACGGAGGCGTGACTTCGGCGATCCCCATGCCGACAGAACCGACAGCCCCGACCGATTCGCAACCCGTCAAACCGAGACTGACGAGCAAGACGGCGGGCAAGGCCGAGCAGCGGAATGCCGATGCACGTGCGAGCCGGGCGCGACGGTCGGAATTGCTGGAGGTCTTAGCCTTCGTCATATCGCCCATTCTACTCTAAGCAAGCCGGCCGCTCATCGGCTTTCGTCGCTGCCCGGAGTGCCGCTACATTGCGGCTCAACTGGGGTCGTCAACAAAGAAAATACCAAGTGTTGCAGTGCCGCTTCACCCGGTCGACACCCGGGCGCGTGCTGGCAGGAGCCACACCATGAAACGCACTAAACCGGAACGTAGTTGATGATCCGTAAACGAGGGCTGACGGTCAGAGGGTCATAGTCGGTCCCAGATATCCCAGCTCGACACACGGGCAGATCGCCAGCCTTGGCAACATGAACGTTTACGTCACGGCTCGACGTGCTTATCGCGAGGTCAACACCGGCTTCGGCTTTACCGGCAGGAGTCCTTCGCGCTGCATTTGCTTGCGAGCCAATTTGCGGGCTCGCCTCACGGCCTCCGCCTTTTCGCGCGCCCGTCTTTCGGACGGTTTTTCGAAATGACCGGGCAGCTTCATCTCCCGAAAGATGCCTTCGCGCTGCATCTTCTTCTTCTTCAGGGCCTGCAAAGCCTGGTCGACGTTGTTGTCACGAACGAGAACTTGCACGCCAATGTCCTGTGTGTGGTCTGTCCGCGCGGGAAGCATAGCGCCGGGCCGAAACGCCTATGTTGCCCAGAGACGCGCCCGCGTACCAGACTCGCCTCATCGCGTCTAGACCGAACCCTCACGAACTGCAGGCGAGGCGAGCAGGAGTTCTCCGGGTACCGCGCGCTAGGATAGAACGATCAACTCTTGGTGCATTGGCAGACCGGAGTATCGCTGCCGTCGACATCTTCGCAGTCGGCGGTCTCGCGAGACGGGCAACTCACGCTGCACTTCTTATCCCGCAGTGCATTGGTGGCTGTACAGACAAAGTCGTTGCCGAGCTTGCGCTCGGACGGGCTTCCGGAGAGGGAGCCCGGACTCTCCACGTCCTGCGCCCGAACCGCGTAGGTTCCAGAGCACAGAAGACCACCGGCAACCAACGCCAGGAGCGCACCTATCTTGATCATGTCAAAGCCCCGGCGGAACAATGCATCTGCCCTCGGGCAACGTCCTCGGGGCGACACGGGTTGCTTCACGGGGCCACCCCGGCGCTCTTCGAGGGCGGCGCGCCGGCCGCCGATCCCGCCTGCGTCATCTCGGCCAGGATATCGCCCAAGACGTCGATCACCCGGCCGATTCGCCCGAGGGTCCCCTGAGGCGGAGCATCGGGTTGCGAGGCCATCGGCGCTCCCTCGGCGAGCGCCTCGAGGGCCTCGGGGATCGACCGACCCCATGCGGTCCAATCGGCTTCCGACAGACCGGCTCGGCGGCGGGTATCGTGCTGCAAGGCCAGGAGGGCTCCGCCGAGCCGCCGCAACGCGGCGTCGGCGGCGAGAATGATCTCCAGCTTGCGCCCCTGCCCTCGCCTCGGCTCCTGAAGCGCACGCGACAGCGACGCCTCGAGATTGTTGCTGGCAATGCCGCAGGCCCGACGCGCCGCCTCGACGTTGGCATGTCGGCTATCTTCTGCCGTGTCCTCGAAGATGGCTTTGGCATAGCGCGCATGGGCTCGCAGGGCTTCGCCGAGCCCTTGGACGGTCCGATCCGGCTCCCAACTCGGCCAGAGCACCATGCAGGCCAGGACCGCGACGATGCCTCCGCCGACGGTGTAGAGCGTCCGCATCGCGGCGATCGTCCAGGCGCTATGACCCGGTTCTGCGACCTCGAACAGGATCACGACCAACGGTGTCAGGCAGGCCACGTAAGCGCCGTAACTGACCTGGCGAACCGAGAAGCCGATGATGCAGAGCGGAAGCATCAGCAGCGACTCGGCGATGGTCGTCTGTGGCAGAAACGCCAGCGCACCGCCGAGAAGGGCACCGAGCACCGTCCCGCCGATCCGCTCCAGCGCCCGCTGCCAGGTCGCGGCGAAATAGGGCTGCATCGTCAGTGCCACCGTGATGGTCAGCCAATGCGCGTAGACGCTCCACCAGAGGAGCGAGATGTCGATCGCCACGACGGTCAGCACCACGGCACGGACCGCATGGCGCAGGATGGCCGAGGACCAGGTGAGGTTGGCCCAGAGCGGCGCCATCACGTCGGCGATCGCGAGGCGGCGCGAGGGCGCGGCACTCGGGGCTGGCCTGCCCTCGGCCTCGCCCTTGAGACGGTATCCGACCCGCAGGCGCTCGACGAAGACGGCACCGATCCCGGCCAGGGAGGGGTGGTCGGCACAGGACGCCGAGAGCCGGCCGAGCACCGGCTCGAGGCGTTCGGGCAGAACGTCGGGCTCGCGCCCGCAGAGGTCGAGGAGTGGCCGCAACCGGCGCAGCAATTTCACTGCGGCCGCGCGCAACGCGGGATCCTCGGCATATTCCAGCATGTCTGACAAGGCGATCAAGCCGCCGAAGATCCGATCCTGGCTCTCCACCATCAGAAGATTGCGGGCCGAGACCGCCGAGACCGGGCCGGGTGGGCGCACGGCATCGAGGAGCGCCACGCGCGTTTCCTCCAAGGCGTCCCGCACCGCACGGCGATGGGCGCGCGCATGCGCCTCCCAGGGCTCGAGCCTGTCGCTGCCGGCCGCGAGCAGCGGGACGAGATCTCGGCTGAAAAGTGCCAGGAGACGCCAATTGGCGGCGACGAGTCGCGTAACGGCGCGATCCGGATAGATGCGCCAGATGCCGATCGTCAGCAGGATCGCCCACGCGCCGCCCACGAGAAACGAGACGAACAGCACGCCCGCTTCCGACAGCGTGAGAGGGCGGTCCACCGCGAGCGCGACGACGACCGTCATCACGTTTCCGACCGCCTGGGCCCGCACGCCCCAGGCCCGGGCCATGCTGTTGCAGAAGATCACGAGGGCCGCCCCGGACACCAGAAACGGCAGACCGAGATCGTGCAGCAGGCCGAAGCCGCTCCAGAGAGTGGCTCCGATCAGCGTGAAGCCGAGCAAGGCCGGTACGCGATCGCGGAGGGCGCCGCCCGTATCGCAGAAACAGGTGAGCATAGCCGCGAAGGCGGCGAAGAGCAGCGCCGGCGATTGCACCCAGGTATTGATCACGAGCACGGCGCCGGACGCGACGGCCGCCCGTAAGCCCTCGGCGACGCTGATACTGCCGAGGTCGAGCCCGATCGGGAGTTTGCTCAGATCTGCGCCTGGGACTCGAAGCGTCCCTCGACGGAGCCATGGCGGCATCGGCGGTCGTACCGCACGAGACGCGCGAAAGCCGGCCATCGTCAGTGGTCGACCGTTTCGAGGGGCGACCAATCCGGACGCAATGCCGCGAGGACGCCGAGGCCGCAGGCCGTGCCGAGACAGCATCCGGCCACCATATCGCCGATGAAATGGAAGTCGGCCCCGTAGAGCCCGACCGCCACGAGGATCACGGGGATGAGCAGGACGGAACGCCAGCGCGGCAACCGTGCCCATAGCACCGAGACGGGCGCCGTGATGGCCGTCATGTGTCCGGAAGGAAACGAGGACCAACCGGTCCGGCCGTGGAAGGGGTAGAAGCCATAGGCACCGTCCCTGATCCAAGACGGATTGCCATCCACCCAGGTTTCCGGCCAGAGGCGGCCGAAGTCGAACTTGAGTTGTTCCTTGATGGCGTAGCTCACCAGGATGGCGAAACAACAGGCAATCAGGAGATGGCCGCTGCGGCGGGGGCGCCAGCCACAACACGCGGCCAGAGCCGCGCCTGCGAGGCCGAGACCGGAACACGGCAGCAGCGGATCGACGATGTGGGTCAAACCGCGAAAGCCGATGTCATGCCCGCTGAAATGCGCGTGAGACCATGATGCGGCCGGACGATCCACGACGGCAATGCAGAACAGCACGACGAGGAAGCAGGCCAGAGTGGCAGTTGCGGCCAGCGGGACCGGGAGCAGGAAAGAGCGCATATCGACCTCGAAAGCTTGTCCTCCCTAAGCCTAAGGCCGAAAAAACGCGTCGGGATGACGCCTTGAACGTCGCTCCCCGCAAACTTCGTGCCTCAATCCAGCAGCATCGACACCTGGACAGCGCCCTTGTTGTCCAGCACCCGCAAGGCAACATGCTCCCCGATCTGCCGCAGCGTGACATCCACGCGCGCGCCGTCGAACCCGAGATTCCGCAGCGTAATCTCCTCGGCGAATTTCGGCAGCCTCGGATTTCGGAACCGGATGCTTCGAGCCGAAGGGTCGAATTCCAGCCCCAGCACGGCCTGAAGCAGGAGGAACGGTGTGGCGGCGGCCCAGGCCTGCGGTGCGCAAGCGACAGGATAGAGGGTCGGCGCGGCGCCCTGTCGTCTCCGAAAGCCGCAGAAGAGTTCAGGTAGCCGTCTCAGATCGAAATAGCTCGCCGCGCTGAACAGGGCGTCAAACACCCTTTCCGCCTGGTCGAGCAGACCATAGCGCGCGAGTCCGAGGACGATGAGGGAATTGTCATGCGGCCAGATCGAGCCGTTGTGGTACGACATCGGGTTGTAGCGGCTCTCGCCGACCGCAACGGTCCGCACCCCCCATCCCGACATGAAGTTGGGCTTCGTCACCTCTTGGCCGATGCGCTTTGCACGTTCGGGCCGGGCGATGCCGGTCCACAGCACATGGGCGGCGTTCGAGGTCCGCACCCGGCACGGCTGCTTGTTGCCGTCGAGCGCCAAGGCATACATGCCGATATCCTCGCACCAGAACGCCTCGTCGAACTTGCGGGCGAGGTCGTCGGCCACCTTATCCAAGGCGGCGGCGCGTTCGGTCATGCCCAAGGCCGCGGCGCATTTGGCGGCCGCCCGCCGCGCCGCATAGCTGTAGCCTTGCACTTCGACGAGAGCGATCGGGCCTTCGGCGAGGGTGCCGTCGGCATGAAAAACGGCATCGAAGGAGTCTTTCCAGCCCTGGTTCTGCAGCCCCTTCTCGTCGGCCCGCGCATATTCGAGGAACCCGTCCCCGTCTCGGTCGCCCGGCCCATCCATCCACTGGAGCCCGCGCTCGATCGCCGGCCACAAAGCCTTGACGGCCCCGGTATCGCCGGTGCGTTCGAGGTAGAGGCCGGCCAGGACGATGAAGAGCGGCGTCGAATCGACGGAACCGTAGTAGAGCCCGAAGGGCACCTCCTTCAGGGCCGCCATCTCGCCGCCGCGCATCTCGTGCAAGATCTTGCCCGGCTCGGCATCGGCTTCGGCGTCGGTGCTCTCGGCCTGGTAGTGCGCAAGCCGAGTCAAAACGCCCTTGGCGACGTTCGGGTCGAGCCACAACATCTGCAGAGCCGTAATGATGCCGTCCCGACCGAAGGTCGTCGAGTACCAGGGAATGCCGGCGTAGGGGTACATGCCCTGCGGCGTCTCGGTCATCAGCATGTAGAGATCGGCGGTCGACCGGCACATGACCTCGTTGAAGATCTCGTTGGAGGTCACGACCGTGACGACCCCTCGGGTCAACTGCTTCTCGTGCCGATTGGCCGCCATCAGCCCCGACATGAAGCCGACTTGTTTAGGTTCCGCGATGCCGCTGCACTCGGCCGAGAACGTGATGTTGCGGGCGGCCCCGCCCTCGAGCACGACGTCGAAGGTCGCCGCACCATGAACGAGGCGCGGGGGAGCGGGATCGAAGCGAAGAACCGCCCGGCGCTGAACCTTGTCGAGCCCGTCGTAGACGAAGGTTGCGGCCTCGCCGTCGAAATGTTCGCTCATGACGCCGCGCTTCGTGCGCCTGGTCCCTCGCGCCTCGAAGAGGTCCGAGAAGTCGCAGCCGAACACGAAGGATAGCGTGAATTCGAGTTTGTCCTTGCCGTGGTTGGCCACGTGCACTCGCTGATGCGCTACCCCGCCCCAGAGGTAGGTGGTCCGTACGATGTGGATCGTGTCCTTCGGCATCACGATATGCCCGTCCCGATAGATGTCGGGATTGGTCAGATCGACCGATAGGGAGAGATTGTCGTCGCGCACGCTCGAGCCGAGGAGAAGCGGCTGCGTTCCGGCGATCAGCATTTCGAAACGCGAGAGGTACCGGGTATCGTGGTTGAACACCCCGTCCGGTCCGCCCGCCGACGCTCCGATATCGCCGTAGCTGTCGATGACGGCGAATGTATCGCCGCTCTTCAGCGTGTGACGGGGCCGCGCCGAAGATTCTGTTGCCGAAATATAGAAAGGCGCTTTTTCGGTGGGGTCCATCGTTCCCTCGCCCGTCGCATCACGGGCAAGGTCGGGTGCCGATTCATTCGTCATCGTTAGGTAAACTCGTCGCTCGACGGACGCTCAGCGGGAGCGTCACTGCGTCAGGATGTTCCGCATCTGCAAAACATTACCGGCATCGGCGTGCTTCGGGACACCTTGGCCGCCTGACAGTTCCGGCAGACGAGCCATGGCGATCTGCTTCGTGTAAAGGTCCACGTAATCGTGAGCCATGCGCTCCGCGGTGAAACGCTCTTCGAAGCGCCGACGCACTTTGCGACGGTCCATCGCGAGCAACTGCGGCATCGCCGCGACGGCTTCGTCCATCGAATCCACGATTCTGCCCGTCACACCTTCGTCGATGACCTCCGGGACAGACCCGTGCCGGAAAGCCAGAACGGGCGTTCCGCATGCCATGGCCTCGATCATCACGAGCCCGAACGGCTCCGGCCAATCGATCGGGAAAAGCAGCGCACGCGCCTCGCCGAGGAACTTGGTTTTGGCGCGCTCGTCCACTTCTCCGACGAATTCGACGCCACCACCCTCATCGAGAAGCGGCTTGATCTCGGTTTCGAAGTACTCCCGGTCCGCCTTGTCAACCTTTGCGGCGATCTTCAGCGGGATCCCCAGAGCCCGGGCGATCTTGATGGCCCGATCGGGACGCTTCTCGGCGGAGATACGGCCGAGGAACGCCAGGTAGCCGCCACGAGGGTCGTAGCTCGGCACGTGGAGATCGATGGGAAGACCGTGCAAAACGGTTCCCGCATAGAGCGCGTCAGGGATCGGTCCACGCTGCGAATTGGAGATCGAAACAAGCGGCATGTCGGGAAAGGCACGGTAGAAGGGCCACAGATCAGGGAGATCCTGCCGGCCATGCAACGTCGTGAGCGTCTTGGTTTCCGAGCCTCGGAACAGGGGAAAGTGAAACATGTCGATGTGGAAATGCAGGATATCGAACGAGCGCGACAGTCGGTGCACTCGATCGGCCATCATCGTAGTATAGGGATAATAGTCCTTCATCGTCTCGGAAAGTCGGATCGCCTCCGTGGTGCACGGCACCAGGTTGGACGCCGTCATGGAATCCCCGCTGGCGAACAGCGTGACGTCGTGGCCTTGGCGGACGAGTTCTTCTGTCAGCCATGAGACGATACGCTCGGTTCCACCATAAAGACGAGGCGGTACACTTTCCATCAAAGGGGCGATTTGTGCGATTCTCATGCTGGCACTCGGGGCTGGAGATCGACCATCGTCATCAACCCTGAACGCTACCATTGGTAAGATGGTTCCGCGCTGCACCATGGCGCCAGCTGTGGCTTGACCTGAGCCTCGAAACTTTGACTCTTGCGTAACGTTCGGCCAGAGGAGTGCGACGTCACCGTGGCATCGGCTTGGCCGCATCTTGCATTGCGAGCAAACCAGGATGAGACCCGAACCACCCCCGGAGAACGCCTGCCTCTTTCTCGACGTGGACGGCACGCTGATCGACATCGCGCCCACGCCAGAATCCGTGGTCGTGCCGGCAAAGCTCATCGGCGACTTGGTCAGAGCGGAGGAAAGGCTCGGGGGAGCGCTGGCCCTGGTGAGCGGCCGGACGATCGCCGACCTCGATCGCCTCTTCGCGCCGCTCAAGCTGAAAGCGAGCGGTGTCCACGGATCGGAGTTCCGCTTCGGCAAAGACCCGAAGCGTCTCTGGATCAAGGCCGCGGCCCTTCCCGCCGAGGGCTGGATCGCCCTTTCGGCTCTTCTCGCATCGTTTCCCCGAGTGTTCGCCGAGAACAAGCTCTACTCCTATGCGGTGCATTTCCGTGCGGCGCCGGAGCTTGCTTCACGTTTGCGCATCGCGCTCGAACGATTTCTCGCCGAACGGCCCGACATCGATCTGGAAATCCTCGACGGGCACTGCGTCTACGACCTGAAGCGGCCCGGTATCGACAAGGGAGCCGCGATCCAGCACTTCATGGCGATTCCTCCGTTCCTGGGGCGTCGTCCGGTTTTCATCGGCGACGACGTGACCGACGCGCCCGGGTTTCACACGGTCCGTGAACTCGGAGGGCAGGCCTACTCGGTCCGTGACGTGCTGCCGGAAGTGACCGGAACCTTCGCCGACCCTTCCGCCGTCAGGTCATGGCTCGCCAGCATCGACCAGTCGGAGGCGGTGACGGCATGACGCCAGCCCGCAACATGGATTTCGCGCTGATCGGGAACTGCCGCATCGCCGCGATGCTCGACACCAAAGCCCGCATCGTCTGGTGGTGCGCGCCCCGCTTCGACTCCGATCCCGTTTTTTCCAGGCTGCTCGCAGGCGACGACGAGAAAGGGTTCTGCGACGTCGTCCTGGCCGATCAGGTCGAGGCGAGCGCAAGCTATCTGCGCAACACCGCCATCGTGGAGACCATTCTCACCGACAGCCAGGGCGGCATCGTCAAAGTCACCGATTTCGCGCCGCGCTTCAAACAGTACGAGCGGATCTTCCGACCCGCGCAACTGGTTCGCCGCATCGAGCAGGTCGCGGGACTGCCGCGCATCACGATCCGGGTCCGTCCGACCTATGACTACGGTCGCGAAGTCACCGAGAAAGCCCTCGGCTCCAACCACATCCGCTACTCGGGAGGCGCCGATCCGATTCGCCTCAGTACCGATGCACCCTTGTCCTACATCGAGCACGAGACAAGCTTCGCCCTGACCCGCACCGTGACGATGGTGTTCGGCCCCGACGAACCTTTCAGGGCGTCGCTGGAGACCACGGCTCGCGAGTTCCAGGACCGGACCAGGGACTATTGGCTCGACTGGACCCGTTACCTCGCCCTGCCCTTCGAATGGCAGGCAGCGGTGGCCCGTTCGGCGATTACGCTGAAGCTTTGCTCTTTCGAGGAGACGGGCGCCATCATCGCGGCCCATACGACATCGCTGCCCGAATCGTCGGGCTCGATCCGGAACTGGGACTACCGCTATTGCTGGGTGCGGGATGCCTTCTTCGTGGTCCACGCCCTGAACCGCCTCGGCGCCACCCAGACAATGGAATCCTACATCAACTATACGACCAACATCGCCTTCGACCAGGCAGCCCGCCTGCAACCGGTCCACAGCATCATCCCGGGAACCCCGCTTCCCGAGTGGATCGCGCCGAACCTGAAGGGCTTCAAGAACCACGCGCCTGTGCGGGTTGGCAACGATGCCGTCAATCAGGTGCAGCATGACGGCTACGGCTCGGTCGTGCTCGGCGCAACCCAGATGTTCGTCGACGAGCGCCTGCCAAAGATGGGCGACGAAGCCCTGTTTCGTCGGCTCGAAGTGCTCGGGCGCCAAGCCGCGAGATACGCCTTCGAGCCCGATGCGGGGCTCTGGGAGTTTCGCGGTCGGCAACATACCCACACCTACTCGGCGACCCTGTGCTGGGCCGCCTGTGACCGTTTGGCTCGGATCGCGGGCCGCCTCGGCCTCGCACGCGAACATTCCGAGTGGACCGCGGAGGCGACAAGGATTCGCGACCGCGTGCTACACGAGTCTTGGAGCGAGGAGCGGCAGGCCATTGTCGGAGCATGGGGCCTCCCTCAACTCGATGCGAGCGTGCTGTTGCTGCCCGAACTCGGTATGATCGACGCCCATGACCCGCGTTTTCTGAAAACGCTCGACCTCATCGGACGGGAACTCATGCAGGATGGCCGTATCATGCGCTACACCGCGCCCGACGACTTCGGCCTTCCCGAGACGGCCTTTCTTGTGTGCAACTTCTGGTACATTGACGCGCTAGCGCAAACCGGTCGACATGGAGAGGCACGCGAGCGGTTCGAAGATGTGCTGAGCCACCGCAACGCCTTCGGCATCCTGTCCGAAGATCTCGATGCGGCCACAGGCGAATTGTGGGGTAACTTTCCCCAAACCTATTCCATGGCCGGAATCATCAACTCGGCCATGCGCTTGTCCCAAAGCTGGGAGGACCGTTGGTGAGCCGACTGGTTATCGTCTCGAACCGCGTCACGGTCCCGGAGCCAGGCCATCCGCCGCCGCCGGGGGGCTTGGCGGTTGCGGTCAACGCCGCGCTGAAAACCCGGCCGGGTCTCTGGTTCGGTTGGAGCGGGAAGGTCGAGGAGGATCCCGACGTCGAGCCCGCGACGGCGGTGCGCGACAACATCACCTATGTCGTGACGGGGCTGTCGACCGCGGATTACCAGGAATACTACAACGGTTTCGCCAACCGCGTGCTCTGGCCGATTCTCCATTACCGCGTCGACCTTGCCGAATTCAATCGCTCGGATCTCACGGGCTACCTGCGGGTGAATGGGCTGTTCGCCGACCATTTGGCGAAGCTGCTTCAGCCCGACGACGTGATCTGGGTCCACGACTATCACCTGATCCCCCTGGCGCGTGAGCTGCGGACCCGGGGATTCAACAATCCCATCGGTTTCTTCCTCCACATCCCCTGCCCGCCGGCCGACCTGCTGTTCACGATCCCGCGTCAGGAGCAGAGCGTCGGCGCGCTCAGCCACTATGACCTCGTGGGCTTCCAGACCGAGAACGACCGTGACAATTACGGCCGCTTCCTCGGCATGACGGGGGCTCACGTGGGGCGGGACGGGACCTCCTACGCGATCGACGGGCGGGTGGTCCGGATAGGGGCCTTTCCGGTCGGGATCGAAACCGCCGATTATGCCGCGGTCGCGGTCGAAGCCGTGCAGTCCGATTTCACGCGGGAGCTTCGTGAGAGCCTCCTCGGAGGAAAGCTTTTCGTCGGTGTCGACCGGCTCGACTATTCGAAGGGCATCGTGCATCGCATCGAGGGCTACAGCCATTTTCTGGAGACGGAGGCGAACTGGCGCAGCAAGGTGAGCTTCCTCCAGGTGACGCCGAAGAGCCGCGAGGAAATTCCCGAGTACGAGGACATGTCGCAGGACGTGAACCGGTTGGTCGGCGCGGTGAACGGGCGTTTCGGCGAGGCCGACTGGACGCCGATCCGCTATATCAACCGGTCTTATCCGCGCTCGGACCTCGCCGGGATCTTCCGCATCGCCAACGCCGCCCTGGTGACACCGTTGCGGGACGGGATGAATCTCGTCGCCAAGGAATATGTGGCGGCCCAGGATCCGGAAGATCCGGGCGTCCTGGTCCTGTCGCAGTTCGCTGGTGCGGCCGCCGAACTCGACGCCGCCCTCATCGTCAACCCTCACGAGACCGAAGGCATGGCCCAGGCGATGCGCATGGCGCTCGAGATGCCGCTCGACGAGCGTCAGGCGCGTTTCCGATCGATGTTCGAGCGCATCGCCAGGAACGATATCGACCGGTGGGCCGAAACATTTCTGGCGAAGCTCTCGGAGACCAGGCGCTCCTTCCTGATCGGCCAGCTTCGTTCGCTGTTCAGCTGAGCTCGGCGCAGCCCCCCGAGACAGGCCGGCGCGTCACATCTCGACCTTGAGAGGCCCGCTCTCGAGCCGGCCTAGGTCAAAGGCGTCGACGTCCTGCAGCAGTTCGACGAATGCCGTGGCCCCGTAATCGGCCGAAGCTTCGCCCTTCTGCGCGGTGCCGGCGGCGGCATTGCCCATGGCGCCCCGGGGCGAGACATCCTGTGCCATCCAGCCGAACCCTATCGGCTGCGTGACGCGGAGCCAGGTGAAGTCGCGCTCGATGCCGATGGAATTTGGCGCGAAGTCCCTCACCTCACCGTCCCGCACGAGTTCGGGCCGGAAAGCCCGCATGAGCGAAGTCTCGACCTCGCCGCCATGGATCCCGTGCACGCGCTCGCCCGCGCCATAAAGTCCGTCCGGATAGCCGAAGCGGTTCCACGACGCCACGACGACCAGCATGCCGAGTTTCACACGGAGCTCGCGCGCCACGATGTCGAGCGGCGGGATGTTGCCACCGTGGGAGTTGACGATCACGAGTTTTCGGACGCCGGCCCGGTAGACGCTTTCGCCGATCTCGAACCAGGCGCGGAGCACGGTCTCGGCCGACAACGTCAGGGTACCCGGAAACTCGATGTGCTCGTTGGATTTGCCGATGGCCTGTATGGGCAGGAACAGGGCCGGAAGCTCGGTCGGTATGCGCTCGACCGCTCTTCGGAGATAGCCCTCCATGATGTAGGTGTCGACGCCGACCGGCAGATGCGGGCCGTGCTGCTCCACCGCGGCGACCGGCAAGACCGCGATGACGCGGTCCATCTCGGCGTCCTGAAAATCCGTCCAGGTCATCTCGGTCCAGAACTTCTTTGCCGGTAGCGTCATCCGATGCCTCCCGCTTAAGCGGATGTTGCCGCGATTGCCTCGATTTCGACCAGGAATTCAGCGCGAGCGAAGCCCGACACGATCATCAAAGTAGAGGCCGGCGGGGGCGCGGTCACGACGCGGTCCCGGACCGCCATGTAGCCGGCCAGGTGTTCGCGTCCCGTCACATAGGCGTTGATCCGGACCAGATCCGAAAGGCCCATCCCGGCCTCGCCCAGGATCGCCGCGATGGCCTCGAAGCAGAGGGCGGCCTGGGCTTCGACGTCGGCCGGGATCGTGGCATCGGGCCCGATCCCGAGTTGCCCCGAGCAAAACACCATGCGGGCCCCGGCCTCGACCACGACGCCATGCGCATAGCGGGCGAAAGGAGGATGGATGCTGGACGGATTGAGACGATCGAACATGGCCGCAGGCTAAAAGTCCTGTGCCAGCCGTGCAAGCCGTTCGCGCCGGGTGTCGGGCGGAAAGGCGCGTCGGTCCCTGCCTCGGGGGCGAGAATGCCGCGATGGCCGTCCGGTGGATGTCCTGGGCGATGCAGCGGACGATCTCTTGCAGGTGAACGAGAGTTGGCGAAGCCTGGTGCCAGGGCCGTGGCATCGCGCGCGGGCATGGCCTTTGCAGTCGCCCGAGCAGCCATGGATAGGAGATGACACGGATGCGAAATTCGGCTCGGTTAGGATGCGTGTTCGCGGGTCTCGCCTCGTTGGCGCCTCTCGCGGCGGTTGCAGCCGATCATGTCACCATGGGCACGAATTGGTTGGCCGAGGCCGAGCATGGTGGATTCTACCAGGCCGTGGCCGACGGGACCTATGCCAAATACGGGCTCGACGTCACGATCCTTCCGGGCGGGCCGCAGGCCAACAACCTGATCCTGCTGCCGGCCGGAAAGATCGACTTCTACATGGGCGACGACATGATCCAGGCCTATTCGGCGCTGGAACAGAAAGTCCCCATCATCGATGTCGCGGCCGTGATGCAGAAGGATCCACAGATCGTGATGTCGCATCCCGGCGTCGGCCTCGACAAGTTCGAGGACCTGAAGAAAGCGCCGATCTTCGTGTCGAAAGATGCGCTGTCGTCGTTCTACCGTTGGATGGAACAGGCCTACGGCTTCTCGGACGACATGGTGAAGCCGTACTCGTACAACACCGCACCCTTTCTGGCCGACAAACACGCGGTGCAGCAAGGGTTCCTCACCGCGGAACCGTTCGAGGTCGAGCGTCAGGGCGGCTTCAAGCCGAACGTCTTCCTCTTGGCCGATTATGGCTTCAGCACTTATGCCACGACGATCGAGACCCGACTCGACATGGTGAGCCAGCATCCCGATCTGGTGCAACGCTTCGTCGATGCGTCGATGGTCGGCTGGTACAACTATCTCTACGGCGATAACGCCAAGGCCAACGCAGCCATCAAGAAGGACAATCCGGATATCTCCGACGATCAGATCGCCTATTCGATCGCCAAGATGAAGCAATACGGGATCGTCGATTCCGGCGACACCAAGACGCTCGGCATCGGCGCCATGACGGATGAGAAGCAGAAGGACTTCTTCGACAAAATGGTGAAAGCCGGGGTGATCGCCGGTGACCTCGACTACAAGAAGACCTATACGCTGCAGTTCGTGAACAAAAAGGTCGGCCTCGACCTCGCCCCCAAGAACTGAGCCCGAGAGGTAATGTCATGGCTACCGCGATCACGGTCCTCTACCCTAATGTCGAAGACGCTACCTTCGACCTCGACTATTACATGGCGAAGCACATGCCCCTCGTCGGGGAACGCTTCGCGGCGCACGGGATCAAAGGCTGGCGCGTCACGCGTTTCCTCGGGACGCCGCAGGGTGGCCAGGCGATCTACAGCGTCATGGCGACATTGGAGTTCGACCATCCGGACCAGTTCAAAGCCGCGATCGCGGCAGAGGGCGGCGCGGTCCTGGGCGACGTGCCGAATTTCAGCAACAAGGAACCCGTGATCATGATCGGCGACATCGTCGGGCAGGTTTGAGAGCGGACCAGGCGTGGAGCTGACAACCTCCGTGGCGCAGGACCGCAGCGTTGCGGCTTCGGCCGAGGACACTCGACCTCGAAACCTCGTCGAGCTGCGGGGCATCTCCAAATCGTTCGGAAACGGCACCGTCGCGCTGAGCCGGCTCGACCTCGACGTGCTCGATGGCGAGTTCCTGTCGCTCATCGGACCGTCCGGCTGCGGAAAATCGACCGCGCTCCGGATCCTCGCCGGCCTCGCCGAGCCGAGCACCGGAACAGTGGCCTGGTCGGGCACGCAGCCCGAGGTCGGGTTCGTGTTTCAGGAGCCGACCCTCATGCCCTGGGCCACGGTCTTCGACAACGTCTTCCTGCCGCTCCGCCTGCGGAAGATCGGCCGCCGCGAGGCTTCGCCGCGCATCGAAGAGGCGCTCGGCCGCGTCGGACTCACGAAGTTCCTGCAAAGCTACCCGCGCGAGCTCTCCGGCGGCATGAAGATGCGGGTGTCGATCGCCCGTGCCCTCGTCCTGAGACCTCGGTTGCTCCTCATGGACGAACCTTTCGCGGCTCTCGACGAGATCACGCGGTTCCGGCTCAACGACGACCTCGTGGCCCTCAAGGCCGAGCTCGGCACGACGGTCGTCTTCGTCACGCACTCGGTCTACGAGAGTGTCTACCTGTCGAGCCGGATCGTCGTCATGGCGTCCCGTCCGGGCCGCGTCGTCGAGACCATCCTGGTTCCTGCCCCGCCTCGTCGCACCGAGGATTTCCGCACGACGAGCCTCTACAACGAGACCTGCCGGCGCGCGTCGCAAGCGCTCCACGGGGCCATGGGCGCGGAGGAACACCTATGAGCGCGCTCGAACCCGTCGATGATCTTTCGGCCTCCGTCGCGAAGGCAGCGACCACGACGGCGCGCGACGCCGCGTGGCGGAGCCTCCTGCCGCATCGATCGGGCGAGTTCCTGTTGCCTGCCGTCATCCTGGCCCTGGCGCTCGGAGGCTGGGAGGCTGTGGTGAGGATCAACGAGATCCCGCCCTATATCCTTCCCGCTCCCAGCGTCATCGGACAGACGCTGGTGAAGGATTGGGGCATCCTCTCGGCCGCCATGCTGGTGACGCTCCGGATCACCGTCACGGCGCTGCTCCTCGCCACGGTCGGCAGCGTCGTCCTGGCCGTGCTGTTCACGCAGGCGAAGTGGATCGAGCGGAGCTTCTTCCCCTTCGCCGTCATCCTGCAGGTCACGCCCGTCGTCTCGATCGCGCCTCTCCTGCTGATCTATCTCGAACCCTCGACCGCGGTGCTGGTCTGCGCGTTCCTGGTGGCCTTCTTTCCCATCCTGTCCAACACCACCCTTGGGCTCGCCTCGGCCGACCACGGGCTGATCGAACTCCTGGAGCTCTATCGCGCGAGCCGCTGGCAGCAGTTCCTCTATCTGCGCATGCCGGCCGCCCTGCCCTATTTTCTCGGCGGATTGCGGATCGGCGGTGGGCTGGCGCTGATCGGTGCCATCGTGGCCGAGATCGCGGCGGGTTCGGCCGGCAAAGGCTCGGGCCTGGCATTCCGCATCGTCGAGGCCGGGTTCCGTCTCAATATCCCGCGGATGTTCGCTGCCCTGGCGCTGATCTCCGTCACAGGCATCCTGATCTACGTGGCGTTCTCGCTCCTCACGCATCTGCTGCTCCACCGCTGGCACGACAGCGCCAGGGAGCGCGGCCGATGATGCGGCTCACGCTTCCCGCCGTCGCGACGCGCTGGGGTATCCGAGACGTCCGGGTTCCCCCCGGATTGATCGAGGCTGCGGTTGCGGCATCAGCCGGCCCCGGAGAGCTCGCCTCCGTGCACCTCGTCGTGGCGGGCGACACGCTCGAGGCCGTCCTGCCGGCCAGCGCGGCTCTGCCGTCCGAGCTGCCCTTCGTCGAGGCCGGCGGCGCCATGGTCCTCCCCTGCTTCGTCGACGCCCACACGCATCTCGACAAGGGCCACATCGCACCCCGCTCTCCCAACCCGGACGGAACCTTCGCGGGCGCGCTGGCAAAAGTCGCGGCCGACCGCGCCGCCGACTGGACGGCCGAGGACGTCCGCCACCGCATGGCCTTCGCGCTGGATTGCGCCTATGCGCACGGCACCGCGGCCATCCGCACGCATATCGACAGCGTCGGGCCGCAGACCCGCATCTCTTGGCCGGTCTTTGCCGAACTCCGCGATCTCTGGCGGGACCGGATCGACCTCCAGGCCTCGCCGCTCTTCGGCATAGACCTCGCGCTCGACGACCGCAATTTCGCCGATGCGGTCGACATGGTGGGGCAGTTCGGTACCGTGTTCGGCGCCGTCACGTTCCCGATCCCGGCTCTGCAGCCCGGGCTCGACCGGATCTTTCGCCTCGCGGGCGACCGCGGCTGGGACCTCGACTTTCACGCCGACGAGACCGGCGATCCGTCGTTCAACACCCTGGCCACGATCGCCGAGACGGCCCTGCGCCACAAGTTCGAGGGACGGATCCTGGTCGGCCATTGCTGCTCTCTGGCCGTCATGCCGGAAGCTGACCGGCAGCGCACGATCGACGTCGTGGCTCGGGCGGGGCTCTCGATCGTGTCGCTGCCCTTGTGCAACATGTACCTTCAGGACCGAGGCGAGGGCGATCGATCGGGCCTGTCGACACCCCGCTGGCGCGGTGTGACGGCCTTGAAGGAACTCGCACGCGGAGGCGTCCCGGTCGTCATCGCGAGCGACAACACCCGCGACCCGTTCTACGCCTACGGAGATCTCGACATGTCGGAAGTCTGGCGAGAGGGCACGCGGATCCTGCAGCTCGATCATCCCTTCGGCGCCTGGGCCGAGAGCGTCGCCCGTACGCCCGCCGCGATCCTCCGCCGGGAGAGTTTCGGCGTCCTGCGGGCCGGCGGCCCAGCCGATTTCATCCTCTTCGGTGCGAGAAGCCTCTCCGAATGGATGTCCCGGCCGCAGACAGATCGGACCGTGGTGCGGGCCGGACGGCCCATCGCGGCCGAAGCGCCGGCCTATGCACGGCTCGATCATCTTCGGGGCCTGAAGCCATGACCGGGACGCCGCACGACATCGAAGGCTTGATGGCGCGCCTCGGCTCCGGCATCAAGGTCGAGACCCATCCGGCCCTGGTCAAACAGAAGAGTCGCGATTTCTTCTGGTACTCGCCGATCCTCCGGCGCCAGCTCGATCATCTCGTAGCCGAGGCCGTCGTGACGCCGCGGTCGTCGACCGAAGTCCTGGAAGTCCTGGCCACGGCCTTTGCGCTCGGGATCCCGGTGACGCCGCGCGGCGCGGGCACCGGCAATTACGGACAAGCCATGCCGCTCGACGGCGGCATCATCCTGAACCTCGCCGAGATGACGACCATCGCGGAGGTGGCTCCCGGTCGACTGCGCTGCGAGCCCGGCGCCATCCTGGCCGAAATCGATCGGCACACGCGGACGCATTCGGGCCAGGAGCTCAGGATGCATCCCTCGACCTACAGGACGGCCTCGCTCGGCGGTTTCATCGCGGGCGGCTCCGGCGGCGTGGGCTCCATCCATTGGGGGAGCCTTCGCGACCTCGGCAACATTCTCGGCATCACGGTCGCCACCATGGAGGCGAGCCCGCGGCTGCTGCGGCTCTCGGGCGAAGACCTGCCCAAGGTCGCCCATGCCTACGGCACCAACGGAATCATCACCGAGGTCGAGGTGCCGCTGGCTCCCACGTATGACTGGGTCGACGTGATCGTGGGTTTCGCCGATTTCGAGCGGGCCGCGGCCTTCGGCAATGCCCTGGGCGAGCAGGACGGCATCCTGACGAAGCTCATCACGCCAATCGCGGCACCGGTGCCGCAGACCTATTTCCTACGCCACAAGGGGTTGGTTCCGGCCGGCGCGAGTATCGTCCTGGTGACCGTAGCGCCGCAGGGGCTCGAGGCGTTCCGTCTGTTTGCCCGCCGCTTCGGCGGGGCCGAGACCCTGCTGGATACGGCACGGGCGACGGCACACGAGCGCGAAGGCTTGCCGCCGAACTACGAACTCGCCTGGAACCACACCACGCTTCGCGCCATCCGGGTCGATCCCGCGATCACCTATCTCCAGGTGCTCTATCCGTTCCCGGACCAATTGCGTCTCGTGCGCGAGATCCACGCCCGCTTCGGCGACGAAGTCATGGGCCATCTCGAATTCGTGCGGCTCGACGGCAAGATCACCTGTTTCGGCTTGCCCCTGGTGCGCTTCACCACCGAGGAGCGCCTCGAAGAGATCATCCGGATCCACGAGGACATGGGTGCCCCGATCTTCAACCCGCATCGCTATACGCTGGAGGAAGGCGGCATGAAGCAGACCGACGAGGCGCAGCTCGCGTTCAAGCGCGAGGCCGACCCGCGCGGGCTGCTCAACCCGGGCAAGATGATCGCCTGGGACGATCCGACCTTCGATTTCAAGGACGGAAAAACGTATCTTTTCCCGTCGCTGACCAGGTCCTGAGGCCCGGACCATGCGGGTGCTGGTGCTCTATGCCCATCCGGTCGAAACGAGCTTCGTGGCGGCGCTCCATGCGGCCGTGGTCGAGACGCTGACGAAGGGCGGCCATACGATCGACGACTGCGACCTTTACGCCGAAGGCTTCGACCCGGTGATGAGCCGGCAGGAGCGCCTCGATTACCACGATACCGCGATCAACCGGCGGCTTGTCGGCGAACATGCGGCACGCCTCACGGCGGCCGAGGCTCTCGTCCTGGTCCATCCGGTGTGGAACTACGGATTTCCGGCGATCCTCAAGGGCTATATCGACCGCGTGCTGATCCCCGGTGTCGCGTTCGACCTCGATGCCAAAGGCAATCTCGCGTTCAAGCTGCGCCATATCCGCAAGCTCGCCGCCATCTGCACCTATGGCGGCGACCGCCTCCGGACCTATCTCGCGGGCGACCCGCCAAAGCGTTTCTTCAAGCGCGCCCTTCGGGTCCAGATGGCGCGGGGTGCGGATTGCGATTACCTCGCGCTGCACGACATGAACCACACGACGCCGCAGCGGCGTGCGACCTTTATCGGCCAGGTGCAGCGGCACTTCGCGGAATGGGATTGAGGCCGGATCGCGTCAAAGCCCGGCTGCCTTCCTCAAGGCATCGTTCATACGGCTCTGCCAGCCCGGCCCTGTGGCTCGAAATGCCGCCATGACGTCACGATCGACTCGAAGATTGACATGCTCCTTACCGCCGGTGAGAGCAGGTCGTCCGCGCGGTCTGATCTTGGCCGCCATCGCGGTTTGGCCTTCGGAGGGACTGACGGGCTTGCTGCCGAGCTGCCACGTTCCGAGTGCGAAGTCGTCGTCCGTGAGTTCGGGCACTTCATTGTAATCGGCGGCCGTGTTCTCATAGGCATCAACCTTCGCCAAGTCGCTGCCGAAACCGCCTCTCTTCCCGGTCATTGGCCTTCCTCATTGATATGACATGGCGGCCATCGTTGCGTGGCGTCCAGACCAGGACAACCAGGCGACCTGCAATCAGGCCGAAAGTAATGAAGCGATCCTCTCCGTAGTCGCGGCGGAGGTCGGGAATCGTCAACACCGGTCCGCTGAAACCTCAGCCGCATCTTCGAAATCCAAACCACGTTCAGCTTTCGTCTTTTCTCGCTTCCTCGGGTCCGACGTGATCCGCATCGTATTTATGTACCCACAGAAAACCGTGAGCCGCAAGTGTGTTTGACGATGCGGACTTCGCAAACGCAATCCTCAAAGTCGTTCGCACTCTCTCGGACAAAGCGAGAGAGTGCATCGGCGAGCCGTTCGGTCTAAGCGTCGGCGAACGAACGAACCGGAACCGGCCATGATCCCCAACGTCCTTTCCATCGCAGGCTCCGACCCGAGCGGCGGCGCCGGCATCCAGGCCGACCTCAAGACCTTCTCGGCGCTCGGCTGCTACGGCATGGCGGCCTTGACCGCGTTGACGGCCCAGAACACCCGAGGCGTCACGGGCGTGCACGTACCCCCGGCCGCGTTCCTCGCGGCCCAGATCGATGCCGTCTTCGCGGATGTCGACGTCGCAGCCGTCAAGATCGGCATGCTGGCGACAGGCGAGATCGCCCGCATCGTGGCGTCGCGGCTCACCCTTTATCCCAGGATCCCTGTGGTGCTCGACCCGGTTCTGGTGGCAACGAGCGGCGACAGCCTGGGCGACCCCGATGTCGTGGAGGCCCTGCGCGAGCATCTGCTACCGCTGGCGACCGTGATCACGCCGAACCTGCCGGAAGCCGCGCGCCTTGCCGACCTGCCGATCGCCGAGGACGAGGACGCCATGCGGGCGACCGCCGGAGAACTGCATCGTCGCGGCGCCCGGGCGGTTCTGATCAAGGGTGGTCATCTCTTGGGCGGCGACGCCGTCGACCTCCTGTCGGACGGAACCGATCTCCAGTTCTTCCGCGCGGCACGCGTCGAAACGCGCAACACACATGGCACGGGTTGCACGCTATCTTCCGCGATAGCGGCCTATCTGGCCCGCGGCCTCGCCCTGGCCGATGCGGTCGGGGCCGCGAAAATCTATTTGACGACGGCCATTGCCGAAAGCGGGCAATTGAGCGTGGGGAGCGGCCATGGCCCGGTCCACCATCTGCACGCCCAATGGCCCGTCGCAGAAATCGAGACCCGATGAACGTTCACTCCAGCATCGATACCGCGACGGGTCCATTGCCGGCCGGCCATCCGGCCGTGAAGCCCCGGCGCATCGGCGTGCTACTCACGAATCTGGGCACACCTGACGCCACCGATTACTGGTCGATGCGACGATACTTGAAGGAGTTCCTGTCGGACCGCCGTGTCATCGAAGTCAATCGTGTGCTGTGGTGGGCGATCCTCAACGGGATCATCCTGACGGTCCGTCCGGG
>CAXTME010000019.1:0-55112 GCA_964245215.1 uncultured Lichenihabitans sp.
CTAGTCTGTCATCGAGAGGCAGGCGCTACAAGGCATGATAAGAACCCACACGCTGCGGCGGCCGACTTCGACGTGATGCCGCGCCGGGCCTCCTCGCCGATCATGCGGACTGCCGAAAGGCCGCCACGATGCGGTCGCGGTTGCTGAAGGCCACGCCCCAGGCGGCGATCGCCAGGACTGCGGCGACCAGCATCGGGGTTCGCAAACCGGTCTTCTCGGCTTCCGAGCCGATGAGGATCGTCCCTATGCCACCGGCCACGCGCTGGAACATGAACTGCGTGCTCATCACGCGCCCGCGCTGCGTATCGGCGATCGATGTCTGCAGGATCGAAACCGTTCCGGTCCGCCGGGCCTCGCCCGCGAACCCGAACACCGCCATCACGCAGGCCGCGGCCGCGAGCGAGGTGGTGAACATCAGGGCCGCCACCGCCAGGGCGAAGGCCAGGAAGGCCCAGAGCACGCGGATGGGGGTCGCCCTCCCGGCACCGCCGTGAGCGAGCCAGAGTGCCGACAGCGTGGCACCGAGCCCCGCCGAGGACATCAGGCTCGACATCCCAGCGACGCCGCTCGACAGCATCTTGTCGGCGATCGCGGGCAGCATCTGATAGACGGTCGTCGACATGGCGTCGCCCATCAGCATCAGCAGAAGCAGTGCCGAGATCCCGCGGTGGCCGATGATGTAGGACGCACCGTCCCCGATGTCGCCGAGGACCGAGCGTCCGCTCGGCGGCGGGGCGCGATAGGTTTCCGGCGTGCGCAGGAAGGCCACCGACGCGAAATAGACGAGATAGCCCACCACGTTGGTCGCGTAGGCGGCCACGACGCCGTGATGCAGGATGATCCAGCCGGCCAAGGCCGGCCCGGCGAAAACAGCGAACTGCGTATAGGCGGAACTGACGGCGATCGCCGAAGAGAGCCGTTCGCGCGCGATGAAGCGCGGCATCATCCCGTAGGCGGCCGGCACGCTGAAGCTGTGGATGAGGCCGTGCAGGAAGGCCAGCGCCGCGAGCGGGCCGATGGTGAGCGTGCCGGTATAGGCCAGCAGGGTCAGAGCCACGACGTGGAGCCAGGCCGCGCCATAGGCGAGCAGCACCATCCGGAAGCGATCGAAGCGGTCCGCCAGCACGCCGCCGAGCGGCAGAAAGATCAGGTTCGGCGCTATGTCGAGGAGCGCTATGATGGCGAGCCATCTCGTCGAATGCGTCAGTTCCCAGGTGGTCCAGGACATCGCGACCATCTGCACGAAGAAGCTGAGCCAGGACAGGATCGAACCGATCGAATAGATGCGGAAATTGCGGTCCGCGAAGGCGTCGCCGATGCCCCCGAGCCATCCCGCCATGTCGCGCTCCCGGTCCCGATCGACCTCGTTCGAAGGCTATGGACCGGCTCCCGTTCCGTGTAAATCGCGCCGAGCATGAGGGTTTAGGCCATTTGCTCATCACGTCTG
The DNA here is from genome assembly GCA_964245215.1 of uncultured Lichenihabitans sp. Taxonomy (GTDB): domain Bacteria; phylum Pseudomonadota; class Alphaproteobacteria; order Rhizobiales; family Beijerinckiaceae; genus Lichenihabitans. Next base: position 1,448 of record CAXTME010000019.1, read on the forward strand.
CAGAAGGATCGAAGCCCATCGTCAGGCTCAATCCTCCTTTAAGACAAAGTCGGCTTTCTCACGGGCGGATCGCATGTGGGAGCCCGACATGAGCTTTACCCCCCAGCAGGACATCTCGACCCTCGTCAAGATGAGACGGGCGCTGCGCGCTCGTCGTCCGCCCGCAGCGCTTTGGCCCCGAAAACCGCCGGTCACGCTGCGGGACCGCAAGACGCTTCGAGAAGAGGCGGCGGCTCGATGGGACGATGTCTATGGCGTTATCGCTACCCTGCAGCGTGCCTATAACGGGGCCGAGGACCTCCTCGACGTCACCATCAAGGTCCGTAAGTCGTTTCCGCCGACGTGGCAGCCCGCCTATGTCGTGAGCTTCGCACGGCCCGGTGCGCCTTCGATCGAGATGCGGTTGGCGATGCGGGAAGACAACGTCGTATCGTTCACCATCGCCAAGCGGAGCGACGCGGAGACCTTTCCCAAAGTGTTCGAGGAAGGAACCACGATCGGCGATCGGAAAGCGATGCAGCATCTGTTTCGCGAAATCGTGCGCTGCTGTTTCCTGAAGGATTGATCGAGGTCCTGCAGGCTTCGGAAACGAACAGCAGAGGTGGCGCGCTGATGCCGCTTCCCTGCTCGACCCGAGTTGCCGCGGTTCCGAGCCTGCGGGCTACCCGTGGTCCTCACCTGAAAACGACCCACGCGATAGCGACGAGGGCTGCAACGCCGATCCCTCCGATAACAACGATAACTGCCGCCATACGACATACCCCTCGAACCCGGTGGTACGTCAACGATGCAATCTCGCTCGATGCAATCGCTTGGATCGATCCAACAATATTCGAAATCGCTGTTCTCAGTAATTGCTTTGCATCTGTCGCACTAATATCGCCATAGCCGACGTCATTTGTAGGACGAATGTGATTTTCGGAGTGCCCCGGAAGCACTGATTTCAAACCCCGCCCGCTGCACTGGCAGGCTGAGCGTCCGAAACAGCACCAAGCAGAAATGGCCCACGAGAGGGCTTGCTTTTTGTGCGCTGCAGCGTAGCTTGATCGGCGCGCCTCTCGGGGCGCATGCCCTTCTTGGGCGTTTCCTCCCTAGACTTGGGCCGGCCTTCGGGTCGGTCTTTTTTTGTCCGGATAGTGGTCTGTTGCATGAACGCGCGATGAACGCAAGGCCGAGGCATGGCTCAGATGAATCGCCGATTTTGTAGTGTGGGCGAGGGTCGAGACCTTCCACCAGGCAACTTCGTCGGCGAGTGACCCGCCGACAGCGCGGCTGAGCTTCAGCTCGGCCCCCTATCGGCCGAGCGCTACGGCGGCGGCCTCGTCATGCAAACGCCAGAATGCGGCGTTCAAAGCCGGTTCACCCTCGCTTGCTAAAACGCGGCGTCGCCCATAGCGTGATTTGACAGGCTGCCGGGCACGGACATGGCCTACGGAGGCGGGTTTGGATCGTCGTACATTTCTCATCGGAGCGGCAAGTGTCGTCGCGGTCTCGACGTTGGGGCCGCGTTTCGCGTTGGCCGACGTTCCGAAGCCTTACGACGCCGCATTGTCTCCGCCCATCGATAGCCGAGACGCCTTTATCAAATGGATGGTCGAAAACCGAGGCGAGGACCCGAACTATCTCGGCGAGCACTGGGACCGCTACCAGGCCCTGCTGCACAACAAGGATGTCTGGGACGCCAAGGACGGCCGGGCGTTCTTGCTGACGCCGCGCGAGTACTTCGTGCGCACGCCGAACTTGGCGCGGGCTTACGATCATGCCTTCCTGGATATCGGCTACGGCGTAACCATTTCGGGGCCGCACGCCGTGGCTCGCATGACGAGTTCGATCGACGTCAAGCCCGGCGAGAAGGTTCTCGAGATCGGCACCGGCTCGGGTTACCAATCGGCTTACCTCTCCCATCTCACCGACAAGGTGTGGTCGATCGAGATCATCAAGCCGCTGGCCGAGCGGACGCGTGGCACCTACGACGAACTGATCGGCAAGGGCTATACCGAGTTCAAGGGCATCACGTCGAAGAACGCCGACGGCTATTACGGCTGGGAAGAGAGCGCCCCCTTCGACAAGATCATCGTGACCTGCGGGATCGATCATATTCCGCCGCCGCTGCTCCAGCAGTTGAAGCCCGGCGGCATCATGGTGATCCCGGTCGGGCCGCCGGGTGCGCAGCGCGTGCTGAAAGTCGAGAAGAACGTCGCGGCCGACGGCACGATCAGCGTGGCGCGCTCGGACATCTTCAATAAAGTCGTCCCGTTCGTGCCGTTCACCAAGCTCGAAGGCGACGCGATCCAGGGCAACCACAACAAGTGAACCGGCGCGCCGACCGCGCCGGAACCCCAGCAGGGCAAGGCCGATGAGAGACCAGGTTTCGGCCCCCCCGCTCGGCCCAAGCCTGCCGCTCTACTTCGGAGTGGGCCTCGTGGCCGGCGCCGTCATCGCGCTGCAGATCTGCATCATGCGGATCTTCTCGGTCGGGTCCTGGGCGCATTTCGGTTCGCTGGTGGTCAGCCTTGCCATGCTGGCCTTCGGCCTCATCAGCGCCATCATGTGCATCGGCAAGGGGTTCTTCGCCCGGCACTGGCGGGCCGTGGCCGGCACGTCGCTCGTCCTCTTCGCGCCCCTGCTGATCGCCGCGAACCTTCTGGCCCAGCAGGTCCCGTTCAATGCCATCTTCCTCGTCTCGGACCCGGCGCAGAAGTGGCGTCTGGCGGCCAATTTCGCGCTCTACCTCGTGCCGTTCCTGGCCGGCGCGCTGTTTCTCGGTACGGTGTTTCTGAAGGCCGACCGCTTCTTCGCCAGGGTCTACTTCGCCGATCTCGTCGGCGCCGGCCTCGGTGGCTTGGTCTTTCTGGGGACGCTGTTCCTGCTGCCGCCCGAGAACCTCGTCGTCGTCCCGGTTTGTCTGGCGCTCGTCGGCGGCGTTTTCTGGTTCGTCGCCTCCCGCAGGGGCAAGGTGCTACGCAATATCGGGATGCTGGCGGTGGTCGGGGCCGCCGCGGTCGTGGCCCACTTCCTCCTGCCGCCGGCGCTCGGCCTCAACACCCTCGCCGTGTCGGACTACAAGGGAATCAGCTACGCCCGCAAGTTTCCGGACAGCCACCTCGTCTACCGCAACTACTCGCCCTTCGGCGACATCGCGGTCTACGGCAGTTCCTACCTGCATTTTGCGCCGGGCCTCAGCGACAATGCAGCCTTCAACCTGCCCAGCATCCCGCCCAATGCCTATCTCGGGCTCTACGTCGACGGCGAAGGGCCGAGTGGCATCATCCGGAACCTCGCTGCGAACGAGACGGCCTATTTCCGCTTCCTCCCGATGGTCTACCCCTATCTCGTGTCAAAGGACCCCGAGACCTTCGTGATCCAGTTCGGCGGTGGCATCTCGACCGCCGTGGCACTGCGAGACGGCTCGAAGAGCGTCACGGTCGCCGAGTCGAACCCCGCCATCCTCTCGGCCTTTCGGACCGACAAGACGCTGCGGGACTTCACCGGCGATGTCCTGAACGATCCGCGGGTTCGCGTGATCGACTACGACGGCCGGCTCTACCTCGCGGGCCACCCGAACTCCTACGATGTCGTGGATCTCAGCCTGGCCGATTCCGCCGGCCTTTCGGCCCCGGGCGGGTTCGCGATCGTCGAGAAATACGCCTACACGCGGCAGGCGATGGAAACCTATATGCGGGCGTTGAAGCCCGGCGGAATCCTGTCGATCACGCTGTGGAACAAGGAAGAACCGCCGAAGTCGGTTCTTAAACTCTACAGTACGCTCGTCGAGGCGGCGCGGGGCGTCGATCCCGACGCTCAGGGTCGAGGCGCGCCTCAGGCGGTGGAGAACGACTTTTTCGCGGTCTCGACCTACCTGTCGACCGCTACCGTTCTTTACAAGCGGGGCGGGTTCACGCCGGCCGAGATCGCAACGCTGCGTGATCACACCCACGCCATGTCGTTCGACGACATCTACTATCCGGGGATCCCCTACGACGCCGCGGCGACCGACAAGATCCTGACGGATTACCGCAATGCCATCTTCTCGGATGCGCCGGCGCCGTCCGCCGGCAAGGCCCCGACGACATCCTCCGAAGTCGCCCCCGCCGGCGGGGCACCCGTGGCCGGCGCGGCCGACACCGAGGAAGCCGACGACGGCGGCTCGGGTCCGGCACCCGCCGTCCTTCCCTCGACCCAGATGGGGCGCCTCGCCTGGCATGCCCTGGTGTTCGGAGGTTGGGACGATATCGCCAGCCGCTACGTCTTCGACGCGCGGCCGCTCACCAACGACCGGCCCTATTTCGCAGCCTATGTGAAACCGCACGATCTGCCGCTCCTGCTCGACCGGCTAGAAATCGTGCAGGACGAATGGGGATACCTGTTGCTCTGGGCGACGCTCGGGATCGCCACCGTGGCGGCCGTGTCGCTTGTGGCCATCCCGGTCATCTTCGGGTGGCGGACCATCTTCTCCCACGCGCCCGGCAAGGGCCGCACGATCCTCTACTTCGCCTGCCTCGGGCTCGGCTATATCGTGGTCGAGGTGGGGCTGATCGCCGACTACACGCTCGCACTCAACAACGCCACGGTGTCGGCCTCGATCCTGATCACCGCCATGCTGATCTTCTCGGGGCTCGGCAGCCTCGCGGCGGAACAGATCCTCGACCGGGCCCGGCAGGTCCTGCCGGTCATCCTTCTGGCCATCGGCGTCATCCTGATCGGCTACGGGCTGTTCCTCGACCGGGCGCTCGTGCTGATCGGCACGCTGCCCTACGGATGGCGGCTGCTGATCTGTTTTCTCACGGTGGCGCCTCCCGCATTCCTCATGGGGTTCCCGATGCCGACCGCCATGACCTGGCTGGCGCGGCTGGGCAAGGAACACATGTTCCTCTGGGCCTGGGGCATCAACGGCTGCTTCTCGGTGATCGGCGCCGCGGCCGTTCCGCTGATCGCAACGGCCTTCGGCCTGTCGCGCGTGCTGGCGGTCGGCGGCATCGCCTATCTCGTGGCGATCCCGGCCTTCTTCGCCGTCGTCCTACCGATCCTCGGCCGGGGTCGGCCGGCCGGCCGAACCGTGACGGTGCCGTTAAAGGTTTGATTACCATCACGGACGATGGTCGACGTCGCGAGAACGAGGTCAGGATTCGCTGTCGCGGCACACGGGGCAAGATGTCTTGCGGATTCCAGCGGCCCTCTTCAGATCTTTCATCGTGGCGTCGGCCCTGCCCGTTGTCCTAGCAGCCTGTACGCCGACGCCCCCGGTCCTGAGCGCCGCCATGACGCGGCGGACCAAGGCCCTGTCTCCGTCGGCGGAGGCCGCAGTCGCGCTGGTCGGTTTCGACACGACGCCCTTTCCGTTCCACGGCATGGCGCCGGGGCGCGACAAGCCGTTCATGGACGTCAACGACAATGGCCGCCTCGGCCACTCATCGTTGCGCAACGGGGTGCTGTGGGAGGATCAGACCTACAACGAGCGCCGTGTCCTTCTCTCGATCCCGAAAGGCTTCGACCCGCGGCGCCCGTCTGCCGTCGTTGTTTTCCTCCACGGCAACGAAGCCACGCTGGAGCGCGACGTGAGAGACCGGCAGGGCGTGGCGCGACAGCTTGCCGTCTCGGGCATCAATGCGGTGCTGGTGGCGCCGCAGTTCGCGCTCGACGCCAAGGACTCGAGCGCCGGCCGTTTCTGGGAGCCGGGCGTCTTCGAAACGTTCATGCGCGAGGCGGGCCGGCACCTCGCGGAGCTCTACGGGACGCGGGACGCCGAATTCGTCTTCGACAACGCACCCGTGATCCTGGTCGGCTACAGCGGCGGCTATCTGCCGGCGGCGGCGGCGCTCCGCTACGGCGGCGCGACGCGGCGGATCCGGGGCGTGGTGCTGCTCGACGCGCTCTACGGCGAAGACGACACGTTCGAAAGCTTCGTCGAGCATCGGGGCTCGGGGTTCTTCGTGAGCCTCTACGGTCAATCGTCGCGCGCCGGCAACGAAGCCCTCCGGCGCCGGCTTCAGGCGCGCGGCATCCCGATCACGAACGACAGCCTGAACCAGACCATCGCGCCGGGGGCCGTCGTCTTCGTCGATGCGGGAGACGGCGTGGCGCACGGCGACTTCGTGACGTCGGCGCTCGGCGGGGACCCGCTCGCGGCCGTCCTGGCGCGGTTGCGGGGCTATCCGCGCAACCCCGCGGAAGGCCTTGTGGCCAGCGACGAATGACCAGCGGCGGAAAGAATTGACTCGTCTTCCACACGCGCCTCATCCAGAGCCTAGCCGGCTTGAGGCTCCAGCGCGCAGTGCGCGTTAGAGAAGCCGGCGGAGAGCGGCCGCGGAAACGCGGTCGTGTCGAAGAGCCTGCCCTGAGCTTGTCGAAGGGATGCTCCAGGGTCTCCAAGCCGGCCCTGCGTGCTTCGACGCGGCCCTTCGGGCCGGTTCAGCATGAGGGTGGGTGAGAACTTTCGACGATTGATCCAAGGAATAGGATGATTGAGCATTGCTGGGTCATGGACCTCAGGACTTGGCATGCCGCCTTTTCTTGCGTTGCTCCTTGAGGACCTGCTCGACGTCCGCCTTGGCCCGGACCGACGCTGCACGGGCTTCGGTGAGACGGGTCGAGCAGAAGCCGTGTTTCGTTTCCCCCGCGTAGCTCTGGCAGACTTCTTCGCGCGTCGACGAGAACTGCGCCTGGTCGCGGGCATAGCCCATGATGGTCGGGCGGTCCTTCGTGGTGGTGAGGAGCCGCTTGAAGTTGGAGCGGACCGCGGCTTCGGCCCGGGCGCGCTCACGCTCGATGGTCTTGTCGCGATCGGCGCCGAACGTCGAGGCCTGCGGCCCCCAAAGCCCGGTCGGATCCACCTTGCACTTCGCCGCCTCGAAGTCGCAGCTCGACCGGTCGGCGCTCGCCAGGGCTGCATCCGCCAACACGTCGAAAGTGATCGGGCACGCCGGAAACGCGAGGCCGATCCGCGCCATGCCGTCCGGCTGCCCCAGGTCAGAGGTCTTCAGTGGCAGGTCGGCCACATCGATCCGGCAGTCCTCCCCGGTCCCTACCGTCTGCCCCGTCAGGGTCAGGTGCGACACCACCAGGGCCCTTTCCCGGAGTTCGAAGCGGATCTGGCTCTGACGTCCGTTGAGGTACAGGGTCTGCCCGGCCAGGGCCGTGGCGGGTAGGACTTTTGCCGGAACCGGTGCGGCATTGCCTTCGGATACTTCGCGTCTGGCCGTTCTGGCTTTCGTGGCCGGACCGGTCTTATGAGGGCTTGCGGCGGGTGCCCCCGGAGCGCCCGCGGGCGTCGGGGCCACGGCACCGGGCAGAACCATCTGCGCCATGACATGCCCGCAGGTCGTCAACAGGACAAAAACGAGCAAAACCTGACGCATGACGGAACAAGCCCGGCGGAACACCAATCCGGTGGCGGAACTCGCCTGCAAAACCTCCAGACCGGGCGGACAAAGGCAATGACGACGTGATGAAGGCGAACGTTATCATCAAGCCTAGCCGATGAGGGGCTTTTCGACGGCGTTCTGTCCGGCTTTACGGGACTGCGGTTCAGCGGCAACACTGAAGGCCACGCTCCTTTGCGTCCGACCCACCAACTCGCCCGGACGAATACCTTGCCGTGGGTTGCAGGCGGGGGCTGCTCTCGCTACATCGATCCCAGCCGGATCCGACGCTGCCGTGTCAGGGTCCCGCTGGAGCTTCCATGCACGCCCTCCTGAACCTGATCCTTCGCGTCCTCGATTTCTACAGCTACGTGATCATCGCGACCGCGATCATGTCATGGCTGCTGGCCTTCGACGTGATCAATTTTCGGAACGACCTTGTCCGCTCCGTTTGGAACTTCCTGAACGCCCTGACCGAGCCGTTGCTTCGGCCGATCCGGCGCGTGCTGCCCAATCTCGGCGGGATCGACGTATCGCCGATCATCTTGTTGCTTCTCCTGATGTTCGTCCAGGAGCTCATCAAGGAATACGCGTTCCAGGGCTTCATGTGAGGCGCCGCCCCGCGGCTCGCGATCACGGCTCACGGCCGTAAGGCGCTCTCCGCCCTTGCCGACACCACAGTCGACGCGTGGTGGCCCGCGCAGTCTTGGCGAGGCTTGTCGTTGGCGGGAGTCAGTGCCGCTGCGAAGCGAGGCCACGCCAATGCTGCGTTGATCCGCTGATGAGATGGCGCTCGATGTGCGACGAACGCGCGTCGGGCTCGCGCAGGGCGGAACGGGCGAGGTAGGTCGTCAGCGTTGGGTTCAGTTCCCAGGCGCTGAGCCGATCCAAGAGCCACGGATCCCGATCGTGCCGTGCTCCGACAACATTGGCGTTTTCAGCGAGCCTTGAAGGCGAAGGGCAAGCAGCCTATCCGGGCAGCCACGTCAGGTCGGTGCCACTGGCCGAGCAACCGGTAGGCCGCAAGGCGGTCTCCCGGGGGTCCTACTGTCGACACCCGTTCGGGACAACGCTCAGTTTTCCGCCGGAGCCAAGGCTACGAAGTTGGGGTTCAACGATGCCGTCGTGTCGTCGGGCTTCGACGGCTTCGGATCGGGCTTAGTATCCAGCTTCCGCTTGTGCACCAGGGAAGCTTGCGGACCCGGCTTGGCGGACGCTGCCGAGGCGGTCCCCGAAGCCGCCGGTGCCGTCGTCGCGGCCGGAGCGTCGGGCGTCGTCGACCTCAAGCCGCCAAGGTTCATGACCCGATCGAAGAAGGATTGCGTGTCGCTCTTAGGCTCTTCCTTGGCATAGGCCGAGGGAGCCGACGCAAAGGTGGCAGGAACGGCCGCGCCGGCCGCCGTCGAGGTCCCCGGCAGGCTGCCGGTCACGTCGGCGGGGCGCCCACGAGCACCTTTGAGGACCAACGCCGTCACGACGGGTTTCGACGCCGAGGCTACCGCGGTCGGCGCAGGCGGCAGCGCGACGGTGGCAGGCGCCTTCGGAAGGTTGTCGACGAGGGTCGAGGTCGAGACCGCCGCTTTTGCCATGGCGATCTGCACGGCGACGGGCTTGGCTTTGGGGCTGTCGTCGAGCACGATCTCGGTCGGCGGGGCCGCGATGGCGTCGGGCCGACTGACCTCGGCGAAGCGATGCGAGAACGCCGGATTTTGTCCGCCGTCTTCGTACACGATGCGGATCGGCTTCAAGCCTTTGGCGATCAGGTTCGACACTTCGCTGTCGTCCCGCGCCTCCTTGTCGCTGACCGCCTTGATGACCTCTTCATCGAGATCGAGCGGCGGGCATGCGGATTCAGCATCGAACCGGGCACCGCCCTTGGCGGACGAGAAGACGTAATGCTTGTTGCACACACCGACCGGCGTCTGCATCTTCGTGACATCGAAGGTATCGGAGCCCTTCTTCAGTTCGCGCCAGAAGCCGATGTTCGGGTCGAGCCGGTGCTTGGCCATGTTCTCGGCGGTCATCCGGAACGGGAAGCTCTGCATCTGCACGGCGTGCTGTCCGCCCGCGAAGGCTTCCCGCATGATGGCGTAGATCTCCTCGATCTGCTGATCGGTCATGGAGAAGCATCCGGCCGACGAGCAGATGCCATGCACCATGATGGAGCCGCCGGTGTGGCCCCAGGCGCGGTCGTAGGCGTTCGGGTAGCCGACGTTGAAGGAGAGGTAATAGGCGGAGTTGGGGTTCATGGACCCCGGGGTGATCGTATAGAAGCCTTCGGGAACCTGCCGATCGCCTTCCCGGACCTTGGGGCCGAGCTGACCGGACCAGCGGCACATCGGGAAGGTCTTCAGGTAGACGTAGCGGCCGTCGGAGCGCTGTTTCCAGATCTCCATCTCCGCTTCTTTCTTGAAGGCACGGATCAGGACGGGGGCGTTCTTGGTCGAGCCCTTGGCATCGATGGAAGCGAGCGTCGCTTCGGGGATCGGCGAATAGGCGCGGTAGTTGCTCGTGGTCCCGATGTTTTCGTCGCAGCCGGCCAAAAGAGCCGCACCGACCACGATCGCGGCCAACCGGGGAAGAACTCTGAGCGCCCGTCGTGCCCGCATGTCGCTATAATCCAATGCTCGCGCTCCGCGATGGATCTCACCACCTGAGACCCCTAAGGTTCTAAGCTTAAGGTCCCGTTACCGCAAGCCGCGCCGGATGAAGGCAAAAAGTTCCAACCTGGAACAGGAATTTTCACCGGCACTGCGACTTTGAGGTGACTCCTGAAAGGTCTCGATCAGCGGCGGCCGATCGCCAGGAACTTGTCGGCTCGGGCGGCACGCACGTCGTCGCGCGACCAGCCGTCGAAGCCGCTCAAGGCATCCTCGATGGCGTCTCCCGTCGCCGCGATGGCGGCTTCCGGGTCCCGATGGGCACCGCCGGCCGGCTCGGTCACGACGGTATCGATGATGGCGAAGCGGTAGAGGTCCTGCGCCGTGATCTTCATGCTGGTAGCGGCGTCCTGAGCGCGGCTCGGGTCCCGCCAGAGAATCGAAGCGGCGCCTTCGGGCGAGATCACGCTGTAGATCGCGTGTTCCAACATGATGACCGTGTTGGCGGTCGCGATCGCGATGGCGCCTCCGGAACCGCCCTCGCCGATGATCACCGCCACATTGGGCACGCCGAGTTCGAGACAGGCCTGGGTCGATCGCGCAATGGCTTCGGCCTGGCCGCGCTCCTCCGCCTCGATGCCGGGGTAAGCGCCGGCCGTGTCGACGAGCGACACGACGGGGAGCTCGAAACGGTCGGCGAGCTCCATCAGACGCACCGCCTTGCGGTATCCTTCCGGCCGAGCCATCCCGAAATTGTGCTTCACGCGGCTCTCGATATCCGAGCCCTTCTCCTGGCCGATGAGGCAGATCGAACGTCCGCGAAAGCGGCCGAGCCCTCCCACGATCGCTTCGTCCTCGCCGAAGACCCTGTCGCCCGCCATGGGCGTGAAATCGGTGACGAGCCTCTTGCAGTAGTCGAGGAAATGCGGCCGCTGTTGATGCCGAGCCACCTGGGTCTTCTGCCAGGGGGTCAGCGTCATGTAGATTTCCGCCAACGCCTTCTCGGCCTTGATCTCGAGACGCGTCAGCTCCTCCCCGATGGGAATCGAATCCTCGCTGCTCGAAACCTGCCTCAACTCCTCGATCTTGGCTTCGATCTCCGCGACCGGCTTTTCGAAGTCGAGGTAGAGGCGCATGGACCGTTGGACTCGGTGAACAGGTGACAAGGGCGCGATGCGCCTCGTTTCGCGACGGTCTTGGCAGGGCTGTAACGCCCCCGACGATCGGCGCGGGACCGTGACGGCTCACCCTGTCCAAGTCAAGGAGAGGCTCGTAGCCGAAGCCGCTTCCGCGCGGCCGGCCGGCGCTCGCCCGGACGACGGATCCGCGCCACCCTTTTCGCCGCGGTCACGCGACAAAGCTGCCCGTCAAACCTTCCGTTTGGTGAAGAAGCGGTAACGATTGATGGTTAACCTGGCCTCAGGAGGCCGATCCGGCGGCAACCCGGGCTGGCCCAGTCCCGTCCTCCCCGCGAGATTGTCGCCATGCCCTGTCATCCCTCACGGCTTACGTTCCGATCGGTGCGGTGCCGCGCGTCCGCGCTGGCATGTCTCGCGATGCTGGCCATGACGACCCTCGGGTGCTGCCGAGGGCGGGCCGAAGCCGCGACCACGGCCCCGTCCCCAACCGCGGCCTTCGAGGCCGAGGCCGAAGCGGACCCGGCGGCCTCGCTCGACGGCGCTCGGGCCAGGACGGCGCGCGCCCGCGCCGCGCTTGACGCGCTGAAACGCGCCGCCCAGCCCGGTCATCTCCTGGATCCCTTGCCCAACGGGGGACGCACCTTCGCGATCGAGGACTTGCATAATCAATACGTCGCTCTGCAACTCAAGGCCGCAACCCTCGCCACGACCCTCGGCGATCATCATCCCGACCTCGTCGCGGCCCAGCAGGCGCTGGCCGACCTGCACAATCAGCTCCTGACAGCCGTCAAGGCCGCCGCGGCCGCAGCCGAGCGCGACCTCAGCGATGCCCGTGCTGCGGAAAGCGCGACGGAGCGTCAACTCGCGGCACGCACGGCCGACGTGACGGGTTCGACAGGAACGCGATTGCCGGACCTGTCAAAAGCGCTCTCCGCGATGTCGCCTCGCGATGTCTTGGCCGGGACGCCGGGCCGGGACGTGTCCGAGGCTCTAGCGCCGTCGCGCAATGCCGCAGGACAGACATCGGCCTTGACCATGATGGCGGATGCCGATTGGGATCGGCTCATGATGGCACTCGCGGCCGTCGTTCTCGGTGCCTTGGCGGCCGCCCTTGCGCTTTTCGCGCTCCTGACGCCGCGACGGCAGCGGCCGACCCGAGCCGACCGGCCGATCGAGGTCCTGGCCGAGCCCGCTGTCGAGCCCCCGATAAAGCCAGGCGTCCCGGTGCTCGCCACGGTCGCGCTTCCGGCGGCGGCCGACGCTCCGTTCCTCGTTTCCACCATGGAACGCGAGCCGGACGGCACCGTCGCACGATCTGCGACGCTGATTGCCGAGATGATCCAGCGAGCCGCGGAAGCCGCAGGCTTCGACGGGCACGTCACGGTCTTGGTGACGCCGCTGTCGCAATCCATCGAGGTTGAGGCCCTAGTGGCGTCGATCGCCGTCGCCGATGCCGCCGCCGGGCATGCCGTGCTGTTGATGGATGCTCGCCCGCACGGCCGTCTTCGCGAAACGCTGCTGGCCGGGGCTCCCGTCGCCCTGCTTCTCGAACTCGGCTCCGTCATCCGGCCGGCCTACGAGCTGCGGGTGGCGGAAACGACATTCACGCTCCTGCCGAGCGACCCCGCGGAGCTCGAAGCCGTCAGATGGGCCATGGCCCAGCCCGGGGCGCTACGGCGGCGCGGTCTATCGAGCTTCGACACGGTCGTGGTTCTCGGAGAGGGTATCGAGGCGGACGCCGAAAAACTCGTACGGGGCGCAGACCTCGTGCTGATCGCGGCGCCCGCGGCTACGTCTCCGGACGAGCTTGCGGCGGCATCGCGCCTGCTCAAGGCCCATGGCGATCGCCCCTGCGGCGCCATCCTGGTGCAGGCCGAGGAGGAAAGCCGGATCCAAGCGCCCCGGCGCACCGCAACGCCGGCCGGCTCGTCCTGGAGCAATCCCGCAGCCTCCCGGAGCGGTCGTGATCCCGCACGACACAGGGCCGATCGGGGCGGCTTTCGGCGGACCTTCGATCCGAGCCGGGACCGCATCAGAGCCTGAACCTCCGGGCGACGTCTCGACCGTGCAGAAGCCGGTCACGCTCCGGGCCTTGGCAGCGCCTCCGAGTCGACGCGATCTCGGCCACCCTTGATCTTTCACAAACTCGGAACAAGATTCTCAGGCTCGATGTCGCCGACCTCCAGGTGGTGTGCCTTGATCGCAATGCGCAGGACGAGCAAACTTCTTTTTACCCCGGCACGGTAGGTCCGTATGCAGGCGCGTGCTCTTCCTTGGCTCGACCGATCAGGGCGCCTTTCGGTGCTCAAGCTCATCGTGTTCATCGCCCTGCTCCTGCCGGGCGCCTGGATTGCCCTCGAACTCTCGATGGGATGGCTCGCCCCGAAGCCTGTCACGGAGGCTATCCACGGCACGGGCCTCTGGGCGGTCCGCATCCTGATGATATCGCTCGCAGTGTCGCCGCTGCGACGCATCGCGCAGTGGAACAAGCTCATCGGTGTTCGACGCATGTTGGGCGTCGCGGTCCTGGCCTACGCGGCGGCGCATTTCACGCTCTACATCGTCGATCAGAAATTCGACCTCGTGCGCGTCGCCAGCGAGATCGTGCTGCGCTTCTACCTGACGATCGGCTTCGTGGCGCTTCTCGGCTTGACGGCGCTCGGCGCCACATCGACCGATGCCATGATCAGGCGCCTCGGCGGCCAGGCCTGGAACCGGCTGCATCGCCTCGTCTACGCGATCGGGATTTTGGCCCTTCTGCACTTCATGATCCAATCGAAACTCGACGTCAGCCAGCCCGTCCTCGTGTCGGGGCTGTTCGTCCTGCTGATGGGCCAGCGCCTGCTCGCTCGCGTCGGACGCGGCGACAGCATCGCGGGTCTCTTCGGGCTCGCCGTAGCGGCGTCGCTGCTCACGGCGCTCTTCGAAGCGGTCTGGTACCACGTCCGCAACGGGATCGACTTCGGCGAGGTGCTGGGCGCCAATATCGACTTCGACAGTCCGCTCCGGCCTGCCTGGTTCGTGCTCATCGTGGGTCTCGCGGTCGTGGGGCTGCGTTTGTTACGCGGATACTGGGCCAAGCGCCCCCAACCTGAATCACGCCTGCGGGCGGCCGAGTAGGAGGCCCACATGGCGACGCGGTTATCGCGAACGGCCCAACGTGCAGCACTCCTCGAACTCGGTGGGGTCGTGGCCGAGGAACTGAAGAAGGGACTGACGGGCGACGGAACCCGTACGGTCGGCGATCTCCTGGCCGGGATGCCGCAGGCCGTCCTCGACGTGATGGGACTGATCGAGAAGGAGGCCCGGAAGAAGCGGCCCGACGATCACCTCGTCGCCGCGCTGGCCTTCATGGCCGGGCAAGCGCTCGAGCTTCTGCGCTACGGCGTCGAGCGGGCCGAACCCGCCGCGCTCGACATGCTGGCGACCGTGCGGGAACGTCTCGTCGCCCTGGCCCGCTCCGACAGGGCCGACCCTTCGGTCCTCATGCTGCTCGCCAAGCAGTTCGCGGCTGCGAAGCTCGATATCGGCGAGGCTCTGCGCCACGCGATGGGCGACGTGATCGCCGAAGAGGCTGAAATTTCGGGGGCGAGCCTCGGGGCCGATATGGATCGCGACCTTGCAGCTCTGGGCCAGGATCTCGGTGACGACGCTTTCGCGATCCACCTCGAACTCGCCGAAACGGCGGCATCGTTGCCGATCGAACACCGGTTGGCCCTGGCCAAAGCCGTTCTGGCCTCGGCGTCATCGGCCGTCTGCGACGCCGCATTGGGTTGGCTGCTCGATCCGCAACCCGAACTTCGGGTGGCGGTAGCCGAAGCGCTGAACGATGCCGCCAAGGCGGGCCGCTTGAGCGCGACCTCGTTGCGGCGCCTCGTTGCGATGCGCAACTGGGTCACGCCGGCCGAACGCGGCCTGCTCGATTCGGCGATCAGTATCGCGCGGCGCCAGGGGGGAGAACCCAGCGGTGCCGCTCCGATCAAAGTCGTCGAGATGCTGGCCTCCGGCTTCGACGGTTCGGGTGCGGGCAGCGTCTTCGCTCTCGTCAAGACCGGGCGGCTCCATGCGGTGGCATCGCTGTTGTTCAAGACCGGCATGGGCGTCAGGGACGCCTGGGTCCAGCGTGACCTGACAAAGGCGCAGGCCGGCGACCTCCTCGATGAACTCGCGAGCCAGATCGAGCTCGTTTCCGTATCGGCGGAGGTCCTGCGTCGCAGCCTTCCGCATTTCCTGAGCGTCAATGCGGCGACCGGGTTGTTGCCGCCCTTTGGTACGCTCGACGTCATCGAGACGACGGGTCTCGGTACCGTCAATCCGCAACGAATGTCCGCAGAGTCGATCGTCGAAGAACTGCTGCCCGACGAGCCGGAGCCGGACATCGTCGAAACGGCGTTGGCCGCGAGTGCCACCTGGCTCGAAGCTTACGCCGTCATGGACAGTTGGTTCGAGGACGGCCCTCCGGTCGACCAAGCGCTTAAAGGCAAGGGATCGCTGTCGCGACCCCGCAAGGCGGCGTTGATCCTGGAGAAGGTGATCGAACCCCAGCGGCGCCGCTGGGGTGAGGTCCTGGCCTGGACGGCGCTGATCGCCGTCGATGGCGCCGACAAGGACACGGTGACGGCCTTCGCCATCGTGGCTCGGGAAACGATGAGCGAGCGCCCGGTCGCCGAGATCCCCTTGCTGCTCGGCATCGCCGAAGCCACGGTCGAGGCCTGGCGCCAGCGGCGCGCCTGAACCGGCCGGTACCGGAAGGAGCGGCTCGCATGATCTTCGCCGCCGCGACGCCGAGCCAGGCCGGGAAGGTCGCCCTCGTGACGGGTGCCACGAGCGGCATCGGTCTTGCCACCGCCGCGGCGCTGGCGCGAGCCGGCGCAACGGTGATCATGGCGGGCCGCAACGCCGAAAAGGGCGCCTTGGCGTTGCGCACCGTCGGCGAGACCTCCGGCTCGACGGTCTTCGAGCGGGTGGACCAAAGCGACATGGCCGACGTCAGACGATTCGCGGTCCGGATCCGCGACCGCTATGACCAGCTCGACATTCTGGTCAACAATGCCGGACTGCTGGCGCCCCGGGCGCGCCAGGTGACGTCGGACGGTTTCGAACTCCAGTTCGGCGTCAATGCATTGAGCCATTTTCTGCTGACCGCCGAACTCTTCCCCGCCCTGCGAGCTGTCCCGCAGGCCCGTGTCGTCTGGGTGGCGAGCCTCGTACATCGTTTCGGCCGCATCGCGCTCGACGACCTTCAGGGCCTACGGCATTACGGCGCCTACGCGGCCTATGCGCAGTCCAAGCTCGCCATGCTGATGTTCGCACTCGAACTCAGGCGCCGCAGCGCGGCTGTCGGGTCGGGGCTCGTCAGCGTCGCGGCTCATCCCGGATGGGCGCGAACCGCCCTCTTCGCCGGCGACGCGCGGCCGGGGGCCGGTCGCCCGATCCAAACGACGATGCTGCGCGCCCTGCAACCGTTCCTGTCGCAATCCGCCGAAGCCGGGGCCGCACCCCTGATCATGGCCGCCACCGCCCCGGACCTTGCGGGCGGCTCTTATCTGGGCCCCACGGGATTGCTCGAAACCCGCGGGCCGCCGGGCGTGGCCCGGATCGCCAAGCGCGCCCGCGACCGGGATGTCGCGGCACGGCTCTGGGTCGCCGCTGCGGCGCTGACCGGAACCGATCCCGGGTTCGTCGGCGGGTGAACCGCACGGCCGAACACAGCATCGAGCCGGCTTCGGATGCTCTCGATGCTCGGTAAGTTGTGGCGAGGAAGCTCGCGGTCCATCCTTACTGCACCGTGTTGCAACGAACCGGCACCCTTGTCCGGCGGCATCATGGAAGGGACCGCCGTAGGAAGTTTGAGTGGTTCCAGGCCGTTGTTTGGGTACGATCGTGCATGACAATCACGCCGACCCCCGAACAGGAAGCGCGGATTGGCGCTCACGTGACCGCCGGCAAATTCGCGTCCGTCGAGGATGCGGCTCGGCACCTCATCGACGAGCGTATCGTTGAACTCGACGTTGAAGGTGACGACCTCGGATGGGCGACACCCCATGTTGACGAAGCACGCGAGGCGGTAGCTCGCGGCCAATTCATAACGCTGGTCTAGTTCTAGCATCATGCATGGACGACGGAGAAAATCGCCCTCCGCATGCTGCGAGGACGATCCTAATTTCATCGTTTACGGCGATGCACGGCGTTCGACGGCCGCCAGAGCGTTGACGCTCAGGGTCAGCAACTCGGCGGCCCGGCCGAGCTAATGAACAGAGCTCTGCCATCGGTCCCGCGTCTCGCGTTATCCGATCGCCATCAGGCTCGCGTTGCCACCGGCTGCGGCCGTGTTGGTGCTGACGGTCTGTTCCTCGACAAGCCATTCGAGCGGAAACTCCTCACCGCCCACGGCGAGCCCTTCGGGCGTGACCCCGTAGACAGGCACCACGCCGCCCGGCATGTCAGCCAAGGCGCGGTTGACCCGCGCGAGCCCGTCGCGGGCGCCCTCGAAGAGCACCGCGACCGGTCCCGCGGCCGTCCATTCGGCCGGCGCTGCCGCGACCCGCTCCGCCACCGCCGGCGGGACACCACCCAGAAGGTCCTGCAGCGCCGATGGCGCCGCCACGGCGACGCGATTGCCCGTCGCCAGCACGGCCGCTACGCCGGCAAAGAGCCCGAGCGCCGTCTCGGGCATGAGCACGACGGTCCCACGCGGCTTGAAGCTGTAAAGGTTGGTCTCGCCGACCGGCCCGGGCATCTCGACCGTCCGGCCGAGCAATGACCGGGCGATGGTGCGATCGGCGCGCTCGGCTGCCACGCTGTGTCCTTGCGTCCGCAGCCAGGCCGCGAAGGCCGCGGCGGGCGCTTCCGCGACCAACGCTTGACGCGGGACCGCGCCGTCGCCGGCCGTTCTGAGAAGGCGCCTGAGGTAGAGCGGGCCGCCGGCCTTGGGTCCAGTGCCGGAGAGGCCGTTGCCGCCGAAGGGCTGGACCCCGACCACCGCGCCGATGATGTTGCGGTTGACGTAGATGTTGCCGGCCTGCGCCCGCTCGGTCACCCGGGCGATCGTTTCGTCGATACGCGTGTGCAGCCCGAAGGTCAGGCCGTAGCCCGACGCGTTGATGCTGTCGATCAGGGCGTCGAGCCGGTCCCGACGGTAGCGCAGCACGTGGAGCACGGGTCCGAAGACCTCGCGCTCGAGATCCTTCAGGTCGCGGATCTCGATGATGGTCGGCGCCACGAAGATTCCGCGCTCAGCCGACGGCGGCAGGGGCTGGGCATGGACCGGCCGTCCGGCCTCCCGCATGGCGGCCACGTGATCGACGATAGTGGCTTGGGCTTCGGTCGTGATGACCGGCCCGACATCGGTCGAGAGCCTGTCCGGCACCCCGACCGTGATCTCGGCCAAGGCGCCCTTCAACATGGTGAGGACGCGATCGGCGATCTCATCCTGCAGGCAAAGAACCCGCAGGGCCGAGCAGCGCTGGCCAGCGGAATCGAAGGCCGACGCGATGACGTCGCCGACCACCTGCTCGGGCAGCGCCGATGAATCGACCACGAGGGCGTTCTGGCCGCCGGTCTCGGCCACGAACGGCACGGCTCGACCATCGGGGCCGAGCCGTCCCGCCAGCTGTTTCTGGATCAGCCGAGCGACCGCGGTCGAACCGGTGAAGAGCACGCCCGCGACGCGAGGGTCGCCGACCAGTGCCGCACCGACCTCGCCCGCCCCCGGCAAAAACTGCAGAGCCGCAGGCGGCACGCCTGCCCTATGCAGCAGCGCCACGGCTCTGGCGGCGATGAGCGGGGTCTCCTCGGCGGGCTTGGCCAGCACGGGATTTCCGGCCGCCAGCGCGGCCGAGACCTGGCCGGTGAAGATGGCGAGTGGGAAATTCCACGGAGAGATGCAGACCACCGGTCCTAGAGGAACGTGTCCTCCTTCGAGGCGCTCGGCTTCGGCCGCGTAGTAGCGCAGGAAGTCCACGGCCTCGCGAACGTCGCCGAGCGCATTCGGCAGCGATTTTCCGGCTTCGCGGACGATGATGCCCATCAGCTCCGGCATCTCGGCTTCGTAAAGGTCGGCGGCCCGGCGGAGCGCGGCGGCGCGCGCGGCGGCCGGAACCGCAGCCCAGGTGGAGGCGCCCGAGGCGGCGGCCGTCACGGCCGAGGCGGCCTCGTCGCTCGTAGCATCCCGGATCAGGCCCACGAGATCGGATCGATCGGCGGGATTACGGATCTCGCGGGAAGCCGCCACGGGCATACCGGGTTGCGCGGCCTCGAGAGGCGCGGCCACGAGCGGCGCGGCTTCGATCGGCCCGTGGCTGCCGGTGGCGAGTTGCCCGGCGAGCGTCGCAAGCCGGTCTTCGCTCGCGAGGTCGAGGCCGATCGAGTTCGGCCGCGAGCTGCCGAAGAGGTCGCGCGGCAGGAGGATCGAGGGATGCGGGCTGCCGACCGGCGTCATGCCGGCGGCTTCCTGGCTGGGATCGGAAATCAGCGACTCGATCGAGACCTCCGGGTCGGCGATGCGGTTGACGAAAGAGGAGTTGGCACCGTTCTCGAGCAGGCGCCTGACCAGATAGGCCAGCAGCGTCTCGTGCGTGCCGACCGGCGCATAGATCCTGCAGGGGCGGTTCAGCTTATTGTGGCCGACCACTTCTTCGTAGAGCGGCTCGCCCATGCCGTGCAGGCACTGGAACTCATACTGGCCGGGCGTGTAATCGCCCGCCATGGCGTCGATGCTGGCGAGCGTCCTGGCATTGTGGGTGGCGAACTGCGGATAGATCTCGGCGGATGCACCGAGCAGCTTCCTGGCACAGGCGAGGTAGGACAGATCCGTGTAGAGCTTGCGCGTATAGACCGGGTAGCCTTCGAGCCCGTCGACCTGGGCCCGCTTGATCTCGCTGTCCCAATAGGCGCCCTTCACGAGGCGGACCATGAGCCGGTGCCGCGACCGGATCGCGAGATCGATCAGCACGTCGATCACGACCGGAGCGCGTTTGCCGTAGGCCTGGACCACGAAACCGATCCCGTTCCAGCCTTCGAGTTCCGGCGCGAAGCAGAGCGCTTCGAGGAGATCGAGCGAGATCTCGAGTCGGTCCGACTCCTCGGCGTCGATATTGAGCGCGATGTCGTAGCGTCGCGCCAGGATCGCCAGCGCCTTCAAGCGCGGCAGCAGTTCGCCCAGGACCCGTTCGCGCTGGGCGCGGGCATAGCGCGGATGCAGGGCCGAGAGCTTGACCGATATGCCCGGTCCGTCGATCGGTCCGCGCCCTGCCGCAGCCGCGCCGATCGCATGGATCGCGGTCTCATAGTCCCTGTTGTAGCGCTCCGCATCGGCGGCCGTCATGGCGGCTTCGCCCAGCATGTCGTAGGAGTAGCGAAAGCCGCGCGCCTCCCACTTCCTGGCGTGGACCAGGGCATCGCCGATCGTCTCGCCGCTGACGAACTGCTCGCCCATCATGCGCATCGCCATGTCGACGCCCTTGCGGATGAGCGGCTCACCCCCTTTGGCAAGGAGGCGCTGCAGCGCCGTCCCGAGACCGGTCTCGTTCACGGCCGCCGTCAATTTTCCCGTGACCACCAGGCCCCAGGTGGCGGCATTGACGAAGAGCGACTCGCTCTGCCCGACATGCGACCGCCAGTCGCCGAACGAGATCTTGTCACGGATCAAGGCGTCACGCGTGGCGGGATCGGGCACCCGCAGCAAGGCCTCGGCGAGGCACATCAGCGCCACGCCCTCCTGGCTCGATAGCGAATATTCCTGGACCAGCCCTTCGACGCCGCCCCGCTTCGGCTTGGCCCGTAGCGCCTCGACGAGGCGCCGCGCGGTGGCGGATGCCTTGCGTTCCGCCTCGGGCGTGAGCCGGGCCGCCTCGATCAGGGGCGGTATGCAGACCGGCTCCGGCACCCGGCAGGCTGCCGTCACGGCGGCGCGAAGCGGCATCTGCACCGTGATGTCACGCGCCAGGGCCGCGAAGGGTCGGTCCAGCGTCATGTCCGGACCCGCCCCTCTGTTCATCGCCGCGGGCCGGCTTCCGACTGACGTCACCATGGAGCACCTCTGCGAGCACGGCAGGACACAATATCGAAGGCACGCGCGTCAGCCGACAGGTTATCCGCAACGGCATTCCCGCGACAACGGGCACGGATGCAATGCAGGTCCCCGTGGTCCGATCATGCAAGACCCGCGCTTCGCTATGTCGCCGTCCGATTGACGTGACCCGGCGAGGTGCCGATCATCGCGAACGCAGGAGTGCCGCTTGCGGATGTTCCGAGGCTCGCCGGCAGCGACGGAGTGACGACGTGAGCGGCACGGCTTTCGAGACCAGGGTCGAGGCGCCATGGCTCGTCGTCATCGACATGCAGCGCATCTTCGGCGAGCCTGGAAGCCCCTGGTATACGCCCGGCTTCGAGACCATTTCCGCCGCGGCGGTCCGTCTGCGCCGGGCCTTCGGGTCGCGGGTGGCGCTCACGCGGTTTCTGGCACCGGCAAAGCCGGAACAAGCCTGGGTGTCCTACTACGAGGCATGGCGCTTCGCCCTCGATCCGGTCAACGCCGTTCTCTACGACCTTGTCAGCGACTTTCCGGTCGACGACGCCGTCCTGATCGACCGGACGACCTTCGGCAAATGGAATGGCGAGACCGACAAGGCGCTCGGGGGTCCGCGGCAGATCGTCGTGGCAGGTGTCTCGACGGATTGCTGCGTGCTGTCGACTGCGCTCGCGGCGGCCGATGCCGGCATCCACGTCCGCATCGTCGAAGACGCCTGCGCGGCAACCAGCACGCTCAGTCACCGCCGCGCACTCGACGTCATGGCGTCTTACGCACCGCTGATCGACATCACGTCGGTCGATGCCGTGCTGGCCAGCCTCGCCGGGAACCCGTCGGCGCGCGTGCAACCGGACTAGGCTTGTCCATCTTCCAACCTGGACGAGGCTCGATCGTTCGCTGGGAGACGTCGCGGCACGGACCCAATCGGACAAGGTTCATCGGAAAGCGTTCGGCCGTTCCGACGAGCAGCGCTCAGGAGGACGCGAATTCGATGATGGAGGTCAGCGTTTCGCTCACCTCGACGATCGACGGCGCCGTGCCGGGTCGCCGGACGCCGAGCACCGAGCTTCTCGGAAATTGCATGATATCGACGTTATTGGCCTGGTTGCCCCCGCGACACGACCAGTTGCCCGTGCCGGCGTCGCTCTCGAACAGCGTGACGTGGTGACTGCCGCCGCCGAAGCCGAGGATGATGACGTCTCCGGGCTCCGGCGTCTGAACGACCTCGTCCCAACTCTTCCACGCCAAGGACCACAGGAACTTGCCCGTGTCGTCGGATCCAAAGACTGGCCTCACGCCTGCCTTGGCCATGCAGTAGGCGACCGTGAGACCACACCACTCGAAGTACTGTTCGTGAATGACCGAATTGCAATACTCCGACATTTCGGGGTATCTCGACGAGATGAAGCGGAGCCAGTCTCCGATGACCTTGTTCGGGCCTTCTCCGGGCGCCCAATGTGTCCCGTTCAGCTCTCGCATCGTGACGAGTTGTGCTGGAACTTGGCCTGGCATAGCTCATCCCATCGATTGATGACGAAGGATCGCCAACTGGTCCAACCATTATTGGCCAGATCAACAAGGTTTAAATTAAATCTACATCGGCGAAGCAATGTTGGCATCAGAGCATGGTTCGAGCGAAGCAACAAGTCTTCTTGCGCGGCTGACCGCGGCGTAGGGCGAGATTGTCGTGCACCCATCGGACCAGGGGCTGCGGCGCAGGCGGTGCCGCGATTGGATCGGCTCGGACTCTTGCTGCGCACCCGCCGCCGCTCCATCTGCCCCTCGAACGGAGTTCAGCGATGGATCAGAAGGCGTGGACGATCGATCAGGCCCCGCGGCTCTCCGGCCGGACCGCCGTGGTGACGGGAGCCTCGGGTGGGCTTGGTTACGAGACCGCGCTCGGCTTGGCGGCGCGCGGCGCCACAGTGATTTTGGCGGTGCGGAACGCCGGTAAAGGGGAGGCTGCGGTCGCCCGGATCAAGAAGGCGGTGCCCGACGCGAACTTGCGCACGCAACTGCTTGACCTCGCCGACCTCGCCAGCGTGACGCGCTTCGCCGAGGCTATCGAAGCCGACGGCACCGCCCTCGATATCCTGGTCAACAACGCTGGCGTCATGGCCTACCCGACCCGCCGCGTAACGCGCGACGGCTTCGAGGAGCAGTTCGGCACCAATTACCTCGGCCATTTCGCCCTTACGGGCCGCCTCCTTCCGGCTCTCCTCCGAGCAAGGGGCAGCCGCGTGGTAAGCCTCGCGAGCCTCGCCCACGTGCAGGGGCGGATCGCGCTCGACGACCTGCAGACCGAGCGCCCCTACGACGGCTGGAAGGCCTACCGGCAGAGCAAACTCGCCATGCTGATCTTCGCGCGCGAACTTCAACGGCGAGCCGACCTCCACCGCTGGCCGCTTCGCAGCGTGGCGGCGCATCCGGGCTGGGCCGTGACCGACATCATCTCCAATGGTCCCGGGCAGGGTCGAGGTGGCGTGAGGACGGCCTTGATGAACCTGGCATTTCGAGGTTTCGGGCAATCGGCGGCGGCCGGAGCCTTGCCGATCCTCTATGCCGCGACGGCGCCCGATGCCGCCGCCGGCGGCTATTATGGACCGGTCGGCCGCGGCGAACGGACCGGCGCGGTCGGGCCATCGCGGGTCATGCCGCAGGCCCGCGACGAGGATGTGGCCCGGCGGCTGTGGGAGAACTCGGAGCAGTTGACCGGCGTCGACTTCGCGGTCCGCGCGGAGGCAACCTGATGACCACGATCGCGGTCCTGGTTCCGGGTGCCATGGGGAGCGGCATCGGCCTCCGCTTGGTCGAGGGGGGCGCCAGGGTGCTGACCTCGCTCGAAGGGCGAGGCGAGGCGACGCGGCGTCGTTCCGCTGAGGCCGGCATCGCCGACGCGTCGCTCGACGCCATCGCCGAGGCCGAGCTGATCCTGTCGATCGTGCCGCCCGGTGCCGCCCTGTCGATAGCGGAGCGGCTCGCACCCGTTCTCCGGCGATCTCGCTTCAAACCCGTATTCGTCGACGCCAATGCGATCAGCCCCGCCACCATGGCCCGTGTCGCGGCCGCGCTCGACGGGACAGACTGTCCCGTAGTCGACGGCTGTATCATCGGCGGGCCTCCGAAACCGCAAGGCAAGAGCCCTGCCTTCTATGTCAGCGGAGACCCCGAGGGGCTCACGGCACCGCTCGGCCGGCACGGGCTCGACCTCCGCGTCCTCGACGCGCCGCTCGGCGCTGCTTCCGGCCTCAAGATGTCCTACGCCATGTGCACCAAGGGCGTCACGGCCCTCGGGGCCGCGATGCTGCTCGGCGCGGCCCGCGAAGGGATTGGACCGGCGCTGCACGACGAACTCGTTCGAAGCCAGCCCGACATGCTGGCGCGCTTCGGCAAGGCCATGCCCGACATGCTGCCCAAAGCCTATCGCTGGGTGGCCGAGATGCGCGAGATCGCGGCCTTCCTCGGTCCGGACGACCCGGCGGCCCTGATGTTCGAAGGGGCCGCCAGGATCTACGAACGGCTTGCGGCCGACCAGGCAGGAACATGCGCGTTGAGCGAAGAACTGCTTGGGGCATGGCGCGGGCCTGAGCCGCACGGCGGCTCGACGCCGTCGCGAGGCGAACCGTGAACCAGTGAGAATATCGTCTTCACTCGTCTGACACTCCGGCCTCCGCGATCGTCGCCTTGGCAATCCAGTCCACGACCGCGGCCAAAGCCTCTTCCTTGCTGTCTCCCCGGGATTGCGCTTCCGCAAATACGGCAAGCTGGCGATCGGCACTCGTCCCTTTTTCGGCGATCCGCGTCGTGCTGCCGACCTCGGCCTCGCAGCCGAGCGCCTCGGCGTCCTCCGACAGGGTCGCGATCAATCGGTCGAGGTACACGGCAAAAGGGATCAGGCCATCTTGCTCGTCGAGAAAGCTGCCGTGCACGCCCCAGCGTTGCGCCCTCCAAAGGTTCTCCGACGCGATCGCCCGAGAGGCACCGGTCATTCCGCGATGCAGTTCCGGCTTCCGCACGACAAGCCGCACGAGGCATCGGTACAGTGCCGCGATCGCGAGTGTATCGTCGAGCCGGGTGCAGCTGTCGGCCACGCGCAGCTCCAATGTCGGAAAATGCATGGAGGGACGCAGGGTCCACCAGAGGAAACTCGCGTCGGGAATCACCTCCGACCGAACCATCGCGGCGACGTAGCGATCGTAATCCGCTTGATCCCGGAACAGATCGGGAAGGCCGGTCCTCGGCAACTCGCCCCAGACAGACAAGCGGTAGGCTGCCAACCCGGTTTGGCGTCCTTCCCAAAAGGGTGACGACGCCGAGAGGGCCAACAGAACGGGCATGAAGGGCAGCATGCGGTTCATGAGATCGACCCGCTCTTCGGGCCTGGGCACCTCGACGTGGACGTGCATGCCGCACACCATGTTGCGCTGTTCCACCATCTGGGCTTCGCGGATGATCTTCTCGTAGCGGTCCTTCTTGGTGTGGGTCTGCCGAGCCCACCGGGCGACGGGGTGGGTTCCCGCGGCCAGCAACGAAATCCGGTGTGTCCGACCGATAGCGGCGAGGGTCGTCCGCAGCTCGGTCAGGGCCGAACGGGCCTCGGCAAAGTCGTCGGTCGGCTTCGACGCGATCTCGATTTGTGCCTGCATCAGCTCGCGTTCGACGTCGGGCATCCGCTGGTGCACGTCGGCATGGAACGCCTTGGCCGCCTTGCCCGGCGTGTTCCTCGTGGTCGCGTCCGCCAGGAAGAATTCTTCTTCGATTCCGAACCGATAGCTCGCGCTCATGAAGACCTCACCCCAGCGACCGGCACGAGAAGGACCCGAGGTCGCGTCCAAGGCTCTTGCGGTGCCGATACGCTAGAGCAGCAGCGAGAGAGGGGAAAGCCGTGGAAAGAGGGCATGACAGCCCATGGCCCCCGTGATGCGCGAGCGTGCCGTCACGGCGGGGCCGGGAGCCGCTAGCCATCCGTCGCGCTGCGTCATAGTCTGGCGGCTATAACGATCCGGAGGATGTCATGTCTCACGCCTTGCAGTTCTACATCGACGGCGCCTGGGTAGACCCCGTCGTACCCAACAGGCTCGCCGTGATCGATCCCTCGAACGAGGATGCGATCGAAGAGATCTCGCTCGGTTCCGAGGCCGATGTCGACCGGGCGGTCGCGGCCGCAAAGCGTGCCTTCGAGACTTTCGGCTTCACCTCCCCGGCCGAGCGTCTGGCCCTGCTCCACCGGATCATCGCGGTCTACAAGGAACGCGCGAACGACCTCGCGGTCGCGGTTTCGCGCGAGATGGGAGCGCCGCGCCCCTTCGCGCTCTCGAACCAGGTCGGCATTGGCCTCGCTCATCTGCAGAAGATCGCACAGGTCCTGGAGAGTTTCGCGTTCGAAGAGCGCAAGGGAACGTCCCTCGTCGTCAAGGAGCCGATCGGCGTCGTCGGTCTCATCACCCCGTGGAACTGGCCGCTGAACCAGATCACCTGCAAGGTGGGCCCGGCGCTTGCGGCCGGGTGCACCATGGTGTTGAAGCCGAGCGAGATTGCGCCGCTCGATGCCATCATCTTCGCCGAAATCCTGCATGAGGCCGGCGTTCCGCCCGGCGTCTTCAATCTCGTCAACGGCGACGGCCCGACGGTCGGCCAAGCCCTCGCCAAACACCCCGACATCGATATGATGTCGTTCACGGGCTCGACGCGCGCCGGCATCCTGGTCGCCAAAGCCGCGGCCGATACCGTGAAGCGCGTCCACCAGGAACTCGGCGGCAAATCGGCCAACATCCTGTTCCCGGACGTCGATCTGAAGCAGGCGGTAACGCAAGGCGTGGCAGGCTGCTTCGGCAATTCCGGCCAGTCCTGCAATGCGCCGACCCGAATGTTCGTGCCCCGTGACCGGCACGACGAGGCTGCTGCCCACGCGAAAGCCGCTGCCGAGACCTTCGTGGTCGGCCCGGCCGACGCTCCCGCCACCAACCTCGGCCCGGTCGTCAGCCAGGTGCAATACGACAAGATCCAGGACTTGATCGAGAGCGGCATCCGGGAGGGCGCCACGCTGCTGACCGGAGGCAGTGGTCGGCCGACCGGCGTCAACCGCGGCTATTACGTCCGGCCGACCGTCTTCGCCGACGTCACGCCCGAGATGCGAATCGCCCGCGAAGAGATCTTCGGGCCCGTCCTCTCGATCATGCCCTACGACACGGTCGAACAGGCCATTCTGCAGGCCAACGACACGCCCTACGGCCTCGCCTCCTACATCCAGGCGAAAGACCTCGCCAAGGCCCGCGAAACGGCCGTTCGCATGCGGACCGGCAACGTCCACATCAACTACCCGGCCTGGGACGCCGGCGTACCGTTCGGCGGCTACAAGCAATCCGGCAACGGCCGCGAATATGCGGAATACGGGCTCGAAGATTTCCTCGAGATCAAGGGCATCCTCGGCTACGAGGCTGCCTGACGGAGTGCGCATCGCCGGGTCGGCTTAGCCGGCTCGGCGAATCGACCATCGCACCGGCTCGAGACTGCTTCAGGCGGCTTCCTCATGCTTCAGGGATGCGAGGTCGATGACGTAGCGGAATCGCACCTCTCCGTTCTCGACCTTCTTGAAGGCGTCGTTGATCTCCTGAATGGGGATGACCTGAACGTCGGGTCCGATCCGGTGCTCGGCGCAGAAGTCGAGGACCTCCTGGGTGTCGGCGAGATTGCCGATGAGCGAGGCTGCCACCCTCTTGCGGTGAAAGGCGACTTCCTGGTTGTTGACGGGCGCCAAGGGTTCGAGTGCGCCCACGACACACACCGTGCAATCCCGCTTCAGGAGCTCGATAAACGGGTTCAGGTCGTGCTTCTCGGGGATCGTCGACAGGATGAAGTCGAAGCTGGCTTTCAGCGCCTTGAAGCCCGCCTTGTCGCTTTCGAGAACGCCGGTGACGCCGAGGCGCGCGGCCTCCGCGAGTTTCTCTTCCGAGGTGGTGAAGACCGTCACCTCGGCGCCCATGGCTTTGGCGAGCTTCGCCGCCATGTCTCCG
The DNA here is from genome assembly GCA_964245215.1 of uncultured Lichenihabitans sp. Classification (GTDB taxonomy): domain Bacteria; phylum Pseudomonadota; class Alphaproteobacteria; order Rhizobiales; family Beijerinckiaceae; genus Lichenihabitans. The sequence continues at coordinate 29,588 of CAXTME010000019.1, forward strand.
AGACCGCCGAACCCGACCACGCCGACTTTCTGGCCGGACTTCACGCCCCAGTGCTTCAGGGGCGAATAGGTGGTGACTCCGGCACACAGGATCGGCGCCGCGACCTCGGGTTTCAGGGCTGAGGGAATCCTGAGGGCGAAGTCTTCCCGGACGACCAGCACGTCCGAGTAGCCGCCGAACGTATTGTCGCAGGTATAGGTGTTCTCGCCTCCCGGTGCCTTGGCGGCCGGCACCATTGGTCCGTTATAGGTGGCGAGCCAGCTGTTCGGTCCTTCGCAATAGTTCTGGTCGCCGCATCGGCACGGTTCGCACTGGCGGCAGCTGTCCACCATGCACCCCACGCCGACGAGGTCGCCGACGGCGTGACGGGTCACACCCGAACCGATCCTCGTGACGCGCCCTACGATCTCGTGGCCCGGCACGCAGGGATAGACCGTATTGGACCAGTCGTTCTTCGCCTGATGGATGTCGGAATGGCAGACGCCACAGAACAGCACGTCGAGCACGATGTCGTTCGGGCCGGCCTCCTCGCGCTCGAAAGCGAACGGCTTCAGGCGCGTAAAGGAGTGCTTCGTTGCGTAGCCCCGGGCTTTGATCACGTGGTCCTCATAGGTCGCTCGGGCGAGACGAACGCCGGATGCGGTGCCCAACGCCACGCCACCGAGAGGTGTTGCGCGTCCGTCGAGGTTGGCGCCTCGATTCCGGGAGAATGTTTCGTTATTCCCGTAACCACATAGCGATTCCGTTCGTAACTCGAGCGGAAGGGCGAATGAGCTCGCCTCTTGCTGGAGTGTCCGACATGATCACCCGACGTGGATTGCTGGGTGGAACCGCCCTTGGCGCCGCTGCTGCCCTAGTGGCCACCCGGTGGCCAACGGTCGCGGGAGCCAACGAAGTTCCAGGAGCCGGCGAAACCGCGACGGTCTTCCCGGTTTCCTATTCCGAGCCGGAGTGGCGCAAGCGGCTGACACCCGATCAGTTCGCGGTGTTGCGCCGGAGCGGAACCGAGCGTCCCTTCACCAGCGCACTCCTCGACGAGCACCGCCGCGGCACCTTCGCCTGTGCGGGCTGCGACCAAGGCTCCTTCGCGTCGGACACCAAGTTCGAGAGCGGAACCGGGTGGCCGAGTTTCTGGGCCTCGATCGACGGCGCCGTCGACCAGCAGGAGGATCGCAGCCTGCTGATGGCGCGGACGGCTGTCCGATGCAGCCGCTGCGGCGGTCACCTCGGGCATGTCTTCAACGATGGCCCGCAGCCGACAGGGCTGCGCTATTGCATGAATGGTGTCGCCCTCGCGTTCAAGCCGACGGCCGCCTGAGACGAGGACGCTGAAGCCATGCTGCTGATCCTTCTCGCCTATCTCGGTGGTGTCCTCACCATCCTGAGCCCCTGCATCCTCCCGGTGCTGCCTTTTGTCTTCGCCAGGGCCGATCGACCCTTCGTGCGCAGCGGCCTGCCGATGCTCGTCGGCATGGCGCTGACGTTCGCGGCCGTGGCGACTCTGGCCGCGGTCGCGGGCGGCTGGGCCGTCGCGGCGAACCAATACGGTCGCATCGCCGCGATCACGCTCTTGGCCCTGTTCGGCCTCACGCTGCTGTTTCCCGGCCTGTCGGATCGCCTGACGCGGCCGCTCGTCGGGTTGGGCAGCCGGTTGTCCAACACGGCCGAGACCGCTGGTGGCGCAGGACAATCGGTGTTTCCCTCGTTCCTGCTCGGCATCGCGACCGGGCTGCTCTGGGCGCCCTGCGCCGGGCCGGTCCTCGGCCTGATCCTCACCGGTGCGGCGCTCGGCGGCGCCAGCGTCGGGACGACGCTCCTGCTGTTCGCCTATGCCATGGGGGCCGCGACGTCGCTGGCGCTGGCGCTGCTGATCGGCGGGCGCGTCTTCGCCACCATGAAACGATCGCTCGGAGCCGGTGAGTGGGTGCGACGCGGCCTCGGGGTCGCGGTGCTGGCCGGGGTCGCGGCCATTGCACTCGGCCTCGACACGGGTCTGCTCACCCGCGTGTCGCTCGCGAGCACCGCATCGCTTGAGCAGAACCTCCTGGACCGGTTCCATCCGACCAATGCCGGAACGGCTCCGGCGTCGTCGGTGGTCATGTCGAGCGACCCCGCCATGGTGGGCACGAGCCCGGCCATGACCGGGACCAACGCCGCGATGACGGGCGGCAACGTCGCCATGCAGGATGGCCCGGCTATGGCGGGCGGTAGCCCGGCCGTGGCCGGGAATGCTCCCGCCATGATGATGAAGGCGAAGCCTGCGGCGGTGGCGGCCGAGACTCTCCCGGTGGAAGGCAGCCTGCCGTCGCTGGCGGGCGCGACCGAATGGCTGAACTCGCCGCCGCTCACCGCGGACGGCCTCAAGGGCAAGGTCGTCCTCGTCGACTTCTGGACCTACTCCTGCATCAACTGCCTGAGAGCCATTCCCTACGTCCGGGCCTGGGCCGAGAAGTACAAGGACCAGGGTCTCGTGGTGATCGGCGTGCATGCGCCGGAATTCGCCTTCGAGAAGCGCGTCGAGAACGTCAAGCAGGCAGTGACCGACCTCGGCATCACCTATCCGGTGGCGATCGACAACGACTACGGCATCTGGCGGGCGTTCGACAACAACTACTGGCCGGCGCATTACTTCATCGACGCGCAGGGCCACATCCGTCATCACCATTTCGGCGAGGGCGACTATGACGGCTCGGAACACGTGATCCAGCAACTGCTGGCTGAAGCCGGCAAGGCGGGCGTCGCGTCGGACGTGGTGATGGTCAAGGCGGGTGGGGCGCAGGCGGCTGCCGACACGAGCGACGTGCAATCGCCAGAGACCTATGTCGGGTCCGACCGCGCCGAAAACTTCGTGTCACCCGGCGGCGTGGTGGCCGGGGCTCATACCTATGCGCCCGGCATGCCGCGGCTCAACGAATGGGCGCTCGCCGGGAACTGGACCGTGGGCAACGAGAATGCGGCCCTCGCCCAACCGCAAGGCAGCATCGTGTACCGCTTCCATGCCCGCGACCTCCATCTCGTCCTCGGGCCGGGGCCGGACGGAAAGCCCGTGCGGTTCCGCGTGACCATCGACGGGGCGGCGCCCGGTGCAAACCATGGCACCGACACCGATACGGAGGGCAGCGGCACCGTGACCGGACAGCGGCTCTACCAACTCGTGCGGCAGAGTGGTCAAGTGCAGGACCACACCTTCGAAATCACTTTTCTCGATCGCGGCGTGCAGGCCTTCGCCTTCACGTTCGGCTAACCTCCAGGAGCCTCCATGTCGTCTCTCATGCGTTTCCCAGCCTTCAAGCGCGGCGGACCCGCTCTCCTGCTCGCGGGCGTGATCACGGCCGGTGCCGGACTCGCTCTCGCGTCGCGGTCCCATGCCGAGGACGTTCGGCCCGTTCCCGCCCCTGCGATCGACGAAGCCGACCCGTCCGGCCCCAACACCGAGACCGCGATCCTGGCGGGTGGCTGCTTCTGGGGCGTGCAGGGCGTGTACCAGCACGTCAACGGTGTCGTGAGCGCCGTCTCGGGCTACGCGGGCGGCGAAGCGGACACGGCGCATTACGAAAATGTCAGCACCGGCGAGACCGGACACGCCGAATCGGTGAAGATCACCTTCGATCCCCACCGGATCAGCTACGGGAAAATCCTGCAGATCTACTTCTCGGCCGTCCATAACCCGACGGAGTTGAACCGCCAGGGACCCGACAGCGGCACGCAATACCGCTCGGCCATTTTTCCGACCAGTGACGAGCAGGGCCGGGTCGCCAAGGCTTACAAAGCCCAGCTCAATGCTGCCCACGTGTTCGATTCCGCGATCGTGACCAAGATCGAACCCGGCCGAACCTTCTATACGGCCGAGGCGCACCACCAGGACTTCCTCGCCCGCAACCCGCACTACCCCTACATCGCGATCAACGACGTTCCGAAGGTCGAAGCGCTCCAGCAGCTCTATCCCGACGTCTACCGCGCCGATCCGGTCCTCGTGGCCGCGACGCCGTCGACGGACTGACGCTGAACCGGCCCGTCAAGGCGGGAGGATCGGCGCCTCCGGGGCGGAAGCGTCGATCCGTTCGACTTCCACCTGCAGGGCCGTGAGATGGAGGCTGGCGGCCTCCTCGGCCGCCCGCTCGATGGCGCGGAAGCGGGTCACGAGCGTCAGGCCGAGGTTCGTCAGTTTCGCGCCGCCTCCATGCCGACCGCCGGCCTGTCGGTCGACGACGGGCTTGCCGAAAATGGCGTTGAGCTCCTCGACCAGCTCCCAGGCTCGCCGGTAGGACATGTTCATGGCGCGTCCGGCTGCCGAGATCGACCCGAGCGCTGCGATCTTTTCCAGGAGCTCGATCTTGCCGGGCCCGATGCGTCCGCCCGGATCGAGGTCGATCCGCAGGCTCAGAGACGGCACGGCAGGACCGGCCTGTCGCGCGCTTCGATCCCTTCAGGGTCGACCATGTCGGTTCTCATCTCACGCTTCGACCCCGGAGCGCGCCGCCCGGCGATCCAGCCGACAACGGACACGTGGTCGGCTCGGGTTGTCAATCCGGTCCCTCCGAAGACTCGACCTTGGTATCGGGAGCCTGGTTTTGCTGTTCGAACCAGCTTAGCCCGAACGAGGACACCCCCGGATCGCTCCGGGGGTGTCGCTACGTTTCGAAACGGTGCTGGAAGCCGGACTTAGAAGTCCATGCCGCCCATGCCACCGCCGCCACCGCCCATCGGCATGGCGGGCTTGTCCTTCGGCAGTTCAGCCACCATGGCTTCCGTCGTGATCAACAGGCCGGCGACCGAAGCCGCGTCCTGGAGAGCCGTGCGGACCACCTTGGCCGGGTCGACGATACCGGCCGAGATCATGTCGACATATTCTTCCGTCTGGGCGTTGTAGCCATAGGTTTCGGAGGAATTGTCGGTGACCTTGCCGACCACGATCGAGCCTTCGACGCCGGCGTTGTCGGCGATCTGCCGGATCGGGGCTTCGAGCGCCTTGAGCACGATGTTGATGCCGGCCTGCACGTCGGCCACCGGATCCTTGAGCTTGGCAACCGCGAGCTTGGCGCGCAGCAGCGCGATGCCGCCGCCGGGAACGATGCCTTCCTCGACCGCCGCGCGGGTGGCGTTGAGGGCGTCGTCGACGCGGTCCTTCTTCTCCTTGACTTCGACTTCCGTCGAGCCGCCGACGCGGATCACCGCGACGCCGCCCGCGAGCTTGGCCAGGCGCTCCTGGAGCTTCTCACGGTCGTAGTCCGAGGTGGTCTCCTCGATCTGCGCCTTGATCTGGGCGATGCGGGCGTCGATGTCTTCCTTCTTGCCGGCGCCGTCGATGACCGTGGTGTTCTCCTTGTCGATGCGGATGCGCTTGGCGCGGCCGAGCATCGGAAGGGTCACGGACTCGAGCTTGATGCCGAGTTCTTCGGAGATCATCTGGCCGGAGGTCAGGATCGCGATGTCCTCGAGCATGGCCTTGCGGCGATCGCCGAAGCCCGGAGCCTTGACGGCCGCGACCTTGAGGCCGCCGCGGAGCTTGTTGACCACGAGGGTCGCGAGCGCTTCGCCTTCGACGTCTTCGGCCACGATCACCAGCGGCTTGCCGGTCTGAACCACGGCTTCGAGCACCGGCAGCATGGCCTGGAGCGACGAGAGCTTCTTCTCGTGGATGAGGATGTAGGGGTCCTCGAGCTCCGCCACCATCTTCTCGGCATTGGTGATGAAGTAGGGGCTGAGATAGCCACGGTCGAACTGCATGCCCTCGACGACGTCGAGTTCGGTCTCGGAGGTCTTGGCCTCTTCCACCGTGATGACGCCTTCGTTACCGACCTTCTGCATCGCCTGGGCGATCATCTCGCCGATCGACTTGTCGCCGTTCGACGAAATCGTGCCGACCTGGGCCACTTCGTCGGAGGACGCGATCTTCTTGGCGCGGGCCTCGATGTCCTTGATGGCAACCGCGACCGCGATGTCGACGCCGCGCTTCAGGTCCATCGGGTTCATACCGGCCGCGACATATTTGGCGCCCTCACGCACGATGGCCTGGGCCAGAACCGTGGCGGTCGTGGTGCCGTCGCCGGCCTTGTCGTTGGTCTTCGAGGCCACTTCGCGCACCATCTGGGCGCCCATGTTCTCGAACTTGTCCTCGAGCTCGATTTCCTTGGCCACCGTCACACCGTCCTTGGTGATGCGGGGCGCGCCGAAGGACTTGTCGATCACGACGTTGCGGCCCTTTGGACCGAGCGTGACCTTGACGGCATCGGCGAGAATGTCGACGCCCCGCAGCATGCGGGCGCGGGCATCGGCGGCAAAACGTACGTCCTTAGCAGCCATAGGCTTGAACTCCTTTCAGGGGGGTGAAGGCGAGGAGGCGAACCGGTCCGCCGAAGCGAACCAAAAGGCTCAGCCCACCACGCCCATGATGTCGCTCTCTTTCATGATCAGGAGGTCCTGACCGTCGATCTTCACTTCGGTGCCGGACCACTTGCCGAACAGCACCTTGTCGCCGGACTTCACGTCGAGTGGCGTGAGCTTGCCGCTCTCATCGCGACCACCTGGGCCGACGGCGATGATCTCGCCTTCCTGCGGCTTTTCCTTTGCGGTATCCGGGATGATGATCCCGCCCTTGGTCTTCTCTTCGCCTTCGAGGCGCTTGACGACGACCCGGTCGTGCAGAGGACGAAAATTCATTGCGACCTTCCTGTTCATGAGTTCGGGCAGCCGTGCTATCAGGCCGCCATCTGCTGAACGTGTGAGCGTTGCGCTTGCTAGCACTCTCGATCGGGGAGTGCCAGACGCGGGGCTCACTTAGAATGAGCCGCTACTGGTGTCAAGGCTCGCGCGGCCGGGGAAGTCGCGCTGCGACGGAGCCCGGAGACGGTCGGCAAGGCGCGAGAGGTCGTCGACTGAATCACCGTCATGAGGAGGGAAACCGCTTCCCCGCTTCGCGTGGTCCGCGAGCAACTGAAGGTGCATCGGCCCGACGTCGAACCCGGCTCGGCGCTGGTGCAAGCGCGAACAGCGGCGCGCAAGGTGGCTCTATCGGACCGGAACCGACGTCTTATGCTCAAACGCTTGGATCGTGGATCACTCGAAACCCTGTCTCGCAGGCTCAGGTGGTCGGTCAGCAGGATCAGCCTCGTGATGGGGGCTTTCGCTCTGGTGTTGATCGTCGCCGCGACGAGCTTCGTCGCCTGGCGTGAGCGCGAAATCGCGTTCCGCGAAGCCAACGACCATGCGCAGGGTGCCGCGTTTTCCCTGGCCGATCACGCGGCGCGGCTGTTCGAGGTCGCCGATCTGGCGCTCCACATGACGACGCTGGCCCTCGGTGGGCAGGACTGGGACGAGGCCGAGCGTTCGAAGCCCCTCTGGACCGAGATGCGGACGACCGCCGAGGCGCTTCCCTATGTCAGTGACCTTTGGCTCAACGACGAGACCGGTCTGCTCCGCGTCGGCACTCTCACGTTCCCGACCGCCGCATCGAGCGCGATCGATCGGCCCGCCTTCGTGGCGGCTCGCGACGGCGACAAGGGGCTCCTGATCGGCGATCCCGTGGTCGGACGCCTGACCCGGGCACCGACGTTCCTCATCGCGCGCCGGCTCTCGATCGGCGACGACCAGTTTCGGGGAATCGTCTCGGCGACGGCGGACCTCGGCTATTTCACCGGCTACTGGCGTCGGCTCGACCTGCCCAACGACGAACATGTCGCCCTGGTCAGGCCCGCCAGCGATCGTCTGCTGGTCCAATACCCGGATACGGCCGCCCTGCAGGGAACCGATCCCAGCCTCAGGCCGGCGGTGGCCGACCGTTCCGTCATGGGACGCTATGCTCCGGCGCCGGGGCGCTTGAGCTATTATCACGAAGTCGGAACGCTGCCGCTCTACATCACGGTCTCGTTCAGCAAAGGTGCCGTCGAGGCGGCGTGGCAGCAGTGGTTGTGGAGCTTCCTGGTCTTTCCACTGGCCGCATTGCTTGCGGTCGCAACCATCATGGTGCTGGCCCGCCGACAGGCCCGGGTCGAGGCGTTGGCGTCCTACGAAGTGCAGCGGGCCCGTGGCCAACTCGCCTCCGCCAATCAGCGGCTCGAGCAGCGCGTCGCCGAGCGCACGGCCGAGCTCAGGGAGAGCAACGCCGAAATCCAACGCTTCGCCTATATCGTGAGCCACGACCTCAGGGCGCCGCTCGTCAACATCATGGGTTTCACGTCGGAGTTGCAGCGGCTGCGCGACGACGTCTTTCCTTCCACGACTGTCTCCGCGGCCGGAACGGCGCCGGCGGTCGTCGCGCTTTCCGGGGCGCAGATCCAACCTGGCGCGACCCTGCGCGACGATTTCGACGAGGCGATCGGCTTCATCAAGACATCGATCGACAAGATGGACCGTTTGATCAAGGCCATCCTCTTGTTGGCCCGCCAGGGACAACGGGTCTTCGACCCCGAGCCGGTCGACATGGGGATGCTGATGCAATCGATCGCGGACGGCGTGGCGCACCGGGCGCAATCCTCCGGAACATCCGTCAGCATCGCAGCGCTACCTTCGCTCACGATCGATCGTATCGCGGTCGAACAGGTGTTCTCGAACCTGATCGACAATGCCGTCAAATACCTGCAGCCTGATGTTGCCGGCCGGATCGAGGTCACGGGGGACATCGTAGGCCGCAAGGCGGAGTTCCGGGTCGCCGACAACGGCCGGGGAATTCCGCCCGGGGACCACGACCGGGTCTTTGAACTGTTTCGACGCTCCGGCCCGCAGACCCAGCCGGGTGACGGCATCGGGCTCGCCCATGTGCGGACCCTGGTGCGACAGCTCGGCGGCAACATTTCTCTCGAGTCCAGCGTCGGACGGGGCAGTGCCTTCACGGTGCTTCTGCCCCTCGCACCGGAAGGATAGCCGGCATGATCGCGCTCACCCAGGCCGTGTCCATTCTGATGATCGAGGACGACGAAGGTCATGCCCGGCTGATCGAAAAAAACATCCGGCGTGCCGGCGTCGGCAACGAGATCCTTCATCTCAAGGATGGGTCCAGCGCCCTCGCATTCCTGTTCGGGCCGGACGGCAACAGGGGATGGGCCGAGCATTCCCCCTTCATGATCCTTCTCGACCTCAACCTCCCCGATATGAGCGGCGTCGAGATCCTCAAGCGCATCAAAGCCGACGAGGCTCTCCGCCGCGCGCCCGTCATCATACTGACCACGACCGACGATAAGACCGAGATCGAACGCTGTTATGATCTCGGTTGCAATGTTTACATTACGAAACCATTGATCTATCAGAACTTTGCCGAAGCCATCGTGCAGTTGGGACTGTTCTTGTCCGTCATGCAGATACCCGAGCAGGTCTAGCGTGACAGGGCACCGGCTTCTCTACATCGACGACGACCCCGGTCTCGGCCGGTTCGTCCAACGTCAGTTGCAGCGCCTCGGCCACCATGTCGAGATCGCGGCCGATGGGGAGGCAGGTCTGGCCCGTGTCGCGGAAGGCGGCATCGATGCCGTGGCGCTCGACCACTACATGCCGGGCCGCGACGGGCTTGATATCCTCGACGCCATTCGGGCCCTGCCCGATCCACCCCCCGTCATCTTCGTAACGGGCACCAGCGAGAGCAGGATCGCCGTCTCGGCCCTGAAGGCCGGCGCCACCGACTACGTGATCAAGGATGTGGGCGGGGAGTTCGTGGAACTGCTCGAGGCCGCGGTCCGCTCTTCGGTGGCCAGCGTGGTTCTGAAGCGGGAGAAAGCCGCCGCCGACCGCGCCATCCTCGAAGCTCGTGACCGCTTCGAAGCCTTGGCGGCCGAGCGCCAGATGCTCATGCGCGAGGTGAACCACCGGGTCGGCAACAGCCTCCAGCTCGTGGCGGCGTTCCTGCATCTTCAGGCCAACGGTTCGGCTTCGCCCGAAACCAAGGCCGCGCTGGTCGAAGCCAACCGCCGGGTCCTGGCGATCGCCCAGGTGCACAGGCGCCTCTACACCTCCGACGACGTCAAGGCCGTGGCCCTCGACAGCTACCTCGCGGCCCTCGTCGGCGATCTCCGGGAATCGGCGGAGGGCATCGGCGATCTTCTGTCACTCGATGCGGTTCCGATCGTGACGGACGCCGATAGCGCCGTCACGATCGGGGTGATCGTGACGGAGCTCGTCATCAACGCCATGAAATACGCCTATCCGGGAAGCAGCGGGCCGATCCGGGTCAGGCTCGAAGGTGCGGATGCGCCGTCACACTGCCGTCTCGTTGTCGAGGACGACGGCGTCGGACGGGATGCAACGACCCCCAAGGCGTCGGAGGCTTCGACCGGGATCGGCAGGACCATCATCGACGCCATGGCGTCGAAGCTGTCCGCAACGGTCACCTACGAGGGGGCGACCTCCGGCACCAGGGCCGTCGTGGCGTTCGCGTTCGCCGATCCGCAAAGCCCCGGTCCGATGGCGACGATGACGCCACCGGACCCGCCGTTTCGAGCGGATCAGACCGAGATCTTGCGCTGACCGATCGCCTGGACGGCAAGGCTGAGGAGCGTGAACAAGACTTGCGCCGCACAATGGGCCGTATTGCTGGTCGCATCGTACTGAGGGGCAACCTCCACCACGTCGGCCCCGACGATATCGAGGCCGCGAAGTCCCCGAAGAAGCTCCAGGACTTCCCGCGGGGTCAGACCCCCGACCTCGGGTGTCCCGGTGCCGGGTGCGAAGGCGGGATCGAGGCCATCGACATCGAACGAGACATAGGTCGGGCCGTCGCCCACGACCCTCCTGGCCATGGCCACGATCTCCGCAATGCCGAGCCCGGATACCTCCTCGGCATGGATCACCGTCATGCCGCTGTCGGTGGAGAATTCCCAGAGATACTCGGCCCCGCCCCGGATGCCGATCTGGATCGTGCGTCGCGGATCGAGAACCCCGGCCAGCACGGCCTCGCGGAAGGGGCCGCCATGATGGAACTTCGAGCCTTCATAGCGGCCCGAAGTATCGCAGTGGGCGTCGATGTGGATCATGCCGACGCGCTTCGTGGCGCCGACCGCCTTCAGGATCGAGCCTGAAATGGAATGATCACCGCCGACCGAGAGCGGAATGACGCCGGCCCGGACGATGCGATGGTAGAAGCTCTCGATATCCGCGTGACACGCCTCGAGCGAGAAACGGGAGCGCATCGGCACGTCCCCGATGTCCGCCACGCGGGCTTCCGCCAAGGGCACACGCTTCAGTACGTGTTCGTAAGGGCCGATGCGCTCGATGGCACGCACGGCCCTGGGACCAAGCCGCGCACCTGCCCGGTTGGTGACGCCAAGGTCCATGGGGACGCCGACCAGCACGGCCTCGAGCCCATCGAAGCCCGGCAGGTCCGGAGCGTCGGGGCGGTAGGGCGCCCCGCAGAACGTCGCGACACCGCTGAACGGCCAGGCGCGCCGGTCGCCCTGGAACTGCGTCTCGGCGACACGCCGGAAGGCGGGGTCGTGGACCTCGCCTCCCACCCCCGTTTCGTATTTGGCGCGCAAGCGCTCGAGATCAGTGTCCTGGTCCATGGTTCCGCTCCGCTGCAGTGCCGACACACTCCAGCGGATCGGATATAGCCCTCGGAGGGAAAGCGGAAGCGCGCGGCGGCACGGAAGTCCGGACGCCTCGCCACAGGCGCGTCAATTGTCGGTGTTGGTCCCGTTCGGAGCATTCTGGCCCGGGAGCCGCTGTCGCTGGCCCCCACCCGTCCCCTGTGTCCGCAGTCCCGCGTTTCCATTCTGGCCGGCCCCTTGGCCGGGCGAAGGCTGGCGGAGACGTTGGCCCTCTCCCTGCCCCTGGCCGCGCTGCGCGCCCGGCGAACCTTGTTGGCCACCCTGAGCGCCCTGGCCGCCGCCCGGCTGACCCTGACCGTCCCGTGGCTGACCTTGGTCTGGCGACCCCGGACGTCGCCCCTGCCCGGCGCCGCCGGGCTGCCGGCCCGGTTCGCCGCCGCCCGCAGGGCGGGGCGTCCTCCCATCCTGCCGCCGCGCATCGCCGGGGCGACCCTCGTCGCCGGGCCGACCCTCGCCTGGGCGACCCTCGAAGCCGTCGTCGCGGAAACCGGGGCCTCCCGGTTCGAAGCCCGGGCCGAACCGTCTCGGGCCCGGGCCGATCGGCTCGGGGCGACCGTAAAGCCGGAAGTAGCGCTCCCGACGAAGTCGTTCGAGCCGGCGCTCGCGGCGCAACTCAGGACCCTCGACGACGCCGCCGAGGATGCCGCCCAAGACCGCTCCGGCCGCAACCTCGCCCGGGTCGGGTTCGCGGCGGTCCTGGGCGGATCCGGCGCCCGTGGTGGTCAAGATAGTCGAAATGGCGATCGCCGTGATCCAAAGATGCTTCAAGAGAGACTCCCCAAGTCTGCGTGCCCCTTAGGCACTCCGCACACTGAGGAGTCTTCTCTGCACGTTTCATGAACAGGCGATCGGAGTTTGCGGAATGACCGAACCTGCCGGACATGATGCGTTCCGGACACTGTCAATCACGAAGCTCGCGTCCGGCCACATTAAGGCCTATGATCCGCTTCACATAACCCGCCCCTCGCGGGTGGCGGCCTCGGTGCAGAGCCGGTCGGCGCGTCAGTCATCTGTTCCGGAAAGTTGTAATGCCGGCTATTGCCCTCGTAGACGACGACAGAAACATCCTGACTTCGGTGTCCCTGACCCTCGAAGCGGAAGGCTACCGAGTCCAGACCTATACGGACGGCGCGGCCGCACTCGACGGATTGAAGACCAACCCGCCCGACCTTGCGATTTTCGACATCAAGATGCCGCGTATGGACGGAATGGAACTGCTGCGGCGCTTGCGGCAGAAGTCGGATCTGCCGGTCATCTTCCTGACCTCCAAGGACGAGGAGATCGACGAGTTGTTCGGCCTGAAGATGGGCGCCGACGACTTCATCCGGAAGCCGTTCTCCCAGCGCCTGCTCGTCGAGCGCGTGAAGGCGATCCTGCGCCGCTCGAATCCAAAGGAAGCTGCAGCCCAAAAGGAATCCGAAGCCAAGCTGCTCGAACGCGGCAATCTCAAGATGGATCCGGAACGCCACACCTGCACCTGGAAGAACGAGCAGGTTACCTTGACCGTGACGGAGTTCCTGATCCTTCAGGCTCTCGCCACAAGGCCCGGCGTGGTCAAGAGCCGGAATGCGTTGATGGACGCCGCTTACGACGATCAGGTCTACGTGGACGATCGCACCATCGACAGCCATATCAAGCGGCTTCGCAAGAAGTTCAAGGTCGTCGATGACGACTTTGAGATGATCGAGACCCTCTATGGCGTCGGATACCGCTTCAAGGAAGCCTGACGGACTGAAGCGTGCGTCATCGGTCGTCGACGCCTTGACGCCGAGTGCCAAGGTCAGGGCCAGCGTGCGTGGACACCATCGCGCGCGTCCACGTCGCATGCGCCGTTCGATCGGGCTGCGGCTGCGGATGTTCGTCCGTAGCGTTTCGGTTCGTCTTTCGTCGTCGCTGACGCGGCGGATCGTCGTGCTGAACCTCAGCGGCCTCGTGGCCCTGCTGATGCTGTTCCTCTATATCAACCAGTTTCGCGAGGGTTTGATCGACGCCCGCGTGCAGAGTCTTCAGACGCAGGGCGAGATCATCGCGGCCGCCATCGCGGCTTCGGCCAGCGTGGGCAGCGACAGCCTCACGCTCGACCCCGACAAGCTGCTGCAGGCCACGCCTGCCCAACCGACCGCTCCCGCCGACGAAGACACCTCGGCGTTCGAGTTCTCGATCAACCCGGACCGCGTCGGACCTGTCCTCCGCCATCTCGTGTCGCCGACCGGCACGCGCGCCAGGGTCTACGACCGCGAGGGCGAACTGATCCTCGACAGCCGCGCCATGGCGCTGCCCTCGGCGATGCAGCGGGCCAGCGCTTCGCCACTGCCGGGAGAACAGAACGTCGTCGAGCGGGCTTGGAGCCGGCTGGTCAAACGGTTCTCTCGGCCCGAGATGCCGGCCGTGGAGGAGCCGCGCAATATTCGACAGGGCGAACTGCCCGAGGTCGTTCAAGCGCTGACCGGTCAGACCAAGTGGATCGTCCGGGTCAACGCCAGAGGCCAGACCATCGTGTCGATGGCCGTGCCGATCCAGACGTTCAAGACGGTGCGCGGTGCGCTGCTGCTGTCGACACAGCCCGGCGACATCGACAAGATCATCGCGTCCGACCGGTGGGCGCTGTTCCGGGTCTTCCTTGTGGCGGCCGTGGTCATGTTCGTGCTGTCCCTGTTCCTCGCCGGTACGATCGCGGGACCGATCCGACGCTTGGCGGAGGCCGCCGAACGGGTTCGGCGCGGCGTCAACTCGCGCGAGGAGATCCCGGACTTCACGGCACGGGCCGACGAGATCGGCCACCTGTCCCTGGCGCTGCGCGATATGACCAAGGCCCTTTACTCGCGGATGGAGGCGACGGAGAGCTTCGCGGCCGATGTCGCGCACGAGCTGAAGAACCCGCTGACCTCGTTGCGCAGCGCCGTCGAGACGCTGCCCCGCGTCACGTCCGACGAGTCGCGTGGGCGGCTGACCGCGATCATCCAGCATGACATCCGTCGTCTCGACCGGCTGATCAGCGACATTTCCGACGCGTCGCGGCTCGACGCGGAACTGGCGCGCGGCCGCACGGCGAGACTCGACGTCGCGGCGCTGCTCGGGGCCGTGGTGACGATCGCCAACGAGGTGGAGCGTGACGACGACGTGACCTTCGTGCTCGTCGTAGCCCCTCTCCCGGGCGACGAGACCGGAGGCTACTGGGTCGACGGGCACGATAGCCGGCTCGGGCAGGTGATCAACAACCTCGTCGACAATGCGCGCTCCTTCTCGGAGGACGGCGGCACGGTGCGCGTGGGACTGCGGCGGGCGCGGCTCGACGACGATGATGGAGAGGACGGCGAGGCGGGGGTCGAGGTCGTGGTCGACGACGACGGCCCCGGCATCCCGGCCCATGCCTTCGAGCGGATCTTCGAGCGCTTCTACACGGATCGCCCGAGCCAGGGTTTCGGCCAGAACTCGGGCCTGGGCCTGTCGATCTCGCGTCAGATCATCGAGGCACACGGTGGCCGGGTCTGGGCCGTCAATCGCCTCGCGACGGGTCAGGACGATCGGCTGTCCCTCGACCGCGATGGTCGGGACTCGATGGATGACCGCGTTCTCGGGGCGCGGTTCACGGTTTGGCTCCCGACGAGCCGGCCAGGGTGATAGACGAGTCTCGCGGGCCGGCGGGGGACGGGGCTCGGCTCGACGTTCACGCCTCGACGCTCGTGATCGGCGAGCACGGCATCCTGGTCCGCGGCCCCTCCGGTTCCGGCAAAACCCGCCTCGTCCTGGCCCTGGTGGCGGAAGCGGGCCGCGACGCTTTCGCGCGGCTCGTCGCCGACGATCGCACGATGCTGTCGCGTCACGCCGGGCGGCTGGTCGCGCGCCCACATCCCGTCATTGCCGGGCTCGTGGAGCGACGCGGACTCGGCATCGTGCCGATCGCCAGCGAGCCGGCGTGCCGGGTCAGCCTGGTGGTCGACCTCGTTCTCGGGGCATGGCCTCCGCGCATGCCGGACGCGCGAGACAGCTCGACCTCTCTGGCAGGCGTCGAGCTCCCGCGCCTCGCCGTCGCGTCACGGGCCCCGACCCCCGCCGCCGTCGCATTGATTTTGACGAAGCTTGCAACGTTAACGACGAGTTCATGACGGGTCCCGTATTTTTCTTGCCAAGCTCGTCGCGATGCACAAGATTGCGCCGGACCGCTGAGGTCGAGCAGGCAGTGTCCCGGCGAAGGTATGAGCGGTAGCTTGCAATGATCGGGATGGTGCTCGTGACGCACGGCCACCTGGCGACTGAGTTTCGCTCCGCGCTCGAGCACGTGGTGGGGCCGCAGCGGGACATCGAGACCATTACCATTGGTCCCGAAGACGACATGGAACAGAGGCGGCAAGACATCGTAGCGGCCGTCGCAACCGTCGACTCAGGTCAAGGCGTGGTCCTTCTGACCGATATGTTCGGGGGAACTCCGTCTAATCTGGCCATCTCGGTCATGGACCGGGCACGGGTCGAAGTCGTGGCGGGGATCAATCTACCGATGCTGATCAAGCTGGCTTCGGTGCGCGAAGGCGTCAATCTCGAACAGGCTGTGACCCAGGCGCAGGATGCCGGTCGCAAATACATCAACATCGCGAGCCGCGTGCTGAACGCCAAATAGGCATCGCAGGGACGGGCCGACATGGTGGAAGCAGTGGGGCCCGGCGCGGCCGTCGTGGCGCGAGACCTTCTCATCGTGAACCGCAAGGGCCTCCATGCGCGGGCAACCGCCAAGTTCGTGCAATGCGTCGAACTCTACGACGCGGACGTCACCGTGACCCGCTGCGGCGAGACGGTCGGCGGACAATCGATCATGGGGATCCTGACCCTCGGTGCAGGCAAGGGCACCATCATCACGGTCGCCGCGACCGGGCGGGACGCCGCAGCGGCCGTCGATGCCCTTGCGGTCCTGGTGGCGGACCGCTTCGGCGAGGACGAATAGGCAACCCCGACGCATCGGCGGGCGGCGCCGGTTTTATCGCGGGCGACCTTGTGGCTCCGGGCCGAGGACGAGAAAGGGTCGGTCGAACTCCCGGACTTCGATTTGCGCTCGGTTGTGGCACCCGGGAAGGCCACGAACCCTTGCGTGCGGCGCCAAGTCGCGCCATCTCGATTCCAAGCGACCTCTAGGCTCGCCGTGTCGTCGGCTCAACCGACCAGCAAGGATCGATCCCATGCCCCAGACCCGCGGCCGCATCTTCGACGAGTTCGCCAATCTCATGACCAATGCGGCGGGCGTCGCCAATGGCGTCAAGCGCGAGGCCGAAACCGCCGTACGGGCTCAGGTGGAACGGATCCTGGCGAGCATGAATGTCGTGACCCGCGAAGAGTTCGAAGCCGTGCGGGAGATGGCCGCCCTGGCGCGGGACGACAACGACGCTCTTCGACGTCGCCTGGCGGCGCTCGAAGCCAAGCACGCTGCGTCGTCTCCCACGGCCATCGCCTGAGAGGAATACGGGTCGGGCACTGTGGCCCGCCTGCGCCCATTGATCGTCGCGTCCTAAGAATGTGACCCTGCGTTGCCGTCAGCTCTTTTCAAGGGGCGGCGTCGCGCGTATCGAGAAAGTCGGTGAATTTCATCTGCGTGGCCCGTAAGCCCTCGCGCAGAGCCGCCGCTTCAGGGTATCGGTGCCAGATCGAGCGAGGCCGCCCGTGCCGCAGCAATCGTTTCGAATCGTTCTCATCAAGCCGTCGCACTACGATGACGACGGATACGTCATCCAGTGGTGGCGCTCCACGATCCCCTCGAACAGCCTCGCCAGCGTGCACGGCCTCCTCACGGACTGCGGTGCCAAGCAGGTGCTGGGGCCCGACGTCGACATCGCGATCGACGCCATCGACGAATGCAATACGATCGTCGACGTCAAGCGCGTGGTGGCCGATATCCGAGCTGCCGGCGACGGCTTCGTCGGCTTGGTCGGCGTGCAATCGAACCAGTATCCGCGGGCCTTGGATTTGGCGCGGCAGTTCCGGAACGCGGGATTGCCCGTGGTGATCGGCGGGTTCCACGTCAGTGGCTGCATTTCGATGCTGCCGAAACTGCCCGTCGACCTTGAGAAGGCGCTGGACCTCGGCGTCACGCTCTACGCCGGCGAAGGCGAGAACCGGCTTGCCGAACTCCTGACCGACATCCGCAAGGGAGCCTCCAAACCGATCTACAATCACCTGAAGGACATGCCCGACATGAGCGCGGCAGGCCTGCCGCTGCTGCCGCGGGATATCGTGACCCGTGTCGTGGGTCATTACGGCAGCTTCGATGCCGGCCGCGGCTGCCCGTTCCAATGCAGCTTCTGCACCATCATCAACGTGCAGGGCCGCAAGTCGCGGTTCCGTGGTGCCGACGAGGTCGAAGCCATCGTCCGGGCCAACGCCGCTCAGGGCATCACGCGCTTCTTCGTCACGGACGACAACTTCGCCCGCAACCGCAATTGGGAGCCGATCCTCGATCGCCTGATCGAGCTCCGCGAGCAAGACAGGATGACGATCCGCCTGATCCTCCAGGTCGACACGCTCTGCCACCGCATCCCCGGCTTCATCGCCAAAGCGGCGCGGGCCGGGTGCAACAACGTCTTCATCGGACTGGAGAACATCAATCCGCAGTCGCTGATGGGCACCAAGAAGCGACAGAACAAGATCTGGGAATACAGGGAGATGCTGCAGGCTTGGCGGGCCGAGAAGGTCATGACCTGGGCGGGCTACATCCTGGGTTTTCCGACCGACACGCCGGAGACCATCAAACGGGACATCGAGACGATCAAGCGCGAGTTGCCGGTCGACATCCTGGAGTTCTTCTGCTTGACGCCACTGCCAGGGTCCGAAGATCACAAAGTCTTGTCGGAACGCGGCGTCGCGATGGACCCGGACATGAACAGATACGATCTCGAACACGTCTGTACCGGGCATCCCATCATGTCGAAGCAGGAATGGGAGGCGGTCTATCGCGAGGCCTGGACCACCTATTATACCGACGACCACGTCGAGACGATCCTGCGGCGTGCGGTCGTCAGTGGCCTGAAGCCGAAGAAGATGGCCAACATCCTCACGGCTTTCGCGGGCGGCTCGCGGATCGAGGGCGTGCATCCGCTCCAGCTCGGCGTGATCCGGCGCAAGGACCGGACGCAGCGGCGCAGCGGCCTCGCGATCGAGAACCCGCTCGTCTTCTACCCGCGCCGTGTCTTCGAGCAGGCCCGGACCATCGGACGGTGGCTGACGCTGGCCTACACCTATCGGTCGATCATGAAGCGGGTCATGGCCGACGCGGACCGCGCCGGCTACATCGACGAGGCATTGCGGGTCGCGCCGCGCGAGGACGAGACGCTGCCGGACTTCGTCCAGGCCTTTGCCGACAAGATTCCCCAGACCCACGGAGCACCGGTCCGCAAGGCGGCGGCGGTGAACTGAGCCACAAGCGGGCGTCGACACGGCCCTTCGGGCCACTCTCCGCCGGCGTCTCCAAGGCGCCATGCGCGCTGCGGCTTCAAGCCGGTGCCGCTCAGCACGAGGAGGAGGACCGCGCACGACGGAGTCCGGAACACACGGCAGTCCGCCGCGGGCGTCCAGCCAATGACATCCCGCAAACCACGGTGAGCTGCCGCTCGGGGTCACCACGGTATTGCGGAAAGCGTCACAGTTTCAGGCTGCACCAGCAATAGAGTGGCCTTCCTTTCGCCCCCAAAAGTCTCATAACCACGGGGCGAGGAGCGGGTCGCTGGCCTTCCTCTCGCGGCGTGGTTCGAGGAGTTCCGGGTGTCAAGCTTCGCCGATCGGGCGGAACCAGCAGGTCGGCGGCTTGTCGGCCGGCCCGGGCGTCGCTGTGCCGTGCTGGTTCTAGCCAGCCTGTCGGCGCCGCTCGCGGGCTGCACCTTCACCGAAACCAGGCCTTCGCTCGATGTCGCGGCTCCGAAGGCCTACGATCACGCCGCGGCCGCGAAAGCTCGGCTTCTGCCGGCGAATTGGCCCAGGATTTTCGGTTCTCCCGAACTCACGCGGCTGTCCGACCTGACCTCCACGGGAAACTTCGACGTGGCGGCTGCCGCGGCCCGCATCCTCCAGGCCGATGCCCAAACCGCCGTCTCGAGTGCAGCCCTGTTCCCGCAATTCAATTCGAGCAATACCGGGGGCCGAAGCTTCACGCCCGGAACCATCAGGTCCGCGACCGGATCGGACCGGACCATCGCGACCAACAGCTTTCAGCTCGGGCTGACGGCCAGTTACGAACTCGACCTCTGGGGTCGCAATCGCTTCGCCAGCTTGGCTGCGGTCGACAACGCCGTCGCGGCGCGCTTCGACCGCGACACGCTGGTCCTGTCGTCGGTGGCGGCCGTGGCCAACAGCTACTTCTCGCTCTTGTCCGCGCAAGATCGGCTGAAGATCGCCGACAGCAATCTCAAGGACGCGCGCTTTGCACTCGAAGCCATCAAGGGCCGGCTCGCGGTCGGCACCGTGACGGCGCTGGAAGTGGCGGAGCAGCAGAGCGTCGTCGACCAGCAGCTCGCGGCTTTTCCCCCGCTCCAGCAGCAATTGCAGCAGGCCAAGACCGCCATCGCGCTCCTGACCGGGCGGACACCCGAAAGCCTGAACATCAAGGGCGGCAGCCTCGATGCCATGAAGGCTCCGGCGATCCCGCCCGGCCTGCCGTCGCAGGTGGTCCGCCGGCGTCCCGATGTCGCATCGGCCGAAGCGATCCTCGCGTCTGCGGACGCGACCGTCCTGTCGGACCGCGCGGCCCTGTTTCCGACCGTGAGCCTCACTGCAAGCGGCGGGATCGAGAGCGCTGCCCTGAAGGCGCTGCTCAGCCCTTCGGCGGCCTTCGGCAGTTTCGGAGCCGGACTCGCCTCGCCCCTGATCGACGGCGGCGCCCTGAAGGGCACGCTCGACCTCGCGCGCGGACGCGACCTCGAAGACCTGCAGGACTACCGCAAAGCCGTGGTGCAGTCGCTGGTCGACGTGGAAAATGCCTTGATTGCGGTGCAGCAGAATACCGAGCACGAGAAGCGTCTGACAGCCGTCGTCGCCTCGTCGCGCCTCGCTTACGAGATCTCCAAAGTGCGCCTGCGTGAAGGGACCATCGATATCGTCACGGTGCTCAACACCGAGCAGACCCTGTTCGGCGCCCAGGACGCGCTCGCGGTCGTACGGTTCGCGCGCTTCACGGCGCTCTCGAGCCTGGCCCAGGCGATCGGCGGCGGCTGGACGCGTCCCGACACTCTGGAGCTGCCACCGCTCGACGGCTTGGCTCCCGTGCCGGCCGAGGCCGTGCGGCCCGATCCCGTGCCGGCCCAGGGCCTCGACACGAATGCGGCCGGATACACGGCCGGCGTGAAAGCGTCTGCACTGCGCGGAGCCCGCTCATGAAGCGCTTTCTCGTGCTGGCCTTCATCCTGGTGATCGGAGCCACCATCGTGGCCGAGCGCTTCCCGCGCGTGCATGCGCTGGTGCCCTGGCTGCCCGGCATCCCGGGCGTCACGGCCCCGCAGACCGCGACGAACGCATCGGAGGCCGAGGCCGGAGGCGAGCGCGGCGCGGGAAAACGACGTTTCGGGGCCGATGGGCCGATCCCCGTGCTGACGAGCCTCGTCAGTACCGCCGACGTGCCGATCACGGCCGATGTACTCGGCACCATCCAGGCGACGAACAGCGTCACGGTGAAGAGCCAGGTCGACGGCAAGCTCATCGAGATCGACTTCCGGGAAGGCCAGGACGTCAGAAAAGGCGACCTCATCGCCCGCATCGATCCCGCGACCTACAAGGCGCTCTACGACAGTGCCGTGGCCAAGAAAGCCCAGGACGAGGCCCAGCTCGCCAACGCGCAAGTGGATCTCGTGCGCTACCAGAAATTGGCCGAGACCCAGTACGGCTCGCACCAGCAGGCCGACACCCAAAAAGCTCTCGTGGCGCAATATACCGGCCAGTTGGCGCAGGATCAGGCCTCGATCGACGACACCAAGGCCACGCTGGACTATGCGACGATCCGCTCTCCGATCGACGGGCGGACCGGTATCCGGATCGTGGACCAGGGCAACATCGTCCACGCGAGCGATACGACCGGCATCGTCACGATCGCGGAGATCAAGCCGATCGCCGCGATCTTCAACCTGCCGCAACAATGGCTTCGGCAGGTCAATCCGGCCCAGGCCCAAGGCAACCTGAAACTCGAGGCCCGCGACGGGGACAACGGGGAGGTGCTCGACACCGGGACCCTGCAGGTGATCGACAACACGGTCGACCAGACCACCGGGACCGTCAGGATGAAGGGCAGCTTCCCGAATGCCAACGGGCAGCTCTGGCCCGGACAATTCGTCAACTTGCGACTTTACGTCGACACGCTGCACGGTGTCGTCGTGGTCCCGACGCCGGCCGTGCAACGTGGTCCGGACGGCGCTTTCGTCTACGTGGTCAAGGATGACAAGGTCGCGATGACCAAGGTGACGACCGGCCGCCAGACCGAAACCGTCACGGTGCTCACGGCCGGCCTGGCGCCTCCGGCCGATGTGGTGACGACGGGCTTCACGCGTTTGACCGATGGCGCCAAGGTCTCCGTCTCGAGGCCCGCTCAGGCGCAGGCGGGCGACAAGTCCGCTCAGGCGGGGGATAGGCCCGCCCCGGCGCAGGCGGGAGATAGGCCCGCCCCGGCGGGCGGCGCCGAAGCCAGCGCGACCGACTCCAAGCCTGCAGCGGAGGGTGACGACGGAGCCGAATCCGCCAAGGACGACGCAGCGCCGAAGGACCATCATCGCCGCCGCCACAAAGACGGCGCTCAAGCCGGAGCGACGAACTGATGCGACGCAACGCTCCACCTCGTGCCGCAGGAGCAACAGGGCGGCGCGGCGCAAATCCGCGACACGGGCGCGACGCGGAGCGGCTCCGGCGGCGCGCTGGCGGCGCATCGACCCGGACGGATCGCCCGTGAACATCTCGGCGCCCTTCATCCTGCGGCCCATCGCGACGGCGCTCCTTGCCGTGGCGGTCTTGCTGGCCGGGCTGATGGGCTACCGGCAGCTCTCGGTCTCCTCTCTGCCGCAGGTGGACTTCCCGACCATCCAGGTGTCGACGCAGTTGCCGGGCGCCAACCCGGACACGATCTCGTCGCTCGTCACGGCCTCGCTGGAGCGGCAGTTCGGTCAGATCCCGGCCCTCGCCAGCATGTCGTCGCAGAGCTCGTTCGGGCTCAGCCAGATCACGCTGCAATTCAACCTCGACCGGGACATCGACGCCGCCGCCCAGGACGTGCAGTCGGCCATCAATGCCGCGGCCTCGACCCTGCCCCACAATCTTCCCTACCCGCCCACCTATTCCAAGGTGAACCCCGCCGATACGCCGGTGCTGACGCTGGCCCTGACGTCGCGAAGCGTGCCGCTGCGCGACTTGAGCGACGTCGCCGATACGCTGCTCGCCCCGCGGATCAGCCAGGTTTCGGGCGTCGGTCACGTGTCGGTCGAGGGCAATATCCGCCCGGCCGTGCGCATCCAGGCCGACCTGTCGCGGCTCGCCGCCTACGGCATCTCGATGGAAGACCTGCGCGCCGCCATCGTGGCGTCCAACGTGGCGGGGTCCAAGGGCTCGCTCGACGGCACGGCCCAGGCCTATACGATCGCGGCCAACGACCAGATCGACGCCGCCAAGAGCTACGAATCCGTCGTGATCGCCTATCGCAACGGCGCGCCCGTGCTGCTGCGCGACGTCGCCCAGGTGATCGACGGGCTCGAAAACTCGCGCGTCGGCGGCTGGTATGCGGGCGAGCCGGCCGTGATCATCGACGTGCAGCGCCAGCCCGGCGCCAACGTGGTCGAGACGGTCGACCGCGTACTGGCTGAACTGCCACGCCTGCAGCGGTCGCTGGCCGCAGGCGTGACCCTCAAGGTGGTGCACGATTCGACCGATACGATCCGGGCCTCGATCCGCGACGTCGAGTTCACGCTGGTGCTCAGTGCCGGGCTCGTTGTGCTCGTGGTGCTGCTCTTTCTGCGGACCGTCAGGGCCACGATCATCGCGGGCGTGGCCCTGCCATTGTCCATTATCGCGACGTTCGGCGTCATGTGGGCGGCCGGCTTCAGTCTCGACAACCTCTCGCTCATGGCCCTGACGATCGGCACGGGTTTCGTGGTCGACGACGCCATCGTGATGATCGAGAACGTCGTCCGCAACATCGAGGACGGCGAGGCCCCGCTCGAGGCGGCGCTCCGCGGGGCGCGCGAGATCGGCTTCACGGTCGTATCGCTGACGGTGTCGCTGATCGCGGTCTTCATCCCGCTCCTGTTCATGACCGGCATCGTGGGGCGCATGTTCCGCGAGTTCGCCCTCACCCTGACGTTCGCGGTGATCGTCTCGGCCGTGATCTCGCTGACCCTGACCCCGATGATGTGCGGCCGGTTGCTCAAACCCGCGCCGCGACATCGCGGCTACCGCGAGCCGTGGCTGATGCGGGTGGCCGAGGCACCCGTGGCGCTCTTGGCGCGGGGCTACGAAGCGACCCTTGGCTGGGCGTTGCGACGCCAGGGCCTCATGCTGTTCGTCACGCTGGCCACGCTCGGTCTCACCGTGTGGCTCTATGTCGTGGTGCCCAAGGGCTTCCTGCCCGTGCAGGACACGGGCCTCATCGACGTGGTGCTGGAGGGCTCGCCAGCCGCATCTTTCGCCGAGATGAGCCGGCTCCAGGCTGGGGCCGAAGCCGCCTTGCGCCAGGACCCCGACATCACCGGCGTCGTGGCGGTGCTCGGTGTCGGCACCCTGAACCCGACGTCGAACGTAGCGCACCTGCAACTCACCTTGCGGTCGTCCGAGAACCGCAAGGACAATGCCCTGGCGGTCGCCGAACGGGTGCGGTCCGCACTGGCGCGGATCCCGGGCGCCACGCCCTATGTGAAACCGGTGCAGGATATCCAGATCGCCACCGAGGCGAGCCGCTCGCAATATCAATATACGCTGACCGGAACCGACACGGCGGCCGTGACCGAATGGTCGTCGAAGCTCGTCGCCGCTTTGCGCCGCGACCCGCTCTTCGCCCATGTGGCGGCCGAGGTGCAGGACGGGGGTCTGCGCGCTTTCGTCGACATCGACCGGCAAAAGGCCGGCCGGCTCGGCGTCACGACGCAGATGATCGACGATACGCTGAACGACGCCTTCGGGCAGCGCCAGATTTCGACCATCTACGCGCAATCGAACCAGTATCGCGTCATTCTCGAAGCCGCCCCGCGCTATGACGACGACCCGACGATCCTCGACAAGCTCTATGTCGGCGTGACGAACGGCACCACCTCGTCCACCACCTCGACCGGCGGCGTGACGACGGCCGCCACCACGACGGCCTCGACGCCCGGCGCCCAGGTGCCGCTCGTCTCGTTCGCGACCCTGAAGCGCACCACGGCTCCGCTCGCCGTGGCCCACCAGGAACAGTTCCCGGCCGCCGCTATCTCGTTCGACCTGCCGCAGGGCGTGTCCCTCGGCGAGGCCGTGAACGGGATCGCCGTCGCCGAGCGGGACATCGGCATGCCGGCCGCGATCGTCGGGCAGTTCGGGGCGGACGCGGCCGAGTTCACGAAATCCCTCGCCGGCGAGCCCTGGCTGGTGCTGGCCGCCGTCGTGACGATCTACCTCGTGCTCGGCATTCTCTACGAGAGCTTCATCCACCCGCTCACCATCCTGTCGACCCTGCCGTCGGCGGGTGTCGGGGCGTTGCTGGCCCTCATGGCGACGGGCCAGGAACTCTCGATCGTGGCGCTGATCGGCATTATTCTGCTGATGGGCATCGTGAAGAAGAATGCCATCATGATGATCGATTTTGCGACCGCGGCCGAGCGCGACGACGGCTTGTCGCCCTTCGATGCCATCGAGCGGGCCTGCCGCCTGCGCTTCCGGCCCATCATGATGACGACATTGGCGGCACTGTTCGGGGCCATTCCCTTGGCGTTGGCCCATGGCAGCGGTGCGGAACTCCGGATACCGCTCGGCATCACGATCATCGGCGGGCTGCTGCTCAGCCAGTTGCTGACCCTCTACACGAC
>CAXTME010000020.1:0-2711 GCA_964245215.1 uncultured Lichenihabitans sp.
CTCCTGACGATCCCCGTGTCGAACTCGAACTGGGCGCCGGACGCCGTGCAGCAGGAGCTCGACAACAATCTCCAGGGGATCCTCGGCTATGTGGTGCGCTGGGTCGACGCCGGGGTCGGCTGCTCCAAGGTCCCCGATATCCACGACGTCGGGCTGATGGAGGACCGTGCCACGCTGCGCATCTCGAGCCAGCACGTCGCCAATTGGCTGGAACACGGCATCGTCACGGAAGCCCAGGTGACCGAGACCCTGAAGCGCATGGCCGCCGTGGTCGACCGGCAGAACGCGGGCGACCCGGACTACCGCCCGATGGCGCCGAGCTTCGCCGGCGAGGCTTTCGCGGCAGCGTCCGATCTCGTGTTCAAGGGCCGGGTGCAGCCCAACGGCTACACGGAGTTCATCCTCCATGCCCGGCGCCGCGCCGCCAAGACCAAGCAGGCTGGTGCTCCGGCGTCAGCCGATCGGTAGCGGGCCCGGAAAGGTCCCGATCGGAACGAGATGCGTTACGATCCCGGTCTCGGGTGTCCAGCGATGCAGCAGCAGGCCCGGCGGATCGATGTAGGACGCCGGCGCCGCCTGCGGATCGAACCGCAACGCGATCGCGGTCGCGGTGCTGGGCGCCGTGCACAGCAGCGTCCCGGCGAAGCGAAGCGCCATGAAGCGATGGACGTGGCCGCAGGCGATGCATTGCACCATGGGATAGCGCCCGATCACGGCTGCGAGACGATGGCCATCGCGGCATAGATAAGCATCGAGGTAGGGCACGCCGGTCGTGAAGGGCGGCTGGTGCATGAGCAGAAGCGTCGGACGGTCCGGCGCTCGTGTCAGCACCGCTTCCAGCCAATCCACGGCGGCCGCATCCATGAGACCGTGATGATGTCCCGGCACGGTGACGTCGAGCCCGATGATCCGCACCGGGCCGGCATCCTCGATGGCGAAATGCAGCGGACCCGTCGAGGGCAGGTAGGGGTGGTCGGCGAAGGCCAGCCGAAAACCTTCGCGATCGTCGTGGTTACCGGGCAGGACGAACAGCGGTGTCCGCAGATCGGCGAGGAGTTCGCGCGCCACGTCGTACTCCAAGGCGTGGCCCTGATCCACGATGTCGCCGGTCAGGACGACGACGTCGGGCTGCGGATCAAGGCTTCCGAGGTGGTGGAGGGCGGCTGCGAACAACGTGTTCGAATCGACCAGCCCTTCGTAGAGGTGACCCCGCGGACGCAGATGTGGGTCCGAGATCTGGGCAATCAGCATGGGAGTCTCTCTCGGGCCAAGCTGCGCCAAGGCCATGACGATCCGTCAAGCACGGTTCTCCCGAATCCGGGATTGTCTGTGGATAACCTGTGGATAAGAATTGAACAAATCAGGAACATTGTTGATTGTCGATGAGGCCACTCACACGACGGATGTTTCGATATGGCGACTCTCAAGGAATTCGAAGAAGCCCTGCGGGAACAAGGCATGCAGATGGCCTTGGCGATCCTGGAGACGCTGAAGGAGCGTGATCGCTCGAAACGCTCCGCCGCCGCACCCGCTCGACGTCTCACGGGGCAGAAGATGACGCCGGAGCTCGCGCGGCGCATCTTGGAGCTGCACGGTTCGACCGGCATGACCCAGCAGGAGATCGCCTTCAAGGTCGGAGTCAACCAGGGACGGGTCAACGAGGTCATCAAACACGGCAAGTGGCTCGACGGCGACCCGCAGTCTGCCGAGGCGCAAGCGCGCGACAAGGCCGTGGCCCGGATCAAGGCCGGTCCCAAGACCATCGTCCCGGGCCGCAAGCCGAAACCGAGAGCCGATCGCCATCCAGCGTCGATCCTGGTCGGAAAAACTAAACCCACCAGTGGTCAGCTGACGTTCCTTTAGGGGATGAATGACAAGGACGAGACGGGTTTGCTTCCGCCCGAAACGTCTGCTCTGTTGCCTCCTGACGATCTGCCGCTATTTAATCCGAAAGGAGCTTCTCGGCCCCGCCTCTTGAAGGTCGATAGTCGCAATGTCCGACGTCAACATCAAATCCCGTACCGACATAAAGCCGGAGCTCGAGCGCCCGCGGCTTTATAAGGTCATCCTGATCAACGACGACTACACGCCGCGGGATTTCGTGGTGAAGGTGCTCAAGGTCGAGTTTCGCATGGGGGAGGCCAAAGCACATGCCGTCATGATGACGGCACATCGGCTCGGCTCCTGCGTCATCTCGGTCTACCCGAAGGACGTCGCTGAAACCAAGGCGGACCGCGCCACGGAAGCAGGCCGCGCCCTCGGCTTCCCTTTGCAGTTCACGACCGAACCGGAGGAGTGAGGTCGGCGAATCGAGGCCAAGGTCCGGCTCCATCTGTCCACGTTTACTGCGAGGCGGTCATCGAGCAGCGTCGCATGGAGGCGCGAGTCTCGTTGCGGACGGATCTGGGGTGGCGGACGACCCACGTGTAGTGCACGACCGAACCGCAGGAGCGAGCGCAGCGTGTCGCTCGCTCCAATAGCGAACGGACCTAAGGACTCGATCAGGCCCCTTCGAGTCTGATTCCGAACTTCTCGTTGGCATATGTGATCATGCCTTCGGAGGCGGCGATGAGGTCCGACACCTCTCATACACTCGATTCAGCACCTCTGCCTGTCGGCGAGGATCATCCGGATAGCTGTGAACGAGCCGGTTGCGTAATGCCGCGACTACCGAAAACGACAGTCCTGCATCGAGTGCGCCGATCTTCTCG
>CAXTME010000020.1:2811-51939 GCA_964245215.1 uncultured Lichenihabitans sp.
TAATGCCGCGACTACCGAAAACGACAGTCCTGCATCGAGTGCGCCGATCTTCTCGGTCAGGTTGGCGATCGAGACCTCATCGAGGAGGAACAGATCTTTGATGCGCTCTACGGACTTCTTCAGACGCACCATAATATTTCACCCCGATGAAAGGTAATCCTGCAGGAGCGCGAGGGTCGGCGCAGGAATCACGCGATCACCGTTCCGGTCGTTAGTGCGATATGGTCGATAGGACGGACCGAAAATCAGGGGGCCGTGCGACAACGTCGATCTTTTGCTCGCCGATAACCGCCTGTAACGCGAGAGCGAAAAGAATTTCATTCTGAACTGTCGCCAAGGCCGAGGTTTCCGCGACGATGTGGAGATCGATATCGCCACCTCGCCTCGAGTCGTCGACGCGAGAGCCGAATAGCCCCACGACGCATTTCTGGCCAAACATCTGCTTGGCGCAGGTGCTGATGGCATTTACCTCGGCTTCGCTCAATCTCATCGATCGACGGACCTATCCTCGCCTCAGACGTCCAGGTTCGCCACCGACAGCGCGTTGTCCTGAATGAACTCCCGGCGTGGTTCGACGACGTCGCCCATGAGCTTCACGAACATGTCGTCGGCCTCGTCGACCTCCTTGATCCGCACTTGCAGCAGCGAGCGGGCGTTACGATCGAGCGTGGTTTCCCAGAGCTGCTCGGGGTTCATTTCGCCGAGGCCCTTGTAGCGCTGGATCGCCGTAATGCCCTTGCTGCCGGCCGCCATCACGGCTTCGACGAGCGCGGTTGGGCCGGCGACCGGCACGCTGTCGCTGCCGCGGACCAGGACGGCGGGCCGGTCGTAGATCTCGCCCAGCGAAGGGCCGATCTCGTCGAGGCGGCGGGCTTCGGCCGACGCCAGCAGTCCGCCGTCGAGGACCGCGGCTTCCGGCACGCCGCGCACCGTTCGGGTGAACACGAAGCCATCGTTGGCGATCGCACCTTCCCAGCCTTGCTCGGTCTCCTCGGCCAGCGCGTTGAGGCGGCGGGCGATGTCCTCGGCCAGGGTCGCGGCCGCCTCGTCGCCCAGCGCCGAGAGGGGCTTCAAGGCGCCCGCGATGGCGGCTTGCTCGACGATGCCGCGATCGTAGCGGCCGTGGAGCTGAGCCAGCACGGCGCGCACGAGCCGCGCCTGATCCACTGCGGCCCGCAGGTCGTTGCGCGCCCGTTCCTCGCCGGAGCCCAGGCGCAGGATGGCGCCATCGAGGCCCGATTCGGTCAGGTAGTCTTCCTTGGCACGCTCGTCCTTGAGGTATTGCTCGGACTTGCCACGTTTCACTTTGTAGAGCGGCGGCTGGGCGATGTAGATGTGGCCGCGCTCGATCAGTTGCGACATCTGGCGGAAGAAGAAGGTCAAGAGCAGCGTGCGGATATGCGAGCCGTCGACGTCGGCGTCCGTCATGATGATGATCTTGTGGTAGCGCAGCTTGTCCGGGTTGAAGTCGTCGCGGCCGATCCCGGTCCCGAGCGCCGTGATCAGCGTGCCGATCTCCTGGCTCGACAGCATCTTGTCGAAGCGCGCCCGTTCCACATTCAGGATCTTACCCCGGAGCGGCAGGACAGCCTGGAACTCCCGGTTGCGGCCCTGCTTGGCCGAGCCACCGGCGGAATCGCCCTCGACCAGGAAGATCTCGGCCAGCGCGGGATCCCGCTCCTGACAGTCGGCGAGCTTGCCCGGCAGGTTGGCGACGTCGAGCGCACCCTTGCGGCGGGTGAGTTCGCGGGCCTTGCGGGCGGCCTCGCGGGCCGCCGCGGCTTCCGCCACCTTGCCCGCGATGATCTTGGCATCTGCCGGATGCTCCTCGAACCACTGGCCGAGGGTCTCGTTGACGATGCTCTCGACGACGGGGCGGACTTCGGACGAGACGAGCTTGTCCTTGGTCTGGGACGAGAACTTCGGATCCGGCACCTTGACCGATAGGACACAGGTCAGGCCTTCGCGACAATCGTCGCCCGTGACGTCGACCTTCTCGCGTTTGGAAATGCCGGACCGCTCCGCGTAACCCGTCACCTGGCGCGTGAGGGCCCCGCGGAACCCCGCCATGTGGGTGCCGCCGTCGCGCTGGGGGATATTGTTGGTGAAGGGCAGCACGTTCTCGTGGTAGCTGTCGTTCCACCAGAGCGCGACCTCCACCGTCATGCCGTCCTTCTCGCCCTTCATCAGGATGGGATTGACGATCAGCGACGCCTTGGTGCGGTCGAGATAGCGCACGAAGGCTTCGAGGCCGCCCTCGTAGTACAGTTCCTCCCGCTTGACCTCGGCATGGCGGGCATCCGTCAGGATGATACGGACCCCGGAGTTGAGGAAGGCGAGCTCGCGCAAGCGGTGTTCCAC
Source organism: uncultured Lichenihabitans sp. (assembly GCA_964245215.1). Classification (GTDB taxonomy): domain Bacteria; phylum Pseudomonadota; class Alphaproteobacteria; order Rhizobiales; family Beijerinckiaceae; genus Lichenihabitans. The sequence continues at coordinate 5,173 of CAXTME010000020.1, forward strand.
CGTCGCATAGTCGAACTCCACCATGGTGAAGGTTTCGTGCGAGGGCCAGAAGGTGACGGCGGTGCCGCGCTTCTCGACGCCGTCTTCCTGGCCGGCCGGGCCGACGATGCGGAGCGGTGCCACCGCGTCCCCGTGGGCGAACTCGATTTCGTGCTCCTTGCCGTCGCGCCAGATGCGCAGCAGAAGCTTGATCGACAAGGCGTTGACGACCGAAACGCCGACACCATGCAGGCCGCCCGACACCTTGTAGCTGTTCTGGTCGAACTTACCGCCGGCGTGAAGCTGGGTCATGATGACCTCGGCGGCCGAAATGCCCTCTTCGGTGTGGATACCCGTCGGTATGCCGCGGCCGTTGTCGGTGACGCTGACCGAGCCGTCGGCATTGAGCGTGACGGTCACCTTGGTGGCGTGGCCCGCCAGAGCCTCGTCGATGGCGTTGTCCACGACCTCGTAGATCATGTGGTGCAGGCCGGAGCCGTCGTCGGTGTCGCCGATATACATGCCGGGACGTTTGCGCACGGCATCGAGGCCGCGCAGCACCTTGATCGAATCGGCGCCGTAGTCGTTGAGATCCGGACCGGGATCTTGCGACGGAATGGGCGATTGGGACATCGTTGAAGCAACTTTCTCCGACCGGTGCGGTCAGGGTCGGACGCGCCGGTCTTTGGAAGCCATGACGGCTTTGAAGGATGCCGGGCAGGACGCGGGCGCGAATCCGGCGACAGGCCCGGGCCATCGCGGCGCGACGATTCGAGCCCCTTTTATATAGAGGCTGCAGGGCCTTGATGGAAGGAAAACCGGCACCCGCCGACCCTCACTCAAGCCGGTTTGCGGACCCCTTGCTCTAGCGGCTGCCGTCCAGGGTCGCGATCACGTCGGCGCCGCCGGCCATCTGGGGGTTCGAGGGCGTGAAGCCCTGCGCCGCCTCGCGCGCCGCCACGATGGTGCGGGCATCGGCGAAGGCCTGGGGTAGCGGCTCCCCCCGTCGTAGCGCCTGGTTGAACAGGGCGTCGCCGAAGTAGGTCCAATGCGCCTCGGGCTGGCAACCGAACGACGTATGCGTGGCATCGGCCGCCGTGATCACCAGCGTGTCGTCGTCGGCGAGCCCGGTATAGATGCCGGCGAAACACGCCGAGACGATCAGCACCTTGCGTTTGAAGGGGCTTTCGGCCAGGAGGGCCCCGAGGGCCGCCGGCGGCACGATGCCTTCCTGTCCGCCACCGCGCTCGCCGATGCCCTGCGGCGCGCCGTGCGAGGTCAGAACCACGAACAGCACGTCGCGCGACGGGTCCGTGCCTCGGCGGGCGGACGCCAGTGCCCGGCGGATCCCGTCCGGCCCATTGACCAGCGCCTTCGCGGTGTTCGAGCGCACGATCACCGGGCCGCCATGGCCGAAGCGCCGGGCCAGGACCGCTGCGGCGCCCTCGGCTTCGCTGTGGAAGACCGGATCGCTCCAGAGGGCCAGCGCCACGACGGCGGACTTGACGTCGGCCGCGGTGGCCGGACTGCCATCGCCGGCAAGCCCCGCACCCCACATCGAGACCGCGACGGCCAGGGTCGCGGATCGTCTCAGCGCCGAGATCAGCATATCGTGCCCCATGGGATGCAGGGCCGCACGCTTTCCGCGCCGCGGCACCCCCTTATATCACGCGAGCGCGAGGTCACCTCTCGGCACCTCGTCGCGACCCCCCGGAGCCCACCATGCCGCTGTCCCCCGAAGCCTCCGCGGTCCTGGCCGCCGTTTCCACCGCAACGATCACGACGGTGCTGCTGAAGAAAGGCTTGCGCAACGTCTGGCTGCGCGGCACCCAGCCGCTGCGCCCCGGGCAGGCCCGTATCGTCGGGCCGGCGTTCACGCTGCGCTTCGTGCCGGCGCGCGAGGACCTTGCGACGCCGGCCTCCTGGTCGTCCCCCGTCTCGACCCGAGCCGCCATCGAGGCGATGCCGCCGGGTGCGGTTGCGGTCGTCGACGCGATGGGGGTCACCGAGGCTGGAATCTTCGGCGATATCCTCTGCGCCCGCATGGCGGGTCGCGGGGTTGCGGGGCTCGTCACCGACGGTGTGATCCGCGACCTGACCGGTGTCCTGTCGACCGGGTTGCCGGTCTGGTGCCGAGGCCAGGCGGCACCCCCCTCGGTGGCGGGGCTCACCTTCGTGGACTGGCAGCGGCCGATCGGCTGCGGCGGCGTGGCGGTCATGCCCGACGACGTCATCGTGGCGGATGACGACGGCGCCGTCCTGATCCCCGCGGCGCTGCTCGATGCCGTCCTGGCCGAGGCGCCCGAGCAGGAACGGATGGAGGCCTGGATCATGGAAGAGGTCGCCCGCGGTATCCCCCTGCCCGGTCTTTATCCTATGAACGCCGAAACCAAGGCCCGCTACGAGGCCGCTCGCGGCACCTCGCCCGATCGTCTCGACGGCTGAGCCGCGTCGGCACGGAAAAAAGCTTCGAAAACAGGCGGAAGCCGTTCTTGACACCATTGCGGTGCTGGTTTCTATGAACCCGCCCAGCGCGAATGGGGCACGCCTGTGCCCTTTTCGCGATGAAATGCGTCTTTGGATTTGCCTGAAGCGAAGCCAATGACGCCCGAAAACAAAGGGCCGCCGCGGCGGGGAGCGCGACACGATCATGGCGAACCCCGAAGGTGGCGATCCGGACGACGATGTGGCCATGCGGGCGCGTCTCAAGGACCTCTCGGGCGCACTCGACGACCACCGTAAGGCGGCCGGCATGCCCCGTTTACCGTCGGGTGGCCTGCAGGCTCCCAACGGAATGGGCCAGGCGATGAGCCTGGGGTTCCGGGTCATGTCGGAATTCGTCGCCGCCGTCGTGGTGGGCGGGTTCATCGGCTGGATGATCGACCGGGGGCTCGGCACGTCTCCGGCCGGCCTGATCGTGTTCCTCGGGCTTGGAACGGCGGCAGGGTTCTGGAGCGTCTACCGGATCGCCATGCGGCCGACGGTGGCGCCCCCCGCTAGCGTCGCTGGTCCGGGCCCCGAGGGTCCTCCGCCGGGCGGCGCCGGTCCGGTACGGTGAGTGAAGCGGTCCTTTTGGACCGCGAAGGTGGCCGGTGGCCGCTTTATGGGATCTGAATGCCCCGGCTAAGGGGGTGCCGAACGCCCGCCGGGCGTCCGCTTGATGAGGTTAGACGTGGCCGAGAACGCAATCGACCCGATCCACCAGTTCAACGTCGAGCCCATGTTCTCGTCGCATCCGATGCGAGCGATGGACGTGTCCTTCACCAATGCGTCGCTGCTGATGCTCATCATCCTGGGCCTGGTTTCGCTGCTGATGATCGTCGGGACCAGGAAGCATTCGCTGGTGCCGGGGCGGCTGCAGGCCGCGGCCGAGATGAGCTACGAATTCGTGGCCGACACGGTCAGGGGCACGGCCGGACAGGAGGGAATGCGGTTCTTCCCCTTCGTGTTCAGCCTGTTCATGTTCGTCCTCTTTGCCAACCTTCTGGGCCTCCTGCCCTTTTCCTATACGGTGACGAGCCAGATCGTCGTGACCTTCGCCCTGGCGGCGCTCGTCATGGGCATCGTGATCGTCTACGGCCTGATCCGGCACGGCACGCACTTCCTGAACCTCTTCGCGCCTTCCGGCGTGTCGCCCATCATCCTGCCCTTCATCGTATTGATCGAAGTCATTTCGTTCCTGTCGCGTCCCATCTCGCTCAGCGTGCGTCTCTTCGCCAACATGCTGGCCGGCCACATCACGCTGAAGGTCTTCGGCGGCTTCGTGGTCCTGCTGCTCGGCTCGGGCACGGCTGCGGCCTTGCTGGCGCCTCTCCCCCTCATCGGCATCATCCTGCTGACTGCGTTCGAACTTCTCGTCGCCGTTCTGCAGGCCTATGTGTTTGCCATCCTGACTTGCGTCTACCTGAACGACGCAATCCATCCGGGCCACTGATAATTATCCAACAACAAACGTCGCCCGACATTAGAGAAGAACCGGAGAACACCATGGATCCCAATACTGCCGCGCTCGCTGCGGCTTACGTCGATGCTGCGAAATACATCGGTGCCGGCTTGGCCGCCATCGGCATGGGCGCCGCCGCCATCGGCGTCGGCTCGATCTTCGGCAACTTCCTGTCGGGCGCGTTGCGCAACCCGTCGGCCGCCGACGGCCAGTTCGGCCGAGCCTTCATCGGCGCGGCGCTGGCCGAAGGTCTCGGCATCTTCGCGTTCCTCGTGGCGATCCTGCTGCTCTTCGTGAAGTGATCGCCGGCCCGCCGCCGCCGCCCGATCCACCAAGGGTCGGGGTCTTGGCGGCGGGTCTTTAACCACCCCCAGGAGACGACATGGCCGCCCCCGAACAAGCCGCGAACGCCGTCGCCCAGCCGGCCGTGTTTCCGCCCTTCGACAATCACAGCTTCGTGTCGCAGATCGTCTGGCTCGTCGTGGTGTTCGGCCTTCTCTACTGGATGATGTCGCGGATCGCCCTGCCGCGCGTCGGTTCCATCCTCGAGGCCCGCCGTGGTCGCATCGAAGGTGACCTCGCCGACGCGGCTCGTATGCAGCAGCAGGCCACCGACGCCAGTGCGGCCTATGATTCAAAGCTCGCCGACGCCAAGGCCCGCTCGCAAGCGCTGGCTCAGAAAACGCACGAGGAGCTGTTGGCCGAGACGGAGAGCAAGCGCCACGCCCTCGAAGACGAGCTCAACGCCAAGCTCGCCACCGCCGAGCAGCAGATCCAGGACATGAAGACCCGTGCGATGAGCAATGTGGAGGGGATCGCGCGAGGGGCCTCGGCCGCCATCATCGAGCATCTCACCGGCAAGGCCGCCGATCCGCAGGCGCTCGACGCCGCGATGGCCAGTGCCAAGGCCAACTGAGGGGAAGCGCCATGCATCTCGATGCCGAATTTTGGGTTGCACTCGGCTTCATCGTCTTTGTCGTGTTCCTTGCTTATCTCGGGGTTCACAAGAAGCTGACCGAAGCGCTCGACGACCGCGCCCGCAAGGTGGCGGACGAACTGGCTCAGGCGAAGCGGCTTCACGACGAGGCCTCGGCCGTGCTCGACACGTTCCGGCGCAAGGCAGCCTCCGCCGAAGCCGAAGCCGCCGCCATCGTGGCGCAGGCCCGCAAGGAAGCCGAGCTGATGGGCCAGGAAGCCCACGCCCGCATGGAAGACTTCGTCGCGCGCCGCACGAAACAGGCCGAGGCCAAGATCGCCATGGCCGAAACGCAGGCCGCCACCGACGTCCGGGCCGCCGCGGCCGATGCGGCCGTGAAGGCGGCCGAGATCCTACTCCGCCGCGACCCCCGCGGCACGGGGGCGAGCGATCTCGCGGCACGCGAAATCGAACGGCTGAAGACGCAGTTCCACTGATCTTTAGACGTCGTGGCCGGGCTTGTCCCGGCTAGCCACGCCGGAGATGCAGGCCCGCGGCGCGATGGTCACCCTCGTCCCAAGCGCCTGCCTCAGAAGAACCGATGCAAGAGAACGCAAACGCGATATTGGCGCATCCGGCACCATGTGACAGTCTCTCTCGATCGATGTGCATCACCGATGGAGAGGAGCCCGCATGATCCGGACCGGGGAACAATACCGCGAAACGATCCGCGACGGCCGCGCCGTCTTCATCAACGGCGAGCGCGTCCTCGACGTCACCACTCATCCGATGTTCAAGCCCATCGTGGATGTCCGGGCCCGCATCTACGATATGCAGCACGAGGCTGCGACCCGCGACGTCATGACGAGCCTGGAGGACGGCGAAGTCAATGCCGTCGGCAACAAGCTGCCGAAAGTGCAGCAGGACTGGTGGGACAAGCGGCGGGCCACCGACGCCGTCATGGAGGACATCGGCGGCGTCGTGACCCGGGTCGGCGACGAGACGGTCGGCGAGATGTGGTCGCTGTTCGACGGCCAGGACGTGCTGAACGAGGTCGACCCGCAGTTCTCGGCCAATATCCGTAACCATATCGGCAAGGTGCTGCGCGCCGACCCGTTCCACGTCTCGGCCAATACCGACCCCAAGGGCGACCGGTCGAAGGCGCCGCAGGACCAGGACCCGGACATGCTCTTGCATGTCGTGAAGGAGACCGATGCCGGCATCGTGGTGCGGGGCGCCAAGTACGAGACGGCCGCGGCCTATGCCAACCAGGCCTTCACGAAACCCACCATCGCCAATTGGGGCAACGCCGCCTATTCGGATTACGCGGTGGGTTTCATCTGCGACCTCGGCTCGCCGAACCTGAAGTTCATCTGCCGCACGGGTTTCGCGGGCCGCGCGCCAGCGGCTGATTATCCGCTTGCGAACCGTTTCGACGAAGTCGACACGATCGTGATCTTCGACGATGTGCTGATCCCCTGGGAGAACGTGCTTTTCTACCGGCACACCAGGGCCGCCATGTTCATCCGGGCGACGCTGCACCGCTACTCGGCTTTCGCCTATGTGCAGCGCATCCTGAAGTTCGCCGACATGATGATCGGCGCGGCGCTGTTCAACGTCCGGCAGACCGGGCTCGACAAGCAGCAGGCCGTGCAGGAAAAGCTCAGCGAACTCGCGGTCTACCGCGAGGGCATCAACGCGCATCTCACGGCCGCCATCGCGCTCGCGGAGCGCAGCCCCGGCGGGCTCCTGATGCCCAATCAGTCGTTGCTCTACGCGGGCCGCGTGCTGGCCTGCTCCGAACTGCATCACAAGATGCATATCGCGCGCGAGCTCTGCGGCGGGCAGATCTGCGTCACGCCGGACGCGGCCTCCTTCGCGTCGCCCGAGACCAAGCCCTGGCTCGACAAGTATTATTCGGTGAACGACAACTGGGTGTCGGAAGACCGCCGCAAGCTCCTGGCTTTCGCGCGCGATCTCCTGAACTCGGATTACGCCGGCCACCGCCTGACCTTCCAGCTCTTCGCCCAGGCTCCCCCCTTCGCACATCTCGCGGCCGTCTACCGCAGTTTCGATTGGGACGGCCCGCTGGACTTCGTCAAGAAGTCGGCCGGCCTGTCGGATCGCGTGTCGAACGGCACGGAGCGCCTCCCCGGCGACAGCGCGGTCCAGACCTGGTTCGGTGCTCGGCAGAAGGCGGCCGAGTAAAACCGGCCATACAGGCGAGGACCACGGCTCCATGACGGTGCATCGACGCATCCGGCCCTTCAACACGAAGGACACCTATCCCGAACAGCGGATCGACAACGATCTCTGCCAGGCCGTCGTGGCGCGGGGCACAACCGTGTTCCTGCGCGGACAGGTGGGTCAGGACCTCGACACCTCCGAAAGCGTGGGCATCGGCGACGCCGCGGCCCAGACCGAGCGGGCCATGGCCAATATCGCCATGCTGCTCGAGGAGGCGGGCGCCAAGCTCGAGCATGTCTGCAAGATCACGGTCTATCTGATCGACCCGCGCTATCGCGAAGCCGTCTACCGGGTGATCGGCCGCTGGCTGAAGGGCGTGCATCCGGTGTCGACCGGCATCGTGGTCTCGGCGCTGGCCCGGCCCGAATGGGTCGTCGAGGTCGAGGCCATGGCCGTGATCCCGGACGCGCCATGACGTTCTCGATCGTGGCGCGCTGCGCTGACACCGGCATGTTCGGCGTCGCGGTCTCGTCCTCCTCGCCGGCTGTCGCGGCGCGCTGCGCCTTCGCGCGAGCCGGCGTCGGCGCCGTCGCGAGCCAGAACGTCACCGACCCGACGCTCGGCCCCAGGACGCTCGACCTCATGGCGCTCGGCGCCGGTGCCGTGCAGGCCATCGACATCATACGGGCCGGCGGCCCGGCGCTCGACCACCGGCAGGTGCTGGCGGCCGACGGAAGCGGCGGCTCGGCGATCCATTCCGGCCGCAAAGTCCTGGGTCTCTGGGCCGAGGCGCGGGCCGAGAACGTGGCTTCTGCGGGGAACCTGCTCAAGGATCGGGGGGTGCCGTTCGCCATGGTGCAGGCTTTTACGGCGTCGAATGGCCATCTGGCCGACCGCCTGCTCGTCGCCATGGAGGCTGCCGTGGCGGCCGGCGGCGAGGCCGGCCCGGTGCATTCGGCCGGACTGAAGGTCGTCGACCGCGTGTCCTGGCCGGTGGTGGATCTCAGGATCGACTGGACCGAGGACGATCCCATCGCGGGCCTTCGCTCGCTCTGGACGCTGTACCGGCCGCAGATGGACGCCTACGTGACCCGCGCGCTCGACCCCGACGCGGCGCCGAGCTACGGGGTGCCCGGGGACCCGTAAGGCCGCAAAGGCATCGGCGGAGAGGCTCGGCCGGATAGGCGGCGCCCTGTCACGATCCGGCTGGCGGGCAATCATCGGCCCTTGCCGATCGACATCGCGACCCTTCGTCAGCTCATACAGGCGCATGTTCTCGGCGCCTTCCCGGCCGATTGAGCGCCTGCATGTTGGAAGCCATATCCCGAACATGCTGTCGCCCGTGGTGGACGCTTCCACATTTTCCGAACGTCCGCTAAACCAGACCCCATCTTGCGTCGATGAACCTTATCCGGTACTCAAGGCGCTCGTGAAACGCCTTACTGCACGCTTCTACGTCACAACTGCCGGGAACAGTCCGGTGCGTGACTGGCTTCTCGGTCTGAAGGAGACTGACAGGAACATCGTCGGCAAAGACATGTATAAGGTCGAGGCAGGTTGGCCGCTCGGAATGCCGACCTGCAGGGCGGTCAGCAACGGGCTGCACGAGGTTCGGTCGACGATTTCAGAAGGAAAGGTCGAGGCTCGCGTCTATTTCAAGATTATAGGCGCTACCATGTTCCTGTTGCACGGACATGTTGGAAAGAGCCGGCAGTCCGCCCATGTAGCGACGGCCGCCGAGAGGCTGGCTGACCACGAGCAAAGGGAAAAGGCTCGGATTGCGGCGGAGAAGAAGATCTCAAAGATCGTGAAGTGACGCATTATTGCGGTACGAAATATCGAATGTTTGGTGATTGCCATGAGTGAAACAAAGGTTGCAATCTCGTCCGTAGGCGGAACCCTCGACGAATTCTTCGCAGAAATAGGCGTTCGGGACGAAGTGCATGGAGCCGCGATCAAGGAGGTCATCGCATGGCAAATCGAGACAGCCCTAAAGGAAAATGCCATATCTAAGGTCGAACTCGCTAAGCGCATGAAGACCAGCCGCACTCAAGTCAATCGCGTACTTGACCCCAAGAACTTAGGCGTGTCGCTGGAAAGCTTAGAAAGCATGGCGCGCTCCATCGGCAAAACGCTTCGGATCGAGCTCGTCGACGCGTGATCGCGATACGTTCATCTCGGATCGAGCTCAAGCCATGAAGGTGATCAATCCAATCGAGATAGGCATGATGCTGCTCGAAGAGACGTGAAATCCAACGTTGTCAGCGACGTTCGGTTGTGTTTTCTTGCACTGAGATGAGCCTGCTTTCGGAGATCCGGCTCAAGCTCATCTGGCGGTACGTCCGCACCCATCACGACGGAGAACGTCGGGTGGTGGCATCGGGGGAGGAACGTGATGGATCACCACTCCGCGATTGGGACGCGTGCGCTCACGATAGCCAGCTTGACCCTGCTGCCTCTCCTCGCCTTCGCCAGTACGGCCAGGGCCGAAACCATCTCCATCGCTTGCGGCGCGGTCGGCAAGGAGCTTGAAGTCTGCAAGAGCCTGTCCGAGGGCTGGGCCAAGAAGACCGGCAACACGGTCAAGATTGTCTCGACGCCGAATTCGACCACGGAACGGCTCGCCCTCTACCAGCAGCTACTCGCGGCCGGCTCCGGCGATGTCGACGTCTTCGAGATCGACACGATCTGGCCCGGCATCCTCGGCACCCATTTCATCGATCTCGCGCCCTATACGAAAGGAGCCGAGAAGGATCACTTCCCTTCCATCATCCAGAACGACACCCGCGACGGCAAACTGCTCGCCATGCCGATCTATACTGATGCGGGTCTCATGTATTACCGAAAGGACCTGCTCGAGAAGTACAACGTCAAGCCGCCCGAGACGTGGAGCGACCTCGCCACGACCGCGAAGACGGTGCAGGATGGCGAGCGCGCGGCCGGCAACGCCGGGATGAACGGCTTCGTGTTCCAGGGGAAGGCCTATGAGGGCCTGACCTGCGACGCGCTGGAATGGGTCGCGAGCTTCGGTGGCGGCACGGTCGTCGACCCCGGCGGCAAGGTGACGATCAACAATCCGCAGGCCGTAAAGGCGATCGACACCGCGGCCGGTTGGATCAAGACGATCTCGCCCGAAGGCGTGCTGAACTATTCCGAGGAGGAGACCCGCGGCGTCTTCCAATCCGGCCATGCCGTGTTCATGCGCAACTGGCCCTACGCCTGGCCGTTGGCGCAAAGCCCCGACAGCCCGGTCAAGGACAAGGTCGGCGTTATGCCGATCCCGCAGGGCGGTCCCGACGGCAAGCATGCCTCGGCGCTCGGCGGCTGGCAGATGGCCGTTTCGAAATATTCGAAGCACCCGGACATCGCGGCCGACCTCGCGGTCTATCTGACTTCGAAAGAGGCGCAGAAGATCTGGGCCGTCCAGGGCGGCTATACGCCCTCGATCCCGGCGCTCTACAAGGACCCGGATGTCCTGGCCGCCAATCCCTTCTTCGCTCAGCTCTACGACACGTTCGTCGCGGCGGTGCCGCGGCCCTCGACCGTCACCGGCGGCAAGTACAACCAGGTCAGCAGCGAGTTCTGGAACGCCGTCTACGACACGCTCGCGGGCAAGGCCGCCGCCAAGGAGACGTTGGCCGCCCTCGAGAACAAACTCAACCGCATGAGCCGCGGCGGAAAGTGGTGAGGTCCTTCCGAGGTCGGGCCGCGGGCCGGTCCGGCTTCACGGCCGTCGAGGACAGGAGGGTGCCATGTCCACAGTTCCGATCGCGGCCAGCGAAGAACGCCGGAACCGCGCCGCCACGAGGCCGCTGAGCGAGAGCCGCGTCCGTTCGGCGTGGCTGTTCCTGTCGCCCATGATCGTCGTGATGGTGCTCGTGGCCGCATGGCCCCTGGCCAGGACCTTGTGGTTCAGCGTCACCGACGCGGATCTCAAGGACCTCTCGGCCGCGAAGTTCATCGGCTTCGACAATTACATCGGAGAATACGGGGTTCTCGAGGATCCCGACTGGTGGCGCGCCGTCGGCAATACCCTGAAGTTCGCCGTGATCTCGGTCTCGATCGAGACCGTGCTCGGCCTCGTCGTGGCGCTGGTGCTCGACGCCAAGTTCTGGGGCCGGACGCTGGTGCGCACCGCCGTCCTCATCCCTTGGGCCATCCCCACCATCGTGTCGGCCAAGATGTGGGCCTGGATGATGAACGACCAGTTCGGCGTCCTGAACCACGTTCTCCTGTCGCTTCATCTCATAGGCCAGCCGCTGGCGTTCACGGCGAGCCCCGACCTCGCCATGCCGTCGGTCATCATGGTGGATGTCTGGAAGACGACGCCCTTCATGGCGCTGCTGATCCTCGCGGCCCTGCAGATGCTGCCGGTCGACTGCTACGAGGCCGCCCGCGTCGACGGGATTTCCCCGGTCAAGGTGTTCTTCAAGGTGACGCTGCCGCTGATCCGCCCAGCCCTGATGGTGGCGGTGATCTTCCGGGTGCTCGACGCCCTGCGGGTGTTCGACCTCATCTATGTCCTGACCTCCAACAGCAAGGACACGATGAGCATGTCGGTCTATGCCCGCCAGCAGCTCGTCGACTTCCAGCAGGTCGGCTTCGGCTCGGCCGCCTCGACCGTCCTCTTCTTCATGGTGGCGCTGTGCACCGCGGCCTACTTGACGCTTGGCCGTGTCAGGTTCGACGGAGATGCACGATGACCCGGCCGTGGAAGATGGTCGGTCTTTATGCCCTGGCGGCCGCCATCGTGTTCTACTCGGTGTTCCCGTTCTACTACGCCATCGTGTCGTCGATGAAGAACGGCTCGGAACTGTTCGATCCGAGCCTGCTGCCGCCCCGCGTACAGTTCGGAAACTACGCCGCGGTGCTCGGCCAGGGCTCGTTCCTGCGCAACATCGCCAACTCGGTTGTGGTCGCCGTGGTGGTCGTGGCGGTCTCGCTCTTCGTGGGTGTCACGGCGGCCTATGCCCTGGGGCGAGTGCGGTTCGCGGGCCGCAAGCTGCTGCTGCTCAGTGTCCTCGGGATCTCGATGTTCCCGCAGGTCGCGGTGCTGTCGGGTCTCTTCGAGCTGATCCGGTTCCTCGGCCTCTTCGACAGCCTGTGGGGGCTGATCCTCTCCTACCTGATCTTCACCCTGCCGTTCACCGTCTGGGTTCTGACCACGTTCATGCGCGACCTCCCGAAGGAGCTCGAAGAAGCCGCCATCATGGACGGCGCGACCCCTTGGGTCATCGTGCGCCGAGTCTTCCTGCCCCTGCTCTGGCCGGCGCTCGTCACGACGGGGCTGCTCGCCTTCATCGCGGCCTGGAACGAGTTCCTCTATGCGCTCACCTTCACGTTAAGCCCCGACCGGCGCACCGTACCGGTCGCCATCGCGCTGCTCTCGGGCGCGAGCAGTTTCGAGCTGCCGTGGGGACCCATCATGGCGGCCTCCGTCATCGTCACGCTGCCGGTCGTGGCCCTGGTGCTGATCTTCCAGCGCCGCATCGTATCGGGGCTGACGGCGGGCGCCGTGAAAGGCTGAGCCGAACCCAACCTCGTCGGGAGACACAGATGGCAGACGTCCGGCTCAAGGATGTGAACAAGCGCTTCGGCACCGTTCAGGTGATCAAGGACGTCGACCTCGACATCGAAGACGGCGAGTTCTGCGTCTTCGTCGGGCCGTCGGGCTGCGGGAAATCCACGCTGCTGCGCATGGTGGCGGGCCTCGAGGACATTACCGAGGGTCGGCTCACCATCGGCGGCCGGGACGTCACGCGCCTGCCGCCTTCGGCGCGTGGCGTCGCCATGGTGTTCCAATCCTACGCGCTCTACCCGCATATGACGGTCTACGACAACATGGCGTTCGGCCTAGAACTCGCCAAGACCGACAAGACCGACATCGACACCCGTGTGCGGCGGGCCGCCGACATCCTGCATCTCGGGCCCCTGCTGCAGCGGCTGCCGAAGGAGTTGTCGGGCGGTCAGCGCCAGCGGGTCGCCATCGGCCGCGCCATCGTGCGCAAGCCGGGCGTTTTCCTGTTCGACGAGCCGCTCTCGAACCTCGACGCAGCGCTGCGCGTGCAGACCCGGATCGAGATCGCCAAGCTTCATGCGAGCCTCGGCGCCAGCATGATCTACGTCACCCACGATCAGGTCGAGGCCATGACGCTCGCCGACAGAATCGTCCTCCTCAACTCCGGCGACGCGATGCAGAAGGAGGGATCCGTGGCCCAGATCGGCAAGCCGCTCGACCTCTATCATCGTCCCGCCAATCTTTTCGTGGCCGGCTTCATCGGGTCCCCGAAGATGAATCTCCTGCCCGCCACGATCACGGCAGCCGGCCATGACCGGGCCGAGGTGACGCTGGGCGACGGGACGCGTCTCGCCGCCACCGTCGACGCCCACGCGGCAAAGCCGGGCGACAGGGTCACGCTCGGGATCCGCCCCGAACATCTGGGGCTCGGCCGCGGCGCCGAGGGTGTCTTCGTGGTCGAGGGACGGGCCAGCCATGTCGAGCAGCTCGGCGAGGCCTCCTATCTCTATCTCGAGGTTGCGGCCGTCGACGGCTTCGTCACGGTGCGGCAGGAGGGCGACACCAACGTCGAGCCCGGAGAGACCGTGAGTACGGTCTTGCCGGAACAGCATTGCCACCTGTTCGATGCGGCGGGCCGGGCCTTCCCGCGGCTGCTGCGCGTTAGGGGCGCAGAGCGGGCTTTGGCGGTCGCCGGAGCGGGCTTCTGAAGCACGGCAGGATTCCGGCGGGATCCAGCATCGACTCTTCGCTTTCCTGCCCAGATTTCCTATGACCGTGAAGCAAACCATCGCCGTCTCGGGAGCCCTGCCATGTCCGACTTCGTGATCGCGCCACCCGAACCGGCTTCGGTTCCGGTGCTCGGTGGGGGCCGGTTTCCGGTCCGCCGCATCTTCTGCGTCGGCCGAAACTATGCCGACCATGCGCGGGAGATGGGGGCCGATCCGACGCGCGAGGCGCCGTTCTTCTTCACGAAGCCAGCCGATGCCCTGCTGACCGGCGGCGCCGACATGCCGTACCCGGCCCAGACACGGGACCTGCATTTCGAGTTGGAGCTCGTGGTCGCGATCGGCCGCGGCGGTTCCGACATCGCGATCGCCGATGCCACGGGCCATATCTGGGGCTATGCGGTTGGCCTCGACATGACACGACGCGACATGCAAGGCGAAGCCAAAAAGGCGCAGCGCCCCTGGGACATGAGCAAGGGTTTCGACCATTCCGCGCCGATCGGCGATCTCGTGCCGGCCAGCCGCTGCGGCTTCATCGCCGAAGGTCCCATCGTGCTCGAGGTCGATGGCGCGGTGCGTCAGAGCTCCGACGTGAGCCGGATGATCTGGAGCGTCCCCGAAACGATCGCGGCACTGTCGTCCCTCGTCCGCCTGGCCCCGGGCGATCTCGTCTTCACCGGAACTCCCGAGGGCGTCGGCGCGGTCGGGCGGGGCGAGACGATGGAAGGCACCATCGCGGGCCTGCCGCCGCTGAAGACCCGGGTCGTCTGACCGGAACAGCGAGCCCGCAAGTGCTGCCCGCCGCGTCGTAGCGCGAACGGGCCGTCGCCGCGAAAAACCGCCAACCTGTCCTGGTCCAGGCGCGACATCGGGCCGCAAATCCGGGATAGACCGCTTCGCGTTCCGCCCTGCACGACGACGATCACGTCGATCAGGGAAAACTCATGCTGGATAGCCACCACGCCAAGTCCCGCCGCCGGTTCACCCAGGCGGCGCGCGATGCCGCTCTCGCCAAGCGCCGTGAACTCGCGGCCCTGCCCAAGGATCCGGCGGGCAGTCTTCAGGTCTTCGTCGTCCGAGGTGCGGGCCAGAGCAACGCCTTCTGTTGGGAAATCCGTCGCTTCGGCGCGATCACCGTGGCGCGGAGTGCGGGCGGTTTCGCTGACGGGCAGATGGCGCGAGATGCCGGCGAGGACACGCTGCAGCGCAGCTTTCGCAACTGATCGTCGATGCGAAGAACGCTGATGTTGATTAGCCAGGTTTGGATGCGATGAGACACATCGGCCGTCATCGCGAGCGCACAGCGAGCAGAGCGGAGCGGGACCCAGCTTCAGCTTCCGGACGCTAGACTGCGGCAAAGCCGGCGAGAAGGGCCACGCCGAGCGCGATCCAGACGACGTAGTCGTTGACGATACCGCTGTGCACTTTGCCGAGTGCGCCCTCGAGCGGGCCGATGATGTGGTCCGCTACGCGTGGCAGGGAACGCGGCAGGTTTTGCCTGTAGAGCGCGAAGGCCGCGGTTCCGACTGTCCCCAACAGAGCCAGCCAGGGCTCGATGTTCGACCAGGCGGTCGTCTCGGGCAACGCCACATCGCCGGGGATGCGGTCGAATTGCGGCACCCAACCGGCCGCGAGATGCTGCGCGGCCTCGGCCGGCACCAACACCGCAACGCCGAGCAGCACGAGCGAGGGGGCCAGCATCAGCCAGAGCGGCCGGTCGGCCTTCTCCTGCTCTTCGTCTGACGGCGCCCGGGCTTCATCGCCGGGATCGGGACCGAGGCCGAGATAGATGCGCCCCGTGGCCCGAAGGACCGCGGCGCCCGTGAGCGCGGTGCCGATCAACACGGCCGCGTGGATCGGCGGACCCACGACCGCGGGAGCCGCGAGCGCGATGAGGTCGGCACCGCCGTGCAGGATGCCGATCGGGGCGCCGCCGAGCAGCAGGGCGGCGAGGGCGGTCAGGAGTCCCGCGGGAAACAGGCCTTGGCCCAAGCCCCGCAGGTCGAGTTCGTCGACCGAAGCACGCGTGGCCAGCAGCACGCCCACGAGCATGAAGAGGGCGGCCTTCACGAGGCCGTGACCCACGACATAGACGATGAGGCCTGCCAAGCCGACCGGCGCCAAGGATGCCACGCCGGTCATCATGATGCCGATATGGGAAATGGTCGAGAAGGCCAGCAGCCGTTTCAGGTGCCGCTGCGACCAAGCCATGATGCCGCCCACGACCGCGGTGACGCAGCCGAGCGTCAAGAGCAGGCCATGCACGATCGACAGGACGTCGGGAGAGCCGGCGAAGACCTGGACCACCAGTTTCGTCAGGACGAAGAGGGCCGAGGGCACCATGGAGGACGAGAAGATCACCGACACAGGGCTCGGCGCGACCGCATGCGCGTCCGAGAGCCAGAAGTGGAACGGCACGACCGCCGACTTGATGAGCAGTGCCGTCGCGACGAGGCAGAAGCCACCCACGATGACCGGATCGTGCCCGGCCTTCGCGATCATCGAACCCATGGTGGCGAAGTCGAGCGTGCCCGACCGGGCATAGAGGAGACCGATGCCGGCCAGCATGCACATGCTGGCGAGGCTGTTGCAGACCGTGAAGTTGAGGGCCCCGGCGAGTGCCGATTTCTTGCGGGTGAAGCCGGTCAGCGCGAAGGCCGCGACGCTCATCACCTCGAACCAGACGAAGAGGTTGAACAGGTCCCGCGTCAGGCAGAAGCCCTGCAGGGCGGCGAGGAACAGCAGCATCATGACGTGGAAGGTCGTGCTCACCTCGTCGAAGAAACCCCAGGCGAAGACGAAACTGGCGACGAACAGGAGCGCGATGAACCCTGCGAATCCACCGCTCGCCGGGTCGATCGCGAAGGCGATGCCGAGCGTCACTTCAGGGCGCGGCGTCCAGCCGCCGAACCAGTAGACCAGCGTCCCGGCCTCGGCCGTGACCGCGAGCCATAGCGAGAGAACCGCGACCGCCAGCGCCGCCACGATGGCCACGATCTTCGACGCGACGGCCGGGACGAGATGCCCGAGCGTCAGCAGGATGGCGGCCACCGCCAGCGGAAGGACGACCGGGAACGGCACGAGCGCGAGGGGCAGCGGCATCACTGCCCCTCGCGGTCGAGCGGGCGAAGATCCTGGGGGTCGAGCGAGCCGCGGTGCTTGTGGACCTGTAGGGCCATGGCGAGCAGCAGCGCCGTGATCGTGGCCCCGACCACGATGTCGGTCAGCACCAGGGCCTGGACGATCGGGTCGACGGCGGGCGTCCCGGGCGGATGGTCGTAGAAGATCGGCGGGCCGGCGCCCCAGCTGTAGCCGAGGCCCAGCAGCAGCACATAGGTGGCGGACTGGCACACCGAGAGGCAACCGATGAGGTGGATCATGTTGCGGCTCGACACGATGCCGTAGATCCCGACGCCGAAGAGCCAGGCCGCGACGAACCAGGGCAAGAGGCTCATTCGTCCACCTCGGCCTCGATGGCCCGCGTCTCTTCCAAGAACTCCAGCATGACGGTAGCGAAGCCGCCCGCCACCGCGAAGGTGACGCCGGCATTCTCCACCAGCATCAATCCGCCCGACAGCATGTCCTTGATGGTGCCGAGCGGCAGGACGTTTTCGAGAAAGGCCTTGCCGAGGCTGACCGGAAGGAGCCCCGCGAGGACGTAAAGGAGCGCTCCTCCCCCCTCGAAGGCATCGAGGACAGGCGAGCGGACGATGCGGCGCCACGTCTCGTAGCTTTCGCCGAGGTAGAGCATCAGCAGCCCGGACGCCAGGATCACGCCACCCTGGAACCCCCCGCCGGGCGTGTCGGTGGAGTGGATCGCCAGGTAGAAGCCGAAGATCAGCGTGAAAGGGCCGAAGATGCGGCAGATGAGGATCGTGGACTCCGATCGGAGTTCGAGCGGCCGGCCCGGGATCCGGCCGGCTTTCCCGGTCATGTCTTCGCCCCGACCGCCGCGCAGCAGCAGCACGGTGCCGGCCACGGCGCAGAGCAGCATGAACTCCTCGCCCAGCGTGTCGAAGCCTCGGAAATCGAAGTTCACGGCGCTCACCATATTGGCGACGTGGCGCAGCGGAGGCCCGAGCGCGTTGACGGCTTGCCCGTAAGGCGAGACGGGGCTGCCGAACGGCGGGAGAGCTTGCGCGACGCGGATCAGACCTGGGAGGATCGCGAGGACCGCCAGGACAAGCAGGATGTTGCGGGCCCGTGGGCTCACTTCCGTTCCTTGGTGATGCGGATCGCGGTCAAGGCCGCCAGGAACAGCAAAGGGGTCGCGACGGTCCCGACCGTCAATTCGGACAAGGCGACATCGGGCGACTGCAAGGCGAAGAAGAGCAGCGTCAACACGAGGCCGTTGCCCGCCAGCGCGAAGACCTGCCGGCGCGGATCTCGCGTCAGCACCACGCCGAGCCCCGAAGCCGCAGCGAGCAGCAACAGCGCAGCCAGAAGCAGGCTCATGCCTGCGGTCCGTCACGCAGCATGAGGGTACGGCCGGCCGCATGGTTCACGGCCGATCCCATGACCAGCACCACGACCACCAGCGCCGCGAGCTTGACCGACCGGGTCGTCACGCCCTCGTCGACGAAGGCCGCGGCCGCGATGGCGATCCCGCCGGCCGCATTGACGAAGCCCACGGCGTGCAGCCGGTCGAGGGCGGAGCGCAGCCGGAGCGCACCGAAACAGCCGAGCCACACCGACACGACCGCGACCGCGAGGCAGATGTCGAGCGCCACTGCCCTCATAGCCATCGCTCCAGGAACACGGCGTAGAGCAGTGCTGCCGGAAGGCTGAGCACGCCGAACGTGACGGCGAGGTCGATCGAGGAGGCCTGATCGAATGCGAAGGTCATCGCCGCCATGACCAGGATCGACACCGAGCCCGCGAGCTGCACCGCGACGAAACGTCGTCCCGTCGGTCCGCGCCAGGCGAGGGCGACCGCCACGGCGAGGGGCGGCAACATCGCCAGCAACGCGACGAACCACGCGCTCAACCGGGCCATCGCGGGTCTGTACCGGGAGAGAGGCGCGTTATGGCGTGGATCAGGATCGTCTCTTCGTCGACCGGCAGGCGCAGCACGTAGCTGTCCGGAGCCAGCGATGTCGCCAGCACCACGGTGGCGCGGCGCGCCACGTCGCGCGTGTCGTCGAGGCGCCCGCGATGGAACGGCTGCTCCACGATGTGGCCTTCGACGTCGCGCACGAGCGTCGTGGCCAATCGCGAGCCGACCCTCAGGATCGCGCCCGGTAAGCCGCCGAGCGCGTGGAGGACCGCGAGGCCGGCGTGGCGCTCGAACGTGAAGCTGTGCCGCGAACAACGGCAGACAACGGCGTGCCAGATGACGCCCAGGCCGCCGAGCATGATGCCGGCCACGACCTCGTCGAGGCTGACCTGACCGGCCAGCACCAGATAGGCTGCCGTTCCAACGAGCCAGACCCACACGGCCGTCATCGCGCCTCCATCGACGTCACACTCCGGCCTCGGGAACAAACACCGAGCCCGTGCCTTCATAAGCGCAGCGACCCGGCAGACTGGAGCCTACCGCCATGACCGAGGCAGCATCGAAGCCGAAGATGCCTTACTGGCACGTTTATGTCGACGACGAGGGCATGAGCCGGCAACAGCGTTTCGAACTGTCGGCCTTCGAGCTGAAGGGGATCGACCCGTCGGTGGAGCCTCAGTGGAACGACAAGATGGATCCCACGAAAGCCGGCGTGACCTTCACGGTGCTGCCGGTCGGCTGGGTCGGGGATTGGCACGAGAACCCGAAGCCGCAATGGATCGCGATCCTGACCGGACGCTGGTTCGTCGAGACCATGGACGGCCACCGGGTCGAGATGGGGCCGGGCGAGCTGATGATGGGCGAGGACCAGAACACGAAGCAACGGGACGGACGCAAGGGGCACAAATCCGGCACGGTCGGTTCCGAACCCTGCACCATGATCGTCACGGGACTCGACGTGACCCCGACGATCAACAAGCCCGGCCGGTTCACATGATACTAACGGCGGAAAGTTCTTACCAATCCTCAGCTTCTCCAACACGCATTGCTGCTTGAGCCTCAAGCCGGCTCCGCTCAGGACGAGGCGTGCAGAACAACGAGTCCGCTCTTTTCGCCCGTCTTATGAGGCCAGTGCGCGTCTCAAGGCTCGCGGCGGCTGGTTCAGGCGTCCACCCGACCCTCGCCGTCGCGCAGCCGTTGGGCGTAGACGTTGATCACCAGCGCGAGCAGCAGGATCAACCCGCGGATCAGGATCTTCAGAAACGAATCGATCTGCACGTGGTCGAGCCCGTTGTTGAGCACCCCGAGCACGCACAAGCCGACGATCGTGTTGCCGATCCCGCCACGCCCCCCGAACAGGCTGGTGCCGCCGACCACCACGGCCGCGATCGAGTCGAGCAGGTAGGTGTCGAACTCGTTCTGCTGGGCGGAGCCGAAATGGGCGACGCCCACCATGCCGGCGACACCCGCGCAGACCGCCGAGATCACGAGCGCGGTATTGAGCACGCGCCTCACGTTCACGCCCGAATATTCCGCGGCTTCCCGGTTTCCGCCCACCATGTAGACGTAGCGGCCGAAGCGTGTGTAGCCCAGCACGACGTGGGCCACGAGCAGAAAGACGCCGAGCAGCAGCACGATCCAAGGTATGCCCGCGACGGTGCTGCTGCCGAGGGTCACCACGATGTTCGGCATCGCGTAGGCGATCTGACCCCTGACCAGGAGGGCCGAGATGCCGGCCGCGATCTGCATCATGGCCAGCGTCATGATGAAGGACGGAATACCCACGAGGGTCAGGCCGAACGCATTGACGAGGCCGAGCGCCGCGCAGGCCACGAGGCCCAGCAGCAACGCGGCACCGCCCGG
Source organism: uncultured Lichenihabitans sp. (assembly GCA_964245215.1). GTDB lineage: Bacteria > Pseudomonadota > Alphaproteobacteria > Rhizobiales > Beijerinckiaceae > Lichenihabitans. The sequence continues at coordinate 25,801 of CAXTME010000020.1, forward strand.
CAGCGGCAGGTTGGCGATGTTGACGTAGTCGGGTTGTGCAGTGAAGAAGCTCACCACGATGCCGGTGGCATTGGCCACGGCGGCGACCGAAAGATCGATCTCCCCGCACAGGATCACGAAGGTGAGCCCTACCGCCATGATCCCGGTCACCGAGATCTGGGTGAGGATGTTGGCGAGGTTGTCGAGCGTCGCGAAGGCGGAACTCGCGAGCGTGAAGAAGACCACGAGGCACAGCAGCGTCGCGAACGGCGCGATGTTGCGCATCTGGCTGCGCAGGAAGGAGGTGCCGGAGGGCGGGGTCGCGGCGTGCGCGTCGGGCAACGGAACGGTCATGGGCGGCGCGATCCTCCTCAGGCGGCCTCGAGCAGCCGGTCCTTGGTGACGGTGCCGCCGGCGAATTCCCGGACGATCTCGCCGCGCCGCATGACCAGGATCCGGTCGGCGAGCGACAGCACGGTCTCGGGTTCGGTCGACAGGACCAGCACCGCCAAGCCGGCGTCGCGCAGGCCCCGCACGATCCGCACCACGTCTTCCTTGGCGCCCACGTCCATGCCGCGCGTCGGCTCGCTCAGCAGGAGCACGCGGGGCGGAAAGCCCAGCCATTTGGCCAGCGCCACCTTCTGCTGGTTGCCACCCGAAAGTGCGCCGAGCCTCGCGTCGACGTCGGGCGGGCGGATGCCGAGCGCCTCGACCTGCCGGTGCGCCATGTCGCGCTCGCGCGCCGGGCGGAGCCAGAGGGGTGCGAGCCGGGCGAGGCTCGCGATGGAGACGTTCTTGTAGACAGGGGCGTCGCGGAACAGCATGTCCCGGCGGCTTTCGGGCACGAAGGCGATGCCGGCGCGGTGGGCCGTCGCCGTATTGCGGAGCGTCGTCCTGCGTCCCGCGACCTCGATCGAGCCTCGGTCCGGTCTCAGCTTGCCGAACAGCGCGCGCGCAAGCTCGATCTGCCCGCAGCCCATGAAGCCGTAGAGGCCCAGGATCTCGCCCGACCGCAGGTCGAGCGAAACGTCCCGGAAGGCGCGTCCGAGCCCGAGGTCTCGCGCCCGCATCGCCACGGGCGCGTCGGGCTTCGGGGCCAACGCGATCTCGCCCGCATAGCTCGTCTCGAGGTCGCCGTGTCCGGCCCCGATCATCTTGTCGATCAGCCACGCCTTGCCGACCGCCGCAGCCGGGCTCTCGGCGACGTTGCGGCCGTTGCGGAACACCGTGACGCTGTCCGAAATGCGAAGGATGTCTTCGAGGAAATGCGAGATGAAGACGACGCTCTTGCCCGCAGCGCGGAGGCGCCGCAGGACGCTGAACAGCAGTTCCACCTCGGGCGGCGACAAGGCCGAGGTCGGCTCGTCCAGGATGATGATACGGGCCCCGGAGAACACGACCCGGGCGATCTCGATCAGTTGCTGCAGGCCGATCGGCAGCGCTCCGATGCGCTGGCGGGGGTCGAGGTCGAGCCCGAGATCCGCCAGCTGGCGGCGCGCCGCCTCGCGCATGCGGCCCCAGCGCACGATCCCACCCGGTCCCGTCGGCTGCTGGCCGAGGAACACGTTCTCGGCCACGGAGAGGTCGGGCACGGTCGAGAGTTCCTGGTGCACCATGCCGATGCCGGCCGCGATGCTCTCGCTCGGAGCCCGGAACTGGACCTCCCGCCCGCCCATCGCCATGCGTCCACCGCTCGGTCGATGCACGCCCGCGATGATCTTCATGAGGGTGGATTTGCCGGCGCCGTTCTCGCCCACGAGGCCGTGGATCTCGCCCTCGTGCAGCGTGAAATCGACGCCGCGCAGGGCCTGCACGCCGCCGAAGCTCTTGGTCACGCCGGTCATCTCGAGGGCTGGTGGGGTCATCGTGCCTCGCCAAAGAAAACCCTTCTCCCGCGTGGCGGGAGAAGGTGTCGCGGCGATGCCGTGACGGATGAGGGGAACAAAGGCCTGCGTCTACCCTCGTCCGACCTTCGCTGACGCGAGGGCCACCTTCTCCCGCGTGGCGGGAGAAGGACGGCTAGATCAGGTAGTGCGCTTCCATCCACGCGAGACCGGGCGCGTTGTCCTTCGTGACGACCGGACCGTCCGTGATGACGTGCATTGGAATGCCGTCGCCGCTCTTCTCGCCGTTCTCGACCGCCGCCACGCCGGCCAGGATGGCACCGCCGTGAATGCGGCAGGACGGGTTCCGCACGGTGGCGTGCATGCGCCCTTCGATCACGGCCTGCAGCGCCGGAGGCATCGCGTCGCAGCCACCGATCAGGATCGAGGTCCGGTTATGGGCCTTCATGATGTTGTAGGCCGCGAGCGCCATGTCGTCGTTGTGGAAGTAGGCGGCGTCGATCTGCGGATACTTGGTCAGATAGGTCTCCCAGAGCCGCGCCGTCTTCGAAACGTCCCAATCGCCCGGCTGCGTGTCTAGGACCTCCATGCCGGGATTGGATTTCATGACTTCGTTGAAGCCCTTGGCCCGGCCCTGCGCGCCCGTGTGTCCCAGGGCGCCCTGCGTCATGATGATCTTCCCCTTGCCGCCCAGCGCCGAGACCAGGGCCTGCGTCACCGTCGATCCCATGAAGATGTTGTCTGGCGCGAGGAAGCTGTGGACCTTGATGGTGTCGAGCGGCGCGATCAGCGTGTCCATGTCGATCACCGGAATGCCGGCTTCGATCATCTTGTTGACGGGCTGGGTCAGCGTGCCGATGCCGAAGGCCTGGATGGCGACGAAGTCCCATTTCTGGGATGCCATGTTGTCGATGGCGGCGCGCTGCTTGACGGCGTCGAGTTCCCCGTCGAACCACGTGACGTCGACGTTGAACATCTTCCCCCACCACTCGGCAGCCTGCTTGCCCTGGGCGCACCAGGTCGCCTGCAGGCCGGCATTGGAGAAGGCGGCTTTGAGCGGCTTCGCCGACCGGTCGACCGCTTTGGCGGCCTCGGCCGCGATGGCGGGGTCGCGCCCGGCGCCGATCAGCATCGCTGCACCGGCCGTGAGCGACGCGGCCCGCATGAAATCACGCCGCGAATGCGGCCCCGTGTCATGGTCCGACATGCAATCCTCCCTGGAACCCGGCTTTGCGCCGTGGCACGCGGCCTTCCGGCCATCGTCCTGCGAGTAGATGTCAAGCGCCGCGCGGAGGCAACTGGAAACGTCGTGGGGGCCGAGGCGGGTGACTCGCGTCCCTCCGCCTCCCGACCCGGTCAGGGTCAAACGGTCTCCGTCGTCGGGCCCTCCTCCCCGATCACTGGATGGTGTAACCGCCGTCGATGGCGAGATCGGCGCCGTTGATCATGCCGGCCGCGGGGCTCGCGAGATACAGCGCCGCAAAACCGATTTCCTCCGGTCGGGCGAAGCGTCGGGACGGAATGAGCTTCTTCAGCGCCTCGCCGGCCTCACCGGCCCACGCCTTCTTGCCGAGTTCCGTCTCGACGACGGTCGGACTGATGGCGTTCACCGTGATGCCCTTCGGACCCCATTCCAGTGCGAGCACCTTGGTCATGCCGACGATGGCCGCCTTGCTGGTGCAATAGGCGACGTGGTTCTGCAGCGCGACGGTCGCGGCCTGCGAGGCAAGATTGACGATCCGCCCCGAGCCTTGCTTCAGCATGTGCACGCTCGCGGCCTGCGCGAACAGGAACGGCGCTGTCAGATTGACGGCCATCGTCAGGTCCCAATCGGGACGCGTCGCCTCCTCGGCGGGTGCGAGCCGGGCGATGCCCGCATTGTTGACGAGGATGTCCAACCGGCCGAGGCGGGCCGCGGCCTCGTCGACGGTCCGCTTGGGCGCCCCCTCGGCGCTGACGTCGACCTGCAGTCCAATATGATGTTCGCCTAAACTGCGCGCCGCCTCGGCGACCTGCGGGTCGCGGTCGATCAGCGCCAGGCGAGCGCCGCGCCCGGCGAAGACCTTCGCGATCGCGAAGCCTATGCCGCCAGCCCCTCCCGTGATCAGGGCAGTCTGCCCGGCGAGGGAGAAGGCATCGTCGAAGGAGGAGTCGGCCACGATCTGTTCCTTTGGCTTTTTGCTGCGGACATGACGGGGTTGGCGAAGAGACTCAGCACGACACGACGGTGAGCTTGATGCCCTGTTCACGCAGTCGATCGCGATCCGTCGGGGGAAGGCCGTCATCGGTGATCACGGCCTCGAACGCGTCGAGGGAGGCGAGCCTGTTCAAGGCCGTGACCCCGAATTTGGTACTGTCGACGATGAGGACCCTGATCTGCGCGATGCCCATCAGGGCCCGCTTGATCTTCAAGACCTCCTCGTCCTGATGGTAGACGACGCCGTCCAGCACGGCCGACGTCGACATGAAGAGCAGGTTGGCGCGGATCGTGGCGATGGCGTTCTCGCAGAGAAGGCCGAAAAACCCGTTCAAGCGAGGCTGATGCGTGCCACCGAGCCCGATGAGTTGGATGCCTTGCGCTTCCTTCAACCTGTCGATCATGGCGATCCCGTTGGTGATCACGGTGAGTGGCGTGCGGCTCGATAGATAAGGCGCCATGAAGAGGGTCGTGGTGGACTCGTCCAGGATCACCGATTGCCCTGGTTGGATCAGGTCGGCCGCGGCCTTGGCGATCGCGGACTTCTGCCGTTCGGCCAGATGGAGCCGGTACGTGAAGCCGCTCTCGACCAGACTGGACTCGTGAAGCGTCACGCCGCCATGCTGTTTACGCACCATGCCGCGATCGGCCAGTGCGTCGAGATCGCGGTGGATGGTCATGCGGCTCACGTCGAAGCGAGACGCGAGATCCTCGACCTGGGCCGAGCCGGCGCGGATGATTTGCTCGAGGATCAGCTTGCGCCGGTTCTCGATGGCCTCCGCGCTGCGCGCACGGTCGAACGTCGGGTCGCTGGCCTTCATCATGGTCGCTCGTGGCTCCGTCGGGTCCGTCTTCCGTCGAATGACGAAGCCCAGCCTGCCACGATGGGTGCGAAGCCTAGGTCCTGCAAGCGCAGAGCTTTGCTGCCGGCAACGCTGTGAGAACTCCGCCCGACAACTCGTCGGGCGGATGCTGAACCAGCCGTACTACTCAGCGGCGTATTGGCCCGACACGAGATTTTGTCTGATCAGCTCGGGCAGGCCAGCAACGAACTTGTCAGAATTGTCGAAGAGCTGGTCGTAGTATTTGTCGACGTTGGCCTTGGTGATGCCCGGCATCTGCAGCATGACCTCCTTCGGAACGGATTTCCCGTTGAGATGATCCACCGCGACCTGCACGGCCATGCCGAGTTCGAGCGCGCCGTTCTGCAGGTTCGTCTCGACGATGTCACCCGAGCGGATCCCCCGCAGGCCATCCTTGATGGCATCGACGCCGGAAACCGGGATCTTGCCGTTGAGACCCTTCTCTTTCAGGGCCTGGATAGAGCCGATGGCCATGTCGTCGTTCTCGGAGATCAGACCGTTGATCTGGTTGCCGTAGCGCGACAGCCAGTCCTGCATGAGCTTATAGGCCTGTGTCCGTTCCCAATTGGCCGGCTGCATGTTGAGAACCTTGATGTCGGGATACTTGGCCAGGACATTCTGAATGCCCTTGGTGCGGTCGATGGCGCCGGATTGGCCGACCGGGCCCTGCATCACGAGAATATTGCCCTTGCCGCCAAGCGCGTCGACCACGGCCTGAGCCTCCTGCTCACCAGCCCCGATGTCGTTCGGGCCGACATACGAGACCAACTTGGCGGCTTCCGGACCGCTGATGCTGAGATTGGTGGCAAGGATCGGAATGCCGGCTTGGTTCGCCTGCTCGATTTGCGGCCCCAGTGTCGACGAGTTCACGGCGGCCACGATGATGATGTCGACCTTCTGGTTGATGAACTGCTGGATCTGCGAGATCTGCGTGTTCACATCGCCATGTGCACTCTGCCATAGCAGCGTGCCGTTGTTGGCCTTGGTGATCGCCTCCGCCCCCTGCTTGCCCCAGGCGATGAAGGAGCTCATGTCGTAGACCGTAAACCCGATCGTCGGATGCGCCTTGTCGGCAAGAGCGGGGCGGCCGAGCAGCAAGGCGGCTGTGACGAGAAGCGCAGTCTTGAAGGCGGCATGTCGTGTGGATGTCATGATGATTTCCTCCGTTGAGCTTTGCTTGGTAGACGGGCCGGACGGGGCTCAGTCGTCCTTCCGGTTCAGGGTCGAGTCGATGAAGACCGCCCCGATGATGATCACGCCCTTGATGATGAGCTGGTAGAAGGGCGAGACGTTGAGGATGTTCAGGCCGTTATCGAGCACGCCGATGATCATGAAGCCGAACACCGTGCCGAAGATGCTGCCTCGGCCTCCCATGAGGCTGATCCCGCCGATCACAGCGGCCGCTATGGCGTTGAGCTCATAGCCGGCTCCGGTGGTGGCTATACCGGCCGTAGCCCGCGACGCGAGCACGACCCCGGCAAGCCCCGCCAAGACCCCGCTGATCGTATAGACCGTCAACCGGACGAACCGCAGGTCGACGCCGGCCACGCGGGCCGCCTGCGGATTGCCGCCGGTAGCGTAGATGTGCAGGCCAAGACGGGTGCGGGCGAGGAGCAGCCAGGACACCCCGACCGCGATGACCATCAGAAGCACTGGGACCGGGAAGCCATAAAGCCTGTCGCTCACGGCCAGGAAGGCATCCGACAAACCGGAGATCGGCTGTCCGTCGCTGAGCACGTAGGCGATACCGAGCGCGATCGTCATCGTGCCGAGGGTCGCCACGAACGCCGGCACCCGAGCGATCGCGACCAACAGCCCGTTGAGCAGACCGATCGCGCCACCCGCCAGAACACCGGTGCCGACGGCCGCGACCGTCCAGGGTACGCCGTCGCGCTGCGCCACCATGGCGGACGCGACACCCGCCATGCCGACGACGCTGCCCACCGAAAGGTCGATGCCGCCTGTCAGGATGACATAGGTGGCGCCGGTCGCGAGCAAGGCGTTGGTCGAGACCTGGAGGAGGACGACGTTGAAGTTGGAAAGGGTGAAGAAGCTCGCGTTCGACAAGCCGAGCACCGCCACGAAGACCAGCAGCACGAGAACGAGCGCGTAGCGGAGCAACACCTCCTTGATGTTGAACGGCGTCCTGCCCTGAGTGGCGGACAAGATGTCCGCCGTCGTCGCCACGGTTCGCTCAGGCTGCATCTTTGGTCTTCCCCATGGCGAGCCGAAGAATGCTTTCCTGGTTGACGCCGTCGCGCGTGAGTTCGCCCACAATCGCGCCGCCCCGCATAACGAGAATGCGATGGCTCAGGTTGATCAGTTCCGGCATGTCGGAAGACGCCAGCAGGATCGCGACACCGGATTCGGCAAGGTCATGGATCAAGCGATAGATTTCGCTGCGTGCTCCGACATCGATGCCACGCGTCGGCTCGTCCAAGATCAGCAATCGCGGTGCGCCGGTGACGAGCCATCGGGCCAGCGCGATCTTCTGCTGATTACCGCCACTCAGATGCGCGACCAGTTGGCCAAGGCGGGCGTACTTAACGCGTGTGAGATTCAGCACATCGAGCGTGCGTTTGCGTCGAGTCGCATTGTCGACGAAACCGCCTGTACCACTGAAGCCGGCAAGATGCGGCAGCGTGACGTTGTCGAGGATCGAGAGCGACGTCAGGACGCCGGCCAGCTTGCGGTCTTCGGGCACGAAGGCGATGCCGTGCCGGATGGACGAGGCGGGTTCGGACAGGGTCAAACGTTGCCCGTCGAGCGTGACCACGCCGGCCGCCTTGCGCAATCCGTAGATCGCCTCCAGCAGTTCGCTGCGGCCTGCCCCGACCAAGCCGCCAAGCCCGAGGATTTCGCCGGCGTAGACGGTGAAACTCGTGCGCGCCGGAGAGCCTGCGACCTGCAGGTCGCGTACTTCCAGAACGGCCTTGCGTTCGTTCACCGACACGGTTCGGTCGGGAAACATGTCCTCGATGTCCCGCCCGACCATATCCGTGATGATCTGGCGCTCGGTCATCGTGCTCGTGGCGGCGTGCCTGATGATCCCCCCGTCCCGCATGATTGCCACGCTATCAGAGATCTGCTCGATTTCTTCCATGCGGTGACTGGTATAAAGGATGCAAGTCCCACGCGAGCGAAGCAACCTGATCACGCGAAATAGTTGCTCTGTCTCATTTGAACTAAGCGACGAGCTCGGCTCATCCATCAGCACGATCGTGGAGTCTCGCGATGTGGCTTTGATGATTTCGATCATCTGCGTGGCAGCGACGCCGAGCCGGCGCATAGGGGCTTCCGGATCGATCGCGAGACCGAACTCCGACAGGAGACTTTGCGCCTCTTCGACCATTTCTCGGCGCCGGATGAAGCCGAGGGTGAACGTGCGTTCGCGGCCGACCAGCAGGTTTTGCCAGACTTTCATGTCAGGTATGGGCAGCAGTTCCTGCGGGATGATGGAGATGCCGAGGCGCTGCGCGTGGCGCGGTTCGAAGGTAGAGAGCGGCACGCCGCGAACCGTCAGGATACCGCTGTCCGGACGAAGCTGCCCGGAGATGATCTTGAAAAGGGTCGACTTGCCGGCGCCGTTCTCGCCGGCCAGTACATTGACGGTTCCTGGCCGAAACGTGGCTGTCAGCTCGCGCAGGACAGGAACGCCGTCGAAGCTCTTGCAGAGACCGTTGAACGCCAAGGCTGGCCTGTCCGCGGGGGACAGCGATCCTAGTGACGAGGCAGAACCAGACTCGATCACGGCCCACTCGCTTCAGCGCTTCCTCACCCGTCGCCATTTGATGTGACGTTCGGGAGCGCGATCGGCAATAGATCACGCTTGTTGCGACGAATGTAACATGCCTGCGTTATGGGTCAATCGAGTTTGCGCGCCGCAGCCCGGATACTAGCAGGGCGGCCTATCATGGGCACTCCTCGACCCCGTTAGGAACGGACCTGAATGCGTCCGCACCGCCAGGCGAGTCCACCACGAACCCACCGTCTTCGATGAGATCGGTCAACCCGGGCGGCGGCGCGGCACCGGCGAAGATCAGGACCAAGAAATCCGGCCGGTCATTCGTCGCCCCTTCGGGATCTTCGATGACCGGGTAGAAGGTGTGGTGTACGGCCTGCACGATGAGACGCGCGGGCGTGTCCGCGAAGCGCAGACGCCCCTTTAAACGGAGAAGGTCCGGGCCGAACGTGTCGAGGATTGTCGAAAGCCAGATCTTGAACAGGGTCCAGTCCAGCGGGCGCCTCTGCCGCAGCACGACCGTCGAGATGTCGGCCAGGTGATCGGAAGGTTCGTCGCAGAGCAAGACCGGTCGGTCGAACCGTGGCGTCTCGCGCCGAAACAGGAGGTCCGGCGTGGCATCCCCGCTCGTGCCGACCGTCGCCAAGGGGTTGAGACGCCTGAGCTCCAACGCCAGAGCCTCGACCGCGCGGCTGCCCACCAGGTCCTGCTTGGACACCATCAGATGGTCCGCGACCGCGATCTGATTGCGGCAGGTGGCACTTCGGGCGATCTGCCCCGAAGCAAATGAGGCATCGACGACCGTTGCGATCGTCTGAAGTGAAACCGTATCGGCGAGGACCGGGTGAGACAGCAGCGAGGCGATCAGGGGGGCCGGCTCGGCCAGACCGGTCGTCTCGATGAGGACACGCCCGAAATCCGGGATCGTCCCGGCCAGCCAGGCGCCGCGGAGCTCGCGCAAGGTCTGCACGATGTCGTTGCGGATGGTGCAGCACAGGCATCCGTTCGCCAGCAGGACGACGTTGTCGGTCACCGCCTTGAAGAGCGCGTGGTCGAGGCCGACCTCGCCGAATTCATTGACCAGCACCAGCGTGTCGTCGAAGGCGGGATCACGCAGCATGCGGCTGATCATGGTGGTCTTGCCGCTGCCGAGCATGCCGGTGACGATCGCGATCGGCCACGGCGACCCGCGACCCATCATGTGTCGCGAACCATCAGCCGAGGCTCGATCAGGATCCGCTCGGGAGGTCCGGTCGGAGATGCGATCCGCCGCAGGAGCAGATTGGCGGCTTCCCGTCCGACGGTCGCCGGAGCCGTCGCCACGCTGGTGAGCCGCGGGACGGCGTTCGTGGCTTCTGGGATGTCGTCAAAGCCGATCACGCCGAGGTCGCGGCCCGGGACGAGGCCCCGGCTCCGCAGCGCGTGCATCACGCCGAGCGCCATCAGGTCGTTGTGGCAGATGACCGCGGTAGGTCGCTCGTCTCCTCGCAGCAGGACCTCCAGGGCCTCGGCGGTTGCGGCCCTATCGTTTGCGCAGGGAACGATGCCGGCCGGCGTCAGCCCCTGCGATTGAAGGACCGTGCAGAAAGCCTCGATCCGCTGTTGCGCCGCCGACGTCTTGCGGATGCTCGGCATGAGCGCGATCCGGCGGTGGCCTTGCCCGACCAGGTGATCGACGGCGAGTTCGGTCCCGAGGCGAAAATCGGGAGCCACGAAATCGCCGATCGTGTCGTCGATCGCACGGAGGATCTGGATGAAGGGGAGCCGCCATGTGCGAAGCTGATCCGCCAGTGCCGCCGTGCTGCCCTCCGCCGCGCACAGGATGATGCCATCGACGCCCTGCTCGCGAATGCGACGCAAGAACCGCTCCTGGCGCTCGGGTCGCTCCTTGGAATTGGCCAGAAAGGAAAGCTTTCCCTCCGCGTCCAACGTTTCGTCGATGCCGGCCGTCAGCTCGGCATAGAACGGGTTCGTGATCTCCGGCACGATGAGGCCGATCGTCCCCGACATCCCGGTCCGAAGCCGCGCTGCGCCCCGGTTGTAGACGTAGCCCACGCTCGCCATGGCCGCGGTGACACGGTGGCGGGTCGTGGCGGCGACCAGGGGACTCTCGCGAAGCACCAGGGACACGGTGGCCCGCGAGACCCCCGCCTCCCGTGCCACGTCGTTCAGGGTCACGACGCGGCGGTCCGCAGCTGCCTTGTCTCTCACCTCAATGGCCGACCATGCTGACACACAAGCCCACGCCTAAGTTGCTGCCCCGCGTGACACTAACTCAAATTCAAGGCTTACACCCCATCCATGAATTTAGATCGATCTAAATAGAGGTTGACCGGGACGGCGGCCTTGAGGGACATTGCCGCAACAACAGCGTCGACCAAGGGCCGACCATCTGGGGAGAAAACGATGCGATCCACGTCATGCAAGCTGTTGGGCACGGTGGTGCTCGCGGGGCTGATCCCGCTCGGTTCGGCGGCTTCGGCAGCCGATGACGGAGTTGCGGCCGCCAAGGCCGCGGTCGAGAAATACGCTGGCCCGCAAACGACGTGGGAGGGGCCGACCTCGGCGCCTAAACCCGCCAAGGGCATGTCGATCGTCTATCTGTCGGGCGACGAGCAGAACGACATCTCGCGCGAATACGGGCTTTCCATGAAGGAAGCCGCCGCGAAGCTCGGCTGGACCCTGACCGTGATCGACGGCAAGGGCAGTCCGTCCTCCTGGGTGTCCGGCTTCAATCAGGCCATCGCCCTGAAGCCGAACGGGATCGCGATTTTCGCCGATGCCAAGAGCCTGCAGGACCCGATCCGCACCGCGACCGAGAAAGGGATCACGGTGATCGGCTTGCATGCCGCGTCGCTGCCGGGTCCCGCACCGGACCTGCATCTGTTCGTCAACATCCAGGAGGATCCCCGCGAGATCGGCAAGGCGGAGGCCGATTGGGCCATCGCGGACAGCAACGGCACCGCGCGGGTCGTCGTCATCACGCATAACGAGTACCAGATCGCGGAAACCAAATCCGGGGCGACCCGGGATGCGATCCAGGCCTGCCCGGGCTGCAAGATGCTCGACTATGCCAACTTCCCGGCATCCGAGGCCGCCCAGCGCATGCCGCAGCTGACGACGAGCTGGGTGCAGCGGTTCGGCTTGCCGATCTACATCACATCGGTCGGCGACAACGATCTCGATTTCGCCATCCCGGCGCTGCGCAGCGCGGGCGTCTCGCCCGACCAGGCCAAGCTGATCGGCGCGGACGGCAACCGCTCGGCCTACGAGCGGATCCGCAAAGGCAAGCAGTACCAGACCGTCACGGTTTCGGAGCCGATCGAACTGCAGGCCTATCAGGCCGTCGACGAGTTCAACCGCGCCTTCGACAAGGCGCCGCCGAGCGGCTACGTACAGCCGCCCTACCTCGTGACCGCGGCCAATGTGGGCATGGCCGGCGGCACGAAGGACATGTTCCTGCCGGAGAACGACTACAAGTCGCACTATCTGAAGCTCTGGGGTGTCGCACCTTGAAGTCAGCCCGCGATGGCGCGAGCGGACCGGGAGACGCCCTTCTCGAGCTGAGCGGCATCGTCAAGCAGTTCACCGGCACTCTGGCGCTCGATCACGTCGATCTCGACGTGCATCGGGGCGAGATCCACGCGTTACTGGGCCAGAACGGCGCCGGCAAATCGACCCTCATCAAGATCCTGGCCGGCATCTATCCTCCGACCGAAGGGCGGATGCGCTGGAAGGGGCAGGACGTGGTGCCGGGGTCGAGCGCCGTGCCCATCACCTTCATCCACCAGGACCTCGGCCTCGTCGACACCATGACGGTGGCCGAGAACGTCGCCATGCTGACCGGCTATCCCCGGCGCCGCGGCCTGATCGATTGGCAGGCGGCAGCGGGGGCCGCACGTGCGGCGCTCGACCGCATGGGCAGCACGATCGACCCCGAGACCCGGACCGGGACGCTTTCGGCGGCCGACAAGTCGATCGTGGCGATCGCACGGGCGCTCGCGTGCCGCTCGGACCTGCTGGTCCTCGACGAACCGACCGCCGCGCTGCCCGCGGCCGACGTCGAACGGCTCCTCGACACGCTCGTCCGCCTGAAGGCGAGCGGCATCGGGCTCATCTACGTGACGCATCGCCTCGACGAGGTGTTCAGGATCGCGGATCGGCTGACGGTGCTCCGCGACGGGCGGCGCATCGCGACCCGCGCCATTGCCCAGACGTCGTCCCCGGAGCTCGTCGACTGGATCGTGGGCGGTGCCTTGGCGCAAACCACGTTCGCGGCAAAGCAGGCCTCCGACACGGTTCTGCTGAAGCTCGACGACCTCGTGGTCTCCCAGGACGACGGCGCGGGCCGCGTCGGCCCGGTTTCGCTGGCGGTCCGCCGGGGCGAGACGCTCGGCCTCGTCGGGCTGCGGGGCGCGGGCCACCATGCCCTCGGCCGGGCCCTTTACGGCGCCCTCCCGGTCGAGGCGGGTCGCGTGACCTTCAAGGACCAACCGCTTGCGATCGGCAGCCCGTCGGACGCCATCCGCAGCGGCATCGGTTTCGTGTCGAGCCGTCGCGGAGAGGAAAGCCTCGCGGGCCGGCTCAGCGTGCTCGAAAACCTCTTCATGAACTCCCACGCCCGCGGCATCTCCCCGTTGCGCCCGGTGGGTCGGGATGGGGAGCGCAAGGCCTGCGCCACAGCGTTGGCGCGGTTTTCCGTGCGCCCGCCCCAGCCGGAGCCGGCCATCGCCACCTTGAGCGGCGGCAACCAGCAGAAGGTCGTGGTGGCCCGCTGGATGGAGTCGGACGTGGAACTGCTGATCCTCGAAGAGCCGACCATCGGGGTCGATGTGGGCTCGAAGGCGGAAATCTACCGCGATCTCGACTTGGCCCACGAGCGCGGCCGGGCCGTGCTGCTGATCTCCTCCGATTTCGAGGAGGTCGAGAAGGTCTGCCATCGGGCGCTCGTCTTCAACCGGGGCAAGGTCACGGCTGAAATCCGCAGGCCCGATATCACGGTCGCCAGGCTCACGGCCCTGGCGGCCGGCTCGAGCCTTGTCGCGGAGGCCACGGCGTGAGTTCGCCATCCCGCACCGCCGCCCCGACGTCCTCGCGCTTGACCCAGGCCATCTCGGTCTGGGGCCTGCTGGTCCTCCTGGTGCTGCTGATCGCCTTCTTCTCGATCCTGAAGCCGGAGACCTTCCCGACCTACTTCAACATGCGCTCGATCATCAACAACAAGGCCATCTCGGCGCTGCTGGCGCTGGCCGTGTTCCTGCCGATGACGGCCAACCACTTCGATCTCTCTGCCGGCTTCCTGCTCGGTATCGCCCAGGTCCTCGTCATCGGGCTGCAGGGTCAAGGGCTCGGCTGGATCGAGGCCTCGGCTCTCGTGCTCGTGCTCGGGGGCCTCGTCGGCTTCTTCAACGGCGTCCTGGTGACGATGATCGGCATCGACAGTTTCATCGCCACCCTCGGCACCGGCACGCTGCTCTACGGCTTCAACGAGTGGTACACGGGCGGCCAGCAGGTCGTAGCGTCGCTGCCGGACAGTTTCACCGACCTCTCGGGCGTGATCTTCGGCATACCGCTGCCTGCGCTCTACGTCCTCGTGCTCAGCGTCGTCCTCTGGGTCGTATTCGAATATCTGCCGATGGGGCGGCACCTCTACGTGCTCGGCGCCAACCCCCGTGCGGCCGAACTCAACGGCATCTCGGCCAGGCGCTACGTAACGGGAGCTTTCGTAGCGGCCGGAGCGACCTCGGCCTTCGCCGGCATCATCCTCCAGTCGCAGTTGCAGGTGGGACAGAGTTCCGTCGGCCAGGAATATCTGCTTCCCGCCTTCACGGCCGCCCTGCTCGGTGCGACCTCGATCCGGCCCGGACGGGTCAACGTCTGGGGTACGATCCTGGCGGTCGCGGTCCTGGCCGTCACGGTGGCGGGCCTGAACCAGCTTGGCGCCCCCTTCTTCGTCGAGCCGATCTTCGACGGTGCGATGCTGATCCTGGCCGTCGGCCTCGCCGTGGTGGCGGCCAAGCGGAGGGTCAAACTCAGCGCTGGCGACACGGAGGCTCCGGCGACGGCGCCGGCCACCCATCAGACGACACGATGAGGAGCTTCCCATGCCCGACGACGCGGTCGACGACCCCGCGCAGAGCCCGGCCCTCGGCGCCGTGTGGTACCCCTCCCGCTGGGGCGCCGACGACCAGCGCGGCAACGGCAACCTGCTGGGGTCCGAAAAGATCAAAGAGGCCCTGGCGCTCGTCCGACGCCACGAGATCGTGCGGCTCGGGCACGAATACGATGCCAAGATCCCCCTCGCGCCCGGCCGCATCTTCGGCTTGCGCATGCCGGGGGGGCCCACCGGCGGCCCGCACGGCAGCCGCAGCAAGACGGTGTGGAACGACGAATTCCTGACCACCGAGATCGGCCAGATCGGCACCCACATGGACGCGCTCGGCCATCTCGGCCGGCAGATCGGCGACAAGGCCGACCACGGCAACATCCGGTTCTACAACGGCACGCCGCTGTCCGAGATCTGGTCGCCCTACGGGCTGACCCGGCTCGGCATCGAGAACGCGCCGATCTTCTTCACGCCGGGTCTGCTTCTCGACGTCCAGGCCCTGAAGGGCCGCATCATGGACCCGGGCGAAGAGATCACGCCCGCGGACCTCCAGGCCTGCCTGCAGCGCCAGGGGCTCACCGACGCGGTCTTCGCGCCCGGCGACGCCGTCCTGATCCGGACCGGCCACGGCTCGCGCTTCCGGACCGAAGCCGCCACGTTCTACGACGGTGCGCCCGGCCTCGGCCTGCCGGCCGCGGAATGGTTAGCCATGAAGCAGCCCTGCGTCGTCGGCGCCGACAACTTCGCCGTCGACGTCGTGCCGCCCGTCGACCCGGAGGTCTTCCATCCGGTCCACCAGCACCTCATCATGAAGCACGGCATCTACCTGCACGAGGGCATGGCGCTCGATGCGCTGGCCACGGCCGAAATCTGGCGGTTCGCCTATGTCTTCGCGCCGCTGCCGATCGTCGGCGCCACGGGGTCTCCGGGGGCGCCCTTCGCCTTGACGTGAGCGGGGCTCCGCCGCCACCCTCGAACCGAGGGGGCGGTGTCGTTGGCGCATGCTTCCGAAAACCGACATAATGGCGAGCGTTGATGGCGACCCTCACAGGATTCGCCCGCGGAGCCGAACCCATGCCGATCATCACCCGCCGCTCCGCCCTCGCGCTCGGCTCCGGCGCCGCCGGGGCCCTGCTCACGCGGTCCTGGCCGGCGCATGCCGCCGATACGCCCTCCCAGGCGGCAGAGGGTTGGCCCACGAAGCTCGCCGACGGGGAAAGCGAGAGCCACGGTCTCTCGGCCTTCGGCGAACTGGCGTTGCCGGCCGACTTTTCGCACCTGCCCTACGCGGATCCCGATGCGCCCAAGGGCGGTACCATCGTGCTCGAGCCTACATCGGCGGGCCTCAACCAGAACTTCACGACCTTCGATACGCTGAACATCTACATTCTGCGCGGCGACGGCGCAGCCGGCATGGGGCTCATCTTCGATTCACTGATGGGCGCCACGCTCGACGAGTCCGACGCGTTGTATGGTCTCGTGGCGAAATCCGTCCGCTGGTCGGCGGACCGGCTCACCTATCGATTCCTGCTGCGGCCCGAGGCGCGCTTCCACGACGGCTCGCGGCTCACGGCCGCCGACGCCGCGTTCACGATGGACCTGTTGAAGACGAAAGGGCACCCGAACCTGCGCACCGGCCTGCGCCATCTCGCCTCCGCGACAGCGCTCGCCGACGACCTCCTCGAGGTGAAGCTCGACCCGGCCCGCACGCGAGAGACCCATCTGACGGTCGCGGGCCTGCCCATCTTCTCGAAAGCCTATTACACGGCCCATCCCTTCGACCAGACCACGCTCGACTCGCCACTCGGCTCCTCGGCCTACCGGGTCGGCGCCGTCGACCAGGGCCGCACCATCACATTCGATCGGGTCAAGGACTATTGGGGCAAGGACCTTCCGCTGAACCGTGGCCAGGGCAACTTCGACACGATCCGCTACGAATACTATCGCGAGCGGCAGGTCGGCTTCGAGGCGTTCAAGTCGGGGGCCACGACCTATCACGAGGATTTCACCTCCATCAACTGGGCCAAGAGCTACGACTTTCCTGCCGTCGCGGACGGGCGGGTGAAGCGCGACGTGGTCCCCGACGAGGCCCCCTCGGGCGCGCAAGGGTGGTGGTTCAATACGCGGCGCGACAAGTTCAAGGACCCGCGCATCCGTCAGGCCCTCGGCTTCGGCTTCGACTTCCAGTGGGTCGACAAGAACATCATGTACGGCCTCTACGCGCGGACCGTCTCGTATTTCCAGAACTCGCCCCTGGCGGCTTCCGGGGCACCGGGGCCGGACGAGCTGGCAGTACTGGAGCCCTTTCGCGGCAAGGTGCCGGAGAGTGTCTTCGGGGAAGCGATCCTGCCGCCCGTGTCGGACGGCTCGGGCCAGGACCGTGCACTGCTCGGGCAGGCCTTCAAGCTGCTTCAGGCGGCAGGCTGCAAGCGCGACGGCAATGTCCTGAAGCTGCCCTCGGGCGAGCCTTTCCGCATCGAGTTCCTGGATTTCAGCGGCGGGCTCGAACGCCACACGCAGCCCTTCATCAAGAACCTTCAACTGCTCGGCATCGACGCCAACTTCCGCGTCGTGGACGCGGCGCAATACCAGTCTCGCGTCAACGACTTCGATTTCGACGTCATCACGCTGCGCCATGGCGGCGATCCGACGCCTGGCGAGGGCCTCCGCGTCACCTTCGGGTCGGAGGCTGCCCACACGCCGGGCTCGCAGAACATGACCGGCACGGCCGACCCCGTCGTCGACGCGCTGATCGAGAAGGCGCTCAATGCAACCTCGCGGGCCGACCTGACCACCATATGCCGGGCGCTCGACCGCGTGCTGCGCTCGGGCTATTACTGGGTTCCGATGTGGAACAACCCGGCCCATTGGCTCGCCTATTGGAATGAATTCGGGTGGCCGAAGCAGCGCCCGAAGCTCGACCCCGGTGTTCTGTCGACATGGTGGTACGACGACGCCAAGGCGAGCCAGTTGAAGCAGCGCGGCTGACGGACCGGCATTGATGCTCGCCTATATCGCCCGCCGGATCCTGCTGATGATCCCGACCGTGTTCGGGATCATGCTCGTGTCCTTCGTGATCGTGCAGTTCGCGCCGGGCGGCCCGGTCGAACGGGTCATCGCTCAGCTCCAGGGGCTCACGAGCGGCGCCTCCAACCTCGGCGGCGGGGGCGCCGACATCGGTTCCGCCGCCGGCACCCAGGCGGGCCTCGGGGGCGAGAGCTCGAAATACCGCGGCGCCCAGGGCCTCGACCCGAAGTTCGTCAAAGAGCTCGAACAGCAGTTCGGTTTCGACAAACCCGCCTATGTCCGCTTCGCCCTGATGGTGAAGAACTACGCCGGGTTCGATTTCGGGCAGAGCTATTACCGCGACGTGCCGGTGCTGCAGCTGATCCGCGAGCGGCTGCCCGTCTCGGTCTCGCTCGGCCTGTGGATGACGCTGCTGTCCTACGTGATCTCGATCCCGCTCGGCATCGCCAAGGCGGTGCGGGACGGGTCGCGCTTCGACGTCTGGAGTTCGGGGATCGTGACGATCGGCTATGCGGTGCCGAGCTTCCTCTTCGCCATCCTGCTCATCATCCTGTTCGCGGGCGGCTCGTTCTTCCAGATCTTCCCGCTGCGGGGCCTCGTCAGCGAGAACTGGGCCGACCTGTCCTGGCCGCACAAGATCACCGACTACCTCTGGCACATCACGTTGCCGGTTATCGCCATGTCGGTCGGCGCCTTCGCGACCACCACCTTCCTGACCAAGAATTCCTTTCTCGACGAGATCAAGAAGCAATATGTGCAGACGGCCCGCATGAAGGGCCTCAGCGACAATCGGGTGCTCTACGGCCACGTCTTCCGCAACGCCATGATGATCGTGGTGGCGGGCTTTCCCGGCGCCTTCATCTCGGCCTTCTTCACCGGCGCGATCCTGATCGAAGAGATCTTCAACCTGCCGGGCCTCGGACTGCTGAGCTACGATTCCATCATGAACCGCGACTATCCGGTGGTCTTCGCCAACCTCTATATCTTCGCCCTGATGGGTCTCGTCGTGAACCTCATCTCGGACCTCACCTATACCTGGATCGATCCGCGCATCGATTTCGAGACCCGGGGCGTGTGATGGACGCGATCGTCACGCCCGCCGACACGCCGAAGCCGCTGGCTCCCCCTTCGCCCCGCCGTGGCTGGGTCAATCTGACCCCGATCAACCGCCGGCGGGTCGACAACTTCAAGCGCAACCGTCGCGGCCTCTGGTCCCTCGCCATCTTCGGGGTGCTCTTCGCCATCTCGCTCGCAGCCGAATTCGTGTCGAACGAGCGGCCGATCGTCATCTCGTACAAGGGCGACATCCTGTTTCCGGTCTTCAACGACTATCCGGAGGACCGTTTCGGGGGCTTTCTGGCCCATACCGATTACCGCAATCCCGAGACCGCCAAGGAGATCGAGGATAACGGCTGGATGGTCTGGGCGCCGAACCGCTACTCGAACAGCACGCGCAACCTGTCGCCGCCCACGACCCTGCCGTCGCCTCCGACCTGGATGCTCGCCGACCCACAATGCGTGAAAGCGATCCAGGACCAGGGCGGCACGCCACCCGCCGCGCATCCGTGCCGAGCCATCGAGATGAACTGGCTCGGCACCGACGACCACGGGCGCGACGTCCTGGCTCGCCTGATCTACGGGTTCCGCCTGTCGGTCGTGTTCGCCCTGTTGCTGGCCGGCATTTCGTCCGTCGTCGGCATCGCGGCGGGGGCCGTGCAGGGCTATTTCGGCGGTTGGACCGACCTCATCATGCAGCGCGTGATCGAGATCTGGTCCTCGCTGCCGCACCTCTACATCCTGATCATCGTGGCGGCCGTGATCACGCCGTCGTTCCTCGTGCTGCTCGGCATCCTGCTCTTGTTTTCCTGGGTGAACCTCGTCCACCTCGTACGGGCCGAGTTCCTGCGGGCGCGGAACTTCGAATATGTGAACGCCGCCCGCGCCTTGGGGCTTTCGAACGCGCGCATCATGGTGAAGCACGTGCTGCCCAACGCCATGGTGGCGACCTTGACGTTCCTCCCCTTCATCTTGAGCGGCTCGATTACCACGCTGACGTCGCTCGACTTCCTGGGGCTCGGCCTACCGCCGGGGTCGCCCTCGCTGGGCGAGATGCTGCTGCAGGGCACGTCGAACCTGCAAGCGCCGTGGCTTGGCCTCACGGCCTTCCTGACGATCGCGATCATGCTGTCGCTGCTGATCTTCATCGGCGAAGCGGTCCGCGACGCCTTCGATCCCCGCAAGACATTCCGCTGACCGAGGCGGCCTCGTCAGGACGCCAGCCTGACAGGGCTTTCCGCCGCGGCCAGGCCAGGGCCATGGGCGGTGTAGGATTTGACGAATCCGATTAACCGCTCGCTCTCGATCGTCGCACCCGGAAGCAGGTCCGCGACTTGCCGGCGGGTCAGGAGGTGCACTTCGTCGAAGTAGCTATCCATCTTGGCCCGGGTCGGCCGGTTGAGGATCGCCCAGATGCCGAAGGGTACGAATTTGCGGCCGAGGGCGCGCGGCAGCCAATGCGCGGCCGGGACGACGAAATGCGGCTCGATCGGGAACGCGTAGGCGGGCGTCTGCAGGAAGTAGTACCGGGAGACCCGCTGAATCTCGCGGCAGAGCTGCCGGCGCTGCTCGAGCGGCACGTGTTCGATCACGGAATTGCAGATCAGGACGTCGAAGTGCCCGTCCGGATAGGGGATGTGCTGTCCGTCGTAGAAGCGCAGCTCAAGTCGATCAAAGCGCCCCGTATGGCTGCGGGACTGGCCGTCGTCCGCGATATTGAGCAGGACCAGGTCGCCGGGCACGAGGTCCGCCGGCATGGCTTCCCAGAAGTGGCGCGACCCGCCGAGATCGCAGACGCGTTTGGTCTTCAGGTCCGGACAGCGATCCCGCAGGATCCGGCTCCTCCGTCGTCGGAAATGCCCCGACAGGGCGTGAACGAAACGAACCCAAGCCGTCATGACATCGGTCCTGCTCTGGCGGCGCAGCGGGGTCGCGGTCGCTTGGCGGGCACCATCATACCGCCGTGCCTTCGGAACCGGCATGGCGAACTGTCCATATGGGAAACAAAGGCTTGGTCGGTGGATCGGACCCAGATCGAGGGCGGATGGTCTCCGTGAGCATCGCCGCAGCGATCGAATGTGCGGCCGTGGCGCAGGCTAATCGCCGACCGGATCGCCCCGCAAGGCCTTGACGCCCGCGCGTAGCTTCTTCCCCTCGAGGCGGCGCATCTTCGAGCCCAACGTCGGGCGGGTCGGGCGGCGTGGCGGAGGAGGCGGCACGGCCGCCTCCCGAATCAGGTCGACGAGCCGTTGGAGCGCATCGGCGCGGTTGCGCTCCTGCGTCCGGAAGCGCTGAGCCGTCAGCACCAGCACGCCGTCCTTCGTCAGGCGGCGGCCGGCCAGTCGCTCCAGCCGGGACCGCACACCTTCGGGCAGGTTCGGCGAGCCGCGCACATCGAATCGAAGTTGGACCGCGGTCTCGACCTTGTTGACGTTCTGCCCACCCGCTCCCGAGGCGCGCATGAAGTCTTCCTGCAACTCTCCCTCGTCGAGCGCGATGCGGTCCGTGATCCTGATCACCGGAAGACTCCGTCGAGAACCGCGCCGGTCCCCTAGGCGAGATGCTGGCCGAAGAAGGCCAGCGTCCGGGCCAGGGCCTCGACGGCACTCGCCTTGTCGTAGGAACCGCGGGCGTCGCAGTTGAAGCCATGGCCGGCATCATAGGTGTAGACCGGAATGTCGGGCATGGCGGCCTTGATCTTCGCGATGTCGCTCATCGGAATATGATCGTCGTGCTCGCCGAACTGCAGCATCAGCGGCACTTTCGGATGCTGGTCGAGCATCTTGGCGATGTTGCCGCCATAGTAGCCGACCGCAGCCGCCAGGCCGGGAAGGTTGCAGGCCGCAGCAAAGGCGAGCGAGCCGCCCCAGCAGTAGCCGACGACGCCGACTTTTCCGCCCTCGGCGGCGGCGGCCACGGCGGCCGCGACGTCGAGCATCGTCTTCTCGGGAGGGATCTGGCCCACATAGCCGACTCCGGTCTGGATGTCGGCCGGAACATAGTCGAGTTCGACGCCGGGCTTGGCGCGATCGAACAGAGCCGGCGCGATCGCAAGATAGCCCTCTGCCGCGAAGCCGTCCGCCACACGACGGATGTGGGCGTTCACGCCGAAGACCTCCTGCAGCACCACGATGCCGCCCTTGGGCTTGCCGACGGGTTCGGAGCGGTAGGCGTCGATCATGACACCGTCGCCGGTCTCGAGCTTGATGGTCTGGTTCATTATGTTTCTCGTGGTTGCCGAAGGCACTCAGCGCGGCTTGATCGACGCCGCGGTCTGACCGAACAGGACCTTCTTATCCTCTTCGCTCATCTCCTTCGGCCGGTTGATGGCATCGCCCTTGGCATAGGCCGCGATCGTGGCGGGTTTGTCGTGGATGGCATGGAACCAGCGCTTCAGGTTCTCGAAGTCGTCGAGGTTCTGGCCCTGCCGCTCGTAGGGCACGATCCAGGGATAGGCCGCCATATCGGCGATCGAATAGGCGCCCGCGATATAGTCGCGGCCTTCGAGCTGGCGATCGAGCACGCCGTAGAGCCGGTTGGTCTCGTTGACGTAACGATTGATCGCATAGGGAATCTTCTCGGGCGCGTAGGCCGAGAAGTGGTGGTTCTGCCCCGCCATGGGGCCGAGGCCGCCCATCTGCCAGAACAGCCACTCGATGCTCTGGGCGCGGCCGCGCGGATCGCTCGGCAGGAAGTGGCCGGTCTTTTCGGCGAGGTAGAGCAGGATGGCGCCGGACTCGAAGAGCGAGATCGGGGCGCCGCCGTCTTTCGGCTCATGGTCGACGATGGCCGGCATGCGGTTGTTCGGTGCGATCTTGAGGAAGTCGGGCTGGAACTGCTCGCCTTTGCCGATATTGATCGGGTGGATCGTATACGGCGTGTTCGTTTCTTCGAGCAACATCGTGATCTTGTGCCCATTGGGCGTCGGCCAATAATAGAGGTCGATCATGCGGGACTCCTCAACTTCGTGCGCGACGCCGGATCTATAGCGGCTGACCGCGTTCTAGCATGGAGAGACGACGAGCCGATATGACTGGTTGACGGTCGCCGGCAATCACCATTGGCCGGGGCTTCTGTCCTGCCCTGGCCCGAAGACGCGCAAGATCAAAACGTCGCCGGCCGTCGCCGCATCCTCTGTTTCGGGCTTAACCTCATAGAGGATCCGATAACCGGCACATGGCGCTTCTCGGACACCCGTGTGAGGCCCAAAAGGCCAGCGCATTGGTTCATAACGCAAGCTTTGTAGCGTCGCGGCGATCATCCCCAGTCGCTCGACCGCTCTCCGTCCGGCACCGGGCTGTGTCAACCACCTTCGGGCAGCCGCAATGTCCCGCGACGCGCTGCGTGAGATCGTCAGCCTGCGTCGTCTCGGCATCGCCGGGTGGGCCGCCAGCCGGTCAGTCTTTAGCAGTCTTGCGCGGCGGTCCCGGTATGGAGAGAGGATCCGGGCCGTTGACGAACCGATCCAGCCAAGCATCGACCTCATCGTCGGAGATGGAGTGACCTAGGCGTATGTCTTCTCGAGCCTTGTCGATCGCGGCTCGCTCCCACGCCAGTCGGTCGGCAGCATCATCGATCGGTCTTGGCGTGGTTGAGCGCGTCAAATCTTTCAGCTCCGAGCGACAATGTTTGCGGGAAACATCCAAGGCAGCGGCCGTAACGTCGACACCGGCTAGAGTGCATCCACTTACCGCGGCAACACGGTCGCGCCCATCAGCTGCTTGTCGACCGCATGAGCGGCCTGTCGGCCTTCGCGGATCGCCCAGACGACGAGCGACTGGCCGCGCCGCATGTCGCCACAGGCGAAGACCTTGTCGGTTGACGCCTTGTAGCCCTTCATGTCGGCCGCGACGTTGCCGCGCCCATCGAGCGTGACGCCGAGATCCGCCAGCATCCCGTCATGCAGGGGCGACACGAAACCCATCGCCAGAAGGACGAGGTCGGCCCGGATCGTGAACTCGGTGCCCGCGACGGCCTGCATCTTGGCGTCGACGCGAACGCAATCGACGCTCTCGACCGTGCCGTTCTCGCCCACGAAACGACGCGTCATCACCGCAAAATCCCGCAACGCGCCTTCCTCCTGCGAGGACGAGGTCCTGAGCTTCAGCGGCCAGTCCGGCCAGGTCAGGAGCTTGTTCTCCTTCTCGGGAGGCTCCGGCATGATCTCGAGCTGGGTAACCGAGAGAGCGCCCTGCCGGATCGAGGTGCCGATGCAATCCGAGCCCGTGTCACCGCCGCCGATTACCAGCACGTTCTTTCCCGTCGCGAGGATCGGGTTGTTGGAGCGCAGCGGCTCGCGCCCGACGCGGCGGTTCTGCTGCGGCAGGAACTCCATGGCGAAGTAGATGCCGCCAAGGTCGCGGCCCGGCATCGGAAGGTCACGCGGCTTTTCGGCGCCGCCCGCCAGAACCACGGCGTCGAATCCCTCAAGCAGTTCGGCCACCGTCACGTCGACGCCGACATTGGTGCCGCATTTGAACACGACACCTTCGGCCGTCATCTGGGCCACGCGCCGCTCGACATGAAGCTTGTCGAGCTTGAAGTCCGGAATGCCATAGCGGAGCAAGCCGCCCGCCTTCTGGTTCTTCTCGAACACCGTCACGTCATGGCCGACGCGCGCGAGCTGCTGCGCGCAGGCGAGGCCCGAAGGACCCGAGCCGATCACGGCGATCTTCTTGTCGGTCCGCCTGGTCGCGATCTCCGGCTTGATCCAGCCTTCGGCCCAGGCCCGATCCGCGATCGCGTTCTCGATCGTCTTGATCGTGACCGGGGCGTTGTCGAGGTTCAGCGTGCAGGACGACTCGCAGGGCGCCGGGCAGATGCGCCCCGTGAACTCGGGAAAGTTGTTGGTGGAATGGAGGTTGCGCGAGGCCTCTTCCCAATCGCCCTTGTAGACGAGGTCGTTCCAGTCCGGGATCTGGTTGTTGACCGGACAGCCGTTGTGACAGAACGGAATCCCGCAACTCATGCAGCGCGAGGCCTGCGACCGCGTCGCTTCCTCGCTCAGCGGCAGCAGAAATTCCTTGTAGTTGCGGATCCGGTCGGCCGCAGGACCGTAGCGACGGTCCTGCCGATCGAGCTCCATGAAACCCGTGATCTTGCCCATCGGGCTACTCCCCCGCAGCCGCCATCAGCGGCTCGTCCAGTTGTGTCAATTCGGCGAGTGCGCGACGGTATTCGACCGGCATCACCTTGCGGAACTTCGGCAGGTAGCTCGCCCAATCGTCGAGGATCACCTCGGCCTTGGTCGAGCCTGTCAGCTTCGCGTGGTTGCCGATGAGCTGCTGGAGCCGCTCGGCATCGAACCGCGTCATGTCGCCCATCACGTCGACCGAGGGCGGCCCCGTCCAGTTGTCCATCTGGTGGAACAGGCGCCTGTTTCGCTCGTCCTCGGCCTTCACCATCTCGAGTTCGACCATGGCCATGTTGCAGCGGCGGCGGAAGTCGCCCTCCTCGTCGAGCACATAGGCGATCCCGCCCGACATGCCGGCCGCAAAGTTGCGCCCCGTCGGCCCGATCACCACCACGATGCCGCCCGTCATATATTCGCAGCCGTGATCGCCCGTGCCCTCGACCACCGCGATAGCGCCCGAGTTGCGCACCGCGAAGCGCTCGCCCGCGACGCCGCGGAAGTAGCACTCGCCCGCTATCGCGCCGTAAAGCACCGTATTGCCGACGATCATCGACTCTTCCGGCACGATCTTCTTGGCCGCGGCAGGCGGATAGATGACGAGCCGGCCGCCCGACAGGCCCTTGCCGACATAATCGTTGGCCTCGCCCTCGAGCTCCAGCGTCACGCCGTTGGCCACCCAGGCCCCGAAGCTCTGACCCGCCGTTCCCTCGAGCTTGATGTGGATCGTCCCGTCCGGCAGGCCCTTGTGGCCGTAGCGCTTGGCGATGACGCCCGACAGCATGGCGCCGGTCGACCGGTCCGTGTTCTTGATCGGCAGCGTCAGGCTGACCGGTGCGCGGTTCTCGATCGCATCGGCGCAGCGTTCGATCAACGTGCGGTCGAGCACGCCGTCGAGACCGTGATCCTGGCTGTCCGTCTTGCGGATCCCGACGCCTTCGGGCGCTTCGGGCTTATGGAACAGCCGCGAGAAGTCGAGCCCCTTGGCTTTCCAATGGTCGACCACCGGCGTCCGGTCCAGCATCTGCATCTGGCCGACCATGTCCTCGAGCTTGCGGTAGCCCAGCTTCGCCATCCACTCGCGCACTTCTTCGGCGACGAAGAAGAAGTAGTTGATGACGTGTTCGGGCAGCCCGACGAAGCGCTTGCGCAGCACGGGGTCCTGCGTCGCGACCCCGACCGGGCAGGTGTTCAG
>CAXTME010000021.1:0-50493 GCA_964245215.1 uncultured Lichenihabitans sp.
TCCGTGATCTTCTGGCCGAGCAGCATGCCGCCGCCGCCGGGCTTCGCGCCCTGGCCGATCACCACCTCGATCGCGTCCGCCTTGCGCAGATCGTCCGGGTTCATGCCGTAGCGCGAGGGCAGGTACTGGTAGACCAGCGTCTTCGATTGGCCGCGCTCCTCGCTCGACATGCCCCCGTCGCCCGTGGTGGTCGAGGTGCCGGCGGCCGCGGCGCCGCGCCCGAGCGCCTCCTTGGCATTGGCCGAGAGCGAGCCGAAACTCATGCCCGCGATGGTGATCGGGATCTTGAGGTGGATCGGCGTCTTGGCGAAGCGCGAGCCCAGCACGACGTCGGTGCCGCAACGCTCCCGATAGCCTTCGAGAGGATAGCGCGACATGGAGGCGCCGAGAAACAGGAGGTCGTCGAAATGCGGCAGCCTGCGCTTCGCCCCGCCGCCCCGGATGTCGTAGATGCCGGTCGTGGCGGCCCGGCGGATCTCGGACATCGTGTAGTCGTCGAAGGTCGCGGATTTGCGCGGCGTGGTCGGCGGGTTGTTGTAGGTCATGGCGCTGGTTCGATGTGTTTGAGGGTGCAGCGTCGGTTCACCGGCTAGCCGTAAGCGTCGGCGTGGTCGATGTTGAAGTTGTACAGCTTGCGCTCGGAACCGTAGCGCTTGAACTCGGACGGGTGCACGTCCCCCATGCCGCTCGTTTCCAGGAGGCCGCGCAGGATCGCCACGTGTTCGGGCCGCATCTCCTTCTCGATGCAATCAGCCCCGAGACTCCTCACCTTGCCCCGCACGAAGAGCCGCGCCTCGTAGATCGAGTCGCCCAATGCGTCGCCCGCGTCGCCGCAGATCACGAGGTTGCCGGCCTGGGCCATGAAGGCCGACATGTGGCCGACATTGCCCCGCACCACGATGTCGATCCCCTTCATCGAGATGCCGCAGCGTGACGACGCGTTGCCTTCGATCACGAGGAGGCCGCCCTTGCCGGTAGCACCCGCGTATTGGCTCGCATCACCCTTCACGGTGACCCGGCCCGACATCATGTTCTCGGCCACCCCGGGCCCCGCCGAACCGTGGACCGTGACGTCGGCCTCCTGGTTCATGCCGGCGCAGTAATAGCCGACGCTGCCCCGCACCTCGACGCTGATCGGTGCCTTGATGCCGACCGCGACGGCGTGCAGCCCGCGCGGATTGACGATCTCCCACAAGGTCTCGTTGGTACCCTGGCTTTGTCGATGCAGGGCCTGGTTGAGGTCCCGGAGCGCCGACGTGGACAGGTCGACGGTCGGCATCGCTCAACGCTCCCAGAAATAGACGGTCGCGGGCTCGGGTTCCCAGACGCGGGCGTCCTCGATCCCGGGCAGGCCGACGAGTGCGCGGTACTCCGACCCGAACGCCACGTACCGATCGGTCTCGGCCAGGACCGCTGGCTTGCAGGCGATCGGGTCGCGCAGCACACCGAACCCGTTTTTCGTGCCGACCACGAAGGTATAGAAGCCGTCGAGATCGTCGAGGCTCTTTTCCAGCGCCTCGCCGAGGTTCAGCCCCTGGTCCATGCGCCACGTCAGATAGGCGGCCGCAACTTCGGAATCGTTCTCGGTTTCGAGCGTGATCCCGTCGTGTTTGAGCTGCCGGCGCAGGTTGTTGTGGTTCGACAGCGACCCGTTGTGCACGAGGCACTGGTCGGCCCCGGTCGAGAACGGGTGAGCGCCGAGCGTCGTCACGGCCGATTCCGTCGCCATGCGGGTGTGCCCGATGCCATGGGTTCCCGTCATGGACTCGAGGTCGAAGCGCCGGGCGACCGCGTTCGGGAGCCCGACCTCCTTGTAGATCTCGATCGCGTCGCCGGCCGCCATGACACGCAGGGCCGGATGGCGGTCGCGAATGAGCTCGCGGATTTCGGTGGCCTGATCGGCCGGGACGTCGAGCACGCCATGGCTGCTACGTCGCGCGAAGCCGACCTCTGCACCGATCGTCTCGCCGAGCGACTCTGCTAGGCCCGAGAACGCGGCGTCGGGATCGGCGCTCTGCACCGTGATCTTGGTCCGTCCCGCGGTCCCGGACCC
Organism: uncultured Lichenihabitans sp.; assembly: GCA_964245215.1. GTDB lineage: Bacteria > Pseudomonadota > Alphaproteobacteria > Rhizobiales > Beijerinckiaceae > Lichenihabitans. Next base: position 2,054 of record CAXTME010000021.1, read on the forward strand.
ATAGACCGCAAAGCCCGCGCTGTCCGGGCCCCGATCGCTCATCGTGGCCAGCATGCCGCCGAGGAGCTGCCCCAATGCCGGCTCCAGCGTCTTGTCCTTGATGAACAATCCAACAATGCCGCACATCGGGGTCACTCCGGGATCCGTCTTTAAAGCAGCTTCCAGGGCTACAGACACCCAACGTGAATAGCAAGAATAAGATATTCCTCAGAGGATCATGATGTAGGGCATGGGCATGGCTCGACGTGTCGCAATCTGTCGTGATGCGCGGCAATGCCGCATCTCGAATTTCCCTGTACGTCCGTGGCAGTCGCGCGCATTCGACGCAGTCTTGCATCTGGATTTACTCCTACCGGCTCCCAATAACGGCTCCTACCGTAGTGTTGACGAGATCATAAAGAAGTGTTGTGGAGGATTATGCCGGTCTTGTCGCAAGTGAGCGAACACTGCTTTTTGACTTATGCTGCATCGCAGCGTGATGATCGACGAGACGGGCCAGAATCCATATGACGACCACCCTGTCAGATCTGACGACGCTATGCGTTGAACTGAACGATTTGAAACGTATCCGGTCGGCCGGCCGGGACGGCTCGATTGCGAGCCGGTTGTTTCGACGGTCCTGGTGCGAGCTGGTCAATGGCTGCCCGGCGTCCGCTGTCGGGTGGCGCATGGCCGGGCAGGCTCTGGCGGCGGCACGGCTCGGCGATGTCGACGGGGCCGTTCTCGCGCCCGCGGGACTGGGTTCAGCCGAGATCATCCATGTCTTGCAGGACTCGATCGAGGCGGTCGGATCGGCTCTTCCGCCTCCGGTGCGAGCCGAAGTCTGCCGTGCCATTGCCGAACCCTGGCAGGGCGCGACCCCTGTGCCGGTACCGGGTTTCGTGTCGGCCTTGGACGTCCAGCCGCGAGCTGGCATCACCAGCCCCGGCAGGCCGCGCATCGTCCTGGAACCCGCCGAAAGCCATGCGGAACATTGCCTTCTGGTGGCCGTCTATGGCGTCCTGCTGGCGTCGTCTTATGGCGCCGACCCTGGGCGGGTCTTCCTCGCCGCCCTGGCGCATCACTTCCACAATGCAGGGCTTCCGGACTCCGGCTTTACCGGCGAAATGCTGCTGGGCCCGCACCTCGCGACCGTCATGGACCACTATACGGCGGGGTGCCTCGATGAGCTCGACCTGCCCCTTCGCCGCGCCGTCGTCGACGCACGCTCGATCCTGCCCGATGCCGCCAGTCCCGAGGGACGCGCGTTCCACGCCGCCGATGTGCTCGATCGCGTTCTGCAGACGAACCAATACATGCGGGCGGCCTCGCTGACGCCCGGGCGCGTGCTCGACGAAATGGAGCTCATCCATGCCGGGCCCGTGAAGGCCTTCCAGGATGATGTGCTACGCCAGGCGGGACTGCTGTGAGCCCGCCGCTCCTGTCCCCTCGGACCCGGGCCGCCCTGCAGCCCGATGGCCCCAACCTCTTGCGCGACGCCGACGGCCGACAATGGCCGGTCATCGACGACATTGCCTACCTCCGCGTTGGTCGGGACGCGCTGGTGGCCGAGGCCGTCGACCACCTGAAATCCGGAGATCGCGAGGGCGCCCTCGTGCTGCTGCTGGGCGATCAGGACGATTGGTGGACGGGTACCAGACCGGACCCGTTGGCGGTCCGCGAACTCGTCGGGGCGCGGGATCGCGTCGGGCTCCGCGACGCCATGAACGCCCTCGCGTTCGGTCGCGTCGGCGACTACTTCGCCCACCGCTGGAGCGACCCGACGTTCCTGGCGGGCTTGGCGCTGATCGAAGCCCATTGGCGGCCCACCCGGACCGCTTTCGAGCTCGCCTGCGGCATCGGCCACTACGGGCGCGATCTGGCCCGACGTGGCATTGCGGTGACGGGCGCCGACGTCGTCTTCGCCAAGCTCTGGCTCGCACGCCATTGGGTGGTGCCGACCGGGACGCGATTGGTCTGCTTCGATGCCGCGGCGCCGTGGCCCGTGGCGGAGGAACGGTTCGATCTCGTGTTCTGTCACGACGCCTTCTATTTCCTCGAGCCCAAGGCCGAGATCCTCGCTTCCTTGCGGGCGCTCGCCGGTCCAGGCGGACGCATCGCGGTCGGCCATATCCATAACAGTGCGGCCGACAACCTCTCGTCCGGTCATGCCGTCTCGGCCGCCGATATGGCGCGGCTCTTCCCCGACGCCACGGTCTACGACGATGCCGAGCTCACGCGAGCGCTGGTCGAGCGACGACCGCCGCGTCCCGCGCCCCTGGCCGAGCTCGCCGGGGTCGAGGCTTTCTCGATCGAGGACGCGCCCTCAGGCACGCCTGCCACGGACCTGTCGGGCGGCTTGACCATGCCGGTTCCGGACGCCGCCTTGCGTCTCAACCCGCTGTTCAAGCCGCGGGACGGCGGCCTGACGATCGAATGGCCCTCGCCGCGCTACGAGACGGAATACCAACCCCGCACGACCTTGCCGCATACGCTGACCACGGCCGAGAGCGAGCGTCTGGCGGCCGTCGTCCTGGGGCGGGATGCGAGCGGCATCGATGAGGCGGTCCGCCGACGCATCCTCGTCGACTTGCCGGAGCGCTGGTGATGGAACCCGTCCGTTGGGGCATCGCCGGCTTCGGCTGGGTGGCGCGGGACTTCATGGCGCCGGCCATCCGGGACGCCGGTGACCTGTTGGTGGCCGTCGCCGATCCCGATCCGGCATCGCGGGACGAAGCCCGGGCGCTCGGCGCAAGAGCCTATCGAGGTGTCGCGGAACTCGCGGCCGATCCCGACGTCGAGGCCGTCTATGTGGCGACCCCGAACCATCTGCATCGCGCGGGGGTCGAAGCTGCGGCGCGGGCCGGAAAGGCCATCTTGTGCGAAAAGCCGATGGCCGCGACGCTCGTCGATGCGGACGCCATGGTGGTGGGCTGCCGCGAGGCCGGCGTGCTCTACGGCACGGCCTTCGACCAGCGTCATCATCCGGCGCATCGGGCTCTGCGGGCAGCGCTCCGTGACGGGCGGGTCGGTACCGTGACGGCCGTGCGGATCGTCTATGCCTGTTGGCTCGGGCCGGACTGGACGCAGGGTCGCGCGGCCGAGAACTGGCGGGTCGACCAAGCCAAGGCCGGCGGCGGCGCCCTGATGGACCTGGCGCCTCATGGCCTCGACCTCGTCGGTTTCCTGCTCGACGAACCGCTCGTCATCGTCGCGGCGCTCCTGCAGAATAGAGTCCACGCCTACGCGGTCGACGACGGCGCCACGGTGATCGGTCGAACCCGGTCGGGCGTGCTCGCGACGCTCCAAGTTGCTTATAATTGCCCCGAGGCGCTGCCGCGCCGCCGCCTTGAAGTGGTCGGCACGCGGGGCATGATCGCCGCCGAATGCACCATGGGGCAGGAGCCCGGCGGCTCCCTCACCTTCATCGACGGGGCCACCGGAGTCTCGGAAGCCTTGCCGGTGCCGGACGCCGCAGCCTCGCCCTTCGCCGAACAGGTCCGCCGGTTCGGCCACGCGCTCCGTTCCGGTGTCTCGGAGGAATTCTCCGCCGAACGGGACCTCGCCACGATGCGGTTGATCGATCGGGCCTACCGGGCGGGAGCAGCGGCATGAATGGATTGCCGGCCGACCTGCCCGACGCGGCCCGCGCTTATATCGAGGCCCTGCCGAAGGGACGCCTCGTCGGCTTCCCGATGACGCCGCTCGACCGCACAGGCGTACCGGCCTGGAAAGTGGCGCTGTTCCTCGATGAGGATAGCGGGCTGCCCGGCAACATGCCGTCGGGTTACGGCTACGGCACGACCGACGGCGAGGCCATCGTCGGCGCGCTGGCCGAGATCGCCGAGGCGATCTGCCCCACGCTTCGCCTGATGCAGGCGCGCCAGTATCTCGGCTCCTACACGGATCTCGCCGTGTTGCGCGGCAGGACCGGCATCGTCGACCCGCTGACGCTGTGCCTCCCGGCCGGCAGCCCCGTCGACCGCGACACGCCGCTGGCCTGGACCGAGGCGGTGCGGGCCAGGACCGGCGAGACCGTGCTGGTGCCGCTCGACGTCGGCGCCACCGATGTCTTCGAACTGCCGTCCGGCTATCGGCCCTTCACGACGCTAATCACAAACGGGCTCGGCGCCGGCCCCGATCTCGAATGGGCGGTCGGGCACGGGCTCCTCGAGTGCCTGCAACGCGACGGCAACGGCCTCCTGTTCCGTGCCCTCGACCAGGGCGTGGTGCTCGACCTCACCCACGATCTCGACCCGGACACACGGACGTTGCTGGCCCATATCGAGGGTTGCGGCATCACGGTCCTGCCGAAATATGCGACCGACGAGTTCGGCCTCGCCAACCTCTACGTGGTGGGCTTCGACCAGGACGGACGGGGCCCGCGCGTCCCCATCATGCTGTCGGCCTGCGGCGAGGCCTGCGACCCCGACCGCAACCGGGCGCTGCGCAAGGCCTTGCTGGAATTCTGTTCCGCCCGCGTGCGCAAGACCTATGGGCATGGCCCGCTCGACGAGGCGCTCAGCGTGGCACCGCCAGGACACGTGCAGGATTTCGTCGCCCGTGCCCTGCCGAGCCTCGATCACGAAGAAAGCCGGGCCCTGAAAGCCATGATGGCCTGGGCCAAGACCGATGGAGACGGGTTACGGCGCAGCCTCGACGACACGGTTTTTTCCGTGCGGCGGCACAAGGCTTTTGCCGAACTTCCGTCGAACCCGCTTCCGGACACGCGGGCACGGGGAGCCCTGGCGCGTTGCCGCCTGGAAGAGGCGGGTCTCGATGTTCTCTACGTCGACGGCTCGCCGCTCGAAACGTCGGGCGGCGGGGTGGCGGTCGCCAAGGTCATCGTACCGGGTCTCGAAGTCGAGACCATGAGCTACGGCCGGATCGGCGAGCGCAACACCCGCAAGCTCCTCGAACGCGACAGCCCGCTCATCCGCTTCGGCGAGGCCAGCGAAGCGCGACGACCGGTGCGCCTGACCGAGGAGGCTGCCGACCGGCTCCGCCCGCTCACCGGCGGCCGCGCACCCCTGTTCGACACGGCGGAAGCCGAGCGGCTCGTCGGCCCCCTCTACCCTCTCTACCGCGAACCTGAGGCCCATCATGTCGCTTTGCGGCTTGGGCACATCAAGCCGGAGGATCTGCGATGAACCTGCGTTATGCCTACAACACCAACGGGACCGCGTGGCACCGGCTCGACGATGCCCTGACCCTGATCGCCTCGTCCGGCTATGACGGCGTCGCCCTCACGCTCGACCATCACCACCTCGACCCGATGTCGTCCGATTGGGAGCGGAACGCCCGGAACTTGAGAAAGCGCGTCGACGCTTTGGGCCTCGGCGTCGTCATCGAGACAGGCGCGCATTTCCTCCTCGACTCGCGCCAGAAGCATGAGCCGACCTTCGTTTCGGCGGCTCGCGACGGCCGCGCCCGCCGCCTCGAGTTCCTGAAACGCGCCACCGACATCGGCGTGATCCTCGGGGCGGAGGTCCTGTCGTTCTGGGCCGGGCGGCTGAAGCCCGGCGTGACGACCGGCGATGCCCGGTCCTGGCTGCATGAAGGCGTGGGAGCGATCGTCGACTATGCCAAGCAGCAGGGCATCGTACCGGCCCTCGAACCCGAGCCGGAGATGTTCGTGTCCACGGTCGACGACTACGCCGATCTCGTGCGGGCCGTCCCGGACGTTCGCTTGGCGCTCGACCTCGGACACCTTCTCGTCACGGGCGAGCGCGAGCCCGCCGATGCGATCCGCGAGTTCGGCGACCACATCGCGGACGTCCACCTCGAGGACATGAAGCGGGGCGACCACGTGCATCTCGCCTTCGGCGACGGCGACATGGATGTGCCGGATGCTCTCGGCGCCCTGCGCCAGATCGGTTTCGAGGGCCTGGTCTGCGTGGAGCTTTCGCGCGACAGCTATCGGGCCGACACGATGATCGGCCAGGCGCGTCAGGCGATCCAGGTCTATGAACGCGAATGCGTCGCATGAGGATCTGCTTCCTCAGCCGACGCTTCTTCCCGGCGATCTCCGGCATGAGCGTCTATGCCGTGAACCTGCTCCGCGAACTCGTTCGCGCCGGCCACGACGTGACGATGATCAGCCAGTACCGCGGCGATGCCTTCGGCACCAAGGTCTACGGTGGTGGGCCGCCGCCGCCGGTCCCCGGCGTCCGGGTGATCGGGCTCGAGCAGATCGGCGAACAGACCGATGGCGATTTCGAACGCGATATCGACACCATGGTGGCCGCCATCGCGGCCGAACATGCGCGCCAGCCCTTCGACCTCATCCATGCCCAATACGGGTACCCGACCGGCTGGGCTGCCGCGCTGGCCGCCAACCGGTCCGGCATCCCGGTCGTCGTTTCGATCCAGGGCGGCGACGGCCATTGGGTCGGGTCGTGCTGCGACACTCACCGCCTCGCCATGCAGCGGGTGCTCGACGGAGCCGATGCACTGCTGATCGGCGGAAGGAGCTTCGTCGACGAGGTGAGCGGAAGGCTTGGAACGCGGCGCGAGCGTTTCACGATCGTACCCGGTGCGGTCGACACCGACCGCTTCCGTCCGGCCGACGAGGCGCGCGTCGGCGATGCGCCGCGACCGGTGCGAATGCTCTATCATGGCCGCGTCGACCGGCGGAAAGGCGCGCTCGACGTGCTCGACGCGCTCGACATCCTGCGCCGGCGGAATGTCCCGTTCGAGGCGACCGTCTCGGGTATCGGCCCAGACCTCGAAGCCTGCCAGGAGCGCGTCGCGGCCCTCGGTCTCGGCGCAGCCGTCCGGTTCACCGGTTATGCCGACTACGAGACCGTGCCGGCGATCTACCGGGACGCCGACATCTTCCTCTCGCCCACCTATGGCGAGGGCTTCTCCAATACCATTCTCGAAGCCATGGCGTCGGGCCTCGCGACCCTGTCCTGTTTCGCGGTCGGGGTGAACGACTGCCTGCGGGATGGCGAGAACGGCCTTCTGGTCGAGCCGGGCGATATTCCGGCCCAGGCCGCGGCCCTCGAGTCGTTGGTGACCGACCACGAACTCAGACGGCGCCTGGCCCGGGCCGGCCTCGACGAATGCCGCCGCGTCTACTCCTGGGACACGGTCGGGCGCCGCATTCAGGACGTCTACGCCGAGGTGGTGCGGGCAGGGCCGGGACCTCGGGTCGATCCCGTCCTTCCCATGACCCCGTGCCGCTTCCGGGCCGAGCCGCACCTTCTGTGAGCCGGACGGCCCCGGGGCATCCTTCCACTTCAAACGATGCGGCTCTGTCGCGTGGCGGCACGGCCCTGGCGTTTTCGCCCCATCTCGACGACGCCGCCTTCTCGTGCGGCGGCACCCTCGCGCTTCTGGCCCGCCGTGGCTGGCACGTCGTGCCCGCAACGCTCTTCACCCGTTCTGTGCCCGATCCGCAAGGGTTCGCGCTCGCCTGCCAGCTCGACAAGGGCCTCGACGCGACGGTCGACTACATGGCGTTGCGCCGCGCCGAGGATGTGGCGGCCTGCCGGGCGCTCGGCCTCGGCGATCCGATCCATGTCCCGCTGCCCGAGGCGCCGCATCGCGGCTACCACTCGGCCGAGGCGCTCTTCGGTGGCATCCTGCCGCAAGACGATGTCGGCCCTTCGCTGGCGGCGTCGATCCGCGGGCTCGTCGATGATCACGAGCCGGACCTGATCCTGGCCCCGCAGGCGATCGGCGGGCACGTCGACCACATCCAGACGGTCCTGGCACTCGGCAGCGTGGCGGTCCCGGTCCTTTGGTGGCGCGACTTCCCCTATGTGGCGCGCGGGAGCGCTCCGGCCGAACCCTTCCACGAGCGGATGGAAGCACTGCCGGAGCACCGGATCCTGCTCGATGACGAGGCGCGTCGCGCCAAGGAGGCGGGGTGCCTCGCCTACGCGAGCCAGCTCGGGTTTCAGTTCGGCGGGCCGGAGGGACTGCGAGCCAAGCTGGCCGAAAGCGGCACGTCCGAGCGCTTCAAAGGGCGCCTCGACTTCCAGTTCACGGCCTGAGATCGTCCAGTGGCACCGGATAGGCATGCGGGCGACTCGACAGCATGGAATCGATCAGGGCCAGAGCTTCCCGGCGCCCGCTATTCGACGCCTGTTCGAAGGGCGTCCAAGTCTGCCGAAAGTCGAGCGCCTCGAACACCGACCGGTAACGCCGTAGCTCCCCCGGCGTCAGCGGGATGCCGCGAACGAACGCCTTGTGGGCCGAGATCGTGACGGCGCGGCGGGGGTTCGCAGGATCGAGCTCGAACTTCAGGGCGTCGCCGCAGAACAGGATTCGCCGGGTGCGGTCGTAGAGGACGGTGTGGCCGGCGAAATGCCCGGCCGTGAGGTGCAGCTCGAGCCCGGGGATGGGTTCCAGCCGATCGTCGAAAGGCCAGCTGACACAGAGCGCGGCCGACCATTCGAGGTCGCCGGGGTGCAGCGCGAGCTCGGGATCGAAGCGGTCCTGCAACTGCCAGATCGCACCATACGAATGGGGGTGGGACGCCGCCAGGACCTGGACGCCGCCGAGTTTCGCGATTCGATCGAGGGCCGCGTCGCTGTAGACCGCGCAACCCTCGAACGCGAGATTGCCGTCCGGCGTCTGGATGAGGTAGCCGGACGATCCGATGCCGCTCACGGGGTCGTTGAAGAACCGCCAAACGCCGGCTTCGACCTCGTGCCAATGGCAGGGGTAGAGCGAAGCGGCAGCCTCGCGGGTGTGGAACCGCCACGCCGCCTGCGGCAGCACGTGCCGGGCGTCGATGCAGAGCGGGCAGGAGATGGGTTCGGCGAAATTCCGTTGCCAGAAGCCGCAATTTTCGCAGAAGAAAGCCGGCAGATCGAGCGCGTCCTTGAAGGGCAGGTAGCCGGGGCTCATGACATCCTTTGAGCGTTAGGAGCGCGACGGCCCATGCAGCGGGCTTCGTCAGACGATCTATAGAGTTGCACTCACGGACACCTGCAACTTCGCATCGCTTCGTCAAGATGCCTCGGGCATCGGTCGGCGGCGTTGTCGAGCCTACCGGGCCAGCGCCTGCCAGCCGAACTCCAGCAGTGGCATTGCCTGCTGCGTGAACGCCAGGATGTCGTCGATCACCTCCGGGCCGTAGAGCCGCGCGACCGGAACGGGTCGGCTGACCGTGAAGTTCCGCAGCTTCAGTGTTTCGGCCACGAGGGTGTCCTTGAACGCCTCATAGCCCTTGGGCATGCGAAGGAGCGCGCCCTCGCGCGACAGGACGAGAGCGGCGCCGGTCAACGCGGCTTCGGTCTCGGCCCATCGGTCCGGATGATCGGCGATGCCGCGCCGCAGGGCGTCGATGCCGGGTGGCTCGAGCCCATAGAAGCCCGCCGCCACGAACGCTGCCGGCTCGGGTCCGCCGACCTGCACGTAGAGGATCCCCTTGCCGGCCTTGGTGCCGTCGCGGGACAGCACGGCGCTGGCATTGGTCTTGTAGGGCCGCTTGTCGTTCGAGAAGCGGATGTCGCGATTGACGCGGAACAGGGAACGCTTCGCGTCGCCCGTGAGCGGGATGTCGTGGGCCAGGAACGCGAAGGCCAAAGCCTCGACCAGGGCGCCCAACGGCGCGCGGACCTCCGCTTCGTAAGCCGCCTTGTTGTCGAGGAACCAGGCCCGGGTCTGATGGGCTGCCAGGCCTTCGAGAACGGCGAAGACCCGCGGCGTGAAACCCCGGAAGGCTGCGCTGGACGGGGTGTCCTGGCCGATCTTCGACATGATCCGCTCCCGTGCGTTCTCGGCGGGTCGTCGAGACTATAGCACGGCGGTGGCGAGGTGACCCGGGCGAACCGGGTCACCCGCCGGCTCAGTTCTTCAGGCCTAGCAGTCGATCGAGCATGTGAAGTGTGAGATCCGCGCAGGACGTCATGGGTTCGTCGTCGGCGCATTTGACGTCGAGCATCGTGTCGCCGTGCTGGAGGTGGATGTGGGCGCCTTTCGATGGGGGAGGGGGAGGGTGGTGTCCGCGGGGCCCCTCCGGAGGAGGTGCGCCGGGACCATCATCGTCGGCGAAGGCGGGACCACTCTGCGGTGGCGGTGGCCTGATTCCCACCGGGGGCGGCGCGGTCATTGCCGGCGGCGGAGCCATGCCGGCTGGAGCCGGAGGGGGTGCTGCCGCCTGCGCCAAGGCTCCGCCGGTGAGCGTCGCGAGCGCAAGCGCCGCTGTGAGGAAGGCTTTCCTCATCTGATCCTTTCGAAGTGGATTGCGGAGCATCGTTCTGACGCGTCACGGGCGATCGGGGCTGACGTCGGGCCTCAACGGTCCAGGATGCGGCGGGCCGGGAGGGGCGACCGCATCCGTGTGGCCAGCGCCATGTTCGATCGCGATCGCATGGATGAAGCCGCGCTCGAAACGCCCTTGAACCGTGACGGTCTCGGACTTGGCCACGAGATGGCCGTTGTCGCCCTGCGGTCCGGTTTCGACCAGCGCCCGGCCGCTGTCGTCCTCGAGGATGAATTTGTTTCCGAAGATTTCGGCCACCTTGCCCTTCACGGCCACGGGAGCCCAGTCCTTCATGGCGCTGACCGGACCGGGGGTAAGGGCCACGAAAGTGATCGGGGGATGCGCGCGCTGGGCGAAGGCGGTCGCGCCCGCCCCGACCGCGAAGGCGCCGACGACCGCGGCCGCAATGGCGGTGCGCCCCGGTCGACGCGCTGACCGCGGTGGCTTCGGCTCGGGTTTCGGCTCGTTGGTGGCTGTCATCGAAACGTCTCCTGCTCTCAGTTCGATGCCACCGTCTTAGACCGCCGGCCCGGAACCCAGCCTGAATCCGGCGGTTCAGGTTCGGTTCAGCACGAGCGCGTAATCGCGGAGCCGTCCGAAAGGTGTCCCGCATGCGTGTCCTCCTGGTCGAAGACGATCGCCTTCTCTCCGAGGCAGTCTCCCGTCAGTTGCGGGCCGAGAGCTTCGTCGTCGACGTCGCCGACAACGGGGAGGATGGCCAGCACATCGGCGCGACCGAGAAGCTCGATGCCGTTGTCCTGGATCTCGGACTGCCGAAGAAGGAGGGTGCCTCGGTCCTCCGATCCTGGCGTGCGACCGGCCTGACATTCCCGGTGCTGATTCTGACGGCGCGGGACAACTGGTCCGACAAGGTCGCCGGGTTCAAGGCCGGTGCCGACGACTACCTCGTCAAGCCGTTCCGCGTCGAAGAACTCGTCATGCGTCTGCGCGCCATGGTGAGGCGGGCCGCCGGCCACGCGTCGCCGCACATCGTGTGTGGTCCGCTCGCCTTCGACGCGCAGGTCGGCACGTTCGAGATCGACGGGATGCCGCTGCGCCTGACAGCCCTCGAATGGAGGGTGTTGTCTTGCCTGACGCTGCGGGCGGGTCACGTGGTGGAGCGGCTGGACCTGCTGGAACGGGTCTACGACGGGGATGCGGAGGTCGAATCGAATTCGCTGGAGGTCATCGTGGCGCGTCTGCGTCGCAAGATCGGGCGCGATCTCATCACCACGGTTCGAGGCCGGGGCTACAGCCTGGGCGCAGATAACCCGTGACATGGCTACCTCATTCGATCGCGGCGAGGCTCGTGCTTCTTGCCACGACCGTGATCCTCGTGGCTCTTCTGGCCACGGGCGTGGCCATGGACTTCGCCCTGCGCCGCTTCATCCGGGGTCAGGTGGACAGCCGTCTCGACACCCAGATCCTGACCGTGTCCGATGCCCTGCGAGCGGCTCCCGACGGATCCTTGCGGCTGGAGCGGTCCGTCGATGGTCCCCCGTTCGACCATGCGCCGTCGGGCTGGGTTTGGGAGGTGCTGCGGCCCGACATGCGCGCCCTGCCGCCCGGTGCGGTCGTTCCGCCCGCCGACCCGGTGCTCCGCTCCCAATCCCTGGCCGACGATGACTTCACGTTCGAGGCGGGGGCGCCGCTGTCGGGCGCGGGGCCGAGACCCGTGACGGTCGACGGTCTGGGACCCCGCAAAGAGCCCCTCCGGGTGCGGGTTCAGAGTCGCCTTTTCGGACGATCGTGGGTCACCATTGCGGCTGGCGCCCCCCTGAGGGCGCTCGCGGGACCGCTGCACGAGATCCTGACGCCCTTGGTCGTGACGTTGTTGCTGCTCGCGACCGGCCTGATCGGCGGCGTGGTCCTCCAGGTGCGGCTCGGGCTGCGACCGCTGACGCGACTGCGTGCCGAGTTGCACCGGGTCCGGACCGGGCGAGCCGATCGCATCGCCGGCCCGCAGCCCCGCGAGGTCCAGCCCGTCGTGGACGAACTGAACAGCCTGCTCGACCAGAACGCCCTGAACCTCGAGCGCGCCCGCCGCCACGTGGCCAATCTCGCGCACGGGCTGAAGACGCCACTCGCGACATTGGCTCTCGCCTTCGACGAACCCGGGGCCGATCCTGGGCGCCGCTTCGGCCCCCTGGTGGCCAACATGGACCGGCTGATCCGACATCATCTCGCCCGCGCTCGCGCGGCGGCGCTCGGAGGTGACAGCCGCAACCGTGTCGATCTCGCGGCGGCGCTGGCCGACCATGTAGCGGTTTTCACCAAGCTTTATGCCGACAAGGGCGTGGCCTACGATTCAAGGCTCGGGCCCGGCCTGGCCGTCGCTTGCGAGGCGCAAGACCTCGACGAGATGCTGGGCAACCTTCTCGACAATGCCAGCAAGTGGACCCGGGCCCGTGTGCTGGTCACGGCCTCGGGCCGCCAGGCGCGCGTCGAACTCCGGGTCGAGGACGACGGCCCGGGACTGCCGAGCGGAAAGGCCGAGCACGTGATGAGGCTCGGCGGCCGCATCGACGAAACGGCGCCCGGATACGGATTCGGCCTGCCCATCACGCGCGAACTGGTCGAGCTCTACGGCGGCACCCTGACCCTGGGCCGATCCAGGCTCGGCGGCCTGCAGGCCACGCTCGACCTTCCGGGCGCCCCATGACCGGCCCGTTGCGCTCCGCTGAAATCGACGGGGGCCCGCGGTGACAGACCCGGAAATCTGGACCTGTGTCGTCGCGGGTTCGTCGACGCTCGGCGTCATCCTCCACCCCTTCGACTGGCCCGCAGCCATCTGGGCCGTGGCTGGCGCCGCGCTGCTGGTCGTGCTCGGGCTGTTGTCGCCTGGTGATGCCCTGACGGGTGTCGGCAAGGGCACCGATGTCTATCTGTTCCTCACCGGCATGATGCTGCTCTCCGAGATCGCGCGTCAGGCCGGGTTGTTCGACTGGTTGGCGGCCGTCGCGACCAAACGGGCCAAGGGCTCGGCCACCCGGCTGTTCCTGCTGATCTACGGCGTCGGCACGATCGTCACCGTCTTTCTGTCCAATGACGCGACGGCTGTCGTGCTGACGCCGGCCGTGGCGGCGGCGGTCAAAGCCGCCAAAGCCGAACAGCCACTGCCCTACCTTCTGATCTGCGCCTTTATCGCCAACGCCGCTTCCTTCGTGCTGCCGATCTCTAACCCGGCCAACCTCGTCATCTATGGCAGCCATATGCCGCCGCTGCTGCAATGGCTGCCTCGCTATGCCCTGCCGTCGGTGCTTTCGGTCCTCGCGACTTATGCCGTGCTGCGGTGGACACTTCGGGGTGCCCTCGAGCAGGACATCGAAGCCGATGTGACCGTGCCGGAGCTGACCGGCGGCGGCAAGACGGCGGCACTCGGCATCGCGGCAACCGCCGTCGCGCTGCTGGTCTCCTCGGCCCTCGATCTTCAGCTGGGGCTTCCGACAGCCATTTCAGGCGTACTCACGGCAGTTGCCGTGCTGATCCGCGAGAAGAAAGGCCCTTGGGATACGGTAAAGGACATTTCCTGGGGCGTGCTGCCGCTCGTGGCCGGATTGTTCGTGCTGGTCGAGGCGCTCGACAAGTCCGGCCTCATCCGGATGATCAGTCTGCTGCTGCGCGATCAAGCTCAACGATCGGCTACAGCGGCAACCTGGGGCGCCGGCATCGTCATCGCTTTTGCCTGCAACCTGATGAACAACCTGCCGGCCGGCCTGATGGCCGGCAATGCCGTCCAGGCCGCGCATGGGCCGGAGCAGGTGACAAGCGCTGTGCTGATCGGCGTCGATCTCGGGCCCAACCTGTCCGTGACCGGCTCGCTCGCGACAATCCTGTGGCTCACGGCGCTGCGCCGCGAGGGGCAGGATGTGGACGCCGGCACCTTCCTGAAACTTGGATTTCTGGTCATGCCGCCGGCCTTGCTCCTGGCGATCGGCGCGGCATGGCTGCTTGGCTGACGTGTCTGATCTTGTGAATCGGAGGATGGAAGCGATGCAGAACATCAGCGCGGCGTGGCTCTACCCCACCATCATCCTGGCGGGAGCCCTGCAGGCCTGGGGCCGCCAATGACGGCGTGCTGCGAAACTCGCTCACCAACTCCTGGCTTGCCAGCATGGTGTCGGTTTTGCCGATCGTCGCCTTTCTGGCTTGCCTGCTTTTCTGCCTGCCGCCCTGATGGCCAGCGGCATCGCCCTGATCGCGAAGTTCTAGTGCCGGACAGCAGTTGTCTCGCAAAAAAGCAGGGCCCCGATCGAACCCGGCAGTGCGGCTCTGTCGGTATGGCTTATTTCTCCTACAGGATAGCACGCTTCGGACAGCATTCCTTTAGGGCTGCGTCAGTTGGCGGCGTCTTCTAGTGGTCCGCCCAACAGATTTCATCTGTTCGGACCAGTCGGCCCACCAGCTTAGAGGCGGTGCACTGCGGCCGTGTGTCGGCGTGGCCGATAGCATGGCCGGATTGGCTGCCGGCCCGGCTTGTCGTGGACGAGTCCAGCGGTTTCGCGTCGACACCGGGAGCGGTATGGTCCGAAGATCAGGCGCGGGAGCGGAGCATGCGGGCCGCGCCGTCGAGCCGTCTGGCTATCCGGTGCCGCGTTCCAGCCATGACAAGCGCCCGCAATCACTACGCCCTCGACGCGCTGAGCTTCTTCATCGCGGACGTGCAGACCGGCTTCGGGCCGTTCATCGCGGTCTACCTCGCGACGTCGGGGTGGAGCGAAGGCGAGATCGGACGCGCCCTGAGCGTCGGAGCGCTGGTGGCGGTCGTCAGTCAACTGCCGGGCGGCGCAGCGGTCGATCGGCTGGCCGACAAGCGGATCGCGGCCGCGATCGGCTGCGCCGTGGTGGGCATCGCAGCCTTGGCGTTCGCGTTTTCGACCTCGACCATCTCGGTCATGTCGGCCGAAGTCCTGCACAGTTTCGGTAGCGCCATGCTGGGGCCTGCGGTGGCGGCCGTCAGTCTCGCGGTCGTCGGTCGGGCGGGCTTGGGGCTGCGGCTCGGGCGCAATGCGCGCTTCGCCGCGATCGGCAACGGCGCCGCGGCCGGCCTCCTCGGTGCCGCCGGATCCTACCTCTCGCCGCGCGCCGTGTTCTGGTTGACCGCAGCCTTCATGGTGCCCGGGCTCGCGGCGTTGCGCCTCATCGCGCCTCCACGGCCCGAGGATGCCGAACCCGCGGCGACTGAACCCGCGGCGGCTGAACCCGCGGCGGCTGAACCCGCGGCTTCCCGTGCGACAGGCGTGTTCCAGGACCTGAAAGCCCTCGCGCGCGACAAGGCCGTTCTCGGCTTCGCGAGTTGCGTCGCCCTGTTCCACATGGGCAATGCGGCGCTCCTGCCGCTGGCGTCGGCCCACCTGACGCAGAGCTTGGGAACCCGGACCAATCTCGTCGTCGCGGCCGCGGTGGTCGTGCCCCAGACGATCGTGGCGCTGATCTCGCCGGGCGTCGGACACCTCGCCGACACGCGCGGGCCGCGCCTCGTCCTGACCCTCGGATTTGCAGCCGTGCCGCTCCGTGCCGCCCTGCTGGGTCTCGTTTCCGACCCTTACGCGATCATCGCCGTGCAGGCGCTCGACGGCATCGGCGCCGCGACCTTCGGCGTGATGGTGCCGCTGGTCGCGGCGGAACTGACGCGGGGAACCAACCGGTTCAATCTCTGTCTCGGGCTGTTCGGGCTCGCGACCGGCGCCGGCGCATCTGTCTCGACCAGCCTGGCCGGGACCCTGGCCGACCACTTCGGCAATCGGATCGGCTTCTTCGCGCTCGCCCTGTGCGGCCTGGGCGCCGTGGCGGCTGCGTTTCTCTCGGCACCCCGCAGTGTCGGCGACGACGGCCCGACGACCCGGCCATGAGGATCGCCACCTTCAACATCAACGGCATCAACCAGCGCCTCGACAATCTCACGGCGTGGCTGCGGGACACCAAGCCCGACGTCGTATGCCTCCAGGAGATCAAATCGACCGATGCCGCTTTCCCCCATGCGGCGCTCGAAGCGGTCGGTTACGCCGCGCTCTGCCACGGCCAAGGACCCCACCACGGCGTGGCCATCTTGAGCCGCGGCCGGCCGGCGATCGAGACGCGGCGGGGTCTGCCGGGCGACCCGAGCGACCGCGAAGCCCGCTACATCGAGGCCGCCTGCGACGGGATCCTGGTCGGCTGCCTCTACCTGCCGAACGGCAACCCGAGGCCCGGGCCCAAGTTCGCCTATAAGCTCGCCTGGTTCGAACGGCTCCTCGCGCATGCCGCAAGCCTCGAAGCCAGCGGCGTACCGGCCGTCCTCGCCGGCGACTACAACGTCGTCCCGACCGATGGCGACATCTACGCGATGCGGTCCTGGCGGGAGAACGCCCTGACCCAACCCGAGCCGCGTGCCGCCTATGCCCGCCTGTTGAAGCAGGGCTGGACCGATGCCATCGGCGACCTCCATCCGGACGAGCCCGCCTATACGTTCTGGGCCTACCTGCGCGACTCCTGGCGGCGCGACGCCGGCCTGCGCATCGACCATCTTCTGGTCGGCCGCGCCCTGGTCAGCCGGTTGGTGGAGGCCGGCGTCGACCGCGACGTCCGCAACCACGAGAATGCGAGCGACCACGCGCCCGCCTGGATCGAGCTTCTTTAATTCTGCTGGACGAGGGACAACGCATCCTGCGCGAGCGTCTGGCTCTGCGGCGCCGGCACGCCATCGTCGCCCGTTCCGAGTAGCCTCCAGGCGTCTCCTGCGAGCTGTGCTCCGGCACAACTGGAGATGTTGTAACACGAGTTGAAGATCGAGCCGTGAGTCCAGCCCGAGAGAGAGCCGAGCGTGTTCGATCCGGGGCTGCTATGATCCGGCGTCGCCGATTTGCGGCGCAGGGCGAGCGAGACTGCATGGGCGAAGAATCAACTGCCGAGCGGACGAGCAGCGACGGCGGGCAGGGCTGGGACCGGTTGCGCGTCGCGTCCTGGCTGGCGGGGTTGATCCTGGCCGCGTCGCTGATCCTGGCCGGGTGGGGCTATCTGCGCGAGAGACGCCTCGATCTCGACACGCGGCACGACAATGCGCTTGTGATCGCGTCCGAGCGTCTCCTGTCGTCGCTGAAGGATATCGAGACCGGGCAGCGCGGCTTCATCATCACGGGCAAGGAACAATACCTCGAACCATACCACTGGGGCTTGGACGCGGTCGGTCCCGACCTCGACACCGTCGTCAAACTGATCGGTCCCGATGCGAGCTTCTTGTCGGGGCTCGTCGACGTGCGCCTCAAAGAAGCGGCCGCCGCGATCGAGACCTACCGGACAGAAGGACCGGCGGCCGCGGCAGCCCTTGTCCAGACCGGAGACGGAAAAGCCGCGATGGACCGTGTGCGCGTCGAGGTGGCGCGCGAGCAGAGGATCGCCAACGACCGCCTCCTGACGGTGGCGGACTCGCGCACGCTCAACGACGTCCTGCGCGTCGGCTCGCTCGCGGGCCTGATCCTGTCCTGCGCGGGTCTCGGCTATGTGGCGGTTCAACGCCGTCGCGAGCACCGCTCCAGCCAGGCCCTGCTCGACGGCGTGCTCGAGAATGCACCGATCGGCCTCGGCTTCCTGGATCGATCGCTTCGGGTCAGGCATGCCAATCAGGCGCTCGCCAGGATGAGCGAGCGGGCGCTCAGCGCCACGCCCGGCATGAGTCTGTGGGACGTGATGCCCCAACTCCGGGACACGCTGGAAGCGAAACTGCTGCATGTCGTCGAGGCTGGCGGAACGGTTGCCAACGTGGACGTGTCGGCCGCCAGCAAGGTTCGGCCCGAGCAGATGCGTCACTTCCAGGCCAGCTTCTACCCTCTGCAAAAAGCGGAGGACGGAGCCGCCAGCGACGGCGTCGGCATGGTGATCGCCGACGTCACGGCAAGGAAACGGGCGGAGCGTGCGACGAAAGAGGGCGAGGAACGCTTCCGGACCCTGGTCGAGGCGAGTGCCGCCATCATCTGGACGGCCGACGGCTCAGGCGCCTTCGTCGAGCCGCAACCGCATTGGAACCGCTTCACCGGCCAGACCACCGAAGAGACGATGGGGTGGGGGCGTCTGGCGAGTGTCCACCCGGACGACGTCGAGCGCATCAAGGCGATGTGGCGCCTCGCGGTCGAGACCAGGACCCCGATCGCGGCCGAGAGCCGCCTCCGGCGCCATGACGGGGAGTTCCGTCACATGGCGCTCAGCGTCGCTCCCGTTCTCCGGGAGGATGGCACGATCCGGGAATGGGTCGGATCGCATACCGACATCACCGAGCGCAAGCAGGACGAGGCGCTGCTGTCCGCCGCCAAGGAAGCCGCCGAGGCCGCGAATCGCGCCAAGAGCGCTTTCCTGGCCAATATGAGCCATGAGCTACGGACACCCCTGTCGGCCGTGATCGGCTACAGCGAGATGATGGAGGAGGAAGTCGAGGACATGGGCGAGCAGGGCCTGTTGACCGACCTCGGCAAGATCAAGTCCAACGCCCGCCACCTGCTGAGCCTGATCAACGACGTGCTCGATCTCTCCAAGATCGAGGCCAACCGCATGGACACCTTCGCCGAGGATGTCGAGGTCGCGGCCCTCGTCGAGGGTGTCGCGGAGACGGTCGGAACCCTGGTCGAGCAGAAGAACAACAGACTGGCGATCGAGGTGGCGCCCGGTGTCGGGGCGATGCACACGGATGTCGTCAAGTTGCGCCAATGCCTGTTCAATCTTTTGAGCAATGCGTCGAAGTTTACGGAGAACGGCCGCATCACGTTGCAGGCTCATCGGCAAGGCGAGCTCGGAGACGCCGTCCTGGTGTTCCGCGTCAGCGACACGGGCATCGGGATGACGGAGGAGCAGCTGGCCAAGCTGTTTCAGCGCTTCGCCCAGGCCGACGAGACGACGACGCGCAAGTTCGGCGGCACGGGCCTCGGTCTCGCGTTGACGCGCGCCTTCAGCCGGTTGCTGGGCGGCGACATCTCGGTCGAGAGCACGATCGGCGTCGGCACGAGCTTCACGCTGCGCCTTCCCGCCGCCATGCCGGAACAACAGGTCTATGACGACGGCTCCGCGGTCCCCGGTCAGCAGGAACGGGAGGAGCGGCAGACCGTCCTCGTGATCGACGACGACGCCGCGCAGCGCGATCTCATGGCGCGGTTCCTCGATCGGCAAGGCTTCAACGTCCGCACCGCGACGAACGGGGTGAGCGGGCTCGAGATTGCCCGCATGGTGAAGCCCCGTGCCATCACGCTCGACGTGATGATGCCCCAGGTCGACGGCTGGGCGGTCCTGGCGGCGCTGAAAGCCGATCCGGACCTCGCCAAGATCCCGGTCGTGATGATCACCTTCAATCACGACAATGGACTCAGCGCCACGCTGGGAGCCGCCGACCACGTGGACAAGCCCGTGCACTGGGACAAGCTGAAGGAGGTGCTGGAACGCTTTCGAAACGCCGATGGCGACATTCTCGTGGTCGATGACGACGCCGGCGTTCGCTCCCGCCTCCGCACGACGCTCGAGCGGCAGGGCTGGAGCGTGGTGGAAGCCATCAACGGCGAAGATGCGCTCGCCAAAGTGACGCACGGGCCGCCTCGCGCCGTGCTGCTCGACCTGAACATGCCCGTGATGGACGGGTTCACGTTCCTGCACGAATTGCGGGAAATGCCCGGATGCGCCGACATCCCCGTCGTGGTGTTCAGCGCCCGCGATATTTCGGCACAGGACCGCAATCGCCTGCGCGAGGCGGATCGCATCCTGCCGAAGACCGTAAGCCTTCGTGACGTGACGGCGGAGCTACGCGCCCTGGCGCCGCCGACGGAAGACGTCGCAAGCGGCTGACGTGAGACCCGCCTTTGCGGGGCGGCGGCGCCCTTTCGAGTCCGGCTCGAGAAGCGTCAGCTCGCTCTTGTCCTCGACCTCCGCATCGGGAATATGGTCGTCAGGCTCCACCAGCTTAGAGGCGGTGCACCAGCGACAACGCGTTCCATGGAGGCCGATCGGGTGGCGATCTTCTTCGTGATCCTGGGAGGGACGGCCGCGGTTCTGGGCCGGGTATTGTGGGCCCATCTCGGACTTCCGCCCGCCATGGCGAGCCATGCCGCCCTGATGCTGGTGGCCTGGGGCGTGATGATGCCGATGGGCGGCATCGTGGCCCGCTACTTCAAGGTCACGCCGCGGCAGAACTTTCCCGAGGAAGTCGACAGCAGCTTCTGGTGGGACTGGCACCGGGCTTTGCAGTACGGGGGAATGATCCTGTCGTCGCTGGGTCTGGTCCTGATCCTGTCGGAGACGGGCGGACGGCTCGATACGCTGCACGGCCGTTGCGGCATCGCCGTCATGACCATCGGCTGGCTGCAGGTCGCCTCCGCGCTGCTGCGCGGCAGCAAGGGGGGCGCCACCGACAAGCGGGCCGACCCGTCCGAGCCCATGACGTGGCGCGGCGATCACTACGACATGAGCCGAAGGCGGCTCGCGTTCGAGATCTGGCACAAGAATGCCGGATGGGCCGTGATCGTGCTGGCCGGCGTGACGATCCTGCTCGGCATCGATCTGGTCGGGGCGCCGGATTGGCTCCTCGTGCTCGTGGCGGTCCTGCAGGCCGCGGTCCTGCTGGCGCTCGTCGATGGCCGCCTGCGACGGCGCTGGGTCGACACCTACGAGGCGCTCTGGGGTCCGGACCCGATCCACCCCGGCAACCGGCGCGTCACCGCGCGGTCTTCTCGCCGCCCCCGACCGCGATCACTCCGATCACGATGAGCCCCGTCAGCAGCATGCGCAGTCCGGGCGCCGTGCCGGCGGCGTTCAGCATGGTGACGATCAGGAACATGAAGAGGGCGGCTCCCCACACGCCCGGCACGCTGGCCCGACCGCCCGCCACCGACGTCCCTCCGATCACCACCACGGCGATGGTCAACAGCAGATATTCCTCGCCCTGGTCGAGCGAGTTGCCACCGGAAAAGCCGGCGATCAGCGCGCCCGTCAGCCCCGCCAGACTCGCCGAGACCACATAGGTGAGAAGGCGCGTCCGCTCGACGTTCATCCCGGCCAGGAGCGCCACGCGGCGGCTCTGGCCGATGGCCGAGACCGTGCGCCCGTAGACGGTCCGCTCCAGCATGAACCCGATCGCCAGCGCCACGACCAGCGCCACGACGGCGAGGAGCGGAATGCCTGCCGACCGGTAGCCGACGAGGTTCGCGTAAGCCTCGGGTGGCTTGATCCTCAGCCCCCGCCCGATCGAGATGGCGACCGACATGACGATGAGACTCGACGACAGCGTCGCGATGATGGGCGGGATCTTCAGGAGGCGGATCAGCAGGTAGTTGAACAGGCCGACCGTCGCGCCGGCACCCACGGCCGCCGCGAGGCCGGGCAGGATCCGGGCATCGCTCTCGTTCATGACCAGCATCGAGACCGCGCTCGAGAGCGCGATCGTCGAGGGGATCGACAGGTCGACGTTGCCGGGACCCGTCGTGATGACCAGCATCTGCCCGAGCGACACCAGCACCGTGAAGGCCGAGAACGTGAAGGCGGCCGTGAGGATCTCAGCGCCGCCCTGCCCATGCGACACGATCATCGTGACGCCCCAGGCCCCGGCGGCTCCCAAAAACGACCAGAGCCAGGGCATGTCGCGCAAACGGACCAGGAAACGGGTCATGGGGCCTCCCGGCCACGGGTCAGGAGGGCGCGCAACGCCAGCACGCCGACCAGGATGATGCCCTGGGCCCCGATCTGCCAGTCCGGATTGAGCCGCATAAAGGTCAGGAACGAGGACGCCAGGGTCAGCGTCATGGCCCCGATGACGGCCCCGATGGGGAACACGCGGCCGCCCACGAAGGACCCGCCCCCGAGGATCACGGACGCGATGGAGATCAGCGTGTAGCGCGACGCGATATTGGCGTCCCCCGACGTGGTGAGCCCGAGAAGGCTCAGGCCCGACATCGTGCCGAAGACGCCGGCGAGGCCGTAGACCGCCATGCGGATGCCGAGCAGCGACCAGCCGGCCCGGGCCACCGAGCGGGCATTGCCGCCGGCGCCGCGCAGGATGACGCCGAAGGACGATCGCGTGACGAGCAGCCAGCCGACCAGCGACATGGCGGCCGCGACATAGACCGGCAGCGCCGCGAACGGGGGCTTCACGCGCATCATCTGCGACAGCCAGCCCGGCGCCGTGCCGCCCGGCGTCGGCAGCAGCGTGACGGCGAGCCCCGCCCAGACGAACGACAGGCCGAGCGTGACGACGATCGACGGCAACCGCCGCAGTTCGATCAGCGCGCCCACCGCCGCGTAGGCCGCGATACTGGCCAGGATGCAGGCGACGCCCAGGACCGGACGTGTCGCCAGCAGGGTCGAGCCCAGGCAGGCGACCAGCGACACGTAGGGGCCGATCGACAGGTCGAGATCGTTGATCGCGATCACCATCATCTGGGCCATCGTGGCGAAGATGATCGGCACCGCGAGGTTCAAGAGCAGGTTCACGCCGAAATACGACATGGCCCGCGGCTGCTGCCAGAAGATGGCGCCGAGCAGCAGAACCAGCGTGCCGATGGGAAGCAGGCGCTCGGCGATGGCGAAGAACCGTTGCCGTCCCATCAGGCATGGTCTTTGAACGAGGCCTGGACCACGGCCTCTTCGGTCAGGTCCACGGCCGCGATCTCGCTCACGATCCGGCCGTCATGGAACACGTAGACCCGGTCGCAATGGAAGAGCTCGTCCATCTCGGTCGTGTACCACAGGAAGGTCCGGCCCTGCGCGGCCTCCCGGGTGATCATGGCATAGACGTCCTGCTTGGTCCCGACGTCGACGCCGCGCATCGGATCGTCCATCAGGATCAGCTTGGCGCCGGACCCGAGCGCGCGGGCGAAAAGCGCCTTCTGCTGGTTGCCGCCGGACAACGACAGGATCGGCATCGCGACATCCGGTGTCCTGAGCGCGAGGCGCTCGCGCCATCGCTCCGCCGAGGCATGTTCGGCCGCGACGTCGATGAGCCCGGCCTTGGTCAACTCCGGCAGCCAGCGGGCCGACATGTTGCGTTCGATCGACCAGAGCGGAAAGACGCCGTCGCTCTGCCTGTCTCCCGCCACCAGCGCCACGGGTTCCGCCATCGTGACGGAGCGCTGCGGATGGCGCGCCGCATCCTGGATCCGGAGCAGCATGGTGGTCTGCCCGTGTCCGGCGAGCCCGGCGAAGCCGACGATCTCGCCGCGCGCCGCGGAGAGTTCCAGCGTGCCGGGGGCGGCCGCGACCCGCAGCACCCGTTCGGCGGTCGCCGAGGTCGCGTGCAGGGCGCGGGCGCGCTCGACGCCGTGCCCCATCGCGGCCACGATGCTCTCCCGGCTCCAGTCGCGCGTCGGGCGGTCGTCGACGATGCTGCCGTCCCGCATCACCACGATCCTGTCGCTGGCCGCGAGGACCTCCGGGATCTTATGCGAGATCACGATGGCGGTATTGCCGGCCGCGACGAAACGGCGGACCTGGGTGATCAGCGCCGCCGCGGCACCGGCATCGAGCGATGAGGTCGGTTCGTCGAGGATCACGAGGGCGGCCTTTTCGGTCGTCTCGGTGAAGGCGCGCGCGATCTCGACCATCTGGCGCCGGCCGATCGGCAGGTCTCCGACGACGTCGCTCTCCTTCAGGCCCTGACCTGGAAAGATGAGGTCGAAGGCGCCCTGCATGAGGGCGCCGGCCCTTCGCCGCCACCCGAAGCCCTTGAGCGCCGGATGAGCGATGCGGGCATTCTCGGCGACCGACAGGTTCGGGCAGAGCGAGAGTTCCTGGAAGACGCAGCGCACCCCCGCCCTGTGGGCGGCACGCACGTCGTAGGACCCCGTGAGGTCCTGGCCCCCGATCACGAGCCTTCCGGCATCGGCAGCGAGGGTCCCGGCCAGGAGATGCATGAGGGTCGATTTGCCGGCCCCGTTGTGACCTACGAGGCCGAGACACTCGCCGCGGCGGAGTTCGAGATCGGTGGGGCGAAGCGCCCGCACGGCACCGAAGCTCCGCGCGACGCCTCTCAGTTCGGCGAAAGGGCCTGGCTCGGGCATGGCGTTCGGGACAGAGGTCCGCGATGACTTGTCCCGCAACACCATTCACTTGCCGGCTTTGGCCAACAGGTCCGCCACATCGGCCTGGGAATATTCGACGTTGGTCACGCCGCCTTTTTCCGTGTTCTTCAGCTGCGCGTCGAGCGTGTCCTGGGTCACCACCGTGATCGGGAGAGTCAAATCCTTCGGCACGGTCTCGCCGGCCAGGATCTTCTGCGCGATCCAGAACGCGAAGGTCGAAGAGCCCGGCGCGATGGAAGCCGACATGGTCTCGTAGCCGTTGGCTTCCTTCTGCTGCTTCCACCACGTGAGTTCGTCTTCCCGGTTGCCGAGGAAGATCACGGGGGTGGGGCGGCCCGCCTCCTTGAAGGCCTGCTCGGCCCCGAAGCCGTCCCCGCCCTGGGTCGCCACGGCCACGATCGGGGGCAGGGTCGGCAGCACGCCCGCAACCTCCTTCTGGGCGACGGTCTGGGTCCAGTTGCCGTGGACGCTGCCCACGATCTTGAAGTCGGGATCCTTGGCCACGGCATCATCGATGCCGGAGTGGATCTCGTCGTCGACGAAGACGCCGGCGATGCCGCGGATCTCGAGCAGGTCGCCCTTGAGGCCCCGCTGCTTGAAATAGTCGATCTGCATGGAGCCGAGCTTCTTGAAGTCGACCGCGATCCGGTAGGCGCAGGGCTCGGTCACGATGCCGTCGAACGACACGACGACGATGCCAGCGTCGCAGGCCTGCTTCACCGCACCGTTGAGCGCGGTCGGCGAAGCCGCGTCGATCACGATCGCATTGTAGCCCTGCAGGATCATGTTCTGGATCTGCGCGGCCTGCTCGGTGGCCTGGTTTTCGGCCGTCGTGAAAGCATCCGCGGCCGCCACGACGTGATCGTCGACGGCTTTCTTGGTAATGGTGCCCCAACTCTTCAGCATCGACTGTCGCCAGGAATTGCCCGCGTAGTTGTTGGACAACGCAATTTTCATGTCCTTGGTGTCGGCGGCCCGGCTCGGTGTGCCGGCGAGGGCGGCCACCGAGGCGGTGGCAATGAGGGCAACCGCAAGCTTGTGCGTCATGGCGTTTCACTCCCGGCGTCTTCGTCGATCGAGACGCTTTCCCTACAAACCTAACGGGGTGCCTCGGAGGTGTCGAGTGAAGGGGAGGCGGCGTCACCGGGTGACACAATGCCGTGGCAAGGCCTCGCCGACCGGCCGGCGTCTCATTCTCCGAAGATGGACCAGCCCGTTCGCTTGGTCAGACGTTCGAGCGCGATCCGGCCCAGGTGGGAGTTGCCGGAGTCGTCAAGGCCCGGCGACCACACCGCGATCGAAGCCTTGCCGGGAGCGACAGCCAGGATGCCGCCACCGACACCGCTCTTGCCCGGGAGGCCGACCCGGTAGGCGAATTCACCGGAGCCGTCGTAGTGCCCACAGGTCAGCATCAAGGCATTGATCCGGCGGGCGCGCTCGGGCGACACGACGGACTGGCCCGTCGAGGGGTTGCGGCCCGAGTGGGCGAGGTAACGTCCCGCCATGGCGAGTTGCCGGCACGACATGGCGATGGCGCAGTGGTGGAAATAGACGCCCAGCGTGAAATCCACCGGGTTCTCGATCACGCCAAAGGACTTCATGTAGTTGGCGAGCGCGGTGTTGCGGAAACCGGTGCGCTTTTCCGAGGCGGCGACCGCCTGGTCGATCGTGATCGAAGGGTCCTGGGCGATGAACTGCATGAACCTCAGGATCTCGCCCAGCGCCTCGCGGGGTTGATGTCCCGACAGGATCACGTCCGTGACCGCGATGGCTCCGGCATTGATGAAGGGGTTGCGTGGGACGCCGCGCTCCAGCTCCAGCTGCACGATGGAGTTGAACGGATTGCCCGATGGCTCGCGGCCGACGCGCCGCCAGAGCCGGTCGCCCACCATTCCAAGCGCAAGGGTCAGCGTGAAGACCTTCGAGATGCTCTGGATCGAGAAGGGGAGCTCGCTGTCGCCGCCCGCCGCGACCGTTCCGTCGGCCGCGACGACCACGAGACCGAACGACTCGGCGTCGACCGTCGCCAATTCCGGGATATAGGTCGCGACCTTGCCGCGATCCGGCCTTCGCCGCATCTCGTCGGCGATGTCTTCCACGATCTGGGCGAGGTCGGGTGCGGCATCCGCCATGGTTTCGGAAATCCGTTCGAGAGCGACGAACAACGGCGGGCCGGTCGCCCGTTGGTGTCGAAACGGAATACGCCGGAGCTTTTTCTCCTTGGCAAGGATCGAACCTCGCGAAGAAAAAAGCCCCGGCGTTCGGGAAGCCCTCGATCCCAAGAAGCGGACTTGGGGTTCAGCCCGTCGTTATCTCAAGGGGTCGATACGGTCGCGACCGTCTTCAGGATCTGGGAGGCGATCTGGTAGGGGTCCCCTTGCGAGTTCGGGCGGCGGTCTTCGAGATAACCCTTGTAGCCATTGTTGACGAAGCTGTGCGGGACGCGGATCGAAGCGCCTCGATCGGCCACGCCATAGCTGAACTGATGGATCGATGCGGTCTCATGTTTACCCGTGAGACGCATGTGGTTATCGGGGCCGTACACCGCGATGTGGTCTTCGCGGTTCTGCTTGAACGCCTCCATCAGCTTCTCGAAATAATCCTTGCCGCCCTTCTCGCGCATAAACTTGGTCGAGAAGTTGGCATGCATGCCCGAACCGTTCCAGTCGGTGTCGCCGAGCGGCTTGCAGTGATACTCGATGTCGATGCCGTATTTCTCCGTGAGGCGCTGCATGAGGTAGCGCGCCACCCACATTTCGTCGGCGGCTTTCTTCGAGCCCTTGCCGAAGATCTGGAACTCCCATTGGCCCTTGGCCACCTCTGCGTTGATGCCCTCGTGGTTGATGCCGGCGTCCAGGCACAGGTCGAGGTGTTCGTCGACGATCTTGCGAGCTACGTCGCCGACATTCGAGTAACCCACACCCGTGTAGTAGGGACCCTGCGGGGCCGGGTATCCGGCATCGGGGAAGCCGAGGGGCCGGCCGTTCTTGTAGAAGAAATACTCCTGTTCGAATCCGAACCACGCTCCCTCGTCGTCGAGGATGGTGGCGCGCTTGTTCGACGGATGCGGGGTCTTGCCGTCGGGCATCATCACTTCGCACATCACGAGGACGCCGTTCTTGCGGGTGCTGTCCGGGAAAAGGCTGACCGGCTTCAACACGCAGTCGGAGTTGCTGCCCTCGGCTTGTAGGGTCGAGCTCCCGTCGAACCCCCACATCGGAAGTTCCTCCAACTTGGGAAACTCACTGAAGTCTTTGATCTGGGTCTTCCCGCGGAGGTTGGGAACCGGAGTATACCCGTCGAGCCAGAGATATTCTAGTTTGTACTTGGTCATGCAGAGTCTCTCGTTCGTCTACAAAGCACACACACACCGGTTGCAACCGGAGCGGTCGCGGGAGGATGGAGCCGGAAACGCGTTGGCAAATCCTATGCCATCCACAGCGGCGGTCCTGCACTTAACGGAGGAGCTGGGCGCGGCATGGAAGAGCTGGGCACGGCGGCCCGACGTGCTTTCGCGCCGGGATGAGGCGCCGCGCCCGAACGCCGATCAAGGGTCCTGCTGAGGCACGCGGAACCGGGATCCTCCTGCTCCGCTTCGCCGCCTTTCCCCGCCACGGTGCAGTCTTGGCCGAGCTGATGCTCGAGACAGGGGCGGCGCATGTCGCGCATGCAGTTCAGCCGAGCGATGCTGCTTTAATGAGCAATCTTGGTTTGGATAGGCCCGACGAGTCTGCGCCCTTCGGTGCCGCGTGTCGGCTTGGCGCTGCAACGCAGATTGTAACGGCCGGACCCGGCGCCAAGTGCCACTCGAGAGCAAAAAGAACCGTCGGATGTACATCTCAGGTTACAATTCGGAGGCAATGTGCGCTTTCGAACGTAGAGGCTGTTCGTCATCGGCTTTCGTTGGCTCTTGATTGGCGGGGTACCTCTAACGCGAAATCTATCTCCCACAAACCGAGAGCCTCCATTAGCCCGCTGTTAAGAGGGGCATGAGACAGTGTTCATCTGGATTTTCGTAATGGACCAACGCCGTGACTCAGACTGCGCTTGTCAACTTAAGTGGCGATTGCATGGTCTCCAACATCAATCACCATCACGAGGCTGTACGCCAAGCCTTTCAGAGCAAAGATCCGGTGGTGCTCGATCTCGCGCAGGTCGCTGCGGTCGACATCACCTTGGTACAACTCATCGTGTCGGCGTCGAAGACCGCGGCGTTCGACAACCGTGCGTTCTCGTTAAGGTCTGTCTCTGAAAGCGTTCGTGACGTTCTGTGCTCAGCAGGGATCAAATTAAACCTTGAATCCGGGCAGATATCTTTCTGAGGAATACATATGCCAACGATCCTCACGGTCGATGACTCCGCCAGTGTTCGGCAGGTCGTCAAAACAGTTCTAAGTGGCGCCGGCTATACCGTAATAGAAGCCACCGATGGGTTGGAGGGCTTGACCAAAGCCAAATCCACACCGATCCACATGGTGATCACCGATCTCAACATGCCGGTCATGAACGGCTTGGACCTGATCCGCAACCTGCGGAAGGTTCCTGCCATCGTCGGCATCCCGATCGTCTTTCTCACGACGGAGTCCGACGACAGCGCCAAGCAGGACGCGAAAGCGGCCGGCGCGACGGGCTGGATCACCAAACCCTTCAAGCCGGACCAACTGCTCGCGATCGTCACCAAGCTGGTGCGGAAATGACCACACCCGACGCGGCCGACGTCTACCGGCAAGAGGCCGGTGAACTGCTCGACAGCCTCGAGGGCACGCTCCTCGACCTCGACAAGACGCCGGCCGATCGGGACCTCATCGATACCGCGTTCCGAGCCCTTCATACGATCAAGGGTTCGGGCGCGATGTTCGGCTTCGACCGGGTCGCATCCTTCACGCACGACTTCGAAACGGCTTTCGATCTCGTGCGAAAGGGCAAGGTCGCGGTCACCCAGGAGCTTCTGGCGATCGCACTGTCGGCCAAGGATCATATCAGGGCTCTCATCGAGGCACCGGAGGGCGCGGACGAACTCATCGGCGAGGCCATTCTGGGCAACCTCCAGGGTTTGGTCGCGCCGGCCATCGCCTCGGGATCCGGCTCCAGCGCCGCATCCCATCCTGCGGCCCTCGCGAGGGCGACCCTCCTTTCGACGACCAACGGTGTGTCACCCGGCGGTCCGGGCTGGCACATCGTGATGCGGTTCCAGCCGGACGTCTTGCGCAACGGCGCCAATCCGCTGGCCTTGCTCGACGACCTGCGCGAGCTCGGCCCTTGCACGATCGTTGCGATCACGTCTTCGATCCCTGAACTTCAGGGGCTCGACCCGCAAGACTTGCTGTTGGGTTGGACCGTCGATCTCATCAGCGATTGCTCGAGCAGCGCCATCGAAGACGTCTTCATGTTCGTGCTCGACGACATGATGCTCGAGATCAAGCCGCTTGTCCGGGAGGACACGCCCGCACCGGCCGAACCAGTGACAAGGTTGGGGCCGGCCGACTTGACGGCGCGCCGGGCGGCGTCCACCTCCAGCTCCGCGACCGCGACGCCGCTCGCCGAGGCGGCCGCCCGTCGGGAGTACAACCGGCGCGCCGAGGACAAAGGGTCGAGCGTCAGGGTGCCGGCCGAACGTCTGGACGAACTGATGGACCGCGTGGGTGAACTCGTCATCGCCCAGGCCCGTCTCAGCCAGCTCGCGCATGCCCGTACCGACATCGGCATCAAGGCCATCGCCGAAGAGATCGAGCGCCTTGCCTCCGGCCTGCGCGACACGACCATGGGGATCCGCATGGTGCCGATCGGTTCCCTGTTCGGGCGGTTCCGACGGCTCGTCCACGATCTCTCCCGCGATCTCGACAAGCCCGTCGAACTCGTCACGTCCGGAGAGGACACCGAACTCGACAAGACCGTGATCGAGCGCTTGGCCGATCCCATGGTCCACCTGATCCGCAATGCGATCGATCACGGGATCGAGACCCAAGCCGGTCGAGCCGGGACGCCGAAGCCCTCGGTGGGACGCATCGAGCTTCTGGCCGAACATGTCGGTGCTCAGGTCCTGATCACGGTCCGCGACGACGGTCGGGGGCTCGATGCGGCCAAGATCCGCGCCAAGGCCGAGGACCAAGGGCTGATCCAACCTGGATGCGTGATGAGCGACCAGGACCTGTATCAACTGCTGTTCTTTCCCGGTTTCTCGACGGCACCGAGCATCTCGGCTCTCTCGGGCCGTGGCGTCGGGATGGACGTCGTGAAACGCACCATCGAGAGCCTGCGGGGCACCATCGAACTGGCCACGACGCCAGGGCAGGGCTCGTCCGTGGCGCTCCGGCTCCCGCTGACACTGGCCATCATCGAAGGCCTCCTGATCCGGGTCGGGGAGGGGCGTTACGTCATTCCGCTCTCGGCGATCGAGGAATGCGTCGAGCTGCCCGCCCACCTCGGCCAAGCCTCGCGGTCCCGGTCGTTCCTCGACATCCGTGGCGACCTGGTGCCCTTCCTACGTCTGCGCGACCTCTTCGAAGAAGACGGAAGACCGGACGAGCACCAGAAGGTCATCATCACTTCGGTCGGCGAAACTCGGGTCGGCCTCGTGGCCGATCAGATCATCGGGAGCCATCAGACGGTGATCAAGTCGCTGTCGAAGCTGCATGCCGACGTCACGATGTTCTCCGGTGCCACAATCCTGGGGGACGGCGCCGCTGCTCTGATCCTCGACGTCGCCCAACTCGTGGTGGCGGGGCAGGCCAAAGCCGAGGGCGAACGGTTGGGTAGGGCCGCATGAGCACTACCGAGAGCGAATCCGCATCGATGCAGGTCGTCATGCTCGGGATCGCGGACGAGATCTTCGCGGTCGATGCCGGCATGGTCCGCGAGATCATCGATCCCATCCCGACCACCCGTGTTGCGGGTGCCAAGCCGTTCCTTCCCGCGGTCGTCAACGTCCGGGGCAATGTGATCCCGCTCGCCGATCTCCGCGTCCGCTTCGGCATGGCGTGCAAGCCCGCGACGAGCGACACGCGCATCGTCGTCATCGAGTTAACGATCGAGGACAGTCCCGTCGTCGTCGGCATCGTGGCCGACAAGGTCTACGAAGTTACAGAAATCACGCGTGCCAATGCTCAGCAGACTCCAAGAGTGGGTATGCTCTGGAAGCCTCAGTTCATCAGCTTCCTTGCCAAGTGGAAAGACGAATTCGTCATCGTTCCAGATATGGAACGCATCCTCAATCAATAAGAGTGGTGAGACTGCAATGAGACTGACAATCAAGAGCAAGCTTGCCGGGGCCTTCGGGTTGGTCATCGTTCTTTCGATGGTCGCAGGCGGCGTGGCTTACGACCGAATGACCACGATGAGCGATCTCACGGGTCGGGTCGCGTTCGAGAGCCGCAAGTT
The DNA here is from genome assembly GCA_964245215.1 of uncultured Lichenihabitans sp. GTDB lineage: Bacteria > Pseudomonadota > Alphaproteobacteria > Rhizobiales > Beijerinckiaceae > Lichenihabitans. The sequence continues at coordinate 33,653 of CAXTME010000021.1, forward strand.
GAACCTGGCGAGGTCGCTGCAGCTCGAAATTCTTTCGCAGGTCAGGGCCGAGAAAAACATGATCCTGGCATCGGCGGACGCCGACACCGAAAGGTTCTCGAACAAGATCGGCGAGATCCAGGCCGAAGTCGGCAGAACCTATGACGAGCTACGCGGGATCTCCAACGAAGACGGCGGTCGCCTTCTTGATACATTCTCGACTGCCTACAACCACATGAAAGAGGGCGAGGCGCAGATCACCAAGTTCGCGATCATGAATTCGAGCAACAAGGCGCTGGCGACCGTGGAGCGCGAGGGCTCGAAACTCTTCTCGACCCTGGTTTCACAGATCGACCGAGCGATGGCCAAAGCTGACGGCATCGACAATGGGGCAGGCCGCGACGAGCGGGAAGCCTTGCAGAAGTTCAAGACGGACGTGGAGGCGCTCTGGGGCGATATGCGCTACGTGCTGTCGGTTACGGAACTGAGCCAGGTCGAGCAGCAGAGTGCGGTCTTCCCAGAGGCTGAAGAAAAGCTGAAGGCCGAAAAAGATCGCGTTTTGCGGGGCGTGGCCAGTTTCGACGCCGGGTCGGCGACGGCGCTCGGCGACGGTTTCGACGCCTGGCTGAAATCAGCTCTTGCCATCGTCGAGACGAACCGCGGAGCTGGAAACATCCAGGCCGTCGATCTGTCGTCGGGCGAGGGCCGCAAGAACGCCGAGGCCACCGTAACGGCAGCGGGAGCCTATACGGACCATGTGGTCAAGATGGAAACGGATCTCGTCGGGACCTCGGCTACGGCGAGCGCACAGGCCAAGATGATGATGATCGTCATCGTCGGGCTTTCGTTTCTCATCGCGGTGGTCTCCGCGACCTGGATCGCGCTCAGCATCAGCCGCAGCCTCGCGCGGGCGGTCGGTCTTGCCAATGCGGTCGCGACCGGCGACCTCAGCCAAAGCATCAAGAGCTTCAGCAAGGACGAGGTTGGTGACCTGATCGCCGCCTTGAACACCATGACGGCTTATCTCAACGCCACGGCCCGCGTGGCGGACGAGATCGCGGCCGGCAATCTGACGGTGGATGCGCGGCGGCTGTCGGACAAGGATCGGCTCGGCACCGCACTCGAAACGATGGTGAGCAAGCTCCGGACCATCGTGGCCGAGGCGGTCATGGCGGCGCAGAACGTATCGGCCGGCAGCCAGCAACTGTCCGCCAGTGCCGAAGAGCTGTCGCAGGGCTCGACCGAGCAGGCCGCCTCGACCGAGGAAGCCTCCGCGTCCATGGAGGAGATGGCGGCCAACGTGAAGCAGAACGCCGAAAACGCAAGCCAGACGGAGAAGATCGCGCGTCAGTCGGCCAGGGCGGCCGAAGATAGCGGGATCGCGGTCGGCCGCGCCGTCGACGCCATGCAGACGATCGCCGAAAAGATCACGATCGTTCAGGAGATCGCCCGGCAGACCGACCTCCTGGCGCTCAATGCCGCGGTGGAAGCCGCGAGGGCGGGCGAACATGGTCGCGGCTTCGCGGTCGTGGCGTCCGAAGTGCGCAAGCTCGCCGAACGCAGCCAGACGGCGGCGACAGAGATCGGAATGCTGTCATCGGAGACCGTCAAGGCGGCGCGGGAAGCGGGATCGATGCTGGCCAAGCTCGTGCCCGACATCAAGCGCACCGCCGAACTCGTGGAAGAGATCACGGCGGCCTGCCGCGAGCAGGATGTCGGCTCGACACAGATCAATCAGGCGATCCAGCAACTCGACAAGGTCACGCAGCAGAACGCCAGCGCCTCCGACGAGGTGTCGACGACCTCCGAGCAACTGGCCGACCAGGCCGAACAGCTGCAGGCGACGATCGCCTATTTCAGGATCGATGCGACGGCCCGGGTCGTGATGCCACCGCAGGCTGCCGTGGAGCCCGCCCATTCCGTCGCGCAGCTTCGTCAGCTGGCGTCGGAAGGCGCGAAGACGATCCGCCCGACGTCGTCCGCGAAGGGTCGGCGGCCCAAGAAGGTCGTGAATGGTGGCTTTGCTCTCGACATGGACCGAGGTGACGATCCTCAAGACGCAGCCTTTCGGCGGGCCTGATGCTGCAGGGCCTTGATCTAGCCGGACCCCATCTCTGTCGGAGCTGAACCGTGTCCAACAGCACGCAATACCTGACGCTCGGGCTCGACCAGGAAGTCTTCGGAATCGACATCCGGCATGTCCGGGAGATCCTGGATATGGGTCCGATCTCCGCCCTGCCGCATGCCCCGGACTTCCTGCTCGGGATGATCGACGTCCGCGGCAGCGGATATCCGGTTGTCGATCTAAGGCTGAAACTCGGTCTGCCGCGCGCCGAACAGACCGCCGCGACCCGGATCATCATCCTCGATGTGACGGCCAATGGGCGTCGGACGGGCGTCGGCTTCGTGGCCGATCGCGTCTTCGAAGTCACCGGCCTCGACAAGGGCGAACTCGAACCCGCTCCTGAAGTCGGAGGGCGGTGGCAGTCGAACTACATCGGGGGGATCGGACGGAAGGGCAGTACCTTCGTGGTCATCTTCGATCTCGATCATCTGATGGGGGCATCGTTGCTCGGCGCCAAACCGCCGATCGCCGCCGCCGCATGAAACGGGACATGTCAAGCGCTTCAGAGCGTCTCTCCGATCGGCAGTTCCGCGATATCTCCGAACTGATCGAACGCCAGGTGGGCATCCTGCTGCCCGCGGCCAAGCGCACCATGGTCGAAGGTCGTCTGCGCAAACGTGTCAAGGCCTTGGGGCTCGCCAGCCTCGATCAGTACGGCATCTACCTGTTCGAACAGGGCGGATTGAACGAGGAAGTCGTCAGCCTGATCGACTGCGTCACGACCAACAAGACGGACTTCTTCCGGGAGCCGACCCACTTCGATTTCCTGTGCAAGACGGCGCTCCCCGACCTCCTCGATCGAGGTGCAGGGCGGCCTCTCAAGGTCTGGAGCGCAGCCTGTTCGACCGGCGCCGAAGCCTACACGGCCGCCATGGTGCTCCAGGACCAAGTCCGGGCAGGCGCGCGGTTCACATTCTCGATCCTCGGGACCGACATTTCGACGGATGTCCTCGATCAGGCCGAAGCCGCGATCTATCCGAAAGCCATGATGGAACCGGTGCCCGAGCCGGTTCGGCAACGCTACGTCATGACCTCCAGGGACCCATCGCAAGGACTGGTGAGGATCGTTCCGGAGCTACGCCGTCTCGTCCAGTTCCACCGGCTCAACCTCATGGACCCGGTCTATCCCTACGACCGATCGCTCGACGTGATCTTTTGCCGGAACGTCCTGATCTACTTCGACAAGCCAACGCAAAAAGCGGTGATCAAGCGGCTGGTCTCGCACCTGCGGACCGGCGGATACCTGATGCTCGGCCATTCCGAATCCATGACGGGCTCGGAAGAACTCGGGCTCACACCCGTGCTGCCGTCCATCTACCAAGCCTCATCGTGACGTCGAGGACCGAATGCAAAAGATCGTCCGAGTGCTGATCGTCGACGACTCGGCCTCCACACGGCAGACGCTGTCCCAGATCCTGAATGCGGCGCCCGATATCGAAGTCGTCGGCACGGCAATCGACCCCTTCGCGGCGGCGCGGCGCATCCAGGACGACCTTCCCGACGTCATCATCCTCGATCTCGAGATGCCTCGCATGGATGGGCTCACATTCCTGCGCAAGATCATGGCCCAGAAGCCGATCCCCGTCATCATCTGCTCGACGCTGACCGAGCACGGCTCGCAGATTCTGTTCGACGTTCTGGAAGCCGGCGCGGTCGACGTGCTGCCGAAACCTCGCGTGGACACGCGTCAGTTCTTGCTCGAGTCGTCACTCCGGATCTGCGAGGCCGTGAGAGCCGCAGCCGGGGCGAGGCTCCGCGCCGGGCGGCCGCGCCGATCCTTGGTCGAGGCCAAGCTTTCAGCCGACGTCATCATGCCTGCACCCCTCGAGGGTCGCCGCGTGACAGAGACGGACCGCATCGTCTGCATCGGAGCGTCCACCGGAGGGACGGAGTCGCTGCGCGAGGTTCTCGAACAGATGCCGGTCGATTGCCCCGGCATCGTCATCGTCCAACACATGCCGGAGCATTTCACGGCGGCCTTCGCCAAGCGCCTGAACGGTCTTTGCGGGATCGAGGTCAGGGAAGCGGTCGATGGCGATGCCGTGCTGCCGGGGTGCGCCCTGATCGCGCCTGGCAACCACCATCTCCTGCTGCAACGATCCGGCGGTCAGTACAAGGTCGCGGTCAAGGAGGGGCCTCTCGTGTCCCGGCACCGCCCCTCCGTCGACGTCCTGTTCCGGTCGGCCGCGCAATGCGCGGGGTCGAATGCCGTTGGGATCATCATGACGGGAATGGGCGACGACGGAGCGAACGGCCTTCTCGAAATGCGCAAGGCCGGTGCCTTCACGGTGGCGCAGGACGAAGAGAGCTGCGTCGTCTTCGGAATGCCCAAGGAGGCCATCGAACGCGGCGGAGCCGCCAAGATCGTACCCCTCGGGCAGATCCGGGCCGAGATCATGCGGAGTGCGTCGTCGTCCTACCTTCAGCACGGGGCGTAGGAGAGGTGGTGCCGGCTCTCCCTCAGATCCTGGAACCGATCTGCAGAAGTGCAGCCGCCATCGAGGGGGCGTTCCTCAAGGCCAGCGAGGGCCTGGGTCGAGGACTCGAGACGTTCGAGCAATTGAACGTCGCCATGAGGGGTCTCGCGCGGGAACTCGACAGCGGATCCATCGGGACGGCGGCGGTGTCGCTCGATGGACTGTGTCACGATCTGCGTGCGATCGGCGCGCAACTGCCTGACGACGTGACGACGCTCGAGGCGCTTGTCGGAGAGAGCGAGGCGATCACCGGCCGGCTCGAACGTCTTCTGGACCATATCCGCATGGTGACCGTGATCTCGCGCGCCGCCAGGATCGAGGCGATCGTCTTCGACAGCGGGACGTTCGGCGTTCAGGATTTCACGCAGCAGATCACCGCGATGGCGAGCCGGATCCGGGACGACGTCGAGGCCTGCGTCCGCACCCATTCCCAGATGCTCGATCTCCTGAAAGGCGCACTGCACTCGCAGACGGACCTCGATCGCCGGTATCGCGACAAGCTCGCGACGCTCGTGGGTCAGCTCGGGGAGGCCTTCTCGGCCATCCGGCAGCGCGGCGAGCAAAGCTCCGCCTACCTTCGGGACGTGACGGCGCGGTTCGGTCACATCGCCGAGGCCACGGGGTCGGCGCTGATGTCGCTGCAGAGCGGCGACAGCCTCCGTCAGCGGCTCGACCACGTTCGGGACGGCGTGGAACGCATCGTGGCCTTGAGCCGCGGCGATCCCGGCGCCGACCCGCCGGTTCCCGAAGACGCGCGGGACAGCACCGTCATGGTCCTCTGTCGATTGCAACACGCACAGATCACCGACGCCGTCTCGACCTTCGAGGCGGAGGCCGGCTGCGTCCATCGCTGTCTGCGAGCTCTGACCGACGATATCAGGGTCCTGATCGGGTCGAGCGAGCGTGTCTTCGGCGCTCCGGGCAACCGGGAGGAATCGTTCCTTCACAGCTTTCGGACGCGCTTGACGCATGCGACCGATCTCGTCGAACAATGCGAGGCGGCGCGATGCTCGATGGCCACCGTGACCAATGGCCTGCAGCACATGCTGGCCGACTTCGACCTCAAGATCTCGGCCCTTAATGAAATCACCTCGAGCATCGTGATCGTGGGCATGAACGCGAGCCTGAAGGCGACCCGGCTGGGTCCCGCGGGTCGCAGTCTCGTCGTGGTTTCGGAAGAACTGAGGCGTCTTGCGCTCGCCATCGCCAACGATTCGGAAGAACTGCTGTCGCTGTTCCGGCGCGTTCGGGACCGTGCGACCGACATCGGTCGATTGGCTGCACCCCGCGCATCCGCCGCGACATCGATCGACGACAGCGTCCTGTCGATCGTCCGTGACCTCGATGCCGGCAGCCATCGGCTCGACCAGTGTCTGTCGGTTCTCCATGCCGAAGGTCGCACGTTCGACGCGGAGCTAGGGCGGGCCACCTCGGAATTTTCGGATGCGGTCTCGATGAACCGGACCCTGCTCGAGGCTGCGGACGTTCTGCAGAAAAGCGCGAGGGCAGTCTCGGATCCAAGGCTGGGCGAGCAGCGCGGCACCACCTTCGCCACGGCCATCATGGAACGGTGTTACACGATGGCGCGGGAACGCGAGATCCACGCCGGTGTCTTGGCCCTTTCGATCGCCTGCTGAGACGCCTTCGCGCCGCGTGGTGTGCTACCGAGGCTCTGTCTCGGCCATGCTGCCGTACCGGGCGACGGTGGCGGCTGTCCCCTTTTCGAGCAGCTCGGTCAGTGCGGTCTCGACAGTCGTCCGGAAACGCGGCTCGGCCGGCAGGTCGACCGAAAAGACACTGTCGAGGCGGAGCAGCGCATCGGTCAATGCCCCGGGGTCGTGGATCCCGGCAGTCCGCCGCCGCAGGTCGTCGGCCAGCGGATCCCGGAGATCGATGCTGCGACCGGCTTCGTCGCGGCCTGTGGCGTAGCGCATCCAGGCCGCGACCCCGAGCGCCAGACGCTCGAAACCCGCTCCCGCCGCGAGCCGATCCCGGATCGTGCCGAGCAGGCGTTGCGGCAGCTTTTGCGAACCATCCATGGCGATCTGCCAGGTCCGGTGGCGTAGGGCAGGGTTGCGGAACCGCGCCATCAGCGACGCCGCATAGCGGTCGAGGTCGAGGCCGGGAACATCGGGCAGGGTGGGGGCCACTTCTTCGAGCATGAGACCGCGCACCAGGGCCCCGAAACCGGGAGCCGCCATCGTGTCGGCGACCGTCTCGTGGCCCGCCAGAGAGCCGAGATAGGCCAGGGTCGAATGAGAGCCGTTCAGCAAGCGCAGCTTGGCGAGTTCGAACGGTGCCACGTCCGACACGAAGGTAGCGCCGGCCAAGTCCCAATCAGGTCGCCCGACCGCGAAATGGTCTTCGATCACCCATTGCGAGAAAGGCTCGGTCAGGACCGGCCAGGCATCCTGGAGCCCCAACGTGGCCGCGATGGACTCGCGGTCGGCATCGGTCGTGGCCGGAACGATGCGATCGACCATGGTGGAGGGGCACCGCAACTCGTCCTCGACGAAGCGCCCGAGGTCGGGGTCGCGGAGGCTGGCCAAGCGCACGAGAACGCGCTTCAGCGTGGCCCCGTTGTGGGGGAGGTTGTCGCAGCAGAGCGCCGTGAACGCTGGAACACCGGCGGCGCGGCGGCGACGCAATGCTTCGACGATCAGTCCCGGGGCCGAGCGCGACGCCTCCGGACGATCGAGGTCATGGACGATCTCGGGGTGGCGCTCGTCGAGGTCGCCGGTGGCGGGCGCGTGACAATACCCTTTCTCGGTGACGGTCAGCGACACGATCCGCACGCTCGGAGACGACATGGCGGCCAGCAGCGCATGCGGGTCTTCGGGCGCCACCACGACAGCCCCGATGCTGCCCACGACCTGCAGTCGCTCGCCCGACGCGTCCCGTACTGCAACCGTGTAGAGCCCGTCCTGTGGGGCCAGCGCCTCGCGCGTCTCGGGGCTCCGCAGCGAAGCGCCCAGGATGCCCCAGCGGCGATCGCCTTCAGCCAGGACGGCGTCCGTCATGACGGCTTGGTGAGCACGATGGAAGGCGCCGATGCCGAGGTGCACGATCCCGGTCGCGACGGTCGCGCGGTCGTAGGTTGGGCGCAGCACATGGCCGGGCAACCGGTCGAGAGTCGCGGCGGCGAGCCGGGTGCGTGTGGTCATGGCGCGGTCTCGTCGCGTTGAGCGATCGGGTCGATCAACCGTCCGAAAACGGTCCGCCCGGCGCTTTCATCCTGCTTCGCATGCCCGGCGCGCTTGGTAAACGATTGGCGGCCGGACCTTCCTCGGTCGACCCGATCGACGGGGGCCACGATGCTGAACGCCAATGCCTTCGGCTCGAACCGAGCTCGAGGCATTCACGCGATTGGCGAAGCCACGGCGGACGATGAAGAGACGCAAGACCATGATCCGGCCAAGCGGACGGACGTGCTCCTCTCAGCTCTTTCGAAGCTTGATGGTCACGCCCTTGATGTCGCTGCCTTGTGAAGTGATGGAGATGGCTTGATGCTTGCCGGCCGTCCGGGCCGCCAGTTCGAGGCCGCCACCTAATGCTTGCAGACTTGCCTGCAGCGTATCGGGCGACGGTAAGCTACCGCTGACGTCACCCTGGATCTGCCGAGTCGTTTCCTGCCACGATCCGGACAGTGTGCCTCCCTGAGCCTTCACGGTACCAACGAGGTTCACCCGGTAGCTGTCACTGGCGCAATCCACGTTGATGTCGAGCCTGTCGCCGGTTGCGTCGACGCCATAGTTCGCCTTGCAGCGGATCTTTTCCTGGTTACCGTCGACCGTAGTGACAGTTCCCCCGCCCTTCCATGTTCCTGCGAAATGCGTGAACGAACCTTCCGCCCGAGCGGGGTTGGCAAAGGTGACGGAAAGACCCATTATAGATGTCAAAACTATCGCACTATGCCTTAACTGAGCAAGCGTCGACATCGTGTATTCTCGCTTGAAGGAACCCAGCATTTGGCTTGCGTCGCATCGCTGCATTGCCTTAATCCTTTTCAGACCGACGGATGGGAAGACTAGAAAGCCATCGCTAGGCCGACATCTGCGCGAAAAACCGCGACGAACAGGCTTTCTGATTTCACCTCTTTGGCGATCAGTTTCCACCAAATCTGGCCGAACTGTAAAGACGTAGGTCCGTCGCTAGGCCCGAACGTCACAAACCATCAGCTTGCCGAGTCCTTTGGCTGGAAGTTTCGGCTCGTAGGCTTTGAGCTTCGCCTGCACAGGCGAGGCGCTTGTCATCAGCGTCCTGAGACTGCCAACGATTGATGGCACGTGGAAAAAGGCCATGATCACCAGCCGTTCCGGCCGACCGGTCCCGAGGCTCCTGGTGGCCAGAAGCGGCGGGTCAGAAGTAGGTGCAGGAGCGGGCCGCCACGATGGCGTTGTCGGCCACCAGGCGCAGGTCCGTCAGCCGATCGAGGCCGAGCCCCTGGCGCGCCTCGCGCTCGATCTCGGAGCACAGGAGCGACAGCTGCAAGAAGCCTAGCTGACCCGAAAGCGAACTCAGCGAGTGGGTTAGCGTCGCGAGTTCGTTCGGGCCCGCCGGATCGGAGGACGCGACACGAGTCTCGATCTCGACCACGAACTGGCCGAGCATCTTCGCTATCCGGTCGCGACCGATGAAGCCGACGAGCTCCGACAGCTTCCGCTCGTCGAGCACGGGCGACGGCACGGCACTCGCGGCCTCGGGCCTCCGCGGCGGGCTCGCGATCATGTCCAAGGTCGCGAAGAGCTCGGTCCAGTCGATCGGCTTGGGCACATGGGCATCCATGCCGGCCTCGCGACAGCGGGCCACCTCCTCGCTCATGGCATTGGCGGTCAGGCCGATGATCGGGGTAGCGCGGCGGTTCTCGGCCACTTCGGCCGCGCGAATGGCCCGGGCCGCCGATATGCCGTCCATGACGGGCATCTGTATGTCCATCAGGATGACGTCGAATTCGTCGCTCCGGGCGCCCGCGACGGCCGCCGCGCCGTGACCTACGACGGTCACGCGATGTCCGACGTTTTCGACCATGGCCGTGATGATCTGCTGATTGACGATGTTGTCCTCGGCCAGGAGCACGCGCCGCGGCTGCAGCGCTCGCTTGCTCCTGGCCGAGTTCCGCGGAGCCGCCGCGGGTTCCTCGAACGGTAGCGGAAGTTCGAACCAGAAGGTCGAGCCACGGTCCGGTTGCGACCTGGCCCCGATCTCGCCGCCCATGAGCTCGACGAGGCGTTTGCTGATCGCGAGGCCCAGGCCGGTGCCGCCGTAACGCCGTGTGATCGACGTGTCGGCCTGCGTGAAACGCCCGAACAGAAGCGGGAGCTTGTCGGGCGCGATGCCGATACCCGTATCGGAAACCGCGACATGCAGGCGCGCGAGACCGGGGTCATAACGGGCGTTGACGACGATCCTGCCCCGTTCGGTGAACTTGATCGCATTGGTGATCAGGTTGAGCAGGACTTGCCGAAGACGGTTCTGATCGCCGAGCAGCGTGACCGGCGTGCCGTCCATCTCGGAGACGATCTCGAGTGACTTCTTTCTCGCGTCCTCCTGACCGAAGTCGCGACAGGAGGCCACCAAGGTCTCCAGATCGAACCGCGAGGCCTCGATCGAGAGATGACCAGCCTCGATTTTCGAAAAGTCCAGCACGTCGTTGACGATCGTGAGCAGCGAACGGCCTGCGTCATGGGCGAGCGTCAGAAATCGCCTATGGCGCGGTTCGAGCGTCGGATCCGTGCGGAGGAGATCATGGATCCCCAGGATCCCGGTCAGGGGCGTCCGCAGCTCGTGGCTCATGTTGGCGACGAAATCCGCCTTCATCCGGGCTGCGTTCTCGGCGATCGCCCTGGCCTGCTCGAGCTCACGGGCCGCGCGCTGGCGTTCTGTGACGTCGCGCAGTGCGCAGATCAGGAACTTCGGGGCGCCCGTGTCGGGATCGCGGACGAGGTTGAGCGCGGCTTCGAGCCAGATCCAGTGCCCGAGCTTGTGGCGCATGCGATTGGTCGTGGTGGCCCGGTCGCCGGAGATCGTCCCGGCCGCGAGACGCAGCATGACGTCCTTGACGGCCGCCGCATCCTCCGGATGGATGGTGGCCGACGGGACCAGCCCGACCATCTCCTCGGGTTCGTAGCCCAGCATGGCGCGGCAAGCCGGCGAGGCATATTGCCTGACGAGGTGAAGGTCGAGCTGGGTGATCACATCGCTCGTCGAGTCGGCGAGCATGCGATATCGCGCTTCGCTTTCCCGGACCGCTCTTTCGGCGCGCCGCCGGGCCGTGATGTCCGTATAGGTCGAGACCACGGACCCGTCGACGAGTTGCGACGTGATGACTTCGAGGACTTGGCCGTTGGGTCGCACGCGCTCGTGCGTTCCGGTTATGAGCGGCTTCCCCCGATCGCGAGCGCGGCGTAGCAGTTCTTGGTCCATCTCCGCAAACTCGCCCCTCTCGTCGAGATGGGTCAGCACATCGTCGAAATGCGGAACGGCCTTGTCCATGATCTCAGCCGGGATGCCGAGCAGTTCGGCGAAGCGCCGGTTCGAGAGTTCGATCCGGCGGTCGGAGGCGATCTTGACGAGGCCCTGCTGCATGTTGTCGAGGGTGGCTTCGAGGTTGGCCGATTTTTCTCTCAACTGGCGCTGGGCCTGGATCTTGTCGGTGATGTCCTGGATCGCGCCGACCAGTCTTACGGCCTTGCCGTGCTCGTATTCCGTCGTCCCGTTCACGCGCGCCCAGAACGATCTTCCGCGAGCGGACCTCAGTTCGAGTTCGAGGTCCCACGGCAGACCGTCCTCGATGCCATCGCGCACGGCTTTTTCGATCACGGGCCTGCAGGCCGGCGCGTAGAAGCCGATCGCCGTCTCCAGTGTCGGTCGATACCCCGGGTCGGCATCGTGCAGGCGGAAGGTTTCCTCCGACCAGGTCAGCGTGCCGACGGCAAGGTCCACCTCCCACCCGCCGACTCCGGCCGTGGCGCAGGCCCGGACCAGCAGGTTCTGATCCTTTCGCGCGGCTCTCTCGCTGCTCTTGAGGTCGGCATTCAGGCGTTCGACGTCGCAGATCGTCCGCTCGTGTTGCCGACGCCCGGTGTCGAGCCGATCGACCATCGCGTTGAAGGCCGACGCGATGGGCTCGACACTCGGCTCTGCACAGGGCATCCGCTGACCAAGGTCGCCGGACGTGACCCGCTCCATGGCTTCGAGCCACGGGTCGACGGTTTGCCGAAGGGTCGAAGCCATCCGCCGGGTGAGCGCCAACACCGCGAGGATGGCGGCAAGACCGCCCACCGACACGAGATCGAGATCGAAGGCGGTGCGGGCGTCGCCCGCACGCTGTAGCGTCCACAGCAGGGCGCCCATGAGCAGAAGGACGGTGCAGATCGAAACGGCACCGGTCAGCCAAATCTGCGATACCAGGATGCAAGCAGGCCTGCGGAGATACGGGGCCGAGCTAGGCACGACGAAGGCCCGCCACGAAGCCGATCGCAGGGGCGATACAGGGGTGTCGATGTCGCGTTGCGCCTTCATGGCCAACGCCTATGAGCGGATCGGCTCCCCCCGACAAGGAATTGGTTCACCGGGCGCCGATCCCGTCGGAGGTCGCGGCGATCTGCGAAATGCAACCCGAGAGGATCAGCCTTTCGGCAACGATCCAGGCCCTATCTTCCGTCCGGCGAGCAACCATGGCATGAAATCCGAATCACAATCGGAGCCACTGTGCCACGCCACGCTTCTCAGGGCCATATTGGCGTACACACGTAAGAGTTGCTTCATTCTTCTCTACGATGGGTCCGCGTAACGTTCGCAGGCCGCAGAAACGCCCGTGTCGTCGGACACGAGCTCGATCAGTGATGGTTCGCGTGGCAATCCACTAATCGTCGTGGGTATCATGGATGGCCGTGCTACCGCTGCGCCAATAGCCGGCCGCCTTGACCCAGGCTTTCTGCAGACCGCGCTCGACAACGAGATGCCGGCGGATCGCTTTGGCGGTCAGGCTTTCGCCCGCCACCCAGGCGTAACCATCTTGCTCCGGCAAGGTCAGGGCCGCGACGGCCCGAAGGAGCGGCGCGGGGTCGGTCGCCCGTTCGAGCGGCCGGTGCACCCAGTGGGTTTCGACTTCTGCACGGGTTTCGAAGGCTTGTTCCTCCTCGGGTCCGGCCACGGCCGCGACCACGAGGGCCCGCACGCCCGGGCGCAGCTCTTCGAGGCGACGGCCGATGGCCGGCAGCGCCGTTTCGTCCCCGACCAGCAGGTACCACTCGAAATCATCCGTCACGACGAACGAACCGCGTGGCCCGCCGATCTGCAGCGTCTGCCCGGGTGCCGCCTGCGCGGCCCACTGGGTCGCGGGTCCTGCGTCGTGCAGCGCGAAGTCCACCGTGAGCGTGCCGGCTGCCTCGTCGTAGCGGCGGGGCGTGTAGTCGCGCATGGATGGCGGCTCGGCGCCGTTCTCTTCGGCTGCCGGGAAGAACAGCTTGACGTGATCGTCGTAGCCGTCGCTGACGAAGCCGGCGAGATCCTCGCCCACGAGCGTGACGCGGATCATGCGCGGGGTGAGCCGTTCGGCCGTCTGCACGGTGAGCAGACGGCGGCGCAACTCGTGGCGGACGCGACCGATCGCGTGGCGTTCGGGATGGAAGAGGTCGTTCATGTCCGCTCCACCGCGACGGCCGCGGCGTCGAGGGCCGCCGTGATGGCGGCCACCTGCTCGCTGCTGAGAGGCCGGTTGGCGAGGCGCAGCCGCAGCGCGAGCTTCAGGTTCTCCAGGCCGCGCGTGACGGAGGCCGGCGGAGCACCGCCGTAAGCCTGGCCGGCTTGGTCCATGCGGGCCAGGAGGGCGTCGACCGCCGGACGGCTGCCTTCGAGGAAGGCCCGTCCGTCCGCCGTGATCTCGTGCAGTTTCTTGGTGCCTTCGCCGGGCGTGACCGTGACGTAGCCGATCTCCTCGAGCAGGGTCAGGGTGGGATAGACCGTCCCCGGGCTCGGGCTATAGGCTCCCCCGACACGGTCCTCGATGGCCTTGATGATCTCGTAGCCGTGCCGGGGCTTCTCGGCGATCAGATCGAGGATCACGAGACGAAGGTCGCCGTGCGCGAAGAAGCGGCCGAGGTCGGTTCGGCCGCCTCCGCCGCGATGATGGCCGCGATGGCGTTCTTCGCGCCCGCGATGACGGTCCGCGTGCTCATCGGTGTCGCGATGAAAGCGGTGGCCATGAGGATGATGACGATAATGGTGCATTGGTTTCCGTTTAGGTTTCGATATTACGAAATAAAAGATATATCGAAACTGCATCGACCGCAAGAGGGGGGACAACGAAGTTCAGCGCCGCGAGCCGGTACCGTTCGGAGGTATGGACCTGTAGCTGGCTAGAGCCTCGGGGCAAGTGACATGATTGAGGGTGGATCAGGACGTCGGGGAGCCTGCTTGCTCTCTTCGAACGCACCGGTGAAGAAGTCGACGAGGCCGAAGGGTGCGCGGTCGTCGAGGCAGAGTTCTAAGATCATGTGCGCGTCCACGGCGGCAGCCTGGCTGCGCGGGAACAGCGCCGCTTCGTAGGCGGTGAGGGCCGCTTCGATGTCGCCGGGGTGCGCGGCGATGGCTTTGCCGAGCTCGGCGCCGTCGAACAGCGCCAGGTTCGCGCCGTCGCCGGCCGGCGGCATCAGGTGCGCGGCATCGCCGAGGAGCGTGACTCCGGGCACGCGGTTCCAGCGGTGTCCCTTCGGGAGTGCATGGATCATGCGCGGAACCGGTGCGGTTTCGCCGTCGGTGATCAGCGCGGTGAGCTCCGGAGCCCAACCGTCGAACTCGGCCGCGACCCGAGCCGTCGCGGCCATGGCGTCGGCGAAGTCGATGCCGGCGATCCACGCGGCGGGGCGGTTCAGCTCGACATAGGCGTGAAGAACGTTCCCCGCCTCGCGGTGCGCCACGATCCCCTGTCCCGGGGCGAGCGCGAACATCCCACCACGGCCGACCGCTGCGGCCGCCGCGGCATGCCGCACGTCGGCATCATGGAGGTAGGTCTCAATAAAGACCGTGCCGACGTACTCAGGTTTCGCATCGGAGAGCCGCGGCCTGACTTTCGACCACGCGCCGTCGGCACCGACGAGGAGGCTGGCGGTCACGGTCGACCCGTCGGCGAGGGTCAGCTCGTGCCGGCCGTCGCCGAGGGTCTGGACATCGGCGACCTTGCGTCCCCACTGGATCGTCGCGTCGGGCAGGGAGTCGAGCAGGATCCGGCGCAGATCGCCCCGCAACACCTCGGGACGCCCGCCGGCGCCAGGGTCGTCGAGCAGCACCGTGCCGTGCCGGTCGAGCACGCGCGACGCCTCGCCACCCTCGTGTATGATGGCGCGGAACGCGTCGGTGAGGCCGGCCATTTCGAGCGCGCGCTGCCCGTCATGCTCGTGAATGTCGATCTGGCCGCCCTGCGTGCGGGCCGCTTCCGAGGATTCCGCCTCGTAGATCGTCGCCGGGATGCCGTGGAGGTGGAGGACGCGCGCGAGGACGAGTCCGCCGAGGCCCGCTCCGACGATCGTGACGGGTGCCGTCATGAGATTCCTTCCGGAGGTCGATTTGAATGGTGCTTCATGGAGGGTGTGGCGCGCGGACGAGCTGTTGCGGCGCGCATTCGATACAACGCGGTTCTCGCATCCATGGGTATG
This sequence comes from uncultured Lichenihabitans sp., assembly GCA_964245215.1. Lineage (GTDB taxonomy): Bacteria > Pseudomonadota > Alphaproteobacteria > Rhizobiales > Beijerinckiaceae > Lichenihabitans. The sequence continues at coordinate 48,889 of CAXTME010000021.1, forward strand.
ACCGTGCCACAGGCCTTCCGGCTGATGCTGATTCGAGTTGCGCGGGAGAAGGCCCTGCCGTTTGAGCCTCTCGTTCCCAACGAGGAGACCATCGCGGCTATGCGGGAGGTTCAAGCGGGGGTCGGCCTGCGGCGCTCCGGAAGCGTGGCCGAATTGATGGCCGAACTGCATGCCGCAGAAGACAAGGGAGACTGAGCCGGAACCGCCGCCTCCGAGAGGGATCGTCTGGAGTGAGCGCTTCACTCGCGACTACAAGCGGAGCGCAAGGGGCAGTATCGGGCGACGCTGGATGCCGACCTCCAGGTCGTGCCGGACGCGTTGGCGGGCCGCTTACCCCCGGGACCCTCGCCACCACGACCATCAGCTCAAGGGCGAATGGCAGGACTATCGGGACTGCCACGTCCGGCCCGATCTCGTGCTGATCTATCGGCTTCCCGATGATGACACAGTGCAGCTCGCGCGCATGTTCGCATTCTGAATCGGGGACCTGAGTGGGCCGCTTCCGAGGGTTCCGCCTCGTAGATCGTCGCGCAGATGCCGTGGAGTTGGAAGACGGGCGCGAGGGTGAGGCCGCCGAGGCTCGCTCCGACGATCGTGACAGGTGGCGCCACGATGTTGCTTTCAGAGCTCGATTGGAACGGCTTCCCCCGCCCGTGCACCGAAGATCGGCACCGTCCTTCACGCGACAGAAGCGGCCCGGCTCTGCGCCTCGCTCCGGGCCTTCCCGATCAGCCCCAGATGACTGACGCCGAAGCCGTCGGCGTATTTGAGACCGTATCCGAGTGCGCGGTCGATGCCGATATGGGCGACCCAGATCAGACCGGCCCCCAAGAGCTGCGGGGCCGGTGCGAACACGCCCCAGGCGATGCAGGCTGCGGGCAGGCCGTACCAATGGCCGACGTTGTAGAAAAGTGCCCCAATCTTTCGTCCGGCAAAATAGCCCAGCATCGACAGGTCGGGCGCCAGGATCAGGGCCGCGAACAGCCACCAACTGGCACCCAGCCGGGCATAGGCGGCGGAGGCTGCGATGATGACGAAAAGGGCTTCGAAGCGAAGGAGCATCTTCGGTCCTCCCGTGACGCTTCCGGACATGACGCGATCTCCTTGACTGACGCCTCGGAGACTGGACGATGCATTGCTGTATGGGTATCTTCAAAATGGGTATGAACCTGTTTCAAAAATGAATACTGTCGATTGGACACTGCTGCGCTCGTTTCTCGCGGTGACCCAAACGGGCTCGCTGTCGGCGGCTGCGACACGCATCGCGACGACCCAGCCGACGCTCAGCCGGCACATCCGCGAACTGGAGACGGTGCTCGGCGTCACCCTGTTCACGCGCTCGGTGCGCGGGCTCGACCCGACCGAGGCGGCGCTCGGCCTGATCGAGGACGCCCGCGCCATGGGTGCGGCCGCCGATGCCCTGGCGCTCAAGGCCCAGGGCCGTTCGCAGCAACTGACCGGGACCGTGTGCATCGCGGCGTCGGTGATCGTCGCCAATCTTCTGCTGCCGCCGATCCTCGTGGCCCTGCGGGACGCCGAACCCAGCATCCAGATCGAGGTCGTCGCGTCGGACCTGGCTCAAAATCTGCTCCGCCGCGACGCCGA